>NZ_JAQGJV010000086.1 GCF_028290435.1 Devosia sp. | reverse complement strand
GCAGACCTGGACCAGCCGGGGACTGTATTACGATCTGGCGGATCGGCTGTTTGAGGGGGATTATTTCCTGGGCAAGGCAACTCAATTCAAAAACATCTGGATCCCCTACGGGGCGTGAGGCGCCCCTCAACTTTTTGCATCCCCACGCCTGAAGGGAGAGAGCGGCACTGATCACGATAGTCACGCCTCGTTGAGGACCATAACCTCTCCGACACGAGTCGTTTGATGTGGATGCCCAACCGATCGGACGAAATTCAAATGCTAAGGCTGTTTGGCGCCCCACACAATCAGGGAGAGGGACATTTCCAGCGCGTGGCTACGAGGTGCTGGAGGTGGCCGCGCTGTCACCGCACAGTTCGGTGTCACGCACAGAAGTATCGGCGAGGCTATGGCCGGATGCGAGCCGAGAGAGGGCCCAAGCCAACCTGCGCTACGTCGTCACTGCGATCCGAAAGTGGCAGAGGGAAAACGGCGTCGACGTCCTAGCTGTCACCAATGATCGGCTCGTCAGTCAGGGCAATTCGGACCTGGAGGCGTTGTTGGGGAACGGCAACGACACGTCGCGGCACCCTCCTTTCAACAGCCTACTTGCCGGCGATCTTTTGGAGGGCCACGGCGGTGATAATTCCGAGTTCGACGAATGGCTGAGGACAAAGCGCCGCACTGGATGACATCGTTCTCTCGCTGGTGTTAGGGGCCGCAGAAGCAACGATTGGTCCAGAATTCGACCCGATACTCGATCAAGCTATGACGCGGTTCCCCTACGAGGAGCGCTTACTTCGTGCTCGTGTGGCAAGTTATGTCCAGCAGGGACGCCATGCCTTTGCTATCGCTCATCTCGAAGCATTCAGAAATCGGCTGCGGCGAGACGTGAACGCCAGCCTCACTCCTGAGACCATGGCCTGGATAGCTGCGAAGCTTCCAACCGCGGCAGCGGAGGTTGCCGCAACAAAGGTTCAACCCAGCTCGCCGAATGTTATCGGTCTCCCCTGTGTCGTTATGCTCCCCCCAGAGGTCGATCGCGGCGGGGCGACCGGTACGCTGGCGCTTTGTCGCCAGCGTACATTTTCAATGTTTGCACCCTTCACCGCTCGGCAGATCAGTGGGATGGACTCGGAGGGCCAGGCGGCAAAACTCGGCGCCGACTATTTTGTCAGTACCGAGGTAATGGGAGGTCACCGGCTGCGTTTCTCACTCGTTCATCTAGAGACGCGCAACTTCCTCATATCGGATGTCGTCGATCTGGCCGGATGGGCCGTCGCCGGCGAAGAGCTCGCCAACACTATCGCTGCTGCCGTTTCACAGCACATCGCAATCCTTGAGCTGCCTAATTACGCCCCTGCTCACCGTTGACTGCTGAACGTTCAGCGCAGCGGCGGCGCGGCGAAAGCTGCCATGCTCGGCCGACGCCAACGCATAGTGGAAATGCCGAAGATCCCGGATGCGTTCAGGCATGTGGCCTCTCCCGGTGGGCGCGTAGCTGCAGTTGATAGGCGCTTGCGCGGCCGCCGACCGAGTTTGAGCCTCCAATTCCCGTATCCGCAAACCGACAGGATAATTTCTTCTCCAAGGCTGCAACCCCAGGGCGGCATCGTCGCCGTGCTGTGCCTAATGTTTACGAGTTCTTGATTGGGGTGGGACGCGCCTTGATAATCCGCTCTCGGGGAACGATCCTGATAGGTCCTACGTCGGCTCTTAGGCGCCAGCCGATGCAAGTGCTTTTTGGTGGTCGAAGGGCTCGGCGGCTTCGCGGTCGCGGCCCGCTTTGAGCGCGTTGGCCCACCAGGTCAAATGATCAAGCATGGTTGTGGCAGTCTCATCGAGATATGGAAAATCTGCGAAACTCTTGCCCTGCATCAGCATGCCGATGAACTCGGTCGAGCCGATATGCACAGTCTGCTTGAGCGATGTCATCTGCAACTCAGCCACGACAAGGCTCAGTTGCTCAAAGGCACGGGCGCCGCCCACCCGCCGTAGGCCACAAAGGTCACTGGCTTGCGTACGAATTCGGCATAGGCATAGTCGAGGGCATTCTTGAGCACGGCCGGCATGCTGTGATTGTATTCAGCGGTTACGAAAGTGTAGCCGTCGAATTCGGCAACTTTTCGTCTCCAGGCGAGGGCCATCTCGTTCTGCGGCGGCACGAACATCGGTGAGCCGGCTTCCTCGAAAAACGGCATCGGGTAATCGCGTAGGTCCACGATCTCAAATTGGGCATCGTTTCGCGCTCTCGCGATATCGAGCAGTCACGCTGCGGGTTTGTCGGCGAAACGGGTCGGGCGGGTCGTACCAAGCACGATGCCAATTTTGGGTTTGAGGCCCATGTCGCTTCCTTGCTGGTGAATTTCAGCCTTGGAAATGGAGCACCCGTGCCGTGCGCTCAAGACGGCACTATTTTGATAGGAACGAACAAATTTGTTCGCCTTGGTCAAAGCTCATTGTTGGCTACTGCATCGAAGGCTTGCCGCGATCGTGCAATGTCGTGATGGTATTCCGTGGCCCACAGATGCAACTTACGCAGGAGCACCATCAATGCCTGTCCACGCGGCGTCATGGAATAGTCTACGCGTGGTGGCACCGTTGGCGTGATACGACGACTAACCAATGGCCGCTCGGTGTTTCTTTATGAACGTATCGTGCTTGATCGTCCCGGTGCCAACTAGGCTAGCGTGCCACCGCGCAACGTCCATATCCGTCACGTCTTGAGCGGCATCGTGGCCAAGAAAGGCGATGAATTGCGTGACTACGCTGCGATAGCCTTTGACGGTTTGCGTCTTGGGCTTGCTAAACCGGCCGGCCCAAACATCCACAAGGCGAGTGAGCGTCAGGCCATCGGTAACGCGTGTCACCGTGGGAGTAGAGTCCTGCACGAAGGCGGGAAAACGATCACCAACAGTGTCGGCTCCAAAGTCTCCCTTGCCACGTCGCTCCAGCAGCATAGCTATGTCGCCTGCCGCCCGGTCAAACTCGTGCAACATGCGTTTGCGCGTCTCGTCGTCAACGCTCAGGTGACGTTCGGCGAGCGCTCCATCTACCCATGTGCCCAAACGGGCTTCGAGGCTTGGCGCCGGAATCATCAAATTGCGTGCCGGTGACGCCAGCCGTCTCGTTTCGCTAGCCTCGGTGTCCCGCCGCCTTCGCGCCCAGTTCGCAGATTCACCGGGGTCATCTTCGAGGACAGCTCTAATGACGTGGTACATTTCACCAGCGAGTGCAGTGATCTGCTTCAACGTCAGTTTGACCGGGCCTTGTTCGAAGGACAGCCAAACCCGATCAAATTCGTCCTGTGCTTCTTTGGCTAGCCGCTTCGCTTCTGCGGGACTCTTGGTACGCAGCGACACCTTAAGGTCGGCACCGAGGGTCATTGAGGATGGCAGTCCATCCACCGTGACGGTAACAACTTTGCCCTTGGCTACCGTGGAAAAACGAGCGGGAACACGTTGGCGATACCAGTAAACGCCCGTCGCGGGAATGCTTGTATGGAGAAGGCATGGACAGGACCATGTGGACCACCTCTGTGTATCAACAGCGGCAGGCAAAAGTCCAGCAAACCCAGATTGTTGAGCTCCATCAACGAGATGGATTGGCGCGCCCTAAGAGATTCGAACTCCTGACCCCCAGATTCGTAGTCTGGTGCTCTATCCAGCTGAGCTAAGGGCGCGCACGTCCGAACTGAAGTTCGGAAAGCAATCACGGTGGGGGAGCGGCTTGCGCCAGCTTCCTCGTGAAGCGGGGCAACCCATACAGCGGGTTTTTGTGGTTTGCAAGCGCGGGGAGGTAGAAATGTCGGTTATACAAGAGAGCGATGCGATCAACGCAAAATGGCACTGGTTGGCAGGCTGACTTCAAAGCGGGTACCCCGGCCTTGTTCGACCCATTGCAGGTGCCCGCCATGGGCTTCCACCAGTTCACGGGCAATGGCGAGGCCGAGGCCGGTGCCACCAGCGCGGGCCGAGCCCTCAAAGGCGACAAAGAGATTGGCGCGGGCCCGGGGCAACAGGCCGGGGCCATTATCGGTCACAGCGATGACCAGCCCGTCCTCGCTCTGCGTCACCTCGACCCGCACTTCGGGCGGCATGGGAAATGCAGTGACCGATTCGAGGGCCTCACGCGCGTTCTTGAGCAGGTTGACGAAGACGCGCGCCAATTGGCCAGCGTCGACGTTGATGCTGAGGCCTTCTGGCGCGCCGTTGTTGAAGGCAATGCCGGGATGGCCGACCAGCCGCGCATCGAAAGCGGCGTCTTCAATGAGCGTGCGGAGATCGACCGGGCCGGGCACCGGCGGGGCGGCGCTTTCTCGGCCATAGTCGAGCACCGACTGGGCGAAGCCGATGGCCTTGTCGAGCGTGGTGACGAGGCGCGGCGCCAGCCGCTGCACTTTTGGATCGTCGAGCGTCGCCACCTGGTCGGACAGCAATTGCGCCGATGTCAGCGTATTGCGCAGGTCGTGATTGATCTTGGCCACGGCCAGGCCCAGATCGGCCAGGTGCCGGCGCTGGCGCAGCATCGAGAACAGGTCTTGCTCCATGGCTGCGAGTTCGCGCTCGGCAATGCCGATTTCGTCTCTGCGCTGCGAGGGCGTTATGATCAGGCTGGCATTTTCGGGGGCTTGGCGATAGGCCAGCATATTCTCGGTCAGCCGCCGCACCGGCATGATGAAGACCCAGCGCACCACCAGATACAGCACGGCGGCGGTGATGAAAGCGATGATCAGCGAGATCAGGAAGAAGTCGCGTGAATAGGTGAACAGGTCATAGCGCAGCGGCCGTTCGGGCATCAAAAGCTCGACCAGGCTCTCGTCGCGATCGCCCTCGCCCACGATGCGCAAGGTCCGCCCACCCCCGCCCAGAAGGGTATCGACGGCGCCCATGATCAGCGTCATCGGATCGCGCAGGCGCATGTCGGCAGTCACCGCCACGGTAGGCGTCACCGCATTTTCCAGCTCGATCAACTGGCTCTGGCCTTCGCGACGATAGACGATGGCGTCGGCACCGGCCGAATTCAGCAGGCGATCGGTCAGCGCGCGCGGCAGGGCCATGACGTCAGGGACAGCGTCGAGCACCCGCGCCGCCACCACGCCGACGCGGAGGCGGTCATCGAGCCAACTGGCGCGGTAGTTGGCGATCGAGGGCAAATAAACGACGATCTCGACCGCAAAGATCACCATGATGATGGTGGCGATCAGCTTGATCGATAGACCGGAGAACCGGCCGGGCAAAACGCTGCGTTCGGCTGTCATTACAAGCCATTATAGGGCAAGCGCAAATTTGCGTAAGCCCCCGCACGGCTTGGGCCTCATGCAATTTGATCGCATCGGTCGTGATTTTCCAGGTTTGGGAAATAGACGTGTCGGAACCGATTGATCCCGGCCGTCCTTGAGCCAGAACCGGCTGAGGAGAAAACCGTGAGAGACCTGATCTTGAGGATGGCCATGTCGATCGACGGCTTCGTCAGCGATATGGATGGCACCAACAGATGGATGTTCGGCGCCGATCAAGAGGCGAAGGCCTGGGGCGTAGACTTCGTATCGAACGCCAGCCTGCACATCATGGGCAGCCGCAGCTTCCAGGGTATGGCCGCCTGGTGGCCGACCTCAACCGACGCCTTCGCGCCCCCAATGAATCAGATCCCCAAGGCGGTCTTTTCGCGACAGAAGCTGGCGGCGCTGATGAACCTGGATACGGCGGCTGGCCTCGATGAGGCCCGCGTCCATGCGGGGACCACACAGTCCGCAAAGCTGCAACCTGGCGGCGAAAGCTGGGCGGATGCCTATGTGGCGGGCGGCGACCTGGCGGAGGAAATCGCCAAGTTGAAAGCCCAGGACGGCAAGCCGATCATTGCCCATGGCGGCGTCAGCTTCGCCCGCAGTCTCGTCGCCCAGGGATTGGTAGATCAGTTCGCCCTGGTTGTGGCTCCAGTGGCGCTGGGTCAGGGCCTGCCGCTGTTTTCGGAACTCGCCGCTCCAATGCGCCTGACGCTGGTAAGTTCGAAGGCCTTTCCAGGGGGCGCGGTGGCGCAGATTTATCGGCCGGCCTGATTGCGCCGCCTAGGGCAGCCGTCGCACCAGTGCCAGGCGGCGCTGCCGCCAAGGCTCGGCGCCTGCCTGCTGGCGCCACGCCTCGACCAGTTGGCCAACAATGCCCGTAAAGCTTGGATAGGGCGCTACTGCATCGGCGAGGTCGGGCAGCCTGATGCCATGACGTATGGCGAGGCCGAAAAACGCGATCAGCTCGCCTGCTTCGGGACCCGCAATGGCGGCGCCCAGGATGGCGCCGTGGCGATCGGTGATGAGCTTGGCGATGCCGGCACTGCGGCGCATGGCGATGGCGCGGTCGTTTTCGGAAAAGCTGGCACGGATCACCTTGTAGGCGCCCTTTAAGCGCAGTTTTGCGGCGGCTTCGGTGACGCCGATCTGCGCGACTTGTGGGTCGGTGAACACTGTCACCGGGATATCGGTCGGCGCCCGCTTGATAGTGCGGTTGAACAGCGCGCTTTCCAGCACCACGTGAGCATCATGCTGGGCCGCCGGCAGCGAGGGCGGGGAACCCGCGGCTTCGCCGATGACATGAACGCGGCCATTGGAGGTCAGCAGCTTCGGTCGCAGTAGCAGGCGGTCGGCATTGCCTTTGTCGAAACGGATGCCGGCCTTGTCGAGCGCCAGCCCGCCGAAATTGGGTGTGCGGCCGACTGCCAAGAGGATGTGCGACGCGTCGAGCGTGGCTTCGGTGCCGTCCTCATGACGGATCATCACGCCGATGCCTTGGCTGCGCGGCACCATCTCGGTGACCACGCTACGCTCGTGGATGATGACGCCCTCTTCGCGCAGCCGGCGTAGTGTCATCTCGGCGGCCTCGGAATCCACCTCGGCTAGCGCGGAACTGGCCTCGACCACCGTCACTTCGCAGCCGAGGCGGCGATAGGACTGCGCAAATTCCAGCCCGAGGGCCCCACCACCCAGAATCACCAGATGGGAGAGCTTATAGGTATTGGCGAAAATGGTGTCGGTGCTGAAGAACGGCACTTCGCCTAGGTTCTTGATCGGCGGCACGACCGGGTTCGAGCCGCTGGCGATGACGAAGCGTCGGGCGCGGATCAGCGTCTCGCCAGCCTTGACCGTGCGCTTATCGACAAAGGCGGCCGGCGCGGCGAGCATTTCGATGCCCAAAGCCCGTAGCCGCTCGGCGGCTTCGCGCGGGGCGATGGCCGCAATGGTGGACTGAATAAATTCGTGGACGCCGCGGAAATTGACCTTGGGATCGCCATTGCCCATGCCGAAGGATGTGGCATTGCGCAAATTGTGCGCCGTCGCTGCGGCGGCGGCCAGCGCAGCTGACGGTACAGGGCCACTCTTGAGGCTGTCGCCTGGCGCGCCCAGATCGATCATCACCACCGAGGCGCCATGATCGCGCGCGGCTATGGCCAGGGCAATGCCGGCAGCACCGGCACCGAGAATGCACAGATCGGGCTTGAGGATATCCGCCATGTCCGCCAAGGCTGGAAAGAGGAGCGACTGCGCTCTTATGGGCAAAGACGGCAATAATGACAATCGGGCCAAACGCTTTGTGCATAAAGAAGGCGACGTGACGCGCGCGAGGCTGTGTTTTGGCGTTTGGGATGCGTTGACTTGGGGCGACCTTTTCCCTATAGACCCCCTCAACCCGCACCGTCCGAGCCCGCTCGACGGATGCCACACAGTCTTGCGCAAGCAGAGCCAATAAGAGGAACCGGGCGCAAGCGCGGTCTGATGTCATGAAACGTACATACCAGCCAAGTCAGCTCGTGCGTGCCCGCCGTCACGGTTTCCGTGCCCGTATGGCCACCAAGGACGGCCGTGCGATTCTGAACAAGCGCCGTCGCGACGGCCGCAAGAAGCTCTCGGCCTAAGGCCCTGTGGCCGGATGACGGCCATGGATCAAGCGAGTAGCGCTCTGCGCCGCTTGAAGAAGCGAAGCCAATTCGTTCGGGCCGCCCGGGGCAATCGCGCCGGGCGCTCTGCGTTTGGGCTGCAGGCGATTTCCGCGCGCGAGGACGCGCCCGGCATCGGGTTTACGGTGACCAAGAAATCGGGCAATTCGCCCGAGCGCAATCGCATCAAGCGTCGCCTTCGCGCAGCTGTGACAGCATGCGCCGATGACTTTATGCCGTGCCATGATTATGTGCTGGTGGGTCGGCGCGAAGCGCTGAGCCAACCCTTTGACCGGCTGGTCGCGGATCTGGCCTTTTGCATCGCTCGCGTGCATGGCCCCAAATCCGCCGACAAGCCCCATTCTTCCGGCCGTGCCGGCCATCGGAACACTCGACCATGACAGACAATCGCAATGTGATTATCGCCATCGTGCTCAGCATGCTCGTGCTGTTCGGCTGGCAATTCTTCGTTGCGGGGCCGCAATTGCAGCGCGCCCAGCAGCAGCAGGAAATTGCTGCCGCGCAGGCTGCGGCTGCCGCCCCCGTGGCCACGCCGGCAACGACGGTTGCCGCCACCCCCGGCCCAGCCGAGGCTGCCGTCAGCAACACGGTCTATCCCGATCGCGCCGCCGCCATTGCGGCGAGCCAGCGCGTCACTATCGATACCGAAGACCTGCACGGCTCGATCAACCT
This sequence comes from Devosia sp., assembly GCF_028290435.1. Taxonomy (GTDB): domain Bacteria; phylum Pseudomonadota; class Alphaproteobacteria; order Rhizobiales; family Devosiaceae; genus Devosia. The sequence goes on along the minus strand of NZ_JAQGJV010000086.1, from coordinate 15,097 downwards.
GACCGGCGCGCGGCTCGATGACCTGGAACTCAAGCAGTACCAGGAGACCGTGGATCCGGCCTCGCCGATCATCACGCTGCTGACGCCGTCCGGCGTGCACAATGCCTATTATATCGAGCAGGGTTGGGCCCCGGCCAATGGCGCCGCAGTCGCCGTGCCCGACAACGCCTCGGTGTGGACCGTGGACGGCGCCAACACATCACTGACCGTGGCGACTCCCGTCACCCTCAAGTTCGACAATGGCGCGGGCCTGATTTTCCGCCGCACCTTCGCGGTCGACGAGCATTACCTGTTCACCGTCACCCAGAGCGTCGAGAACACGGGTGCTGCCACTGTTTCGCTGTTCCCCTATGCGCGCGTGGCTCGCCACGACACGCCCAAGGTGCAGAACTTCTTCATCCAGCATGAAGGCCCGACCGGCGTTCTGGCGTCCAATAACCTCGTCGCCAAGAAGTACACCGATATGCAGAAGGATCAGACGATCGATCTGCAGAACACCTCGGGCTGGCTCGGCTTCACCGACAAATACTGGGCTACCGCCGTGCTGGCCAAGCCGGGCGTGCCGCTCAATGCGCGCTTCTCCTGGTCCAACCCCACCGGCACCATGGACATCTACCAGTCCAGCTATGTGGAAACGACCCCGGTGACCGTGGCGCCCGGCGCCACTGCCAGCAATGAGAGCTATATCTTTGCCGGCGCAAAGGAAGTGGCCGTCGTTGATGGCTACAAGGAAAAGTATGGCTTCGACCGTCTCGATCTGATGATCGATTGGGGCTGGCTGCATTTCCTGACCTACCCGATGTTCAAGCTGCTCACTATCCTCTACGGCGTGATCGGCAATTTCGGCGTCGCAGTGCTGTGCGTGACCGTGCTGGTCAAGGCAGTGTTCTTCCCGCTGGCCAACCGCTCCTACAAGTCGATGGCCGCGATGCGCCGCGTGCAGCCTGAAATGAAGGCGATGCAGGAGCGCTTCAAGGACGACAAGCCCGCCCAGCAGCAGGCGATGATGGAGCTTTACAAGCGCGAAAAGATCAATCCGCTCTCGGGTTGCTGGCCGATGCTGATCCAGATCCCGGTGTTCTATTCGCTCTACACCGTCATCTTTATCAGCCTCGAAATGCGCCACGCGCCGTTCTTCGGCTGGATTCAGGATCTGGCAGCGCCCGATCCGACCAATATTTTCACCCTGTTTGGCCTGGTTCCCTGGGACCCGACGTTCCTGCCGATCATCGGCGGCTACCTGCATCTGGGCGTCTGGCCCGTCATCATGGGCATCACCATGTGGGTCCAGATGAAGCTCAATCCGCCGCCGCCGGATCCGACCCAGGCGATGATCTTCGGCCTGATGCCGATCATTTTCACCTTCATGCTGGGCACTTTCCCGGCGGGTCTGGTGATCTACTGGGCCTGGAACAATACGCTCTCGGTGACACAGCAGTGGTTTATCATGAAGCGCCACGGCGCCGAGGTGAACCTGTTCGGCAACATCATCGACAGTTTCAAGCGCAAGCCCAAACCGGTGGAAACACCAAAGGCCTAGAAAATAAAAAAGGGCGTCCCGCGGGGCGCCCTTTCTGTTTGTCGCAGCTTTTCTCCACCCTCCCCCTCTCGTTCTTCCCGCGGACTTGATCCGCGGGCCTCGCCCAATCCGACACAAGCGGCGAGAAGCCCCCGGATCAGGTCCGGGGGAAGGCCGGCGGGTGGGCTAATCTTGGGGGAAGCACGTTAGGATTGTGGAAGTCCCGCTCCATTGCCCCGCCCCTCCAAAACTCGAAAGCTTGGAGTTGGGCGGTGAGTGGTGTATGCGAATTCCAAACCAAGCCTCAATACTTCAGGCGGGCGTGGGCGTTGATCCAACGCAACGCTGACGCCACCAAATTTGGAATGCCAGTCCCATGCAGCCTGATGCCGTCGACTACTCGCCCGACATCGTTGAAACCGGCCGCCTGCTGTTTGCGAGGCCGTTCGTCTTCGTCAAAGGTTGCGTCAAACTCGCCGACCTGCCGCCGATGGACAAGGTCGAGATCGCCTTTGCGGGCCGCTCCAATGTGGGCAAGTCCAGCCTGATCAATGCGCTGTGCGGCGTTTCGGGTCTCGCCCGCACGTCCAATACGCCGGGCCGCACCCAGGAACTCAATATTTTCGAGAGCACCAGCGCCGAGCTGCGCATTGTCGACATGCCCGGCTATGGCTATGCCAAGGCACCCGAGCCTAAGGTGCGCGCCTGGACCAAGCTGATCCACCAATATCTCACCGGCCGGCAGACGCTGCGCCGGGTCTATGTGCTGGTCGATGGACGCCACGGTCCCAAGGACAATGACCTGACGGTGATGAACGAGCTCGACAAGTCCGCCGTCAGCTATCAGGTCGTCCTCACCAAGGCCGACAAGCCGTCGAGGGAAGAACTCGACGCCGTCATTGCTATGACCAAGGCCGCCATCGCCAAACGCCCGGCGGCGCATCCGCATGTTATCCTGACGTCGAGCGTCAAGGGCGAAGGCCTTCGCGATCTGCGGGCCGAGATTGCTTTGTTGATGGCGAGTTAGCTCGCCCGCGTAAAATCCATCGTCCAGTTGGTCTCCCAATTGGCGCCGACATCGGTGGAATAGGCCTGGCTCCAGAGGGGCCGGCCGTCGAGCTGGAAACTCCAGGTGAACCGGACATCGACATGGACGCCGTTGTCCTCGTCGGTGCCGTAGAAGATGCCCTGGTCGTTGCAGAATTGGCCGTGGACCGGCGGAAACATTATGCCGCTGGCGCTATTGACCCAATAGATCGACCAGCGTCGAGTGGTCTGGTCCAGCGTGCGAATACTGGCGCCGGAGAAGCCGCGGGCCGGGCAATTGAACTCGTCGACATTCATCACCCCGCCCAGCAATTTCCAGAATTGCTGGGTGGCGGGAAAGATATCCCACTCGTCGCTGCCGACATGGCGCTGCTTCAGGCGGCGGTTTTCGACGGTCCAATTGCCGAGCAGAAAATCAAAATCGCTGACCTGGCCCCTGCCGGTGATGTCCATCGCGCGCCCTCGCTGGTTGATGGCATGAGGTTAGGATTGCGATATGACAGAAGCTGTCAGCAGGCCTAACCATTTGTCATCAAATCATTTTTTGCGACTCTATCGCGTCGTCATTGCCACCCAGCGCCGCAGCACCGGGACAAGCGCTTCTGACTTCTGCGCCAGGTCGGCGGCATCGGCGAAGGTGATGACGCCGCGATCCGGGGCGGCCCAGGCGATCAGTTTGTCGGGGTCCTCGAAGCGGAACAGGTCGTCGGCGCCGGCCTTGGCGCCGCGGTGCAGGATGAGTTGTACCCGGTCGCCGGGGTGGAGTCGCATGGTGATGCGATCGTCGTTGCCCCGGCCGAAACTGGGGGCGTTCCACTTGATGCGCTCGACCAAGCCGGGGACGGCGTCAAGGATCAGGCGGCGCAGCGTTTCGACTTCGGCCTTGCGGCTGTGGGTGAGGGTGAGGGTTTCGAGGTAACTGTCGATCAAAGACAGCATTTCAGCGACAGCCATGTCAGCGCCCCTTGAAGAACTGGCCCAGATAGCCAGCAACCTCGGCACTATTGGACGGATTGGCAACTGACTTCAGCGCCGTTTCCACCACTTCCTCGGGGGCTTTGCCGCGGCGGAGTTCGACTAGGGCGGTGGTGTAGTCGTCGGCGAATTCCGGGTGGGGTTGGAAGCTCAGGGCCGCGCCGTTTTTGTAGGCCAGCCCGGCGTTTGGAGTGAATTGCGACGCGAGGATAACTTCGGCCTCGGCCGGCGCGACGATAACCTGATCCTGGTGTGAACAGGCGACCGCAAGGCTCGGCGGGGCACCATTCATGAAGCCGGGACGCTGCTGGACGGAATAGGTATGGCGGCCCAGGCCCCAGCCCTTTTCGGACTTGCGCACGTCTCCGCCAAGGGCGTCCGCCATGATCTGATGACCAAAGCAAATCCCCAGCATGCTGGACTTCTTCCTGTACGCATCGCGGATGAAAGCGCGGAGCGGATCGAGCCAGAAATAGTCGTCGTAAACGCCGGCGGCCGACCCGGTGATCAGGATGGCGTCGAGCGATCCCGGATCGGGGAGCGGAGCGCCCTCGAACACCGGAACGGTCTCGTAGGTGAAGCCCTGCCCGGTCGCATCGAACATAGTCTCGAACATTTTGGGATATGGAACGAAACGGTCAGCAAGTGCTGCCGGCACGCCACCGGTCTGGATGATGGTCAGTTTCATCGAAATCGCCCCGCGCAAACGACAATGCCCTTCGCATAGCAAAGGGCATCGCAGATCAACAGGGGCTTAGCGGCAATTATGCGGCAGTGAACTTGAGCGCCACGCCGTCCATGCAGTAGCGCAGGCCGGTCGGCTGCGGGCCGTCGTCGAAGACGTGGCCGAGATGGCCACCGCAATTGGCGCAATGCACTTCGGTGCGGGTCATGCCCAAAGTGCTGTCTGTGGTGGTGGCAATACCGCCGGCGAGGTGATCGTAAAAGCTGGGCCAGCCGGTGCCGCTTTCGAACTTGGTCTTGCTGTCGAACAGAGGCTGATCGCAGCCGAGGCAGGAGAAGGTGCCGACGCGGTGCTCTTCGAGCAGTGGCGAGGACCCAGGCATCTCGGTACCCTCATTGCGCAGCACGTCATAGGCCTCGGGGGAGAGCTTGGCTTTCCACTCGGCATCGGTCAGCTTGTAGGGAAAATCGCCTTCGGCGGCGGCGGCCGGCGTCACGCCCATGGGGCGGAACAGCGCGTAAGCGCCAAGAGCTGCGGCAGCGGTGCCGGCGAGGAGGAATGTGCGGCGGTTGGCGTCCATCGATCAACTCCCTTAGAGAAGATGCCCCGCGCTGGGCCACCGGAGGGAGGAGGACCAAGCGCGGGGCTTTTGACGGCCAGTGTAAGTCCTTGGGCAAGGCAATGGCACGTCAAGATTTGGTGAGAGCGCGCAACCCGCGCACCCTCTTCTACAGCGCTATTCGTTATAGCGCGGCGTTTGGTTACTTGGCAGCCTTCGGGGTCAGGACGGCATCGATAACGTGGATGACGCCATTCGACTGCAGGACGTCGGCGATGGTCACGTGAGCGACGGTGCCGTTTTCGTCGGTAACGGTCACGCCCTTATCGGTGGCCTCCAGGGTCAGCTTGCAGCCACCCAGGGTATCAACGACGTGCTTGCCGCCATCGGCCTTGGCCATCGACATGATGTCGGTCGAGAGCGCCTTGGCGGCGATCACGTGGCACTTCAGGATGGTGGCCAGCATTTCCTTGTTTTCTGGCTTCAGCAGCGTGTCGACGGTGCCGGCTGGCAGAGCCGCGAAAGCTTCGTTGGTGGGAGCCAGCACTGTGAACGGGCCGGGGCCGGAGAGCGCATCGACGAGACCTGCGGCCTTGACGGCGGCAACCAGCGTAGTGTGGTCAGCGGAGTTCACGGCGTTCTCGATGATGTTCTTGTCGGCGAACATGGCAGCGCCGCCAACCATCGGATTTTCCTGGGCGTAGACGGCAGCACCCGAGAGCGAGCCAACGGTCATCATGGCGGCAACGGCAATAGCGCGGAGAGAGATGTTCATAGTGGGTTCCTTCCTGTGTTTCTTTCCCCTTGATCGGTGGGGACATGCGGAGGAACGGAGCGTTTTTGGCGAAGTTTCAGGAAATATAAAAATTCCGCAAAATAATTCTTCTCTATGAGATTGGTAGACAATTCTGACGTACGCCGAGGCCAATAAAGAGCAACGCCGCCCGAAGATTTTCCGGACGGCGAAAAATATTTAAATTATATTTGAGCGGCGGTGATCTGGCGCGTCAGATCCTGGTAACGGCGCCCTTGGCGACGATCGGGCCATGCGGGGCGCCATCGCTGGAGCCCCCCTTGGCTTCGAGCGTAATGGCGAGAACCGAGCCTTCGCCCAACCCCTTCATCACATCGGCAGGCACGGTTACGGCGCTCCGCTCGTTGACGGGGATGACGCCCATCGACACCGGATTGTTGCCACCCTGGATGGCCCAGAGTTCGAAATCCTTTTCCGGCACCGCTTCGCCCGAAAGCGCGGTCAACCGAACATTGCCGGCGCCATCATAGAGCGCGACGAATTTGACATTGCTGCCTTCTTCTTCCAGCGCTGCGACCAGCTGAGTGGTGAGCGTGGAGGCATTGGGAGCCGGCTGGAACACGTGGAAACCGACGGCGATGACCGCCACGGCCAGCGCCCCGGCGGCAATGCCGCGCCACACCATAAGGCTATCCCAGAAGCTGGTGGCGCCACGTGCCTTGATCACATCGCCAAAGGCTCGCGCCTCGATGGCATTGAACAGGTGGGCGGGAACCGGGGTATCTTCATATTCGCGATTGAGGGCGCCAAAGCGCGAAATCCAGAAATCGCGCTCGCGGCGCAAGGCCGGATCGTCATCGATCAGACGACCGATGCGCTCATGTTCATTGGTGTCCAGCAGGCCAAGCACATACTCGGCGACAAGCGCATTGCGCCCGCCTTCATCTTCACCGGTATGCTCGCTCGTGCTCATTGGGTCAGACACTCTCTCAATCGTAGCAGGCTGCGGCGCAGCCATGTTCGCATCGTATTCAGCGGCACGTCGTATTTGGCAGCCAGCTCGTCATAGCTGTAGCCATCGAGATAGGCGCCGCGGACTGCGTCGGCACGCTCGGGGTCGAGCGTGCCGAGGCAGTGTTCGATCCGGCCGCGCTCGTCGCTATCCTCGGCCGCCCGCTCCGGGGAGGGACCGGAGTCGGGCACTTCGAGGGCCGCGTCGATATCGGCCGAAACCGGGCGTCGTGCCCGCAGAATATCAAGGGAGTGATTGCGTGCCACGGCCACGAGCCAACTTATGGGGCTGTAGCCCCCGGCGACGTAGCGATCGGCGCGCTGCCAAATCTTGATATAGACCTCCTGGATTGCCTCTTCGGCTTCCGAGCGGTCTTTCAAGATACGCAGAACCACGCCAAAGAGTTTCGCGCTGGTCCGCTCATATAATGTCTTGAACGCAACACGATCGCGCAGCGCACAGCGGGCGATCAGATCGGCGATATCCTGGCTCTGCGGCTGCATGGCCAAACTCATAGCGTGCCTCCTCCATCCTGAACACCCCGCCCTTGCCCGGTGCGATGGAATTCTGGATGCCTGCGATACGGACTATGGCGACAAATGGATCAACCGTCATCATTTTATCCGACAAGTTCGTTTCGCTCCGCTGCAAAATCGATTAGAGCGGAGACGGACTTTTTTGCGCCGCTTTCGAAGGAGATTGGGTTCGCCCATGACTGAGCAAGACAACTCCACCGACCGGTTCTCTCACGATGCCGGCATTCTGGCGCAAGCGCTGCCCTATATGCAGCGCTATGAGGGCAAGACCGTCGTCGTGAAATACGGCGGCCATGCCATGGGCGATGCCAAGCTGGGCGCCGCTTTCGCGCGCGATATCGCCCTGCTCAAGCAATCCAAGGTCAATCCGATCGTGGTGCATGGCGGGGGGCCGCAGATTGCCTCCATGCTGGCAAAGCTGGGCATCGAATCCAAGTTCGAGGGCGGGCTGCGGGTTACTGACGCGCGCACGATGGAAGTCGTCGAGATGGTTTTGGCCGGCTCGATCAACAAGGAAATCGTGGCGCTGATCAACGCCGAGGGCGAATGGGCCATTGGCCTCTGCGGTAAAGACGGCAACATGGTCTTCGCCAAGAAGGCGATCAAGACCGTCAAGGACCCGACTTCCAATATCGAGCGGGTGCTTGATCTTGGGTTTGTGGGCGAGCCGGTCGAAGTCGACCGCACGCTGCTCGACCTGTTGGCGCGTTCCGAGATGATCCCGGTGATCGCCCCGGTGGCGCCCGGCCGTGATGGCGCTACCTACAACATCAATGCCGATACCTTTGCGGGCGCCATTGCGGGCTCGCTCGGCGCCAAGCGCCTGCTGTTCCTGACCGACGTGCCCGGCGTGCTCAACAAGGACGGCAAGCTGATCCCAGAGCTGAGCGTGCGCGAAGCCAAGGAACTGATCGCCGACGGCACCATTTCGGGCGGCATGATCCCCAAGGTGGAAACGTGCCTGGAAGCTTTGGAAAACGGTGTCGAGGGCGTGGTTATCCTCAATGGCAAATCGCCGCATGTGGTGCTGGTGGAGTTGTTCACCGAGTTTGGTGCGGGCACGCTGATCGTGCGGTAGGAGCCGCCATTGCGGAAATGCAAAGGCCGCCCAATGGGCGGCCTTTTTGTTTGCCGCATTGCACCACTTGTTATGCAGCACGGAACTCTCTCACCCACGGTGGGGATGGCTCGGTTCTAATCCGGCAATTGGGCGGCATCGGCCCGGCCGAGGCCGGAGAGGCCTAGCAGCAGGCGGTTTCGCGCGGGCGGCAGAGCGTTGACGACCCCGAGGCCCAGATTGCGCAGGCCGCGGGCCAGCGGATTGCGTAGCGTGGCGAGGGTGGTCAGGCCGCCGGCAAGCTTGAGCACTTCGGCAGCGGCGGGGCGGCGCAGGCGCTCATAGGCATCGAGCGAAGTGTCGGGCCGACTTTCGGCCACGACCCGGACCAGCAATTGGCCGAGCACGACGGCATCGACCAGCCCGGTATTCATCCCCTGCCCGCCCGCCGGGCTGTGGACATGAGCGGCATCGCCGACCAGCAACAGTGGTCCCTTCCGATAGGCATCGGCCAGCCGATGCTGCACGCGGAAGCGCGAACTCCAGGCAAGATCGGTGACCTCGGCCTGCCCCTGGCGCGGGCCGCGCTGGCGCAGGATTGATTGGACCAGGACGGCATCAGGATGTTCGGGCGCATCGGCCAGCGTTGCCACGATGCGGAAGCGGCCATCCGGCAAAGGGGCCACCACCATGACGCCATCGGGGGAAAAGAAAATCATCACATCGTCGGTCGGCAGGCCCCAATGCATGGCGACGTCGGCCAGGATGAAAGATTCGGCATTGGCGGCGCCCTGATAGCCGATACCGGCGGCCTGCCGCACCACGCTGTGCATACCATCGGCGCCGACCACGAAGCGTGCTGCAATATCGCGGCGGCCATCGTGGGTGGTGACGGCCACGCTGGCGCCACCGGGCTGGATTGTGACGGCATCGGCGGCGCAGTTGCGCCAGACCTGACCGCCGGCAGTGACAAGCGCCTCGGCCAACAGGCGTTCGGTTTCGTTTTGCGGCAGCATCAGCAGATAATTATGCGGCGAGGGCGCGGCGGTGAAATCCATCTGCAGCATGGCCCGGTCGCGATCGCGGATGGAGAATTGGCGCAAATGAAGCCCCGCAGCGGCGAGCGGGGCAGCGGCGCCGATGCGGTCGAGCACGTCGAGCGTATGGGCATGAATCACCGCGGCACGCGAATTGGCCTGCGGGGCGGCCAGCTTGTCGATGACGAGACAGTCCACGCCGGCTTTGCGCAGCGTGAGGGCCAGCGCCAGACCGGTTGGTCCTGCACCAATGATCATCACATCGGTCTTGACAGGAAGCATGGGATTTCTCCATTTATCAACGCTTGTTGGCAAAATGACGCGATACGCAGAATTTGTCAACGAGTGTTGATAAACGTGATGAGGGACGATGATCGAGCGAAAATCCGAGCGGACCAAGAGTGCAATCAGGGCGGCGGCGCGGCAGGTGTTTGCGTTGGTTGGATATGAACGCGCCACCATCCGCGACATTGCGCGGGAGGCTAATATCGATCCGGCCATGGTGATGCGCTATTTCGGCTCCAAGGACGGCCTGTTCGCCGATACCGCCAATTTCGATCTCAACCTGCCGCAGGACCTAGGCGAGGCGCCGGACAAGGCGGGCGAGCGGATGGCGGCGCATTTCATCGCGGTTTGGGAACAGGAGGGCAGCGGCTTTGCGGTGCTGCTGCGGTCGGCGTCATCCAACCCGGTGGCTGCGGCCCGGATCGCGGCGGTGCTCAGCGAGCAATTGCTGCCCGCCGTGGTGGCGATGGTGGGGCCGCAGGAGGCGCCACAGCGGGCCGGGCTGATCGCCAGCCAGATGCTCGGTCTGGCGCTGAGCCGTTACGTTCTGAGCCTCGGCCCGGTGGCGGCCATGTCGCGCGAGCAGATCATCGCCGGCATCGGGCCGACCTTGCAGCGCTATCTCTACGGGCCCTTGGCGCGGTAGATCAGGCGGCCTTTTTGACAGCTGGCTTGGCGCGCTTGCGCGCGGGCTTGATGGTTTTGGCGGCCGATGCGGCCATCTCGCTGGCGGCGACAAACCAGAAATGCTGGTCGGCGCCTTCGGGCTTGCCGGCCGCTTCCCAAAGTTCATAGGCGCGATGGCGGATCGGGTCTTCCATGGGCGATACTCCTTACTACGACGTCCGCATGGTGAACCCGTATGGTTGCCGGGCGGTAAACGCGTGGGAATTGTGATCCGTGAGCGGCCTGGAAGCTACTTGTTCAACCAAGGCGTCTCTGTGCTCCAGAACACCGCGTTGACTCCGAGATAGTCGGTGGCGAAATCCACGAACTCGTCCTTGGTGAAGGGCTTGCCGGTCTTGTCGTTGATGTAGTCGAGCGTGGGCTCCTGCACGGCCATGCCCACGAAGGGCAGCTTGCCTTTGTACTGGTTGAAGAAGGGGTAGGAGTTTTTCATCTGGCCCTTGCGCCACGGCACGATATCGGGGCCGCCGAGGCCAATGTCGTGGGCCTGGGCGAATTCGAACAGGCGGCTCATATAGGCGTGGTCATTGTCCCATTCGCAGGGCCAGAAATTGACGTATTGCACCACCACGGAATGCTGGAAGGCGGCACGGGCGGCAGTGAGGTTGTCCAGCTCGGCAGCAAAATAGGCATCGCAGGAGAACCCGGCATCCTTGCGATCCTCGGTGACGTCGATGGCGGTTTCGGGCAGGTTGACGCCGTAGACCTTGCCATCGAAGCGGGCCGCGAGGGCCGCTAGCAGGGCCTGGTATCGGGCGCGCACTTCGGGCCGCCATTGCATCGTGGTCCAGCCATAGCCCTCGGTCTTGCTCTCCTCGATCTGCTCGACGAGGCCGCCGCCATATTTGGGGTCCTCCAGCAGGTAGGCGGGGATGTTGCGGGCGTCGGGGCTGAAAAAGCGGTCCTGGACCTGGATGAAAAGCTTTTTGCCCAAAGCATCGGTGCGGGTGAGGTCGTCCTCGATGGCGGAAAAGTCGTAGATGCCCTCGGTGGGTTCCAGCCGCTTCCAGTTATAGACCACCTGGGCGCCCTCGATATCGGAGCGTTCGAGGATCGCCTGAGCATCGGCCAGTTCGCCGCCGCTGGTATAGACGAAATTGGCGGGTGCGGCTGTCGCGGCAGCGGTGCCGACGAGCAGGATTGCGGCAAGGGCGGTGAAGCGGTTCATCGGTGGGCCTGTTGTGAGCGGTGTCGCTTGGTGACGGCTGATCTGGCCGGCAGAGCGGCGGAAATGTGGCCTTTGTCGGCAGGGTTGAGGAAACCTTAGCGGGCAAAGCAAAGGCCGCCCGTGGGGGGGCGGCCTTCCTAGCGCGCGAATGGCAGATGCGTTTAGGCTTCGACCAGAACCGGGGTGACCGGCGCGCCGCGACCCTGCTGGCCGCCGCGCTTGAACAACGGCACCAGCAGCAGCACCAAGCCGAACGAGCAGATGACGTACCAGAGCGCCAGGCTCGAGGCGCTGGAGAAGGCGGCGTGCTGGGTGGCGCCGGTGGCGAAGGTATTGCCCAGATTGGAGAAGAAGATCTGACCGATCAGCGCCACGCCGAGCGCACCGCCGACCTGTTGGAAGGCCTGGAGTGAGCCCGAACCGGCGCCGGCGTCACGCGGCGGCACATTGGCCAGCACGAGCTGGAACAGGGCCGAGAAGCCCAGGCCCAGACCGGTGCCGGCGATCAGCAGCGGCGGCAGGAACTGCCAGTGGTCGATGCTGTCGCCAACGCTGGCGATGTAGAAATGCAGCCAGCCGATGCCGATCACTAGCATGCCGGCCGAGGCGGCCAGGCGCGAGCGCAGATAGGTGGAGCCGAAACGGCCGGCGATCAGGGAGGCGGCCAGCACACCGATGGAGAACGGCGTATTGGTGAGGCCCGATTCGAGCGGGCTGAAATCGAAGCCGCCCTGCAGCAGCAGCGAGATCACCATGAACATGCCCGGAATGCCCGAGGCGAACACCGTCATGACGAAGGCGCCGAACATGAACTGCTTGTTGGTGATCAGGTCATAGTTCAGCAATTGCGGCTTGTTGGCAGCGGCGCGGGCGCGGGTCCAGAAGACAAACAGCACGAGCAGCACGAGGCCGGCGGCAATCATGCCAAAGGCCCAGAGCGGCCAGCCATAGGTGCGGCCTTCCACGATGGGGAACACCACCGCGACAATGCCGAGCCCGAACAGCACGATACCCATATAGTCATTCTTGAGCGTCGGATGGCCGGGCAGGCGCGGAATGAGGAACCAGCCGGCGACCACGGCGGCGATGCCGATCGGCACGTTGACGAGGAAAATGGGCTGCCAGTCGAGGCCGAACAGGTGCCCCGAAATCAGCATGCCGCCAAGTATGGGGCCGCAGACCGAGGCGAGGCCGGCCGAAAGGCCGAACAGCGAGAAAGCCTGGCCGCGCTCTTCGGGCGGGAAGGTGACGGTGGCGATGGCCAGCACCTGCGGCGTCATCATGGCGCCAGCCAGACCCTGGATGACGCGGGCGCCGATGAGGAATTCGATATTGGGCGACATGCCGCAGAGGGCCGAGGCCGTGGTGAACGCAGCGACGCCCCAGAGGAACAGCTTGGTGCGGCCTACGATATCGCCAAGGCGGCCGAACGGCAGCAAGCCGAGAGCGAAGGCCATGATATAGGCGGCGATCACCCATTCGATCTGGCTATCGGTGGCGCCCAGGCCCTCGCGCATGCTGGGCAGGGCGACGTTGACGATGGTGACGTCGATCAGATTCATGAAATTGGCAATGAGCAGGACGAACAGAGCCAGCCAGCGGCGTGGATCGGCGTTTTCCTTGGTCACCTGGACAAAAGCGTGAGCAGGCATTTGGATTATCCTTTTAGTGATGGCGTGAGCACGAAAGCGCGCTCGAGTTCGGTGAAAATGGCGTCGATACTGTTCTGGAATTCGGTCCAGCCACGCCAGTAATCGGACAGGGCGCCGGTGACGATCAGCGCCGCGGCGAAGGGATTGATATCGGGGCGGAACGAGCCCTCGGCGATGCCCTTGCGGAAAATCTCGACGAACTGGTTGCGCCAGTAATCGTAGAGCGGGCTGATGATGGTGCTGATCGCCGGGTCGCGGCGGGCGCGCTCGACCAGCTCGGTCAGGACGATAATGAGGTCGGGCATGTCGGCGATGATCTCGCGGAAATCCTCGAACTCCATATGGAGCAATTGCAGGCCGGACTTGTCGTGCCGCTGGCGGCGCTGCGACTGGCCCTGAAAATCGGCACGGATGCTGCTGGCAACCAGCGAGATCAGCGCCTCCTTACTGGGCACGTGATAATGCAGGGTGGCGATATTGATGCCGACGCGGTCGGCGATGTCGCGGGTGCGCAGGCCCTCCATGCCCTTTTCGACGATCAGCGCCCGCGCGGCGAGGGCAATGGCGACCTTACGGTCGTCTCCGCTTTCGCGTTTGACAGGGGCAATGGGCATGCTCATCGGCAAAGGGCTCCGCGGCAATATGGGCCTGGGCGGAACGCATGACTTGCGTCATCCACCGGGCAATTATCTGGGCTGAGCCGGTCAAATCCTGTCAGGAGCCATCGGCCAATGGGCGAAAAGCTCACGATCAGACGCCAACCGGTATCGCAGTTCTAGTCTATCTGACGCTCTCAATCAACTGATTGATTGCTGGCGGGAAGCAGCCATGCAGGAGCCGAATGACGATTGACAGGCAGGCGCGGTTTTGCCCAGTGCTGTGGCGCGGCATCGGCCGCGCAGGAAGACGCCAATGCAAGACTATGTCCGCCGCATCCTCACCTCGTCGGTCTATGACCTGGCCGAGGAAACGCCGCTGGAACCGATGGCGCTGCTCTCAGCGCGGCTGGGTATTCCTGTGCTGCTGAAGCGCGAAGACCTGCAGCCGGTGTTTTCGTTCAAGATTCGCGGGGCGCATAACAAGATCGCCAGTCTCACCGCGGAGGAACGCGCGCGCGGGGTGATTTGCGCCTCGGCGGGCAATCACGCGCAGGGTGTGGCGCTGTCGGCGTCGCGGCTGGGAATTCGCGCGGTCATCGTGATGCCAACGACGACGCCGTCGATCAAGGTCAATTCCGTCCGCCGCATGGGGGGCGAGGTGGTGCTGTTTGGCGATGCGTTTGACGCCGCGCGCGACCATGCCAATGAACTGGCGGCCAGGGATGGCCTCGTCTTCGTGCATCCGTTTGACGATCCGGCGGTGATTGCCGGCCAGGGCACGGTCGGCATGGAGCTGTTGCAGCAGCATCCGGGGCCGCTCGGCGCCATCTATGTGCCGATCGGCGGCGGCGGTTTGGCGGCCGGCATTGCGGCGATCGTCAAGTTCCTGCGGCCCGAGGTCAAGGTGATCGGCGTCGAGCCGGAGGAAGCGGCCAGCATGCAGGCGGCGATTGCGGCGGGCCGTCCGGTTAATCTTGATCAGGTCGGCCTGTTCGCCGATGGCGTCGCGGTGCGCCAGGTGGGGACCGAGACCTTCCGCATCTGCAACCAATTGCTGGACGGCATCGTCACGGTGACCACCGACGAAATCTGCGCCGCCATCAAGGATGTGTTTGACGATACCCGTGCCATTTCCGAGCCTGCGGGCGCGCTGGCGCTGGCGGGATTGCGCAAGCATGTCGAGACGGGCGCGGCCCCGGCCGGCCCGCTGATCGCCATCAATTCGGGCGCCAATATCAATTTCGACCGGTTGCGCCATGTGGCCGAACGCGCCGAAATCGGCGAGCGCGGCGAGGCCTTGCTGGCCGTCACCATTCCCGAGGCGCCCGGCAGCTATCGCGCCTTCATTCGGCTATTGGGCGATCGGGCGATTACCGAATTCAACTATCGTTATGCCCATGGCGCGGCGGCGCAGATTTTCGTCGGCGTCAAACTGCGGCAGGGCGAGGCCGAAAAGCAGGCCATTATCGCCATGCTGCAGGCCAATGGCCATGCGGTGCTCGACATGAGCGACAACGAACTGGCC
>NZ_JAQGJV010000069.1 GCF_028290435.1 Devosia sp. | reverse complement strand
ACAGCAAGGAATGGGGTGTAAATTCGAACCCCCATCGTGTGCATCAGCGAGGGTCAGGTCAGGAGATCGCGGGGCAAGCCTGCAGGCGACTAACGTGTGCTTAGGAGAGGGGGGGCCGACACCCGTTAATGCTGGCTTTCGGTGTCGAAGATGACTGGCAGACCGTCATCAGGCTCATCGACCGAAACACGTGCCGGTTTTCCTAGTCTGCCGCTACGCCGCGCCTCACGTATTGCCGCATCTTGGGCGTGAGTCTGATTCGGAATGGACCATAATGCTCGCCCCCGATCGTATAATTCCAGAGACCAGACCGGCGGATGACAACATATTCGGCACGTGCAACGTGGTTTTGATTGTCTCGGGAGGCCCCAGGCGGGGTCTGAACGGAAGAGATAGGACGCATTGCCGACTGGCGGCTACCGACCCCATTTCGGCCATTTAGCGCAGCGTTAAGGTTCCCTAAAAGCCGCCATAAAGACCACAACAGTTGCGCTCGCCCTATCGCAGGTCCTCGAATGTGCTGCGGGTGTAAGGGTGTAGCGCTGATGAGTTCTGCACCCGATTAATAAGGTCGGGGTTGGCCAAGAACAGCTTGCCAAAGGCGGTCGACTGCGGTCTTCAATCTCGTCCAGAGCTGGATCGGCTTCAATCAGTTCTGAAAGCGGCGGGAATCAGCGATTGATCGGCAACTTGATGGGCGCCTTGAGGACCGAGGCATCGACGAAATCGCCGGCGCGGATCACCTTCTTAGAGCCGTCGTCGTTGCGGTCGGACGGGGTCGGCACGTTGATCAGCAGGCTGTCGGTGGCCCAACCGACCTCGCCGCCGTCGCGGTGCACGAAGCACCATTCGCCCTCGCAGCTCTGCACGAACAGCAGCTCGCCCCGTCGCAGCGTGCCATCGACGCCGTAGTCAGCGCCCGGACCACTGCGCAGCCGCATATCGGCGCTGGGCTTGGCAAAGTGTGGCCCGTCCTCCCGCGCGGCCAGACTGGGCGGGGCGGCAGCCAGCATCAGTGCCGTGGCGAGCAGGGTCATCGAGGTCAGATTCGACATAGAAGTCTCCGGGGAGGACCGATGATTTGGTTCAGGCAAGATGCGGCTTGCCGGCTGAACCCTGTCTGAACACGGCGCAATGACTTTAGAAGAATTTGAACAGTGGGCTGTATCGCAACAGGCCGCTTCGTTCGACGATCGCAAGAGGACTACGCAAGATGGAAGGCCCCAAGGGGAAGCGTAATCCTGATTGTCGTTACGAAGTTGCAAGCGTCATTGATATGAGCCTACTACCTCCTTGTCCGCCACAACACCAAAGAGTTTTGGTTTTATAACCCACGACATTGCTTGGTCAAACCCGCTGCATATCATGTGACCATGACTGACCCATTGAAAACGCCAAGGGCGCGGCCGACCATATAGCTTCAGGTACCTGTCAAACGCGTTTGGCCTTAGTTCCACACTGTGTGGCGGCCGCCGGTAATGACAGTAGCCCCGCCACGGAGCTTGCGGCAGCCATGACGCGAATACCTGTCTCGCCCTATGCCGACCGGTCAGACCGGCTCGACGTGTTCAAGGAATGGGGCAAACACGGCCTTATCTAATCGCTTCGGAGCCCTAGGTACTTAACGTATCCACCATATGGCCTACGTGGTTTCAGCAACCATGCAGCCCAGCATCACTTTACCGGCGCGGCCCCGAGCTTCGACCACGGGGCCTTCGCTTGTCTCTATCCCACCGGCAGTTTTGCGCCGATCGCGTGCTATATTGCATTCTACGCAGGTCCGATGGACCGCTGCGCAGTAGGTGGTGAGATTGTCACGCTCGCACCGGGCAACTTTTACGGTGGCTGGGTTACCCCCGGTATTGTACGGCCATTCAAGGGCGAGCCAGGATCCATGGGCTAGTTATACGCCGCTCGTATGGCATGCCTAGGGCAAGCCTTAAAGATCTCAATCCCGAAAGCCCCGTTTATGACTCAAGGAAGATAAATGTTGCCCGGTTACTCGCTTATCCCCGCATCCTGCCGCCATGGCTGGCTCTGATCGTTCACTTGTCCGCGGGAGTGCCCTGGACCGGCTTTGCTGCGCTGACTTACGGCGCTGTCATCGAGCGGGGCCGCGGGGACGCCGGAAGCGAGGCTGAAGGCGGTGACCAGACGCAGACGCGACATGGGTCTTCCATTCTATCGGGCGCAATACACTGAGAGCGACGAGGTCCTATTATTGGCCCCATTGTTGCGCAGACTGATGAAGCCGGCCTGACCATCGATTGTGAAGATCTCTCCGCCGCCCCGTTGAGGCCGGTCGTAAAGCGCGGCGCTGCAATGGCCGTCGCAGCTCAGAGCCGAGATATTGTTGTCTCTGTCGGGATGTATTTTCAGGACCAGCTGATTGTAGGAGCGGCCGCCGTCATCGGTGTGCCGGACTACAACCTTGATAAATTCGCCATCGCCGGTCTCGCTGTCCCAGAAGGTGCAGCCACGTCCGGCAAATTCGGCGGGAACGTCTGCAAGGCTGGGCAACGTGCCGAGAGGCAGGACGAAGAGGGCGACGAGAAAAACAGCTCGGAAAGTCATGGAGCACCTTTCGAAAAAGGGAGATTTGATGGGAGGAAGATCGCCTAAAGCGGCCATCGTCGCCTCATGCATCTGAAGGAGCCGAGCGCCTTAGTTGCCTGGGACCAGCGGACCTTCGGCATGAGACAGGATCTCCTCCAATTGGCTGTCGGAATAGGCAATGCCGATGCGGGTCCAGTGTTCTTGGCTGTCCAGGCCTAACTTGGCTAGGCCGAGGGCCGCGTCGGAGAAGGTATCCTGGCCCAGATTGTGATCGATCAGCACTAGCAGAAACGGGGATTCGTTTTCACCGCCCTGTCGCTGCGGCAATAACCAGCTCACCTTGCCATCATCCGTTTCAGTCAGCCCTGCGGCGATACCCAGTTCAAGGACCTGATAGGCCGGGGTAATCTCCATGACGTCAGGATCGAACAGCGATGGCACGAGCGCCGGATAGCCGACGGCTTTGAGAGGCACTTCGCGCGCTATGCCGTCCGACCAGGGCGCGACATCGTCCAGCGGCTCAAGCGATAGGCAGCGGCGCGGCAGGCAGTCGCGTTTCGCCGCCTCATCCGTGGGAATGTCGCGCCGGCTCGCCGCCAGCAACAAGGCAGCTGTTTTGGCGGTCGGCTGCATTGCGAAGCGCCAGGCGACGTGCGGACCGATACCGAACGCCTCCAGGCCGGCCGTATTCTCGGCGCCATAGGTAGCCACGGTTTCGTCTCGGATTGTAGGACCAAGATTATAGCGCTCGATCTCGACAAAGGAGACGGTGACGGCATCGAAGGTCCGTTGGTTCAGGCGCAGCAGATAACGGCTGCGCGGCATTGCCACCTCTTGCGAGTCCAATAGCAAGAACGCCTTCTCGATCGGCGAGATATCGGCACTGGCCGAAAGCATAGGATTGGGGCTGAGGCCAATCAGCTGATCCAATGCCCCCTCGATCGGCTCCAGCGCTTGCGTCTCGAAATCATCAACCGAAACAAAGCGGTTGGCAGCATCGGTCATCGCATCCTGCCCCCAAGTGGATGAAGTCAGAAAAAGGGCGAGGCTCAAGGCGACAATGCTTAGCGACAAAGGCATGGGGTGGCTCCCTGTTGCCCGCGACCTTATGGCCATCCAATCGGTTCGGCGTCATTCGTTTGATGGAAGGGGTACCGGTGCGTATCGAGCTACATTGGCGGCAACAAAGGAGAATTGGCATGCGTCTGCCCAGCCTGATCGTCATTTTCGGATTGCTGGCCATGGCGCCCGTTGCTGCCGATGATCACGTCGATGCCTGCGCGCTCGCTGCAGCCGCGTTTGGGGCGGCGATCAACCCGGCAGCGGCAGTGCAGCGCGATAAGACGATTAGCTTTGAGGTGCCGCCGAACGTCAACCAGGCGACGGGGATCACTTGCGTCTTTGCCGAGGGTGATGGTGTGCCGCAACTGGCTGAGCTGTATTGGCGCTTCGGTGCAAACGATACGGGGGCAATCGACGTGGCGCCGATCAACGCCGTGCTGGCTGCGCGATTTTCGCAACCGGACGCTGCCGATGCCGTGCAGGCGCTCAGCACCTACGACGCCAACAACCAGGCCGAACTCGCCTTCACCTGCGCCGCCTGGGCCAATGTGGATGACGGGCGCTCGATCGCGCTGAGCGAGATCGAGCGGCTGACACTCTATGGCTACGATCTCGGCTTGGCAGCCGCGGCGATCTTTAAGCTTCCCGAGACGATCGCAGGTGAAGCCAAGCTTGCGGGTCTTTACCAGCGGGCCCCGCTCGACTTCTGGGTTGGCACACAATGGGTGCAGGCAAATGAAGCGGTCAATCGTGGACTGGATGCCAACGTGCCCCAGGCGAACCAGCCCTATGAGGAGTGGCTCAAGGCACGGGCAGTCAATGCCAGCGCCAATTTCGCTGCTCAAGGCTGTGCCGCGCTGGGTGGCTAGCGTTGCCTCCGGCTGCGCGGGCCTACCACCGCCTCAGCCACCTCATATGGGCTTGCCGAGCCGGCGTTAAAGCCAGCGCTCGACCGCAATAGGCGCTTGCGCCCTACCATGCAGGTCGCCGCGAAGCTGTGTCCAGTCGCTGATGGCTCCGCCGGTGCTAGAAGCATTTCTGCCCGTCCTTGAGAGAATAGACACAGGCCGCGCCGTCGCCATCGGTCTTGAGCCCCGCATTAAACACCACGTCGCCGCCAGTATTGGCCACGGTCACCTTGCCGCCGCTGGACGCTACATTGGGCTCGAGCCGCACCACGTCCTGGCCGCCGATCTTGACCGCAACCAGGCCGGCACCCGCACCATCAACCAGCATCGCGGCGCCGCCCATGCCCGAGTCGCTGCCCACTAAAACTGCGCCGGCGTCGGCATTGGCGTTGTTGGAGCCGACACTGGCGACGATCGTGCCGTTGGGCGCAGCAACGCGCAGCGCGGCATTGGTGCCCGGCTTGACGCCGAGATCGACCACCGGCTTCTCCTCGCCGCCGACCAGCAAGTGTTGCTCCTGTGCGGCGCTCTTGAGCAGCACAATATTGCCGTCGAACACGCTGGTCACCAGGGTGCTGGCATCCTGCGATTCCAGCGCCGAAAACCGCGTGCTGCTGCCAACCTTGATGGCCATGCCGCGGCCGGTCGACCCCAGTTGCACCGTGCGCTCGTTGTCCGGGCCATGGATGGTCAGCACCGGGCCGTTATCTCCGACCGTCAGGTCCATCAGCACCTCACCCTGATCGCCGACGACGACGAACGGGGCCCGGGCGATGACCTGTTTGCCCTGGGTGTCCTGCGCATTGGCCATAATGGTGGCCTGGAACAGGCCGCTGATGGTGGCGGCAACAGCGCAACCGGCCAAAAACTGCTTCATGGGGCTAAGTCCTCGATGATGTGGGTGAGATGGATGCGGGCGCGGCGTTCGCCTTCCTCGAATTGCAGCATTTCGGCACGGGTCGTGTCGTCGAACCAGACGCTGGCTTCAACCCTGCTCCAGTCGGGGTAGCGGCCGCGGAGGATGGTTTTGTCGCCGGACTCGGCATCGTCGATCAGGATGGCATCGACCTGACCCAGCAGTTGGCCGGTGTCATCGGCAAGCATGTAATTCCCCGGCGGGCAGGGCGGCACGAGGCACATGATTGGAATGTAGGTAATCTTGATGCGGCCCGTGAGTCTTGGCGCTCCGCCCTCCGCTCGCGCCGCCGTTGGGGCAATATAGGCCGCTGTGCCGTGGTGGATGCGGATCGAGGCTTCGCCATCGAAGGAGATGCGGCAAGCTCCGCCGTCGAACAGGGCCGCCAGCGCCGGGTCGGTTTGCTTGTCAACGCTGAGCAGGTGCAGCCCGGTGATGGTCTGCTCGTCGCTGATGGTGATCGAGAGCGCATTGACCGATGGCGGGCAGAACGTGCCGTCCGGCCGCGTGCCGTAGAAATTGACAGTGAAGCTGCCGCTCTGGTCGTAACCGGTCATATGGGGATCGGCACTGGGGGGCATGGGTCTTGGCTGTGCAGCGGCCAATGAGGGGAGCAACAGGCACAACAATGGCACGGCAAAGCGCAGGAACATCACAGCTCCGGGTCAGGCCTATTTCTGCGAGAAGAATAGTCTTCTGGCAACAGCGCGCATCCTTCGTTTGAATGCTTTGGCCGGCGCGTGACCGGCAAACTCGACATTTGCCGTGGGTGACAGTCATGCGGCGTCATAAAGTCCGATGGACCGGCAGTACGCTTAGAACCAGCGACACCAGCTGGCTCTGCCGGGAGGTATGGGTTTTGCGGAACACCAGGCCCAGCTGCGTGCGCGCGGTGGCGATGGTCACCGAGCGCGCGTCGGCAGCTTCCTGGAGCGACTGGCCCGAGGCGAGACCCGCTACCAGCGACGCTTCCTTGGGGGTCAGTTTAAACAGTGTGCCGATGCGTTCTTCGAAGCGCGGTGGTAACCGCATGCTGAAATCCTGGGCAAAGATCACCGCTGTCCGCGCCGCAGCCAGCCCATAGATTGCGGCGTCACGCATCGGTGTGATGGTCAGGGCCAGGGATGGTGCTCCGGTCTCGGGGGCGCTGACGATCATGTCGCCGCCCGAGCCGGCCGGGCCGCTCCTGCTGCCGCAGGCACGGCCGACCAAAGCGTGCAGGGTTTTGCGCTGGGTGCGATCAACCACTGCCAGCATTCCACCCTGGATCGCCATGCCACTTTGCGGCTTGTCGAGCATTGTGCCCATCCGCTCGTTGACGAACAGGACACGGCCAGTGGCATTGACCACCATGTAGCCGACATTCAAGCTGCCATAGGCGTCGGCCTCTTCCCGCAGGCGCAAAGCGCCAAAGCGCCGACGCATTGCGGCGACACGGGACAGGACCGGAGCGATCTGCTGCACCAAGGCGATATCAGGACTGTCGAACTCGGCCTGCTGTCCGCCGCGCAGCACGCACAGATAGGCTGCCACCGTGCTGTCCACCGGCAGCTTGCCCTGCAGATAGCTATGCTCGCCCTGCGGCACGAACCATTCGTTATAGACCGAGGTGCGGTGAAATTCGGATTTGGGCATCAGCGCGGCATCGTTATAGACCGCACCGGTCTCAGCCCTGCTCAGCGCCGGGATGAACGGATTGGACAAGGCCGGATTAAAGAACAGGTTCTCATAGTCGTCCGAGCAATCGCCGTAGATGCGCGACTGATCCAGCGTCTTGTCACCCCAATAGCCGAAGGCGAGCGAGGACGCCCCCAGCGTCTCGCGCAACTGGCGCATGGCACCGCCCCATTGCTCATCGTCATAAACCGCCTCGTAGAGGCTGTCGCGCAGATCGGCGAGCTGGTCCAAAGTCACATCGGGCATAAAAGGCCTTGTTGTGGAAGGGGCAATCAATTGCCCCGCAAGAATGACTACGCCGCCCCTCGGCACACAACACTCTTCTGCTGCTTGGCAAAGAAGTGATCATATGTCCCGCACCATCCTTCAATTGGAGGATTGCACTGGCGCGTGCGCGGTATTTACTGATCGTATCAACGCGAATGTGAGCCGGACATGAACAACAAAGCCAAATGGGTTTGTCTGGCCTGGATGCTGAGCCTGGCACCGGCTTTGGCGGAGCCGCTGGACGAGCATATCCTGGCGCAACTGGCCTGCCAGAAGTCGCCCGAGCCGGCCTATACCCTTATAGCACTCGATCGCGGCGAGCGGATCGCCGGCGATGCGGCGCTGCTGATGGACAGCGCCACATGCTGGCCGATCGCGCCGGAGCTCGATGTGGCGGGCATGAGCTTTTCCGCTGTCTGCGCCTCGGCTGAGGACCCGCTGCTGCTGGAAGAATTTCCCGACTATTTCTGGCGCGGCCCCGGTACCTCGCCGGGCACCGCCCTGACGCTGGTCACCAAGGCCGACCTCGCAACGGCCAAAACCTGGGCCCAAGCCAATCTGGGCGAAACCGAAACGCACTACACCGTGGCGGAAAGCTATCGCGTCGAGGGCGGGGTCGAGATCGATTGCTCGAGCCTGAGTTTTGTCGAGTAAGCCTAGCGCACACCCTTGCTCATCAACGATCGCTCGCCAGCCACAACCGCGCCGCTGATCACGCTGGGCGCCAGGGCGCGCAGAGCATCCAGATCCACCACGCGAGCGGCGTAACAGGGCAGACGAAAGGTTTCGTCGCCATGGGTGAAATCCAGCGTGATCGATTTGCGTGCCTTGCTGCGGGTGATCAGCTTGAAATGCCAATTGGCAGGGGCCGGGATCGGTACCGAGAAAGGCGTACCCGGACCGATCGGCGTCTGACGCCGGCCGGTCAGCATTAGGCCATCACGGTAAAGCGTCGCGACGCTGCCGCGCGTGTTAACCCAGCCCATCAGCCAGGCGATGGCGCCTACACCGGCTGCGAGCGGCACGCCCACCGACAAGGCCGCGAGTAGCGGCTCCCCCTTGGACATCTGGATCCAGATGGCTCCGGCGCCGAGGAAGAGGCCCATGAGGAAACTGCTCCAGAAGGGCGAAACGGCTTGCTTGAATAGTAGATGCGGTTCGGTCTGGCTCATGGCTCGCTCACTTCAGCAGGTTGCAAAATACCATGTAAGAAGAGATGGCGTCATTCCAGCCATAGCGATCCAGGTTGATCATGCCCTGGCTGCTCCACAGAATAGCTTCGTCGCCGCCACCCTTGTTGTCGTCGCGATAGATGCCGATCGAACATTTGACCGTGTCGGTCTCGTCGCATTGCAGCGAGGAGATCTTGTCATTCCACCATGGGCCGACGCTGGTGACGTACTCGGCGTAGGAATCCTGGTTCTCGTAACTCTGAGCAAGCCAACCGACTGCCTTATGCCAGGCCTCGCCCTGGCCATCGTTGTCCTCGTAGAAGGTGCAGCCCTTGTTTACCATTGCGGCGGGCATGACGCCCACGCGTTGGAACAAACCGGGGTCGAGCTGCAGCAGAATCTGGCCCGCGCTTTGGTTGAGCGGCAGCGTTTTGAGTTGCGCTGCGGAAAGCTGCCCGCCGAATAGGCTGGCGACAACAATGGCAGCTGAGATGAGTGACTTGGCTTTCATAGGCAATGGTCCTGCAGACTGAGGCGAACCGGTTCGCCCGATCCTCGACCAAGAGAATTCCCCACCGGCCTGCGCCGTGCATCCTTCGTTTGAAGGAGAACTGGTCACGCCGCGGATCCGAACGTTGGTCTCGTCCAAACGGAGGATGCCGCGCCTGATGTCTTAATCGATAGTCTGGCGGTCAACCGCCAACATTGGAAGCTAACGTACCATGCTGCATCAACGCGCAATCCGCTCTGGGCTGCTGCTTGCAGCGCTCGCCGGACCAATGACATCGCTACCGGCAATTGCAGCTTCAGCACCCTGCGTGGTGCGTGTCTGCATCGCCTCCTATGGCTATCATGATGCCAACGGCAACACTGTCACGGTCTGTACTCAATGGCAGGAGCAGATTAAAAACAACTGCAAGCCTATCGCCATCGATCCCCACCGCCTCGGTCCCAAACTCCCGCCGACCCGCGACCGCAAGGCGACGTGATCGATAGTTCGAGCTTGCGTAAAACCACCAGCCGCTTCAGCAACAGCCTTTCTGCCTCCGGGCCAGAACAGCATATTGTTCCTGTCCGCTTTGGTGGTCCTTTGTTCCAAACCGGACTGACGGCTTCCCACCCCGTGGTGGTCATCTGGAACACAGCAATCTTGTTTGGCAACACCAGCAACGTAGCCTTTAGCCGAATGGGGCGCTTCGCTAACGGCGCTTTTTGTTGTCCATCGACGAAGCGGATCGACCAGATTTGTTTGATCTTCAGAGCGCGTTTGGCTCCAACGTGCTTACCCACATTCCAAGCAGGCCTAACTGCTGCTGCAGTATCGTACTGTGAGATACCCACTACATTTCTCCTCTGGGCCAAGTGGCCGTAAGGAGAACGATTATGGCGTAGTCGTAGGAGGCACGTGCCGACCCATTCACGACGCAAGCGGTCAATAAGCGAAATCCCTAAAGTGGCCATTCGCCTCTGAGCCTGTGACTGCAGCTCTCAACTGACTGCGGCCCCTCACGGAATTAACTGAACCGCACCCGTCGTAGCGGTATCTCGGCAGCTCTACGGCATGGTCCGCTAGACTATCGCACCAACCTTTATAGTGATTAATTGGGCTGAAAATAGAGGCGGCCCAACTCACAAATGACCGCTGGCGAAATCGAGCAATACGTACGCCGCGCGATCTGGGCAGGGCAGCTGGGGCGCGTGGTCGGTGTCGATAGTTTCGATCCGGGCTCCCGGTACCAGCAATTGCATGGTCCGCTGCACGGCGATTGGCATCGAGCGATCCTGCAGGGCTTCAATATAAAGTCCAGGCACCGACCCCGCGCCCTCTGCAGTCCAGTGCGGCACAGTCATCCAGTTGGGATTCAGTTGCGGGATCAGGCGGGCGGCCGCAGCTCGGGCGTCGGCCGGGTCGGCGCATTGAAAGAATATCTCTGCGGCCGCTTCCGGCGGTACTAAGGTTACTAGTCCGTCGGCGGTGGGCTGGAGGAACGGCTCGATGCCTTGCGGCGGCGCGCCGACCAGCTTGCAAGCCGCAGGGAAGCCAATGCCGCTGGGTAGCATCATGCCGGTGAGGTAGACTAACCCGGCAGCACTGCCGGGTTGCCCCGCCACCAGACGATCCACAACCATGGTGGCAACGATCCCACCACCCGAATGGCCCACGACAATCCAAGGCCCCTCCGTCCCTGATAGCGCCGCCAGCGCGTGGTCCACCATGTCGTCCACCGTGACGCAGTCGCCATCAGCCAAGGAGCCCCTCCGGGCAAATCCGGCGCAGCGACCGCGTGGCCCGCCGCGATGAGCAGCGGCGCCGCAGCGTCCCACACCCATGGGCCCGCCCATGCTCCATGCAGGAGCAAAAACGTCGGGCGCCTCACGCCTGCCGCCCGGCAGAAGCAATAACCCGCCCCGCTTCCCGCACGGCGGCAAGGTTCTTCCGCCCCCGCCGCGAGCCAGCCAGCTTGGCGGCAACGTGATGGCGCACTGTGATGGGTTCATAGGCGAGCCCGTCGCCCAGGTCGCGCAGGCTATCGAGCGTGCTGACCACGGCATCGGCATTGCCGTCATGGAAGAAGGCGACTGAGCGGCGACGCCAGATGGTGCCATTGACCACGGGTGGCTTGACGCGGTGCAGCGTCGACATCCAGCGGTCGTTGGTGATGCGCGCCGTGAGGTCGCCCAGGTTAACCAGCAGTGCGCCATCGGCGGGCATGACGTCATGCCACAGGCCATCCCGGTCCAGCACCTGCAGCCCCGCCACCTGATCGACCTCAGTCCGAGTACTGTGCTGGACGCGATCGGGCGGCGGCGTGCCTGAGCCCGGCCTCTGCCGTTCCGGCTAGGTCTTGCTCAGTCGAGCAAGCACCGCGTCCGTCACGTCGGCGCCGAGCCGATAGGAAAACGCAGTGACACTCGTGAGGTCGTCGCTGAGCGTGCAGTCGAAGGCGAGGCCATACCACCTTTCTCCGGAGCGGAAGATCGCGCCGCTCGCTGCGACGCGTTTCCCTGTCATCTCCGACCTGGCATAGGCTTCCGCCATCACCGTGTCGGGCGCGAAGCCTTCCCCGGCATTGCCGATCTGGGCCAAGGCCTCAATATTGCAGGTTTGCGCCAGCCGTTTTTCGGGGGGCAGCGTTTCTAGCATCGCGCGTGCCCGTGCCATGCTGGGAACACTCAGCATCTCCTTGAGATAGAAGCGTTTGGCGCTGCGCAACGCCCCTAGCTCAAGGGTCGCGACATCGGGCTCCGCCGACGAAGCAGGCGGGGCTGTTCCTTCCGCCATCTCGTCAGCGTCAGCCGTGACCGCAGAGACGGCCTGATCCGGCACGCTGG
>NZ_JAQGJV010000055.1 GCF_028290435.1 Devosia sp. | reverse complement strand
AATGCTCAGCGTCGGCAACCGAGGTCAGGTCCTGCATCAGGCCAGCCTGGATGAGCTGCTCGGCATCGCGGCCGGTGTTCATCTGGGTGGCGCCCATGGGGTTGCCGCCAAGAATACGGCTGATGATAATCGGGTTGGCGGTATCGCCACCGCCGGCGATGGCGCCGTCGACCCACTTGTCGGTGCCCAGGGCATCGAAACTATCGGCGAACACCTTCACGGCAGCGGCTTCGCCACCCGAAGTCCACCAGTGCGTAACTTCAAGATCGGTAGCGTGTGCGGTACCGCACATCAAGGCAGCCGCCATCGTGGCAGCTACTGCGAACTTATTCATATGTAGTCCTCCCAACGTCCTCATGGAGCGAAACGCTCCCGCGAAATTGCCAGCCGCTAGGTTACCTTCTTATAGAGGCATCCCCGGCTGGCCGCATGTAATCGATTGCATCGCAAGTTTTTTGCCAGTGCAATCGATTGCATGAGTTTCAAACACTTCTTGCGGCCGTGTCAAGATCGATTTAGACCGTTGGCATTGCTGACAGCCTGAGGGGGTGCTGGCAGGTATGAGTATAGCCAAAAAAACGCCCACAATTCAGGACGTTGCGCGCTTCGCTCGCGTCTCGACCGCCACCGTAAGCCGCGCCCTTTCCAATCCGGAGCGGGTGAGCGAAGGAACGCGCGAGCGCATTTCCGATGCCGTCCAGGCCACCGGATACACGCTGAACCAGGCGGGGCGATCGCTGCGCCAACGCACGTCTAAAACCATTTTGGTCGGGTTGCCGGATATCCGCAATTCGTTCTTCTCGACGATCCTTGATGCCATCGAGCGCGAGGCGGCGTTGCGCGGTTACGGGGTGCTGGTGTGCAACCGCTATTCGGGGCCCAACCCGGCGCGGCGCTTGGGAGAATATTTCCTGTCGCACCGGGCCGATGGCTTGCTGCTGCTGGATGGCTCATTGGACCTGGAGCAGTTGCTGGAGCTGACGGGTGAGCCGAGCGCCGTACCTCTGGTGGTGGCGTGCGAGGAGATTCCCAACGCGCCATTCCACACCGTCAAGACCGACAATCCTCGCGCCGCCGCCCAGGCTACCCGACACCTGATCGATCTGGGCCATACCCGAATCGGTCACATCACCGGGCCGGCCGGCAATGTGCTGCGCCAGGAGCGTCTGGCGGGCTTCATGCTGGCCATGGACGAAGCCGGGCTAAGGGTCCTGCCGGACTGGATTTTCCCCGGCAATTTCATGATGGAAAGCGGCTATGCGGCCGCGCTGCAATACCTGGCCATGGCCAATCGTCCGAGCGCGGTATTCGCCGCCAATGACGAGACGGCGATCGGCTTCCTCTCTGGCCTGCGCGAGCAGGGCCTGGAGTGCCCGCGCGATATTTCCGTCGTCGGTTTCGACGATCTCGCCGTCGCCCTGCACTATTCGCCGCCGCTGACCACGGTACGCCAGCCACGCGAAAAACTCGGGCAATTGGCGGCCCAAACGCTGATCAACATCCTCGAAGGCAATGCCGAAGCCAAGCCGCTGCGCATCGTGCTCACCTCTGAGATGATCGTCCGCAGCAGCACCGCTCGCTACTTCCCGCCGCCGCATAGCTAAAGGCCAGAGCCCAGAATCACTTAGCCCGATCCGCGGACAAACAGAATCAACGCCCCTACCCGGTCTGGCCGGCAAGAAGGGCGTTCATTTTGCCGCAAAATGCGCTAAGGAGCCCTGCCAAGAGCCGCGGTCCCGTAGCTCAGCTGGATAGAGCAGCAGCCTTCTAAGCTGTTGGTCGGGGGTTCGAGTCCCTCCGGGATCGCCAAAAAATTCTTTTCTGAATAGGTAGACTGCAACGACACCTTGGAGATTGGAAACATGGCGCTCAAGCGGATGGACAATGTCGGAATCGTTGTCGAAGATCTCGGAGGGGCGATTGAGTTCTTTCGCGAACTCGGCCTCGAGCTCGAAGGGCGCGCCACGATCGAAGGAGAATGGTCCGGACGCGTCACTGGATTGGCCGATCAGCATGTCGAGATTGCCATGATGCGCACACCGGATGGTCACAGCAGGCTTGAGCTCTCTCGATTCCTTGCGCCGGCTGTCGTCGCAGATCACCGCAACGCTCCCGTCAACGCCTTGGGCTACCTCCGCGTCATGTTCACCGTGGACGACATCGACGAGACTCTGGAAAGGCTCCGCACGCGCGGCGCGCAGCTGGTCGGCGAAGTCGTGCAGTACCAAGACTCCTACCGGCTCTGCTACATCCGTGGGCCTGAG
Organism: Devosia sp.; assembly: GCF_028290435.1. GTDB lineage: Bacteria > Pseudomonadota > Alphaproteobacteria > Rhizobiales > Devosiaceae > Devosia. The sequence goes on along the minus strand of NZ_JAQGJV010000055.1, from coordinate 42,841 downwards.
GGGCTTCTCATCGGACTCGCCCAAGAACTCAGCTGAGCGCAATACGAAGACACAGGGCGAAAGTGCCCTACCCGGAGACCAAGCGTGAAGTTCATCCTCGCCACCGCCGCCCTGCTGCTGTTGACACCAACGTCCGCTTTCGCGGCGCTTTCGGGCTTTTATGACAGCGCCGAACAGATAGACACGATCCTGGGCAGCACCGAGGTTGGCGATGCCTTGCGGCAGGCGCCGATTGGGCAGATCGGCAATACCGGCACCCGAGCCGATGGGGCCAAGGAATGGACGATCCGGACGCAGGAATGCGACCTCGTGGTCTACCTCGTTCCCAAGCCACCAGAGGGGCCGGGCATGACCACCTATAGCCTCGATATCCCCAATACCTGCGAATAGCGCATCGGTCTGTCTGGCCGGCCCTGCAACCGCTCCTTCACCAAATGCGTTGCGTTCGGCTTTACGATGCCATCAGATCGCCTTGTATCGGCAATAGTCTGGTGACCTCCCTAAGCCGAGTATGGGGTTGAAGGAGACGACGATGCGCCTTTCCCGTGCGAAGAGCTACTCTTGGTGGAGCCGCGAGCAGCGGCCGTTCACGCTGGCGGAGCTTGTGGCTGACGGGGTGGTTCATGTTCTCGGACTGATCATCGCCATCGCGGCGGGGTCAGTGCTTCTCGCATTCGCGATCACCCATACTGCCCCCGAGGCAGCGCCGGCTCTGGTGGTTTATGTCGGCTCGCTGGTGGCGGTTTTGGGCGTGTCGCTGGCCTATAATCTGTGGCCGGTTTCCCCGATCAAGATGTATCTGGCGCGGCTCGATCAGGCGGCGATTTTCCTTTTCATCGCGGGCACTTATACGCCGTTCCTCGCCGTGCTTGGCGGCACCCCGGTGGCAACGGTCCTGACGGTGTTCGTGTGGGGTGCGTCGCTGATTGGCATCGCGCTCAAGCTGATTGTACCCGAGCGCTTTGGCCGGCTGGCGATCGCGCTCTATCTCGCTATCGGCTGGAGCGGAATTTTCGTTTTCAGCTCGCTCGCCCATTCGCTGCCGCCGCTAGCGCTCTGGCTGTTGCCGGCGGGGGGCGTGGTCTACTCGCTCGGAATCATCTTCCATCTCTGGGAGAAGCTGAAATTCCAGAACGTGCTGTGGCATGTCTTCGTGGTGGCAGGCGCCTGCCTGCACCTGTGGGCCGTGCTGGACACCATGGTCATCAGCCGGCTCTAGCGCCCGCCTATTTGGTCTTTTTACCAACGCGATCGTGGATCATCGTGTCGCCCGGCTGCAGCCCGATAGAGGCTGCTACGCCGCCGGGGACTTCCAGTACGTACTGCACTGGCGCACCCGAGGGGATCGAGGTCGTATCCATCGGGCGCGCATTGGCGTGAACGGTTTTGACCACGCCATCGGCACCGACAAACACCATGTCGAGCGGGATGAGAGTGTTCTGCATCCAGAACGAGACCGGGCGCTCTTCCTTGAAATCGAACAGCATACCGGCATCGTCGGCCAGGTCCTGCACGAACATCAACCCCTTTTCGCGCCCCTCGGGCGTATCGACAACTTCGACATGGAAGGCGTGATCGCCACTTGCCGTGTGCAGCACCAGCTTGCCCTCATCGCTGCACGCAGCCAAAGGGGCGAAAGCAATTATGGCAGCCAAGCCCAGCCCAAGCCCCCTCAGGACGCGCACAGGCTGGCGGACGGCGGTCGAATGGAACATCGGATGGAGACCTTAGTGAGAAGATGGGGCGTCGCCCCAACCATCCGGGCGGATTTCGGCGACCATAAGGCCCTTGGGGCCATTGCCGTAGCGCACCAGCACGAATTGGCCGGGGCGCAGCTCGGTGATGCCGAAACGGCGCAAGGTTTCCATATGCACGAAAATGTCCGGCGTGCCCTCTCCCGCCGAGAGGAAGCCGAAGCCGCGGATGCGGTTGAACCACTTCACCTCCAGCCGCACCATGCCCGAGGTCGCCTCGACCACCACATGGGTGCGCTGTGCCGGCATTTGCGCGGGATGGCGCGCCGTCGATTCGTCCATCGAGACGACACGGAACGCCTGCAGGCCACCGGGGCGATTGAGGGCTTCGACGACGATGCGGGCGCCTTCATAGGCAGTCTGGTAACCGTCGCGGCGCAGGCAGGTCACGTGCAGCAGCACATCGGGCATGCCGTTATCGGGGACGATGAAGCCAAAACCCTTGCCGGCGTCGAACCATTTGATGGCGCCGATGATCTCGATGGTATCGAGCCCGGCATCGCCGCTTTCGGAATGGGTTGCCGGGCCTGTCTCCCCCGACAAACCTCCGACCTCGTCGCCGTCGCCAGAAAACTTGGCCCCCATGATCCCCAAAGCCTTTTCGTACTCGCCCCGCCGCCGCGAGGTACTCCACAAGACTTACACACTCTGTCCGATTCAAACCTAAAAGTTAAGAAGGCGTTGCGATTTTGTTTGGGATGGCGGCGATTGCCCCGCGCCTCCCGGATTGCTACGCCTGCTGCAAGATCTCACAGGAGGATAATCATGCAATATCTGCACACCATGGTGCGCGTCACCGATGTCGAAGCGAGCCTGAAATTCTATTGCCAAGGGCTGGGCCTGGAAGAAACCCGGCGCAGCGAGAACGAAAAAGGTCGTTACACCCTGATCTTCCTGCGCGCACCCGGCGATGTCGGCGGCGAGGTCGAACTGACCTATAACTGGGACCCGGAGGAATATACCGGTGGCCGCAATTTCGGCCATCTGGCCTATCGGACGCAGGATATCTACGCGCTGTGCCAGCATCTCTCCGATATGGGCCTGGTGATCAACCGGCCGCCGCGCGATGGCCACATGGCGTTCGTGCGCTCCCCTGACGGGATTTCCATCGAGTTGATCCAGGACGGTACCCTGCCCCCGCAGGAGCCGTGGCTGTCGATGCCGAACACCGGCAAGTGGTAAGCCCTCTGGCCGATAACTAACGTTTCGCTAACCGTGCCGCTTAGCGCGCGGTTAGCGAAAACAATCGTATTTTAGCGACTTCACCCGACCATGTTTGACTGTTGCATTCGCGCAACATTGGTCCCGGAAGCCGCCATGAGATCAATTGCCCTTATCCTCGCCTGTACCCTGGCCCTGACCGGCTGCATGCCCATGGCCATGTTCGCCAGCAGCAGCGGCGCCAGCTATTCGGGCAAGGGCAACAGTTTTGGCACCTTCGTGGCGAGCCGGGACGTCAACGCCTTCTGCATCAGCCCTAAGCTGCGTTTCCTGATCTGGGACTTCGAGGGCCATTTCGGCAAGAAGGTGATCATGAATTCGGGGTATCGCGACAACCAGCATAATTCGTCGGCCGGTGGCCAGGATAATTCCTACCACAAGAAGTGCATGGCCGCCGATTTCTACATCCCCGGAATCGATAAGAGTCAGCTCATCGCCTATGCCATGCGCAATGATGATGTGGGCGGACTGGGCTGCTATCCTGGCCGTTCCTTCATACATGTCGACGTGCGCGACCGCCCACGCGGCTATTCACGCCCGGTGACTTTCAGCGGCTGTTGAAAAATTCGGTTTGGCGGTCGGAAATGGGTTGCACATCCGGGATGAGCTGAATATACGAACGCAACGCTTAGGCGCCCATCGTCTATCGGTTAGGACGGCACCCTTTCACGGTGCAGAGCGGGGTTCGATTCCCCGTGGGCGTACCACCCCTCTTGCCTGCCAAGAGCCAAGCGTTTAACGACAGAGATGCCAAGACTGAGTGGCACCTCAATGACCAATGCGCCCATCGTCTATCGGTCAGGACGGCACCCTCTCACGGTGCAGAGCGGGGTTCGATTCCCCGTGGGCGTACCAGTCATCCCCTTCCCCATTTTGAACTACCCAAGCCGCCAGGGCTTTGCCACGGCCGTGCCGATGGCAAAAAAATAAGGCCGCCAAACTGGCGGCCTTGGAGCATTGGTTTAGATCGGCGTGGATCAAGCCGGCTTGCGGTACTGATAAATCCCGACGTCGATGGCGCCTTCGGTGAAGCCCGCTTCGCAATAGCTCAGGTAATACACCCACTTGCGCTTGAACTCTTCGTCATAGCCGAGCGGGGCGATCATGGGCCAGCGTTCGAGAAACCGGTCGCGCCACAGCTTGAGGGTCTTGGCGTAGGACAGGCGGAACGTCTCGGTGCTTTCCAGCACTAGGCCGACCTTGTCGCCCATCTGCTGCATGGCCGTCTTGGTCAGCAGCATGCCGCCGGGGAAGATGTAGCGCTGGATAAAATCGGGACCGCTGCGATAGCCTTCGAAGTCGGCCTCATTAATGGTGATGGCCTGGATCGCGGCCGTGCCGCCAGCCTTGAGCCGGTCGAAGACGGTCTGGAAGTAGCTCGGCCAATTGTCTTCGCCAACAGCCTCGATCATTTCGATCGAGCCGATATGGTCGAACTGGCCCTTGGTGTGGCGGTAGTCCTCGAAATGCAGCGTGGCGAGGTTATCGAGGTCTTGGCGGGCCAGACGATCCTGCCCGAATTTGAGCTGTTCCGCCGAGAGCGTGATGCCATGGAGCTTGGCCTTGTAGTCGCGCGCGACGGTTTCGGCGAAGCCGCCCCAGCCGCAGCCGATCTCCAAGACGCTTGAGCCTTCAGTGATGCCCGCCATGTCGGCAACGCGGTGGTATTTGACCCGCTGGGCTTCTTCTAGGCTCTGGTCGCCCGAGGTGAACACTGCCGACGAATAGGTCATCGAGGGATCGAGCCATTGGCCGTAGAAATCGTTGCCGAGGTCGTAGTGCTCGGCGATGTTCTGCTTGGAGCCCTCGAGCGAGTTCGGCCGCGACATATGGTAGGCGAAATCCTGGGCCGCCTTGCGGAACAGGCCTGGATTGGCATTTTCGAAGATGTCGCGGTTCTGCAGGAAGAAGCGGAACAGTGCGGTGAGGTCGTCGATCTCGATATCGCCCTGCATATAGGCATGAGCGAAGCCGACCGTGCCGCGGCGCATCGAATCCTTGATGACCTTGAAATTATTCAGTCGTAGAACCGAATGCTCTCCGGTCGACGGATTGCCGATCGTTCGGGCGCGACCATTTGGAAATATGACGGTGACGGCGCCATGGCGCGGATGGCCGAGGAGGCGCACCCCCACCGACTCGACAATACGGGATATAAATTGCGTCCACAGAGTTACGCCACTGCGGTTTTGATCAACTGCTGTTTTAGTCATTAGGCCGCAAATTCCAACTAATGAGTGGGTGGCGGCTGCTGAGCGGTCGCCGAGACTTGAGCTTCGGTGGCGCTTCCACCGAGCCACAATAGTAACGCTTCCCAGAAAATATCGGGTGCACTTTACCGCTGATAATTGGATATGCAAGCCTCAGTTTCAAGTCCACGTGATGACGCCAGAAGGGCGATAAGGCACCAAAAAGTGCCTTAGGCGCGCGGCTTTGCGATGTCGGTGACGCGAAACTGGACCTGCTCGCGACCCTGCCAATGATCAATATTGAGGGTGCCGGCGAAGTGCATATGCTGGTCGTCGGTAGCCAGCAACAGATCGCCGATTGGCGTGCCCGCGGCGCGGAAAGCGATGGCCTTGAGCCGCGCGCCATCCTCCGACGTCAGCGTGAAACTGACATGGCCGCCCTTGCCCACCACCTGCGCGAATTTGGCGCGATGGGCTGGGAAAGCAAAGACCGGCATGGCATTGCCTGAGCCGAACGGCCCTGCCCGCTCGATGTCGTGCACCAGATCAGTCGTGGCGCCGCGCGCGGTCACCGCCGCGTCGATAGGCAGCGCGGTAGCGGCGCGGGCATCGCCGACGGATACGGATAGACGCTCGATCAAATGCGAGCGGAACGGCCCGAGTTGGCCCGGCTTGAGCGTGACACCCGCCGCCATGGCATGCCCGCCGCCTTTGACGATCAGGCCCAGTTCCACCGCCTCGATGACCGCGCTGCCCAGATCGACGCCAGGCATGGACCGGCCGGAGCCGGTGCCGGTGCCATCGGGCTGTAGCGCGACGGCAAAGACCGGGCGCTCGAAGCGCTCGCGTAGCCGCGCCGCGATCAGGCCAGCAACGCCCGGATGCCAATTGGCCGAAGCGAGCACCAGGACCGGCGGGCCATCGCCCAGCCCGATTTCGGCCCCGGCCACGCTGGCCGCCTCCTCAACGGCCTCGATTTCGATGCGTTGCCGTTCGGTATTCAACTCGTCGAGCTGGGCGGCGATGACCAGCGCCTGATGCTCGTCATCCAGCGTCAGCAGCCGTGTCCCCAGCGCCGCGTCGCCGATGCGGCCGCCAGCATTGATGCGTGGGCCGATGAGGAAGCCCAGATGATAGGGATTGAGCGGACCATTGACTCGCGCCGCCAGCGCCAGCGCCGCAATGCCCTGATTATCACCGCGCCGCGCCACTTCGAGGCCTCGCACCACAAAGGCGCGGTTAAGCCCGGTCAGCGGCACCACATCGCAAATCGTCGCCAGCGCCACCAGATCGAGCAGCTTCATCAAATCGGGCATCCGAGTATCGCCGCGCAGGCGCAGCACGCGGTTGACCGCAACGAGGACCATGAAGGTCACCCCGGCCGCGCAGAGGTAGCCGAGGCCGGAGATATCGTCGGGTCGGTTCGGATTAACCAGCGCATTGGCGTCCGGCAGATCGCGGTCGGACAGGTGATGGTCGATCACCAGCACATCGGCGCCACGCGAGCGAGCATGGGCGATCGGCGCATCGCTGGTGGTGCCGCAGTCCAATGTGATGATCAGGTTGGCGCCGGCATCGATCAGCTTGTCCATCGCCGCCGAATTGGGACCATAGCCCTCGAAAATCCGGTCTGGGATATGCACCTGCGGATCGAGACCGAAAAACCCTAGATACCGCGCCATCAGCGCACAGGAACAAGCGCCGTCTACGTCGTAATCGCCGAACAGCGCCACCGACTCATTGTCTGCGATCGCCTTGGCGATCCGCTCGGCCAGCGCGTCCATCGCCGTCAGCGTCGATGGGTCCGGCATCAGCGCCCGGATCGTGGGTTCGAGGAACACTTCCGCTTGGTCGATATCGACGCCGCGGCCGGCCAGCACCCGCGCCAGGATTTCGCTGTGATTGGTGCGCTGGGCAATCGCCGCCGCAATCCGCGTCATCGCCGGATCGAGACGGTCGACCCACACGCGGCCAGTGGCCGAGCGGGTCACGTCAAGAAAAGGGCGCGGAGGTTCGACCATGGAGCAGAGAACTAGGTGATTTGGGAGGGGCGGTCGAGAGGAAGCTGTTCAGAGCGCCAAAGGTGGTCCGACCACCTCCATGCCGTGCGCCCGGCTCAGCTCGCGGAACGCCTCCGAGTTCGGGTCGCGCAGGCCCGCGGCGAAAAACGCTTCCATCGTTCCTGCCGGCTGAAATCCAACCATCAGTCGCCCTGTCTCGCTCAGATTGGCGAACGCATGCGGAATGCGGCGGGGCCCGAAGATGAAGTCGCCCGGCTTCAGATCGAACAGCTCTTCGCCGATCAAGAAGCGGAAATCGCCCTCCTGGACGAAGAACAGCTCGTCCTGCTCATAGTGAAAATGCAGCGGTGGCCCGCCCCGCCGCGTGCGAACGGTGTCAATCATGCAGAGCGCGCCACCGGTGTCGGTTCCCGATACCTTGGTGTTGAACTGCCCGTTCAGGAAGGTCACCGGCTGCCCGAAGCGATCCTGATCGGCAAGTACCGTTAGAACAGCCATGCGTCACCTATGAACCAGCACCGTCCGCCCACGCGGAGCCGCCGTCAAGGTCTAGCGCGCGTGATGCGCCTTGATCCAGCGTACAGTCTGGCTCCAGGACCGCATGACGATGGTGGAGGTCTCCACCGATTTGCGCCGCAGCCGAATGCCGTCGAGCAGTGTCCCATCAGTCACCCCGGTTGCCGCGAACAGCACATCGCCAGCCGCCAGTTCGGTGACGTCGTAGATTCGGTTGGCGTCGTGAATGCCCATGCGATAGGCGCGCTCGCGCTTGTCCTGCGTATCAAGGATCAGCTTGCCCTGCATATGCCCGCCGATGCAGCGCAAAGCCGCAGCCGCCAGCACGCCCTCGGGCGCCCCACCGGAGCCGAGATAGATATCGATGCCGGTATCCTCGGTGTTCACCGCGTGGATAACGCCCGCCACGTCACCGTCGCTGATCAGCTTGACGGCGACGCCGGCTGTCCGCAATTCCTCGATCAGCCCCGCATGGCGCGGGCGATCCAGCACGATGGCGGTGATTTCGCTCAGCGGCACGCCCTTGGCCGAGGCGAGGGCTTTGACGTTGGCCGTCGCAGTCTCATCGATATGCACCACGTCCTTGGCATAGTCTGAGCCAACCGCGATCTTGTGCATGTAGACGTCGCGGGCGACGTTGAGCAGGCCGCCGCGTTCGGCCATGGCCAGCACGACGATGGAATCGGGCTGGTTCTTGGCGCAGAGCGTCACGCCTTCCAGCGGATCGACGGCGATATCGACCGCAGGGCCGTCGCCGGTGCCCACTTCTTCGCCAATATAAAGCTGGTCAGCCTCGCCGACTTCGCCTTCGCCGATGACGATGCGGCCGCTGATCTGTACGCGCATCAATTCTGCTTGCATGGCGCTCACGGCAGCGTCGTCGGCGCCCTTTTCATTGCCCTTGCCGCGCCATTCCGCCGCGGCGATGGCGGCGCGCTCGGTCACGCGCACCAGCTCAAGCGTCAGGCTGCGATGCAGGTGCGCCGCGCTGCGGCTCTCCTCGGCCTTGGTGAGTCTCATGCTTCCCCCTGCCCGTCGCCGGACGAAGCTCTACAGCATCTCGATCCGGATCAATTGCGGCTGGCCGACTATGAACCCATCGGCGGCGATCTGCGCAAGGGATTCGCGCACATTCGCTTCCAGCGTCTGCTGGGTGATCATCACGACGGTCCGCGTCGGCACGCCGTCCTCGGACACATCCTTAGCCTTCAGATCTGGCCTTTGGATGACACTATCGATGGAGATGGCATGTTCGCCCATGCGCGTGGCTATGGCCGCCAGGGCGCCGGGCACGTCCTTGGCATTGAGGCGGATATAGTAGCCGCCTTCATGGGCGCGCATCGGGGCCTGTTTGTAGGGCAGCAGTTCGTCGCTGGGCACGCCCAACGGCGGCACGCGGGTGCCGCGAGCGATGTCGAGGATATCGGACAGCACAGAGGATGCCGTCGGCGGTCCGCCCGCGCCGGGACCCGCCAACAGCAGTTCGTGCACATGGTCGGTTTCTAGCGCCACGGCATTCATCACGCCGTCGACGCCCGCGATGGCGCTACCCTTGGGCACGAAGGTGGGATGCACGCGCTGCTCGATGCCGTCGTCGGAACGCTGCGCGATGCCGAGCAGCTTGATCTTGTAGCCGAGGTCGGAGGCCACTTTGATATCGTGCTGGGTGATCTTGGTGATGCCCTCGACGTGGATTTTGTCAGGGGCAATCTCGTAGCCGAAGCACAGCGTGGCAAGTATCGACAGCTTGTGGGCGGTATCGAAACCGTCGACATCGAAGCTAGGGTCAGACTCGGCATAGCCCAGCGCCTGCGCGTCCTTGAGGCAATCGGCAAAGGAGATGTCCTCATTGCCCATGCGGGTAAGGATATAATTGCAAGTGCCGTTCATGATGCCGAAGACCTTGGCAATCTTGGCCGAGCCCAGGCCCTCGCGCAGCGTCTTGATGACCGGGATGCCACCCGCGACCGCAGCCTCGAAGCCGAGCTGGGCGCCCGAGTCCTCGGCCATCTTGGCCAGCTTGACGCCGTGCTTGGCCAGCAATGCCTTATTGGCGGTGACCACGGGCCGCCCGATCTCAAGCGCGGCTTTGACCGCCGCGAACGCCGGGCCATCCTCGCCGCCGATAAGTTCCACGAACAGGTCGATGCCGTCGGATTTTGCCAAAGCCACCGGATCGTCGAACCAATCGAGCCCCGAAATATCGATGCCGCGATCGCGCGACCGCGACCTAGCAGCGACAGCGGTGACGATCAGCGGACGGCCCAGCTTCTTGGTCAACTCGGCGCCATCCTTCTGCAAGATGCGCACCAGCGTCGCGCCGACGTTTCCGAGCCCTGCCACGCCGATTCGCAATGGCGTCGCGGTCGCGGCTTCGCCGAAATCCTGCATCGCCTTGAGGATGCGCATGCGCGTGTCGCTGCGCGGCTCGCGGCCCTCGCGCAGGTCGAACACGAATAGCGGATCGCCCGCGATAGTGCGGCCGAAACGCGTGGGGGTCCAACCACGTGCGGAGATAAAGGATTCGACGGATTGGCGGAAAGATTGGATGTCGCTCATGGGAGCGACATCTGCATAGGAAAGTGCCTAGTCGTCAATAGGACTTAGCGAGCAGCCATCAAGGATGGGGCGCCTGATTGAAGTAGAGCAGTGAACCAACCACGGCGATCAAGATCAGAACTCCGATAATCCAGCGGGGGTTCATGATGCTACGCGCTCAGCGGTACCACGTTGCCCGACCCGACATTGCTGCCGAGCAGCTTCTTGATGTTGCGGGCGGCCTGGCGGATGCGCTGTTCGTTTTCGACAAAGGCCAGGCGAATATATTGATCGCCATATTCACCGAAGCCGACGCCCGGAGCCACGCCAACGCCGGTTTCCTTGATCAGGAGCTTGGCAAATTCGAGCGAGCCGAGATGAGCGAACTGCGCGGGAATCGGCGCCCAGGCGAACATGGTGGCCTTGGGCACTGGAATGTCCCAGCCGGAACGCGCGAAGCTCTCGACCAGCACGTCGCGGCGCGACTTGTAGATCTTGCGGACTTCCTCAATCACGTCGTCCGAGCCGTTCAGCGCTGCCGTGGCAGCAACCTGGATAGGAGTGAACGCACCGTAGTCGAGATACGACTTCACCCGCGCCAAGGCGGCGATCAGCCGTTCATTGCCGACCGCAAAGCCGACGCGCCAGCCGGGCATCGAATAGGTCTTGGACATCGAGGTGAACTCGACCGTGATATCGATGGCGCCCGGGACTTGCAGCACGGAAGGCGGCGGTGCGTCTTCATCGAAATAGATCTCGGAATAGGCGAGATCGGACAGGATGAAGATGTCATTGGCCTTACAATACTTGACCACCTCAGTGTAAAAATCGAGGTCGGCGGTGTAGGCGGTTGGGTTGGCCGGATAGTTCAGCACCAGCGCGATCGGCTTCGGAATCGAGTGCCGAACGGCGCGATCCAGCGAGCGCATGAAATCCTCATTCGGATCGGCTGGCATGGAGCGCACCACGCCGCCGGCCATGATGAAGCCGAAGGCATGGATCGGGTAAGTCGGGTTGGGAACCAGCACCACATCGCCCGGCGCGGTAATGGCCGAGGCCATGTTAGCGAAGCCTTCCTTGGAGCCCAGGGTCGCGACAATCTGCGTATCGGGGTTCAGCTTCACGCCAAAACGGCGGCCATAATAGCTCGCCTGAGCCTTGCGCAGGCCGGGAATGCCGCGCGAGCTGGAATAGCGATGCGTGCGCGGGTCCTTGACCGTTTCCTGCAGCTTTTCCACGATATGGGCCGGGGTCGGCATATCGGGGTTGCCCATGCCCAAATCGATGATGTCGACGCCTTCGGCGCGCGCCTTGGCCTTGAGCGGATCGATATGGGCGAACACGTAGGGCGGAAGGCGGCGGATGCGGTGGAAATCGTCGGTCATGATATCCTCAGTGGTCCTTCCCGGACCGGATGGGGCCGCGACGCGCTGTCTGGCTTGAGACTCTGCGCTGCGCCTCCGAACAAGAGTGCGCGATTATCGCGGAATTATGGTTGTGAACGGGTTAAACGCTGCATTTGCAGCGGAACAATCATGTTCGGCTCTTCCCTGCCGGTGTGGCACTCGGGAAGAGCTAGCGGGCGTTCGCCCGCGTCAATGCGATGATAGCGGCGGCCATCCGATTGCCGGCGAGCGAGGCTCCAACCAAAGCAACAGTGAATGGGGACGGCATGTCTATTGCCCTTCGGACACGTTTTTTGTAAGGAAACCAGCTATCGAGAGAGCCGTTCATAAATGCACTGCGGGGCATTGTAAATGGTCACGGGGGCTACGACCTTCGTCCAGAATGGCGTCAAGTGAGGATTGAATGGTAAAGCGCATTGCCCTGGTCACGATTGGCACGCAGGGCGACGTTCAACCCTATCTGGCTCTCGCCATGGCGCTCAAGGATCGTGGCTACTCGGTTGTTCTCGGCGCTTCCGAGGAATTCGAGGACATGGTCACCAGCCACGGCATCGAATTTCATTCGCTCGGACCATCGATCCAGGCCTTCCTGATGCAGTCGCGGTTCGAAAACGCGATGAGCCAGTCGATGCTGATCAATGGCCCGTCCCTGCTGCGGCAGGGTCAGCAGATCGTCGATACAGCCGCCCGCCATGCCTGGAACATGTGCCAGGGCGCCGACGCGCTGATTCTCAACATGAACACCAGTTTCGGCATCGACATCGCCGAAGCGTTGCACATTCCCGCTCTGATGGTGGCGCTGCAGCCGCTCAACTCGACCAGCGAATTTCCGCTCTGCATCTATTACGGTGCCGATTTTGGTCCGGCCTTCAACCGGCTGACCTATACGGCCATGACTGTGCAGCAGATCTATTACAACCTGCCGCGCAACAAGCTGCGCCGCGAGTTGATGGGCCTCGAGTCCCGCAAGAAGGGCGGCTTCTTCCGCAATACCGACGGCACGCCGCTGACGACGCTCTATGCCTATTCCGACGAGATTTCCCCGCGCCCGCGCGATTGGCCCAAGAGTGCCATCGTCTCGGGCTACTGGACGCTCAAGGACCAGTCCAACTGGCAGCCGTCGGCCGAGTTCCAGAAGTTCCTGTCCGAGGGTGAGGCGCCGGTCTATATCGGCTTCGGCTCGATGCCGTTCGGGGCCGAGCGCAACACGCAAATCCTCAAAGACGCCGTCAAGCTGTGGGGCGGTAGGGCCGTCGTCGCGCGCGGTTGGGGCGGGATCAATCCGAGCGACCTGCCCGACACCATCTTCGCCATCGAAAAGGCGCCGCACGACAAGCTGTTCAAGTATGTGTCGGCCGTCGTGCATCACGGCGGCGCCGGCACGACATCGGCGGGCCTGCATCTCGGCCGCCCGACCTTTATCGTACCGCAGACGGTCGACCAGCCCTATTGGGGCCGCCGCGTGTTCGAGCTCGGCACCGGTCCCAAGCCCGTGCGCCTGCGCAAGCTGACGCCGGAAATCCTGGCCGGCGCGCTGGCCGATCTCAGCACCAACGAAACCTACCGCAAGAACGCCTCGGCCCTGGCCGAAAAGCTGCATGCCGAGGACGGCACCGCTACCGCCATCAAGGTCATCGAGCGGGTGATGGCCAATTACACCCCGCATGCCGCGATCAAGCCGAAAAAGAAAAAGCCGGCGCTGAAGCTGGTTGGGTGATTTTCGTATCGCCCGCGGGCATCTAGCGCCTACGGAACTCTCCCACCCACAGGCAATCTCCCGACCCACCGGCCCTCCCGCGGACTTGATCTGCGGGCCTCTCGCCGCGCCCACCGTGTTGAGAGTGGCCCGCGGATCAAGTCCGCGGGAAGAACCGTGCTGGGGACAATTTGGGGCCACAACAAAAAGGGAGGCTTTCGCCTCCCTTTTTCATTCGCAATATCGCCCGCCCTACTCGGCCGGCACGGCCTCAACCGAGTCATCGAGCGCGTCAATGCTCTCGTGCCGATCATACGCAGCCTGATCCAGAATACCCTCGCGCTTGGCGACGATAGTGGGGATCAGCGCCTGGCCGGCGACGTTGACCGCGGTACGGCCCATGTCGAGGATCGGATCAACCGCCAGCAGCAGCCCCACGCCTTCCAGCGGCAGGCCCAGGGTCGACAGCGTCAGCGTCAGCATCACGGTGGCGCCGGTTAGGCCCGCGGTCGCCGACGAGCCGATGACCGAGACGAACGCGATCAGCAGATATTCCTGCAGCCCAAGCGGCACGCCATAGAACTGGGCGACGAATATCGCAGCGATAGCTGGATAGATCGCGGCGCAACCGTCCATCTTGGTGGTGGCGCCGAGCGGCACGGCGAAGGCGGCGTATTCACGCGGCACGCCGAGGTTTTCTTCGGTCACGCGCTGAGTCAGCGGCAGGGTGCCGATGGATGAGCGGGAGACGAAAGCGAGCTGAACGGCGGGCCAGACGCCCTGGAAATACCGGATCGGGTTGAGGCCATTGGTGCCCAGCACGATCGGGTAGACCACGAACAGCACGATGGCGAGGCCGATGTAGATGGCAGCCGAGAACCAGCCGAGCTGCGCCAGCGCATCCCAGCCGTAGACGGCGACAGCATTGCCGAGCAGGCCGATAGTGCCGATCGGGGTCAGGCGGATCACCCACCACAGGATCTTGTGCACGATCTTGAGGAAGGAGCGGTTGAACGCCAGGAATGGATCGGCCGACGGGCCGACGCGCAGCGCCGCGATGCCGACCACGATCGAGATGACGATGATCTGCAGCACGTTGAAGTTCAGGCTGGTGGTGGCGCCAGTGTCTTTGACGCTGGTCGATGCCGTCAGCCCCAGGATGTTCGAGGGAATGATACCCTTGAGGAAATCGAGCCAGGAGCCGGACGACGACGGCGCATGCGCGGCGGTTGCAGCCACGCCGGTGTGAAGGCCCGGCTGGATGATCAGGCCGAGCGCAATGCCGATGCCGACGGCGATCAGCGCGGTAATGGCGAACCACAGCAGCGTCTGCCAGACGAGGCGGGCAGCGTTGTTCAGCTCACGCAGATTAGCGATGGAGGCGACGATGGCGGTAAAAATCAGCACCGGCACTAAGGCGCGCAACAGCGACACGAAGATCGAACCGACTGTGGCGAGCGTCTGGGTCAGCCAATTGGCGTTGCCGGCGGCATCTGGCCCGATATTGCGGGCGATATAGCCAAGGATCAGCCCCAACACCATGGCGGCGAGGACCTGGAAACCGAAATTGCGATAAAAGGGCTTGGGCGCCCTGGCCGGCCGGGCGGCCGACGAAAGTGTAGTGGGAGACATGTTGACCTGCAGGTTGGAAAAGCAAAGCTGCCTACCGATTAAGCCGCCAGCCTCATTCTTGGTCACAAACTACCCTTCCCCCTCAGAAGTTGCAGCGCATGGTTTTCCGTTTGCAATCACAGCGGAAATTCCTGTTGGCGAAACCGGTTTCACGGCAATGCCATGCCGGGCCGGTTATCGCGACAATGCGGTAGCGCACGCCGCCAGCACTGGGGGTACGCTCAGCGCCAGCGCAAAGGCGATTACCAAAGGCCCCAGATCGGGGGCGAGCCAGGCCATCGCCAACAGCCCTGCCCCAGCCAGACCAAACGCCACCCCAGTCACCCGGTGCGCCTTGCGCCATTGACTGTCCCCGGCGATCGGCCAGGGCAGCCGTAGGCCGGCATAGGTGTGGCGCTCCGCCTCGGCGAAGACGATGCCGAGGCCGATTAGGAGCAGACCAAGAGCAATGGCCGTTAGGCGAACCAGATCGAGGTCCGAGCCGATGCCGTTCAGCAATAAGCCAAGCTGCACTGCTACGAGGACACCGAGCAGAAGCGTCAACGCCGGCTCAAGGATGTGACGCACCTTGGCGAGGTGGTTCTTGGTCAGCAGACCACTCAGAACCGCAAACCCGCCCAGCAGGACGACGGCTATGACCGGACCGACCGCCAGCGCCGCATTGCGCGGCCATAGCCAATCGGCCTGGCTGGCCGCCCAATGCGCGGGAAAGGCGTAATCCGCCGGCACGCGGAACACCGCCACGCCGGTTATGGCGCCAAGCACAAGCAGAAGCAGCAGGTGGAAGCGGGTGATGAGGTTGAACATGGCGGGGCTCGTATTGCCCGGTCTATCTGGTTGTGCGCAGCGCAAAAGAAAAGGGCCGGTTTCCCGGCCCTTTGCAAATATGTCCCGAAGCTTAGCGCTTGGAGAACTGGAAGGACTTGCGGGCCTTGGCCTTGCCGTACTTCTTGCGTTCCACGACGCGGCTGTCGCGGGTCAGGAAGCCACCCTTCTTGAGGATCGGGCGCAGGCCCGGCTCGAAGAAGTTCAGCGCCTTGGAGATACCGTGACGGACAGCACCGGCCTGGCCCGACAGACCACCACCGGCGACGGTGACGACGACGTCGTACTGGTCAGTGCGCTCGGTCGCGACGATCGGCTGCTTGACGATGAGCTGCAGAACCGGACGGGCGAAATAGGTCGCGAATTCGCGGCCGTTGATCACCACGGCGCCCTTGCCTGGCTTGATCCAGACGCGAGCGACGGCGTTCTTGCGCTTGCCGGTGGCATAGGCGCGGCCCTGGGCGTCGAGCTTCTGAACGTGGACCGGAGCCAGGTTGACTGCCGGAGCGACGGTGGAGGTCCCGAGGTCTTCGAGAGAATTGATGGTCTCGGCCATGTTACTTCACCCTCACGTTCTTGGAGTTCATCGCAGCCACGTCGAGCTTCTTGGGCTGCTGAGCCTCATGAGGATGCTCGCCAGCGGCGTAGACCTTGAGGTTCTTCAACTGGGCGCGGGTCAGCGGGCCACCGGGCATCATGCGACGCACGGCGTTCTCGAGAACGCGTTCCGGGAAACGGCCTTCGAGGATCTCGCGGGCAGTCCGGTCCTTGATGCCGCCGGGGAAGCCGGTGTGCCAATAGAACTTGTGCTGGTCGAGCTTGCGACCAGTGAACTTCACCTTGCCGGCATTGATGACAACGATGTTGTCGCCCATGTCCATGTGCGGGGTGAAAGTCGGCAGATGCTTGCCGCGGAGACGCGAAGCGATGATCGAAGCGACGCGACCGACCACAAGGCCTTCAGCGTCGATCAGGATCCACTTCTTGTCGATCTCGCTCGGCTTGGCAGTGTAAGTGCTCATGAGTGAAATTCCCTAGATTTTCGTGGCTTACCGGCCCGTTCTCGAAGGAATTGGCGGCTTATTGCGGTCCGTTTAGAGGGGGAGTCGCACGTCGTCAAGGGGGTTGATAAACATCAACAAAATCAATGCTTTATGGATGCGGTATTATACTACCGCAAAGCACGACGCATATCCGCAAGGTAGGCGATCGTCAGGCCCGCCAGCATGAAGGCCAGCGCCTGATGGCCGACGGCGAGGCCGATGGGCACCGAAAACAGCAGCGTGGCAATGCCCAAAGCGGCTTGCAGCACGACGAACGCGGCGATGCGGGGCAGCCAGCCATTGACACCATCAAAGCCGCCAGCGCGCGATTGGCGCCAGATGGCGAAGACCAGATAGAGGATGATGACATAGGCAATGCAGCGATGGACGAACTGCACGGTCAGGGCATTCTCGAACAGATTGCGCCAGAACGGCTGCATGATGCCCAAGCCATTGGGGATGATGGCTCCATCCATCAGCGGCCAGGTATTGTAGCCCATGCCTGCGTCGAGCCCGGCAACGAAGGCACCCGCGGCGATCTGGATCAGGATGAGCACGAGCAGGATCGCCCCGGTCCAGATATTGGTGGTTGTGACCTTGCCTGGCGCCCTGCCCGGCTCCAGCGAGCGCGGTACATAAACCAAGGCGATGAATAAGAGCGCTGCCGCCGTAAGATGGGCAGCCAGCCGGTATTGCGACACGGAGGTGAGTTCGGACAGGCCCGAAGACACCATCCACCAACCCAGCACGCCCTGGAAACCGCCGAGCACGAACAGGCCAGCCAGCGGCAAGGCCAGCGTGCGCGGAAGACGGCGCTGCACCAGGAATACGAGGAACGGCACGAGGAAGATCACACCCAGCAGCCGCCCGATCAGGCGATGAAGATATTCCCAGAAGAAGATGGCTTTGAAGCCATCCATGGTCATGTCGATATTGTTGACCTGATATTGCGGGATTTGCTTGTAGGCGTCGAATTCGGCCTGCCAGGCCGCATCGTTCATCGGCGGGATGGTGCCCGAAATCGGCTGCCAACTGGTGATGGACAGCCCGGATTCCGTCAGCCGTGTAATGCCGCCAACCACGACCATGAACAGCACCGCGGCCGCCACGACATAGAGCCAGATGCGCACCGGGCGCAGGCGATTGGTGGCAGGCAAGGTCTGTATCAGTGCGGCATCATGGGCGGTCGTCACAGCATTATCCCGGTATCGGTCGACGGGGCGCAGTGGTATGCCCGCCCACTAGGAACCGCAATAGCCGCGATGACGCATGATGACGCAGCGCAAACGCAAATTTTTGGGAGTGCTGCTGATCCTCGGCTCGATCGCGGCATGGCTGGTCGTGGGCACGACGATCTATCTGGAACTGCTGCAGGGCATGCCGTGGTTCGTGCTGATCCCGTTCTTTTGCGTCGCCGGCATGGGCTGGATTTTCCCGGCCATGGCCCTCATCCGCTGGATGGCCAAGGATGACGTACCGGCCGCCTAGCCAGTGATGCGACCTAGCGTGCTGAAGATGGTTCCCGTCGCGAAAACATCGATATAGCGCTTTTTCTGGAACAGTCCGTTGAGCGAAACGCGCGGCAGTGCCTGCGGCGTCTGGCTGTGCTGCGCATAGATGCCGCCGGGGCGCGTGGTGACGCCGGTGCGGAAGCCGAGTTCCCGCGCCAGCTCGAATTCACGAGGCCCAGCCGAGGCGGGCCCCCCGATGGGATACGAGATGTGCGCCGGCCGATGGCCGAACTTTGCCTCCAGGATATCGGCCGACCGCGCCATTTCGCTGCGCGCCTGCTCCAGCGGCAGCTTGGCCAATTCATAGTGATGCACGGTATGCGCGCCGATGGTGCAGAGCGCTTCGTCGGCGAACTGCCGCAGCTCGTCCCAGTCCATTATGAGGTCGCGGCATTGCCGGTCGAGATCGTAGCCATGGTCGACTGCAAAACTGCGCATCAAAATGACCCGATCTGCTTCCGGCATTTTGCGCATTCGCCAGTAGAGCACATCATAAGCCGCCTGCTTCACCGCGAGGGTGCTGGTGTCGAGGCGCTCCCCGTCCACGGTAATGGCATTTTCGCGGCCAATAATGTCCTCGATGGACTGCCACCAGACCTCGCCGGTGCCATCGACCAGAGCCGTCGGCACATAGAGCGTAAAAGGGCAATTCTGTCGCCGCAGCACTGGCAGCGCGTATTGCAGGTTGTCCTTATAGGCGTCGTCGAAGGTGAAAACGACGAACTGCCGCTCGTGATCGTCGGTGGAAGCCATGCGGACGACGGCTTCGTCCATGCTGACGATATCGATACCCAGCGCCCTTATCCGGGTGATGCAATAGTCCAGAAAGTCCGGCCGTACCTGCAGGATAGCATTCGGCGCGAATTCGGCCGGCGCATCGGGCAACACCCGATGCAGCGTGAAGATGACGCCGCGCGACGACGACAGCGTCCGGATCAGCCCCGGCAGTCGGGACAGCCACAGTGCTTCGAACATGGCGCCAATGGCGGCGTATTTCAGAGACGGCACGCGGGGACCCCGACTGAATTATGCCGCGACCAATTCGGGCGTGGTGACGATATCGGCGCGACCGAATCCGGCATCTGCCAGTTGCTGGCGCAGGTCCTCGACGTCGGTGGCGTCATCGCTGGCCACCAGCACCAGCCGCCCTTCGAGGTCGGCGAACAGGGGGAGTGTCGAGGTCATGCCGACCCGGCCGGTCATCAGCACCACGACTTCATAGATATCGCCCAGCGCTTCGATCAGCGTCAGCGGCTTGGGCGAGCGGCGATCGATAGTCGCGCCCTGCCCCCATGGCACTTCGGCAAAGCTGTTGTCGCTTGACTTGTGCACGACATCGCCGAAGCTGGCTTCGTCGGTGCTCAGGTCCGACAGCCCGGCATCGTCGGAGCGGCGCGCGCTGCCAGCATCGACTAGGGCCACGCTGAGCCCTTTGTCGAGCGCGTCGGCAACCAGCGCCTCGGCCAGCATTTCACATTCGACATTGGACCGGTGGCCCGCGAGCAGCACCAGCCGCGTGCGGCCAAGCGCCAGATCGGAGGACAGGTCGGCGAAGGCCGTATGGGCAGATTGCGGCCGCGGCGCAACGGGAGCCGGCGGCAACGCGGTCTCAGGCCGGGTCCGGACTGGCGGCGCGACGGCGCGTTCGACCTCCTGCTGCTCGTCCTCGGTCAGTTCCGGCTCAGGCTCCGGCTCGGCCAGAACTGCCTTGATGAAGCGCGCGCGGTCAGCCTTGTCGACATCGTGTTCGCTGGCGAACATCGGCGCAGCCTGCTCCACTGCCAGAACCGTTACGGCTGGCGCAGCAAGCACTTCCTCTGGTGTCTCGAATGCGGGGGGCGCTTCGAAGGCCGCAACCTCGGGCTCGGCATCGTCCAGGGTGGCGATATCGGCATCAAGTGCTGGCTCTTCCATCCACTGCTGGTCGGCCTCAAGCTCGGTCTCCATGAATGGAACCGTCTCAAGCTCGTCCTGCGGCCGCACTTCGGGCTCGTCTTCATAGGCAATGCGGCGGCCTTCGATGATGGCCCGGCCAGACATTAGTTCGCCCAGGATGACGAGGCCAATCTGGGCAGCTGCGGCGACTATGCCGACAGCCAGCAAGATCAGCGGCGTCTTGGGCGAGGCCGGGCTCACCGACGCGGCAGCCAGCGAAACCACTCGCACATCAGGCAACGCCTCGGTGCGCGTCGTGGCTTCGCTATAGCGTTGCAGATAGCTGGCCAGCAGGTCGCGCTGTGCCTTGGCCTCGCGTTCCAAGCTGTCCAAAGTGACGGTATTGGTGGTGGCGGCAGAGGCCGAGCCCTTGGCGCGGGTCAGCTCGCTCCGCAGCGAGGTTTCGAGGTTAGCCTCAATCTCAGCTTCCGATTCTAGCCCCTCGGCGACACGGCGGCCTTCGATATTGATTTGGTTGTTCAGCTCGTTGATCTGGGCGACCAGTGCCTGGATCGTCGGATGATTGGGCAGCAGCGTCGCGGCTTTCTGAGCCTGCTCGCCCTGCAGTCGCGCCTTTTCCTGCGTCAATTGCTGGATCACGGCCGAAGCACGCACGTCGGCAATGCCATCGATCGGCGCACCGCGTTCCAGCAGCCCCCGGATCAGCGAGGCGCGCGACAAGGCCGCGCTCTTGCGTTCCTGGGCGGCGCTGATCTGCGTGGCAACACTGGACAGGTCCTGATCGGCCAGGCTCGTATTGTTGGCGCCCACGAACAGGTCGTTCTGCACCTTGAAGTTGGCGACCGCGTTTTCCGCATCGGTGACCGAGACGCGCAGCTTGGCGATTTCATTTCCCAGCCAGCCGGACGCTTCGACGGTGTCGGACAGCGACAGATCGGTGCGGCGCGCCACATGCGCATTGGCGACCGCATTGGCGATCTTGGCGGCCAGTTCCGGATCGACCGACCGCACCAGCACGGTGATGATCGCCGAGTCGCGTTCCTGGATCACCGTCATGCGATCGAGCAGGTTGGCCAGCACGGTCTCATCCACATTGGCTGGCGCGGCCTTGCGGCCGAGGAATTGCGAAATGATCCCCAGGGGCGACGGGCCACTGCCGCTGCCGTTGAACTCGGGAACCGAGCGCAGGTCGAGCTGGTCGATGACGTTGAGCAGGGTCTCGCGCGATTTGATCAGCTCGATCTGGCTGGAGACGACGCCCGCCGCCAATCCACTGACCGCCGCCGACGGCGCATTACCCGCCGTATCAAACACGTTGGTGCGCGGCTCGACCAGGATGCCGGCCGAACTCTCATACATGCGCGGCACAAACATCAGCAGCGCGAATGTAGCAGCCAGCAGCAACACCGTCACCAGGATGATGCGTGGCAGACGTTTGACGACCGCACCGAATACGGCGCCCAGATCTATTCGTGCATCGCGCAAAGCCTGCGATTCGTAGGCCATTGCTCACCTCGCCTGTTCGGGGGATTTATCGCCCCATCGTAGTAAGCAATCCGTTAAAGCATTTGCAGATCGCAACAATACGCGCCCGCTCTAAGGGAAATCTTAACCATCCCGGCAGACACTCCGGCCATCAAACCCGAGCTGGATTCTCATGCGCTGGCTGCCCGTTCTCACCATTGCATTGATGCTGCCGCTGGCATCCTGCGCCACCGTGCCGGCGACATACCTCGTCGACACCAAGGGGCCGTACCAGCTCGACACCGGCGACGCCCTGCGGGTGACCGTCTATGGCGACGCCGACCTGACCGAGACCTACCGCGTCGACGATAGCGGCTCTATCGCCTTCCCGCTGGTGGGAACCGTGCCCGTGCGCGGACAGACCACCAAGGTTGCCGCGGCACGCGTGGCGGCGGCACTCGCCAATGGATATATGCGTAATCCCAACGTTGCCGTGGAAGTGGCCGAGTACCGACCCTTCTTCATCCAGGGCGAAGTCGGCAATGCCGGCCAGTTCCCCTATGTCTATGGCATGACCGTCCGCGCCGCGATCAGCACGGCGGGCGGCTTCACTGACACCGCCGATCGCAACAGCGCCGTGGTGTATCGCCGCCAGGGCAACGAAATGGTCAAGGGCGCCGTCAACCTCGATTTCCCCATCTATCCCGGCGATACGATCGTCGTGAACGAACGCTGGTTCTAGCCAGTGGGCCCAGCGCGCAAGCTGCGCATCCTGCAAGTCATGCGCGCTCCGGTGGGTGGGCTGTTCCGCCATGTCGCCGACCTGACGCGGTCGCTTGCGGCTGACGGCCACGAGATCGGCATTGTCGTCGATAGCCTCGCCAATGACGCCCAGACCGAAAGCCGGCTCGCTGCGCTTACCCCCTTCGCCAGCCTGGGCATTCACCGCTTCGCCATGCCGCATGTGCTGGGCCGCGGCGATCTGGTGACGCCGCTGGCGGTGCGCCGGCTGGTCAGCAAACTAAATATCGACGTGCTGCATGGCCACGGCGCCAAGGGCGGCTTTTACGCGCGGCTGGCGAAGATCGGTAAACGCCGGCCGATCGCGATCTACACCCCCCACGGCGGCGTGCTGCACTTCTCCGCCAGCTCGCGCTCCGGCCAGGTTTTCCACCTGCTCGAGCGCAAGCTAATGGCGCAAACGGCTGCGATCATCTTCGAAAGCGCCTTCGCCAGGCGCACCTATAGCGCCGTGATCGAGGAGCCAACCTGCCCCAGCCCGGTGATCCACAACGGCCTGAACCCGGACGAATTCATTCCCGTCCCCGCCAATGACGATGCGGCAGACTTCGTCTTCGTTGGTGAATTGCGCGATCTCAAGGGCATTCACATCCTGATCGAGGCGCTGGCCGAGGTGCGGCGTCCCGATGGAACACCCGCCACGCTGGTCATGGCCGGCGACGGGCCCGCCCGCGCGGCCCTCACGGCACAGATCGCCAAGCTCAAGTTGCAAAATCGCGTCGAACTGGCAGGTGCCCAACCGGCCCGCGCGATGTTCGCCCGCGGACGCTGCGCCTTGGTGCCGTCACTCGCCGAATCCCTGCCTTATGTGGTTCTCGAAGCCGCAGCCGCTCAACTGCCGGTAATCGCCACCAAGGTGGGGGGCATTCCCGAGATTTTTGGCCCCACGGCCGCCAGCCTGATCCCCGCTGGCGATCCACTGGCCTTGCGCGAGGCCATGCAAGCCGTCCTCGACGATCCAAGGGGAGCGCATATCGAAATGAAAACCCGGCTCGCGCACATCGCCGAAGCTTTCTCGCTGGAGCGGATGGCGGGCGATATCACGGCGCTCTACCAGAACCTCTCGGCCTAATCCTCACCGCCAATTTCACCGAGTCTTCACTCCTTGAGCCGATGATGGCGCCGAGTACGAGTACCGGTGGCGTCAAATGTATCGCGTAGACCCTAAACAGGCTGTGCTGGAGCACGTCTCCAAGCAAACCGAGGCCGGTCCCGCCGGTCGCACGCTCTCGCCACAGGCCGAAGCCATTATCGCTGCCACAATGGAGCGCGGCTATTCCGGTGCCGTGATCGTCGGCGTCGCTCAAGCCGCTGAAGCGGTGCTCCTCGCGCTATTGGGTTTCGGGATTTACGAAGCCTATGTGCAGCTGGGCGAGCCGGCCTTTTATGCCCCGGTGATCCTGGCCTCGTGCCTCTTGGCCAATATCCTGTTCAACGCAGCGCGCACCCATCGCATTGCCTCCTACCGCACCCTGTTCAGCCAGCTCAGCCGGGTGCTGATCGGCTGGACCTTGGTCATGCTGGTGCTGGCCATCACCGTATTCTTCCTCAAGGCGTCGGACATGGTCTCCCGCGTCTGGCTATTGAGCTGGTATGTCGGCGGCGCTGTGGGTCTGGTTTCCTATCGCCTGGGCCTGCGGGCACTCGTCTGGCATTGGACCAATATGGGCCGCCTGAAGCGCCGCACCGTCATCGTCGGTGGCGGGCACGATGCCGAAACGCTGATCCAGCAGATCGACAAAGGCGCCTCCAACGATATCCGCCTGCTCGGCCTGTTCGATGATCGCGTCGATGACCGCTCGCCCGAGACGGTCGCCGGCTGCCCCAAGCTGGGCAAGGTCGCCGATCTCATCGAATTCGCCCGCCGCTCGCCCGTCGATCTGGTGATCGTGTCGATGCCGCTTTCGGCGGAAAAGCGCGTGCTCGAAATGCTGACCCAGCTCTGGGTGCTGCCGGTCGATATCCGGCTCTCGGCGCATATGAGCAAGCTCAAATTCACCAACAAGGCCTATTCCTATGTTGGCGACGTCGCCGTGTTCGACATGGCCGATCGGCCGATTTCGGACTGGAACCTGATCTTCAAATGGGTGTTCGACAAAATCGTGGCGCTGACCGCGCTGATCGTGTTCTCACCGATCATGCTGGCGGCAGCCATCGCCATCAAGCTTGAGAGCCGCGGCCCCGTGTTCTTCATGCAGAACCGGCACGGCTTCAATAACGAGCTGATCAAGATCTACAAATTCCGCTCGATGCGCACCGACATGCTGGATGCCAGTGCCAGCAAGCTCGTCACCAAGGGCGATCCACGCGTTACCCGGGTGGGCCGGTTCATCCGCAAGACCTCCATCGACGAGCTGCCGCAGCTCATCAACGTGCTCAAGGGCGAGCTGTCCATCGTCGGGCCCCGCCCCCATGCGCTGCAAGCCAAGGCCGATAACAAGCTCTACTATGAGGCCGTCGAAGGCTATTTCGCGCGCCATCGCGTCAAGCCCGGCATGACTGGATGGGCCCAGGTCAATGGCTGGCGCGGCGAGACCGACACCATCGACAAGATCATGCAGCGCGTGAACCACGACCTCTACTACATCGAGCACTGGTCCATCCTGCTCGATCTGTACATAGTGGCCATGACCCCGGTGTCGCTCGTCTCCAAGAACGAGAACGCCTATTGAGCCTCGCGAGCACCATCGGTCCCGATAGCTTCAAGACCGGGTCCAAACGACTCGGCCGCACTTATCTGCGCACCAAGGTGCAGGTGCTTTTCGATTTCTTGGTCGGGTTCTGGATTTTCACCGGTTGCCTGGTCTTCGTCGAGCCCTCGCCCTACGAGGTCAGTTTCCTCCTGGTTCTGCCCTTCGCCTTCCTGGCCGGCATGGGGGTTTATCGCTCTACCCTGGGACTGCTGGCCATGTTCGTGGCCTTCATTCCTTTCGCGCTAGTCTCCGCGTTCCAGGCGCGGGTGCTGTCGATACCCGACGAGATCACTTTCGTCATCGTCACGGCCTTTCTGCTGCTCACCAGCTATTTCGTGGCAAATTACGTGGCCGAGCAGACCGCACGGCGCATGCGGCTGGTGATGAACGCCTACACGGCCGCAGCCCTGATCAGCGCCGTGATCGGCACCCTCGCCTATCTGGGGCTAATGCCTTCCGCCGATACCTTCCTGCTCTATGGCCGCGCCAAGGCTATGTTCAATGACCCCAACGTGTTCGGGCCATTCCTGATCCTGCCCGCAATGTATGCCCTGCAGCGCGTCCTCCTGGGCACCAACCGCAAGGCGTTCTGGGCGGGCACGGTCTATATGGTGCTGTTCATCGGCGTATTCGCCAGCTTCTCGCGCGCCGCCTGGGGACACTTCGCGTTTTCATCGATCATCGTGCTCGTGCTGTGCTTCTGGCTGGAGGCGCGGGCGCATGAAAAAGTACGCATCATGATCCTGTCGCTGGTGGGCTTGGGCATGCTGGCGGTGGCGCTCGGCGGACTGCTCAGCATTCCCTCGGTCAACAGGCTGTTCGAGACACGCGCGGCGAGCCAGAACTATGACAGCGGCGAAACCGGCCGCTTCGGCCGCCAAGGCTACGCCTGGGAACTGGCGATCGCCAATCCGCTGGGCATCGGGCCGCGCGAATTCAGCTTCATGCGGGTGAGCGAGCTGCCGCACAATGTCTATGTCAACGTGCTGCACGCCTATGGCTGGGGTGGCGGCGCGGTCTACTATCTCCTGGTAATCCTGACGCTGTGGCGGGGCATAGCCAGCCTGACCAAGCCCTCCCCTTACCGGCTGATGATGATTCCGCTGGTCGCGACCTACACAATGCTGGTCGGCGAATCGGCCATCATCGACAGCGATCACTGGCGGCATTATTTCCTGCTGGTCGGCCTGATCTGGGGCGTCGCCAGCGCCATCAACCACAGCAAGCGCGACCCGATCCCTCGGGACGCCATGCTCATTTGAGCGGTTGCGCGATTTTCATATAGCGCTCCGCCAGCCGGGCGGTCCCAGCGGCAAAACCTGGCGCATGGGTCTGGGCCAGGCTGGTTTCGCCATGTGAGCTGATCCAGGCCAACAGCGCCATGCGGCGCAGCATCACCATAGTATCCATCGCCATCACATCGGCAGCCGAAAGCGACCGAACGGCCGTATACCCCTCCAGCCACGCCGCCTTGAGCGCCGGGATGGCGAGGTGGGTTTCGTGGAAGGAAATGGCCGCCGCGAAGTCATAGGCGAACCAACAGAAGCCACAATCGTCGAAGTCGATCAGGGTGACGTCGTCGCCATCCACCAGCAGATTGCCCAGCCGCATATCGGCATGGATCAACCCGAACCTGTCCGCCGAAGTCCCGTACTCGGCCAGTTGCGCGCGCAGCAGCCCATCCAGCCTGTCGAGCGTCGCCCGAATGGCCGGCGTAATCTCCCGCGCGGCCCGCCAGTTGCCCCACAACCCATCTTCATCCAGAATCCGCTCGGCGCTCCAGACTTGCCGCACGAAACTCTCCGGCCGGCGCCAATCGACAACATGCTGGTGCATCTGCGCGGCAAATCCACCCAGTGTAACGAACAGCTCTCCCAGATTGCTGGTCGGCGATGGCTCCTGCCCCAGCGCATAGGCGAACAGCACCGCCAGCCGCGGCTCATGCCCCGGCTGATCGAAGGCTTGCAGAATCTGGCCGTTCCGCCCCCTGATGGGCCTGGGCACCGGCAGCGTGGTATCGCGCCGCAGCGCCATCAGCCAAGCCAGTTCGCTCTCGACCGAAGCGCGCGACTGGTAGCCGGGCCGATGCACTCGCAGGCAATAGGTCTCGCAAAACGGCGCATCGATGCGAAAAGTGTGATTTTCGGAGTGATTGATCAGGCGCGCCGTACCGGCGGCCGTTTCCGACCACAACTGCAATGCGCCGACCAGGCCGGGAATGCTCAATGCAATGGCATCCGGATTGTGCCCTCAAGCTTCGTGCATGACGATATCCCGAATGGCCGGGGATATGCCATGCGACATCAGTGTCATCTACGATGAGTGGGAATTGGTCGGAGCGGCCGGATTTGAACCGACGACCCTTTGTCCCCCAGACAAATGCGCTACCAGGCTGCGCTACGCCCCGACTGCGCGGAGACATAGAGAAGCGGGGCTTTTCGTGCAACCCTCATTTTCTTCCAAACGGAACAAAGTGCGATTTTGACCCCAGGAAGCGACAAGCGGTGGGAGAAGTCCCACCAAAAGTCCCACCGATGCTTTGCGTTCGGTCCTTGGTTTCGTCCGTGGCGCAGTTCGTTACGCAGCCAGCGCTCGGTAGTGAGAACCCGCTCGCCGCTCCGTGCCCAAAATCGGTCGGCGAACTGACAAAAAGGGGGGGACCTATGACGATGCCTCGCTAAGGAGAAGCGACGAGCCTCGCGAAAACGCGCTCGACATTTGACATAGACCCGGACGGCATGGCGTTCTGATCCAGGCGATCTCACAGCGATTCCAATGGCCTTAGTTGCCGAATTAACGGGATTCCGGTTAGCGCCCTATTTCAACCGTTCAAGCAGGCTCGACAAGTTCCCAAAGGCTGTCGTTCGAATTTGCCGGGGGGTGGATCTGGCGAGTGTCCTGCCGAAGCAGACGGTACGCCATTGGCTTCACTAACGCGCATGTGAGTGAAGCTGCGGATGTTATTCCGCCGCTTGGCACTTCAGTTCGCAGCCCCTTGTCCGAATTCAAGGTTTGTCGGGCGAGGAAGAAGGGGCCCTTTGCCGCTGCCAGTTGGAACGTTTCATTCCGGCAGTTTTGACCCCATTGCGGTCGTTGAGAGCAAGTTTTCAAACTCCCAAAAAGCCGCCGTGCAATCAGCTGTGCATTGCGTGGACGAACACGAGATACGCTCATTGCATCCAAGTCGGCACCTAGGCGTTGCGCTGTCGCAAACATCGAGGAGCAATAGTTTTGGGGACAGCGGATATGGATCGAGAGCCGCAATTCCTGTCCGGGGCTTCCGAGATGGCGCAACGAATTCGCGCATTCGACTGGTCGAGTTCCCCGCTCGGTGTGCCTGAGACGTGGCCGGCGGGGCTGCAGACCCTGGTTCAACTGCTGCTGACGAGCAAGCAGCCCATGTTCCTGGCTTGGGGTTCTGAGCGAACCTGGCTCTATAATGACGCCTTCATTCCGATTGCCGGACGCAAGCATCCGATATCAATGGGCCTTCCGAGCAGCGAGGTTTGGGCCGAGGCGTGGTCTGACCTGCGGCCTTTATTCGATAGCGTATTTGCTGGTGAAGCCATCCACATGACGGGCTTCACAGTCGGTCTCGACAGGCAGGGTGTGGTCGAGGACGCCTCTTTCGATTTTTCGTATACCCCGATCAAGTCGGCCGACGGAATGGTGGAGGGGCTTTACGGGGTATGCATCGAAACGACCGGCCGTATTGCTGCCGACAAGGCGCAGTTGGCCATGGCAGTCAGGGAGCGGGATCGCATCTTCGAGATGAGCCCCGATCTGTTCGCGGTTGCGACCTTCGATGGCATGCTAACATCGATCAATCCTGCATGGTCGCGCCGCCTGGGGCGTTCAGCCGATTGGCTGCTGAGCACGCCGTTTGGGGAATTTATCCATCCTGATGATCTCGGCGAGACCGGCGCGGTTATCGCAGAGCTCCAAGCCGGACGAGCCGTTCATCAGTTTCATGTTCGACTTCTTGCCCAAGATGGAACGCCGATCGCTTTTGCCTGGTCTGCAGTTCCCGAAGCGCCCGGAAGCGGCCTGTTCTATACGGTTGGCCGTGACATCACGGAGGAGACGGCGGCAGCGGAAGAGCTTCGGCTAGCCCAAGAGGCATTGCGCCAGTCTCAAAAAATGGAAGCCGTCGGCCAACTCACCGGCGGCTTGGCGCACGATTTCAACAACGTCCTGGCCGGCATCAGCGGAAGCTTGGAGCTGATGAAGACGCGCCTGGCGCAAGGCCGGATTGCCGATCTCGATCGGTATGTCACCGGCGCGCAAGGAGCGGCCAAGCGTGCAGCCGGCCTGACGCAGCGCCTACTCGCCTTCTCGCGCCGGCAGACGCTCGACCCCAAGCCGACCGATCTCAACCGTCTGATCTCAGGCATGCAGGACCTGATCGAACGAAGCGTGGGCCCCGCCGTGCAAGTTGAAACCGCGGCGGCCGGGGGCCTGTGGACCACCTTCGTAGACCAAGGGCAGCTTGAGAATGCCATGCTCAACCTGTGCCTGAATGCGCGTGATGCTATGCCTGACGGCGGCAAGCTTACGATCGAATCCGGCAATCGCTGGCTGGACGAACGGGCTGCGAAGGAACGCGGCTTGCCGACCGGACAATATGTATCGCTGTGCGTCAGCGACACTGGAACCGGTATGTCGAAGGAGGTGATCGATCGTGCCTTCGATCCCTTTTACACTACCAAGCCGACCGGACAGGGCACCGGCCTGGGCCTGTCGATGGTCTATGGTTTTGCTGGGCAGTCGAACGGGGCCGTGCGGATTTACTCGGAAATCGGCAAAGGTACGATGGTTTGCATCTATCTGCCCAGGCATCAGGGCGATGCGGATCTCGATGACGATCAGCCCGAACCGACGGCCGCCGTCCGCTCAAGCGATCATGAGACGATCCTGGTCGTAGATGACGAACCGCTGGTCCGTATGGTGGCAATCGAGATGTTGACCGAACTCGGCTACCAGGTGATCGAGGCTGTTGATGGCCCCTCAGCTCTCAAAATTCTCCAATCTGATCAGCCAATCGATCTTCTGGTCACCGATGTCGGCTTACCGAATGGGATGAATGGCCGCCAATTGGCCGATGGGGCGCGTGCAAGTCGACCCCGGCTGCAAGTTCTGTTCATCACCGGATACGCTGAAAATGCTGTGCTGAACCACGGTCATCTCGATCCTGGTATGCACGTCATGACCAAACCCTTCGTCGGAGAGACGTTCGCCCGACGGGTGAGGGATTTGACTGCCAAATCAAGCTAACCCATGGGCGGTTGGCTGGTTAGCGCCGCGACGCTACCGGCGCATAGAGGCGAACCATGGTTTTGATACCCGACACACTATCTGAATAGACGCGGGCCCGGATCATCTTATTGCCCTGGCTCCCGCGGACGAGATCTTCGCCGAGCACCAGCCTCGCTGCCTGTTCCGGGGTGTCGGCAGCCACGATATGATCGTCTGGTTGGATGATGGGAGATCTGCAATCGACGACGCGATACTGCTTGAACATTTACGCCTCGACCGATGGATGACCGTGTGTCGATGCAGCTTGCGCCCCGATCAGGCGCCCATATTCGCCCTCGGCTCTGCCATATGCGTCGCCAACGAAGTCTAAAAGGCCTGCGCGGTCCGTAATAGCCATGGGGCCCCCTGCTGGACCTGATCAGGTGCTTTAGTGAAATCATGAATAAAAGCGGACTGTCGGTAACCCACGTGGTAGACATCGCGGTGGCTTTGGCGGACCAGTAACCTCTGAAAAGTCTTTAGTGCTGATTGGGCGGACGAAATGGTCCCCCAAGCGGGCACCGGACTCGCGTGATGTGCGGATCGGAACGGTGATGTGACGCATCACGAGGCGCGGCCTCGCGCGACGTGGACGGAAAGCCCCTCGATTTCGGCTTGCCGCACGACGCAGGTTGTACAATAGATTCCGCCAACGCTGCGGTACAATCGGCAACATCCGCCCCGCAGACGAAACCATTCGGCAGGCGCGCCAGCTATGACAATCTCGACAAACCCCCATTGCAAATTGTGCAATGGCGAGTCTGTTTTCGACAGCAGAGTGCTGGCCGCGGCGCGCGCGCGATCGGTATCTCCGGAGCGCTTGCCCCGCTCGAGAAACCCGCCGGCAATGCCATCGGTAACCAGGCGCCAAAGCGCCCGGCGCGACAATCCGGTCCGATCAAACAGGGCGTTCACCATCGGCTCGTGAAGATCGACGATCGCTTGGTTGATGCTGCGCTGACATGACCCGTGACGCGTGGCGGGAGAAACGGCGAAGTGGAACTGAATGCCGCCCGACCGTCCGCTGCCGCTGACCGCGTATTGCACTGCAACGTCGATCTCCAGAATTGCGCCACCGAGGTGGAGCGCGGCGAGGATTTCCCCGAGCTTCCAAACCAGGATGCTGAGCAGATATGCGGCGGCGGTTCTCTCGTCGATCCCCTCGGCAAGCGTTGCGGTGTCGGCCAGCCAGCGATCAAGTTCCATCTTGGGAATTGCTGCCAGCGGCACAAACTCGCGCCCCGCATTGTCCAGCTCCAGGCCGAGATCAGGTCGTGTGTTGGCAAGCTGGCCCAGCAGGGTCGCCAGCTTTGCTTCTTGATCGGGATCGCTAGCCAATCCTGCCACTCCGCCGCATCAACCCGATGAAGAATACGCCACCAACGAGGCCGGTGATAACCCCGATGGGCATGTCGAGCGGGGGAATGACAACGCGGGCGACGATATCGGCAAGGACCAGGAAGATGGCGCCGAGGAGCGCCGACAGTGGCAGCACACGTCGGTAGTCGCCGCCGACGGCTAGCCGGACGACGTGCGGGATCATCAGACCCACGAAGGAGATGATACCGGAGAACGCGACAGCAGCGCCGGTCAGCAGGGCGCAGACGATGAACACCACGATGCGAAACTGGCCGGCGGGGATACCGAGCGTGGTCGCCGATTCATCGCCAAGCGTCATAGCATTGAGATTGCGGGCGTTGAACAGCAGATAGGCGCCGCACAGGACAAGTGCCACGATCGGGTAAGCAAGCTGGCTCCATTGCGCGAGCCCGAGGCCGCCCAGCATCCAGAAAATCACTGTCTGCGCGGCGCGGGGATCGCCGAGGAAAATCCCGAGGCTGCCCAGCGAAGTGATGACGAAGGAGATCGCGACCCCGGTCAGCACCAGGCGGCTGGCATTGGTAGCGTTGGTGAAATTGGCGATGCCCACGACAAGGCTACCGGGCAATCCGATCAAAGTGCTCTTGAAAATGTCGTTGTCGACAAGCGCCATCACCGTCTCCCCTCGGCACACCCCGGCCGGGTTGAATCACGTGTCGATGGCAGGTCTCCTGGCTCACGGGTCGTCGCGCTTCCGAACCTTCCCAGCCATTTGGCCAGTGGTGTTCCCGGAAGAACTCGCCGCTTACAGTTGCGGGGGCAGCCACGGTTTTGCGCCCTAATGGGTACGTCGCACCGTGTTCCCTTTTAATCCCCGTTGGCTGCTGGCCGCCGAAGAACCTTCAACGGCGCGATATGACCGAGTGTGTCGCTGGATGTCAACTCGAAGCACCGGATCGAGGACCGACTGCGTTGCCTCGGTGGCCGCTATCCGTGAGGTAGCGGCACATGACTGCCTTCTCACGTGACCTCGACCCTATCCCGGTCACTTCCAGCGCCAACCGATGTGCTGCCAAGCGCTGCGCACGACTTGGACTCGATGGCGGACTTCGTCGCCACATACTGGTTGTAAATCAGCGTCAACAGCCTGTGGGGGTTTGCGATCAGGTGGCAGCTACCGACCCCGTCTGGTTCGTTGAGGCATTGCGTGAAGAATGCCGTTTTTGGGCAAGAGCAGCCCCTCCACGAGGCGCTCTTTCGGTCGAACTCCGCAGCGACCAGGAAATGTAATATTTGGAACCAGGCGTCGATTTATGCGCTCGCCACTCGAGCTTCAACTTTCGCCGGTGCTCCTGCATGGTGGCGCGCGGCTGTTCGACGGACTTGAGGGAGTTGACCTCAGATTTACTCTGCGGTCCCGTTGTGGCGACGAGCGTCGCGCACCTGGCCTTCGACGCCAGACGCGCTTAACCCCCCGGGGCTGGTTTGTGTGCCCGCTTGGCGGCCCCTTCGGACGCGTGGCTGGCGGCCACCGACCCGTCTCAGCCATTCAGGGCTCACACGCGGTCCCCCAAACCAGCCATTCAGTGGCCATCCATTATAGGTCACTTCGCCGATGCGCTTGGGATATCAAAATGATGCACCCGAGACCATGCCAGCCCTTAAGTTGTCCTCAATTGCTGAGTTCGACGGACCTGTTTGAAGCGACCGTAAAGCCGGCAAGTGACACCGCCAGGTTGAGGGGCTGGCCCGCATCGGCGCTGGCGCCGGTTATGGTCAGTTCCTTGCCGGCGCGGATGGCGCTGATCTCGCTGGCATTGAAGGCCACGGGAACGAGGCACCCGCTGGCAATGCAGGTCAGGAACGGCCGCCCCGCACCCAGCGGGGTGGCATCGACTTTGAGGGCAACGCCGTCCGCCAGGCGCATGCCGAACGGCAGCAGCAGCATGCCTTCGATCTTGTCGAGCGCTGGCGTGGCCAGTTCCACGCTCAGCACCCGCTCCCCCGTTTGGCTGTTGGAGAGCGACTGGGACAGCGCGCACAGCTTGCCATTTCCCTCCATGCGGCAGGACACCGTCCACTCGCCATGTTCCTCGCTGAGCGAGGTGGCGCCACCCGGTAGTGTCGAGGCGGCGGGGACCTCCTGAGCCAGCACGGGGCTTGTGAGCAACACGCCCAGCAAGGCGAAAGCGAGGGTGAGATTGATACGCATGATGGTGACTTTCAAGGTGAGGCGAGAGGCCCTGCCCGCTCGGGCGGCCCGGGAAGACGAAAAACGGCATCGGCCAGGTCCGGCTGATCAGCGGCATGCTCCGTGTCCGACGGGAGCAGCACCGCGCATCGGCTGATGCCCAGATCGTCCAGCTGAAACGGGGTGCCATGACCATGTTCCATATGGCCACGCCCGATAATGCCCACGACGAGCGGCGGGTTCGGACGATCGACGAACCGCGCAATATTGCAGGCAAAGGCGCGGTCCCAGGTCTGCTGTGCGCGAACGAAACGATCGAAGGCCGGGTCGTCGCCGCTCTTGGCGTCGCGATCCGGTCGCGCACCGCCGGTAAGGGTGAACAGGTGTCGGCGATGCGCGGCGCTTGCCGGCTTTGCCGGAGTCAGGCCATCCCGCTCATCGACAGGGATGGCGTCCCAGCCCTCCTTGCCCACGCGCGCCACCAGCGGACGTTCACAGTTCAGCGCCAGCATGGGCAGCCGGAACTGGCGGCAGAATTCGAAGATCGGCAGATAGAGCGCCGGATCGAAGCGCCAGACGCGATCCCACTCGCTCTCGAGCAGGAAGGTCGTCGCGTCGAGTTCCCCGGCCACCCAGCGATCCAGCACGGGCTGGACGCGTCGGGGAAACATCTCGAAGCCGACGGCGATATCCTGCCGGAGCGCAAGCAGGCCAGCGCAGACATGCATCTGCCAGCGGTGGATGTCGTAGCGGTCGTGCGTTTCCCCCAGCAGCACGACCTGCTGTCGCGCCATGCGGGCCAGAAGATCGCCATGCGTCACGATGGAATTGGTGGCCGGCTCGATCCAGCTCCCCGCGTCATGCACCATCCCTGAAGTCATTCCGCCGGCACCGCAGCTGTTTCCAGGCCACGCACCACAAGCCCGGTCGGCTCGCCGGCACCGTCGAGCGCCTCATCAATGGTAACGCCGCCCGCCGTCGTGGTGCGCCGCCAGTCCGCGACGGTATTGGCTCTCAAGTGCAGGTGAAAATCGGGCCGCATGACATTGATGAAGCCCATGGCTGGATTGACCTTTTCAACCTGGCCCGTCCAATTCTGCCAGAAACCCTTGCGGCTGAAACTGATGGAAACGGCGGCGCTGGTATCCTTGGCCAGGTTGAACGGACGAGCGCCCGGATCGGCCGGATCGACCTCGGGCCGCTCGCCCCGCGGTTCGCTCGGCTTTTCCGGCAAAGGCTCGCCGGCACCGAACTCGACCAGGGCCGCGTCGAACGGAGCCAGCCCGCCAAACCCGACGACGCTGAACAGCGCCTCACCCGCCCCATCGATGAAGTCGATGCGTGGATAGGCCTGGTCGCCCATGATGCTGGTGCGGTCGACGATCACCGTGGCGATCTGCGAAGCATCGATGCGGCTATCATGCTCGGCGCCGGAACAGACCAGCCAACCATCCTCGATCGTCACGGCCTCGATGCTGCCGATGCGCTCGTGGGTGGCACCCGCGCGCTTGGCGGTAATCATCAGCTTGCCGATGGCCGGCAGTGCCCGAATGACGGATGCGGGGGGCACGGCAAGGTGTTCGCGACGATGGGTCATGTCTGCTCTCAACTATCAGGTGGTAACAAGAACCGGCGACCCGGCCTCTGAGCCGCTATCGGCCAGATTGAGGTCGATGGAGCGGACGGCGCCCAGCCCACGGGGCGGGCGGTGGGCGATAATAACGAAGGCGGTTTCCGGCAGTCTTTCGCGCAGCATGGCAAACAGCGCCGCCTCCGACTCGCCATCCAGTGCCGAGGTCGGCTCATCGAGAAGCGCCCATTGCGGCCGCTGCAACAGCAAGCGCGCCAATGCCAGCCGCTGCAATTCACCGCCCGACATGCCGTGCGAGTTGGCGACCTTGCTGTCGGAGCGGCCGAATTCGGCCTGGCGACGATCCCCCAGGCCCACATCCTCGAGCGCGGCATCGAGAGCCGCTGGCTCGAAGTCGGCGACCTGACCGGGATAGGCGATGGCCGCATAAATATCGCCAATGGGGAAATAGGGTTTTTGCGGCAGGAACAGCCGGCTCGATGTCGGTGTTTTCAGCTGGCCGACGCCGTGTCGCCACAGCCCCGCCAGTGCCTTGAACAACGAGGTCTTGCCCAGGCCGGACGCGCCATGCAGCCAGACCGCTTCACCAGGCTGCACCTCGAGCGCCGCAACGCCAAGAATGTCGCGGCCTTCCGGCGTCGTCAGCACCAGCCCGGCAATGGACAGCGTGCCATCGGGCGACGGCTGATGCTCGATATCCCCTGCCGTACCGCCGGCGCGCTTGGCCGCTTCAAGGAAATTGTCGAGGCGCGACGATGCCGCCACCAGTTCGGCCAGATCGCGATAGGAGAAGATGAACCAGGACAACGAAGTCACGACGCTGGAAAAAGCCGTGCTGAGCTGCATCAGCCCGCCAAAGGCGACATTGCCTGCGAGATAGGCCGGCAGCGCCACAAACAGGGGAATACGCAGCACCGAGTGATTGAACGGATAGGTGAAGCACCCGAGGATCAGCTCGCGGTTTACCAACTTGCGCCAGTTGCCGATGATGGCATCGAAGCGGTTGGCGAAAATGGCGCGCTCGGCCTTTTCGCCGTCGCTCAGCGCCACTTCGTCAAAGCTGCCGCGCAATCGCGATAGAGCGAAACGGAAATTGGCCTCGCGGCGCTGCTGTTCGATCACGATGCCCTTGAGCGGATAGCCCAGCACATGGGTCAGCACGCTTGAGAGCGCCACGTAAAGGAAGGCCGCCCAGATCATGTAGTTGGGA
The DNA here is from genome assembly GCF_028290435.1 of Devosia sp. GTDB lineage: Bacteria > Pseudomonadota > Alphaproteobacteria > Rhizobiales > Devosiaceae > Devosia. The sequence goes on along the minus strand of NZ_JAQGJV010000055.1, from coordinate 6,028 downwards.
ATTTCGATCGGCAGGCCGATAAACTCCAGCGACAGCGGGAACGACGCCAGGCTCCACAGCAGGATGAGATAGGAGAAGAGCCCTACGACCCGCCCGATCATGTCGAGCGCCTCGCTCAGCAGCAGTTGCAGGAAAATCCGGCAGTCTTCGGCGACGCGCTGGTCAGGATTGTCGATATGGACGCCACGCGGGCCCCTGCCCGTTTCCCCCCATTGGTCGCGCGTACCATTGGCCAGATGCCAATAGGCGCGATTGCTCATCCAGATATCGATCGCCCCGTCGGTCAGCGAACGGCGCCAGCGCATCTCAAGATGCTTGCGAAACCATTGCCCGGTGAGATGGCGCGCGGAATTGAGCGCCACGATGATGCCGAAGATGCCGACCTGGCGGATCGACTCGTTGACATCCATGGCTTCGAGCGCCCCGTAAAAGGCGCCGGTCCACTCCACGATGCGGATCGTGGCATAGACGCCGCCAAGATCCAGCGCCACGACTATGGCAAAAAGGACGAGACCGAACTTGGCGCCGGGCCCGGAAAGGCACAGCGCCATCAGGCGCCAGAACTGGTCGAATATGCGTTTCACGACAGCTTCCCTTGAAAGGCGAGAGGGCGCCGAAGCGCCCTGCCGCTTGATGGCCCTTCGATCAGAACTTGACCGAGGTTCCGACCTTGAAGGTGCGCCCTGGCCCGACCTGTGCCGAAAGCGGGTTCTGCGCCTGCACGGGGCCGTTGGTCTGGTTGGCGGCGTAGCCGGTTAGGGTGTTGGGGAAGTAGGCGGTGTCGAAGATGTTCTGCACGCCGAAGTTGATTTCGACATTTTCCGTCGGCTTCCAGGTCACGTAGCCGTCGAGCAGCGCATAGCCGGCCGGCTTGAAGGCGGCGGGGTCAGAGCGCTCGGTGGGCCCGGCGGCAAGCGTCGTCAGCAGTTCAAGCTCAAGCCCATGTTCGGGGATTTCATACCGCACGCCAAGCACCGCCGTTAGCGGGACAGCGCCATCGAACGGTGTCGTGGCGGATGTAGAGCTGACCTGCTGGGTCCCGCGCTGCCAGGTGAGGCTGCCCGTGGCGAAGATGTTCTCATAGAACTCATATTCGCCGCTGACCTCGATGCCGTAGAGATCCACCGCTTCCACGTTGTCGGACCAGATCGCAAAGGCACTCCCCGTCGCCGGATTGATCGGCGAACCGGGCACGTTCTGGAAGCCGCGAATGAAGTTGGAGTACTTCGAATAAAAGCCCGAAACGCTGAACCAGCCATTGTCAAACTCGCCGCGCAGGCCCGCCTCATAATTGCGCACCGATTCCGGCAACAAGTCAGGATTAGGGATTAGCGACGTGTCGTTGAGCGCCGCGACAGAGGTCGCGCTCGACTGGAACAATTGCTGGGCGTTCGGCATCTTGAAGCCTTCGCCATAGGCCGCATAGACCGAGAAGTCGTCGTTCAATTGATATTGCAGCGAGAGCTTCTTGATCAGCTCGGTGCTGTTGACCTCATGCGGCGTATAGCCCGGCAGGCCAACATAGCCGGCATCCGGGGTGATCGAGTAATTGGCCAGGCGCAGGCCGGGCGTGATGGTCAGGCGATCGTCGAACGCCTTGATCTCGTCTTGAACGAAGAAGTCGGCCCGCACGGTTTCGACCTTGGGAAATGCGAACCCCGCATTGTCGACTGGCGCGACGATGACCCCGTCAGACCGCCAGGTCGTGGTCGTGCCGATGTAGTCGCTGTTGGAAATGTCCCCATCAAAACCATAGGTCAGCATGTGACTGGTCGGGCCGGCATCGAATGACGAAACCAGCTGCAGGTCGCCTTCGAGGAAGCGCTCGCTATAGTCGCGCAGGTTAGCGACCGTCTGCGTCCGGTTGGCATAGGTGCGATACGACGTGCTGTTGGTGACGCGCTTCTGGGGCGAGTAGGAGACCTGCCACTTGACGCTATCCAGCCAGGGCGCACTGACCTGCCAGTCGTGCTCCACCGCGAGGCGATAGCGCGTCATATCCAGCTCGCGCGGATAGGCATTGCTGACATAGGCCGTATTCGTGGGAATACCGCTCGCGGCAGCGCCCGAGTCCCAGATTTGTTGGATCATCGTGTTGCGATCGAAGAATTCGCCGGTCAGCTTGATTTCGTGATCGGCGTTTGGCGTGATCACCAGCTTGACCAGGCCATTATAGGCGCTGGTGTCTGCCGGGAAGAGCGCATCGCACCGGAAATAGGCCGGACGCGGGCATGCAGCCCACGGGGCGCCATTGGGATCGGCATTGGTCAGCTTTGGCTCGGTCGATGACAGATGCCCGAAGCTGCCCAGCACCTGCACCGCGCCGAAATCGTAAGCGCCGGTGATCTGCTTGCGCCACGAATTGTCAAAACTGTCGAATGCCGTGCGAACCTCGACGGCCCATGGCTTGTCAGAGCCCGCGAGCAGGTCCGAGGGATCGCGTGTACGGAAGGCGACGGTGCCGCCCAGCGCGTCGGCGCCCATCAACACCGAGTTCGGGCCGCGCATAATTTCGACGGCCTGCATGTTGAACGGGTCGACGAAATCGCGGCTGCCGTCGGTGATGCGTTCCTGCACGCGCGACCCATCCACCAGCATCTGCACGCGATTACCCGTCATGCCGCGAACGGTAAAGCCGGTCAGTTGGCCCCATGGATTGGTGATCGAGGTCTGCCGATCCACCGAAACACCAGGCTCGTGCCGCACCAGGTCCTGAATGTCGCGCACGACGCGCTTATCCAGTTCATCCTTGCCGATAACGGTGATGGTCGCCGGCACGTCGAGTGCGCGCTTGGTGCTGCGCGTGGCGGTGACCACCAGTCGCTCAAGCTGGGTCACCTGCGCAGTGCTCAGCGTTGTGGCGCTCTGCGCGAAGGTAAGCGTCACGCCACTGAAGAGGACGGAAGCCAGGATAGTGCTGCCGAAAAGTGCGCGCAGCGAGCGATTGCGCATGGCGTTGCTACCGCTCGCCGAGCTGGCGCGCGTGGTATGTCGGATCATTTAAGCCCCCAAAGGAATTAAGCTTTGCTGGCTGAACCGAACTCCGGATGGCTGGCTGCGTCGTAACGAGCCCTAAGATAACATGACACCAAGAGTCAACAATTTTGTATTGGTTGCCTTGTAACGCCATTCGGCCAAGCGCGTCCGAGCGTTCTTGGTGGGGACAGCCGACCCAGCATGCGTTGGGCGACGAAGCCTGTAATTCGAGCAGATTTGCACCTCATACCAGAGCGCTGTTTCGATCTCTGACAACCCGTGGGAAGCCCGCAACTCTACTTCGTGCGTTGCAACGTGAATGTCCTTGACCAAGCATCGATTGAAACGGGCGTGCATGCCGCAAATCGCTCACTGTTACGACATCGACGCGTCTGCGATCCCCTCAAGGTTTTCAACATTGGGCAGACCCTTACGACCAGATGGCCCTGGCCGTCGCAAAGCTAGCGCGCGGCAGTTTGATATCGAGTTCGGAGACCTGGAAATACGTCCGTGGCACCCCCTCGACAGGCAAGGATTTTGCGACCTGGAGCGCGGGGACTAACGAAAAGAAAGCGCTGAAGGATTTTGGCGCGCTCCTCGGTTCGGCAGTTTCCAAAGACACGTATCGTTACGTGGTTTGGCAAAACTATCTTCACGGATGGTGGAGAGGCACGGTCGAGGATGTCCATGACCTCGTTATCCCGGAGATCGGGTGGGAATACCTGACCTACTGATGCAGTCTCGATCATTGAGGGTAACTTGGCAACGTATCGCTCGATGGCCGATCGTGTCGATCTTCTCTACCAGAAAGGCCGCGCGGCGAAATGCGGTGAGGTGGACGGTAGCTTTCAGGGCGGTTTTTTGTGTTGCAGCCCGGCAGCTTTTGACCCCATTCCTGACGTTTGAAGCAAGGTCGCTTATTCCGAAAGCTGTCCTTCGTCGTCACAGAGGGATGTCAGCAACTCGCCCCAATCGGCTTTGAACGGGCGTCACGTTGCTTCCAAAAAAGCGACATGCCGGCACTGCCGCCGGATTCGGTATCGGTCCGCTGCTGCCGCGGCATCGGTATCAGGCATGACCGTTTGGGTGGCCTAGCGATCGGAAGTTTCCCAGCGGGGATTGATCCAGGGGACGTCGTTGCTGGGCGGCAGTGGGGTTTTGCCGAGGATATGATCCGATGCTTTTTCGCCGACCATGATCGAGGGGCCGTTGAGGTTGCCATTGGTAATGCGCGGGAAGATCGAGCTGTCGGCGACGCGGAGGCCCTCGACGCCGATGACGCGGCATTCGGGATCGACCACGGCCATGGGATCGTCGGCGCGGCCCATCCGGCAGGTGCCGCAGGGGTGGTAGGCGCTTTCGGCGTGACGGCGGATGTGGTCGTCGAGTTCGTCGTCGGTCTGGTATTTGTCGCCGGGCAGGATTTCCTTGCCGCGATAGGGATCGAAGGCGGCTTGCCCGAAGATCTCGCGGGTGATGCGGATGCAGTGGCGGAAATCGGCCCAGTCCTTGGCATCGGACATGTAGTTGAACTGGATGCGCGGGGCGACTTTGGGATCCCCTGAGCGAAGCGTGACGGCGCCGCGCGAGGCCGAGCGCATGGGGCCGACATGGGCCTGGAAGCCGTGGCCTTCGGCTGCCGCCTTGCCATCGTAGCGGATGGCGATGGGGATGAAGTGGAACTGGATATCGGGGTATTTGACTCCGGCCTTGGAGCGGATAAAGGCGGCGCTTTCGAACTGGTTGGAGGCGCCGAGGCCGTTCTTGAACAATAGCCATTGCGCCCCGATCAGGGCTTTGCCGAAGAGGTTCCAGTATTTGTAGAGCGTGATCGGCTGGATGGAGGCCTGCTGGATATAGAGCTCCATATGGTCCTGCAGGTTCGCACCAACGCCGGGGCGGTCAGCGACAAGCGGGATGTTATGCTCGGCGAGCTGGGCGGCGGGGCCGATGCCGGAGAGCAGCAGCAGCTTGGGTGAATTGATCGAGGAGGCAGCGACGATGACTTCACGGCGGGCGGTGATGATCTCAATGGCGCCATTGCGGTCGACTTCCACGCCGGTGGCGCGGTTGTTTTCGATGACAATTCTGCGGGCAAAGCAGCGGACGATGGTCAGGTTCTGCCGGTTGCGGGCGGGCTTGAGATAGGCATTGGCGGCGGACCAGCGGCGGCCTTGCCAGACCGTCTGCTCCATCGGGCCAAAGCCCTCCTGCTTTTCTCCATTGTAATCGTCGGTCATCTCGAACCCGGCCTGCTTGCCGGCCTCGACGAAGGTCTTGAACAGCGGATTGTCGCGCTTGCCGCGGGTGACGTGGAGCGGGCCGGACTTGCCCCGGCGGTCGGGATCGCCGCCGTGCGGGCCGGGATGCCAGTTCTCCATGCGCTTGAAATAGGGCACCACATCGGCATAGCCCCAGCCAGTGGCGCCGCTGGCTTCCCAATGATCGTAGTCGCCGGCGTGGCCGCGGACATAGACCATGCCGTTGATCGAGGACGAGCCACCGATGACCTTGCCGCGCGGCACGGCGAGGGTGCGCCCGCCCAGATTGGGCTCGGGCTCAGAGACGAAGCCCCAATCGTAGCGCGGCATGTTCATCGGGTAGCTGAGCGCGGCGGGCATCTGGATCAGCGGGCCGGCATCGGTGCCGCCGAATTCGAGCACGATGACGGAATGCTTGCCGTCTTCGCTGAGGCGCGAGGCCATGGCGGCGCCGGCCGATCCCGAACCGATGATGACGAAGTCGGCTTCCATGGGCAGGCTCCTAGTAGGCGGCCGCGACCGGGCTCATGGCGACGTAGACCGATTTGATCTGGCTATAGTGATCGAGCGCAGCGCGAGAATTCTCGCGCCCGACGCCCGAGAGTTTAACGCCACCGAACGGGGCTTCGACCGGGGTGATATTGTAGGTGTTGATCCAGCAGGGGCCGGCTTCGAGTTGGCCGATAACGCGGTGGGCGCGGGCCATGTCGGCGGTGAAGACACCGGCGGCGAGGCCGAATTGGGTAGCGTTGGCACGGGTGATGACGTCGGTCTCATCGGCGAAGCCGAGG
>NZ_JAQGJV010000096.1 GCF_028290435.1 Devosia sp. | reverse complement strand
CGTGGCCTCCCTTCACGTCTGGGATGACGAACGTAGCGCTGGCCCAGGGATCGCGCGACCGCATTCCCCTCCCACCAAACTCCCCACGGCCGTTCGTCGCGAACCCGCAGCCATTGTGGAGATATCGGGAGGGAGTATGCGGGAGTCTTTGGGGGCGGGGATTAGTTGGGTAAGGGGCAAAAGGCGTCCCCAATCTCGGTGTCACCCCGGCGCAGGCCGAGGCCCATCCCGAGATGCGGACGCACGCCGCCAGTGAGAGTGGCACGACAACCACCTTGCGGCAGGGGGCGATATCTCGGGATGGGTACCGGCCTACGCCGGTATGACACTGTGGGTGGGGTGGCTTTGTGCCGAGGCGAGGCGCAGGCGGCAGAAAGATGGATCACCGGGACAAGCCCGGTGATGACGGTGGGTGGCGTGAACTTGATGGCTCTAATGGGGTGAGCGTGGGGAGGGGATTGGGAGCCAACGTCTCCCACACACCGGCCCTTCCGCGGGCTTGACCCGCGGGTCACGGTGGCCAGCCACTGGCGCTTGGGCGTTGGCGAGAGGCCCGCGGGTCAAGCCTGCGGGACGGCTGGTGGGTGGGATCAGATCGAGGCCAGGCCCCATGGGGGAGGCAGGGCGGGATTGCCACGATTGGATGGGCGTTAGCGAACGGAACGATTTGCCAAGGGTTCGCCGACGCACGCAATGGTGGGTCTGTATCTGGGGGAGCGATCTTGCTAAGAGCACGCGTCTCTTTCGTGTTGGTCCGATGTTCCGCCAGTTCCGCCGTTTTCTCACCCGTCATGATCCGATGCATCATTGGCGCAGCCATCTCAAATCGAGCGGCGGAGCGGTGTTGGGGCTGGCGGCGATCGGGGGCCTGGCGACGTGGACCGGGCTGCCGCTGCTGATGGCGCCGCTGGGGCCGACGGCGCTGGCGCTGTCGGCGCATCCCGAGAGTCCATCGGCGCAGCCGGCTAATATCTTTGGGGGCTACTTTATCGCCGCGACGGTGGCGAGCGGGGCGCAGGCGCTGCTGCCGCATGCGGCGTGGGCCGCGGCGATCGCTGTTGGGGTGGTGATGCTGCTCATGCTGTTGCTGCGGGTCAATCATCCGCCGGCCGCAGCGGTGCCGCTGGCGGTGTTTGCCAGCCCGATCGCGCCGCAGACCCTGTTCGAAGTGCTGCTGGCCGGCTGCCTGTGCCTCGTGGCGGTGGCCATGGTGATGCATCGGGTGCCGCCGCGGGCGGTTTATCCACGGCTGCGCGAACCAGCCGAATAGTCGCAGGGCATTTGAATCGGTGGGGCGCAGGCGTATCTATGGGCCTTGGAGTCCAGAGGATATTGTGACCATGCGCAGCGTTGTTTTCGAGAGTTTTGGCGTGCCCGAACAGGTGCTGGGTTTGGCCGAGCGGCCAAGGCCAGTGCCGGGCGCGGGACAGGCATTGGTGCGGCTGGTGCTGTCGCCGATCCACAACCACGACCTGATGACCATTGCGGGGGAATACGGCATCAAGCCGGCGCTGCCGGCGGTGCCAGGGACCGAAGCGGTGGGCGTGGTGGAGGCGCTCGGCGAGGGCGTGGGTAATTTGAGCGTTGGCCAGCGGGTTGCCGGGGGCGCGGAGCAGACCTGGGCGGAGTTCTATCTGGTCGATGCGGCGCGGGTGGTGCCGGTGCCCGATAGCGTCAGCGACGAGACGGCGTGCCAGCTCATTTCCATGCCGCTCAGCGCCAAGATGATTTTGGCCGATCTCAAGGTGAAGTCGGGCGACTGGATCATTCAGAACGCCGGCAATGGCATGGTCAGCAAGCTGGTGTCGCGTTTCGGGGCGGAACAGGGGATCAATGTCATCAGCCTCGTGCGGCGCGACGAGACGGTGGCGGAGCTGGAGGCGCTGGGGATTGCCAATGTGGTATCGACGCAGGGCGCGGGCTGGCAGGAGCGGGTGCGGGCGCTGACGGGCGGGGCGCCGATCATCAGGGCGCTGGATTCGCTGGGAGGCGACGGGCCGGGCCAATTGCTGGATGTGGTGGCGGATGGGGCCGAGCTGGTCAATTTCGGGGCGATGACGCTGCGGCCCCTCAAGATCACCGCGGCGCAATTGCTGTTCCGCGGCATTAAGGTGCGCGGGTTTTGGGGCATGAAGCCGAACCTGGCGCCGGAAGTGATCGGGCGCATGTTCGGCGAAGTGGTGGCGCTGGCGGCCAAGGGCGAACTGGTGCTGCCGATCGAGGCGGTGTTCGGGCTGGATCGGATTGCCGACGCGGTCAAGGCGAGTGGCGAGCCGGGGCGGAAGGGCAAGATTGCGTTGAAGCCCTAATCTGCATGGACATAGGACGGCCGCAGAACCCCCACCTCAATCCTCCCCCTGGCAGGGGGAGGAGGCGGATCGGGGCTTTCAGGCATCATGCCCTCAAAGGGTCGCCCGCTAGTGCGGTTCGTGGGCGTCGGCGGTGCCGAGCAGCCAGTAGCCGGCGGCGCGGACCCATTCGGGATTGAAGCCGCGCTGTTCGACTAGATGCTGGCGCAGGGCCTTGCTCGTGTTGCTTTCGCAGGCGATGAAGGCGTGGGCGTCGCCGGAGGGGAAATCGAGGGCGGAGAGGGCGGTGAGTAGCAGGTCGGTGGTGCCGGCAGGGCGACCGTTGCGGTGCACATAGGTCAGCGACAGGTCGGTCGCGGTGGTAAAACGCTGTTCCTCGGCGGGGCTGTCCACTTCGATGACGGCGAGCACTTTTGCGCCGGCGGGCAGTTCCTCGATACGGCGGCCGATGGCGGGCAGGGCGGTTTCGTCGCCAACCAGCAGGTACCAGTCGAAGGCAGGCGGCACGATCATCGAGCCGCGCGGGCCGCCGATCAGCAATTGCTGGCCGACTTTGGCCTGGGCGGCCCAGGACGAGGCAGGGCCATCGCCATGCAGCACGAAATCGATGTCGAGCGTGTTGGCGGCGGCGTCGAACGAGCGCGGGGTGTAGTCGCGCATTTGCGGACGGGGATGGCCTTCGGGGAATTCGGCGCCATTGGGGCCGAGCACGGGAACCACGGGGGCCGCGCCCGGTTCGCCGAAGAAGCATTTGATGTGATCGGCATGGCCGAGGCTGACGAAGCCATTGAGATCGCCAGAGAGCGTGATGCGGCGCATCAGCGGGGTGATGTCGGTGACGCCGACCACGTCGAGCAGGCGCATCCGGGTTTCGTGGCGGACGCGCTGGGGCGTGCGGGCTTCGGTAAGGCTGGACATGGCGTAATCCTGAATGTGTTAGTCAGGATTTAAGATGGCGCGAAGTGAAATGCAAGGCTGGCGTGACGCGATAGGCCTAAACCAGGCCGAACATCTGGTCCTGACGCTGGCGCAGGGCGAACAGCCTTGTGCTCGTATCGGGTTGGCTGTTGGCGGTGGTGAGGAGGGCGCCCTTGGCGACGGGGGCGGTGACCTTGCCGCCTTCGACCAGGCCGACAGGGATGGCGTGGTTCTTGCGCGCGTCGCCGATGGTCATTGTGTAGGAGCGGTAGCAGGTTTCGCCGATGGCATCGAAGGTCTCGCCAACCTTGAGATCGCGCTTGGCGACGGCGCAGACTTCGGCGACGGGCTGGGGCAGGGGCACCATGTCGGGGCGGCCGTAGAGCATGATGCGCGCGCAGGTCAGCGGGACTTCAAGGCTGGTCAGGTGGTAGGGGCGGAAGAAGCTGTAATAGGGGCCGTGGCCGATATGCAGGTCATCCATGCGCTCGATGATGCGCGGATGCTCGGCCTTGACGATGACGAAGACGCCGGGGGCGACGCCCTTGCCCACCGTGTAGTCGACGACGCCCATTTTGTGCAGGATGCCGCCGTCTTCGCGGGGGATCAAAACCTTGGCCATGTCGTCGCGGTCGGCCTTGGGCCCGTGCATGCCGGGCACGTCGGGGACCAGGCCCGTGGCATTGGCGATGGCGCACATTTCGACCATGGTTTTTGAGCCATCGACGAACTCGACCAGCATGCGCGGGTTCATGTTGCGGCGGGCGGCTTCCTCGCGATAGTCGTCGGGGGTGGCGTCGTGCCAGAGCGGGTTGTTCTTGCCCTTGCCGGCGGCGACGATGGGCAGGCCCAGGGCCGAGACGAACTCGATCAGTTCCATGCAAGAGCTTGGTTCGTCCCCGGCGCCGACCGAATAGATGACGCCGAGGCGGTCGGCTTCCTTTTTCAGATAGGGGCCGATGGTGACGTCGGCCTCGACATTCATCATGACGAGATGCTTGCCGTGTTCCATGGCGGTGAGGCAGTAATCGGCGGCGACGCCCGGCTTGCCGGTAGCGTCGATGACCACATCGATATTGGGCGTGGTGACGAGGGTTTCGGCGCTGACGATGGCGATCTTGCTGGCCTCGATGGCGGCGGTGGCCTGCGCGGGTGTATTGGCTTCGCGGCCGTGGCTATCGTCGCCATAGGCAATGGTTATGGCGGCGAGCGCCGTATGGGGACGGCGGGTGGCGATGGCGGCCATTTCGATGCCGGTCATCAATGACATTTGCGTTACGAGATCGGTACCCATTTCGCCCGAGCCGATGACGCCGACCCGGATCGGCTTGCCGGTTGCGGCGCGGGCGGCAAGGTCACGGGCGATGCCGGTGAGGGCGATCTGGCTGGTCATGATGAGGCTCTCGCGAGGGTGTGTCTTCCCCTAGCACCGGCGTGAGCGCATGGGAACACCGGCCCGGTTGCCAGGCAAGCCGTTCTTTTGGGGCGGAGGGGCTGGCAAGCCCTTCTTCTGCAAAATGCTTAGCACTTCTTAAACCGTTCCAATGGAGACTGTGGCTCGGGGAATTTCTCCGTGGGGGCAGCATTCCAATCATGGTCAAGGCCGGGAAAAAAACTGTCGCATTGCCGGCAATCGTCGATCTCGATTCGCTTGATGGCATCCGCGACGGCCTGATCGACGCGATTGAGGAAGGACCGGTCGCCATTTCGGGGGCCGGGGTCGAACGGATTTCGACCAATGCGCTCTTCATGCTGATCAGCGCGGCGGAAACCGCGCGCAAAAACAATTTTGAATTCGCGATTGAGAAGCCGAGCGCAGCCCTGACCGGCGCGATCGAGCGGCTGGGTTTGGGATCCAGCTTCATGGGGATGATGAGAGGATGACTGCCTTGCGCGTACTGACCGTGGACGATTCGAGAACCATTCTGGCGATGCTGCACCATACGCTGAGCAATGCCGGGTTCGAGGTGCTGCAGGCCGAGGACGGACAGCAGGGGCTGGACGTGCTCAAGACCCAGACCGTGGATGTGGTGATCACCGACATCAACATGCCGATCATGGATGGCATCGAATTCATCAAGAACGTGCGCGCTACCGGTAACCACCAGAGCCTGCCGATCCTGATCCTGACCACCGAAACCAGCCAGGACAAGCGCGACCAGGGCAAGGCCGCCGGCGGCACCGGCTGGATCGTCAAGCCGTTCGATCCGGAAAAGCTGATCTCGGTCATCCATCGCGTCGTGCATTAAACCAGTATAAAACCCAGAAGGGTTGGGCGTTTCGCATGAGCGACCTCGACGATTTCAAAGCTACCTATTTCGACGAATGCTCGGAGCTGCTGACCGAGCTCGAGGAGCAGTTCGTCGCCATCGAGGCCGGTGAGCGCGATGCGGACCGGCTGAACGCGGTGTTCCGCGCCATCCATTCGGTCAAGGGCGGCGCCGGTGCGTTCGGTTTCTCGGCGCTGGTCGGGTTCGCCCACGCCTATGAGACGCTGCTGGATTACGTGCGCGACGGCCGCATCGAATTGACCGACGAGGTCGTGACGCTCTGCATTCGCGCCAACGATATCGTCACCGACCACGTGGCCGCCGCCCGCTCGGGCGAGGCGCTGCCGGCCGACTATGGCATGGACGAGAAGAACCGCTTCGACGCCCTGGCGCGCGGTGACGCGGCCGAGGACGACACTGCGGGCGAGCCGGACGAGGAATTCGACATCGAATTCGTGCCCGTCATGGTCAATATCGGCGGCAATGACGACGATTTCCCCGAAATCGACGATACGTTCGAAGCCCTGCCGATGGCCGGCGAAAGCGGGCATTGGGAAGTGCACTTCACTCCGCACCGGGCGCTTTATGCCCGCGCCAACGATCCGCTGCTGCTGTTCCGCGAACTGGCAGTGCTGGGCGAGATGACCACGAAGGCGGTGCTGGAAGAGATTCCGCCGCTGAGCGATTTCGAGCCGTTCGCGGTCTATTGCTCCTGGGAAATCACGCTGGTCTCGGAAACGCTGACCGAGGCGATGATCCGCGAAGTGTTCGAATTTGTCGAAGGCGATTGCGATATCGCGATTGCCCAGCTTGGCGTCGGCACGCCGCCGACCGCCGAGGTCAAGGCTGCGCTGGTGCATCCCGCGACGCCATCAGCGCCCGCAATGGCGCCGATCAACCTGCTGGAACTGGCCGACGACGAAGTTGCCCATTTGCTTGAATTCGATATCGAGCCAGCCGCTCCCGCCAAGGCCAAGGCTGACGTCGCTCCGGCCGCAGTCGCGGTTGTCGAGGCGAAGGCCGACGACGCGCCGGGCCTGAGCTTTGCCGATATCGCCGACAGCATCAAGCCGGCGCCAGTGGCCAAGGTGGCGCTTGCACCTAAGGTGGTGATTACGCCGGCCGCAACGCCTGAAACCGCGCCCGGCGAAGAAGGCGAACGCCGCAGCCTGGGCGTGCAGTCGATCCGTGTCGATCTCGACAAGGTCGATCGCGTCGTCAACATGGTGGGCGAACTGGTCATCACCCAGTCGATGCTGACCCAGCAGATGGATGAGACGCTGCGCACGCGCTATACCGAACTGGTGCGCGGGCTTGAAGTGCTGGCGCAGACGACGCGCGGCCTGCAGGATTCCGTGATGGCGATCCGTGCGCAACCGGTCAAATCGGTGTTCAGCCGCATGCCGCGCCTGGTGCGCGAGCTGGGGCTGAAGACCGCCAAGAAGATCAAGCTGGAAACCGTGGGCGAGAACACCGAAATCGACAAGACGGTGATCGAGCAGCTGAGCGATCCGCTGACCCACATGATCCGCAACTCGGCCGACCACGGCATCGAGAGCCCGGAAAAGCGCTTGGCTGCGGGCAAGCCCGAAACCGGCACGATCCGGCTTTCGGCCGAGCAAGCGGGCGGCAATATTCTGATCATCGTCGAGGACGACGGCGCCGGCATCAATCGCGATCGCGTGCTGCAGGTGGCGCGCGACAAGGGCATCGTGGCGCCCGATATCACCCCGACCGAAGAGCAGATCGACCAGTTGATCTTCGCGCCGGGTTTCTCCACCGCCGAGGCGGTGAGCGACCTTTCCGGCCGCGGTGTCGGCATGGACGTGGTGCTGTCCAATATCAAGAAAATCGGCGGCTCGGTGCATGTCCGAAGCTGGACTGGCCGGGGTACGCGCATGACGCTGCGCCTGCCGCTGACGCTGGCGGTGCTGGACGTCATGCTGGTCAAGGTCGGCGACAGCCCATACGTGGTGCCGCTCAGCTCGATCGTGGAAACCATTCAGTGTTCGCGCGCCAATTTCGAGCGCGTGCCGAGCGGCGGCCAGGTGCTGCAGGTGCGTGGCGAATATGTGCAGGTGATCGATCTGGCCCAGCGCTTCGCGATGACCACGACGACCGAGCCGGAAAACCGGTTTGTCGTGCTGTGCGAGGCCGAAGGGTCAGCCAAGGTGGCGCTGATCGTCGATGACATCATCGGCCAGCAGCAGGTGGTGATCAAATCGCTGGAAGAAAACTTCGAGCGGGTCGAAGGCATTGCGGGCGGCACGATCCTGGGCGACGGCAATGTCGCGCTGATCGTGGACGTGCAGAGCCTCAAGACCTCCATCATCCACAAGAATGCAGCATAATTTCTGCGAGTAAATGCGTAACGGGCCGTCCAGAATGGGCGGCGGAAAGGCCAGAAGACAATGGAAGCCCTCGGCTTGAGAGACGATCTCAACGACAAGTCGGCTGCTGCCGCCCAGAATTCGCTGCAACTGATCGCGTTTTCGATCGGCGAGCAGACCTATGGGGTGGAAATCACCACGGTGCGCGAAATTCGCGCCTGGAATGGGGCGACGCCCTTGCCCAACACCCGTGAATTCGTGCGCGGGGTGATCAACCTGCGCGGCACAATCGTGCCGATCTTCGACCTGCGCGCCCGCTTCGGCGATGGCCAGACCACGCCCACCAAGAACCACGTCGTCGTGGTGATGAGCGTCGGCGACAAATGGGTCGGCATCCTGGTCGATGCTGTGTCCGACATTCTGACCGTGTCGCGCGACGACATTCACAATGTTCCCGAAGGCAATTCGATCGATACCGAACTGCTTAACGGCATCGTCACCCATGACAGCCGGATGGTCGGCCTGATCGACCTGCACGCGGTGGTGTCCGGCGCCCGGATGGACAATTAGGCCGCATTAACGGCCCTGGATTTTTGCAAAAGGGCGCCCAAGTGGCGCCCTTTTGTTTTGGGGCCGGACCTATGTTCCTTTGTTTTGGGGGACATAGCGCAGGAAAATCAGGCCCGAGGCGAACCGGCGTTCCTCGACGAGGTCGAGATTTAGCTGGCCGTCGACGTCGTTGAACACCGGCCTGCCCGAACCAAGGACCACAGGCACGCAATAGAGCCCGTATTCGTCGACCAAGCCCGCCTTGATGAATTGCGCCGCCAGCGTCGGACCCGAGACCGAGAGGTCCTTGGGCGATGCCGCCTTGAGCTGGCGAATTTCTTCCGGCTGGAACGCGCGCGTGAGCTGCGTGCTGTCGCTCGATACCCGTTCGAGCGTTGAGGAGATCACCAGCTTGTCGAGCCCCTTCCAGAGCCGCGCGAAATCATCGGCGTGTTCGGACCCCGACTTTTGCGGCTGGTAGGTTTCCCAGTAGAGCATTTCTTCGTACATGCGCCGGCCGTAGATTTCGGTGCCGAGCTTGCGCATCTCATCGTTGATGAAGCCCAGCACCCCTGCGTCGAAATAGGGTGACGCATCGGCGAGGAAACCGTCGAGCGACATCATCATTCCATATGTCAGCTTGCCCATTTTTCTCTCCTTGATCAGTTCGGCATTGCGTCTTCGAGCATGGCGGCGAGGTCATCGGGCGCGTCGATCGGCATGTCATGGCCGGACACGACCTCCCGGACGGTCCATGTCGGATCGGAGCGGAAGCGGTTCGCGGTCTCGGTGAAGCCGCCATCCTTGGCCACGATGAACGTCTTCCTGGGGATGCGCTGAAAGGCGCCGGTCGTGCGAAGTTTCTGGGTAATTGTCGCCGTCGGCTGGGGTGTCGTCTTGCTGTCCACCCAGAGCCGATCCGCCTCGTTCTTGTACTCGCCCGGCGCGCTGGGCGGCGCTTGCGTCAATGCGCCCTCCAGTTCCCATCCCGGCGCCAGATCGGCGAAGGACTGGCCATCGGCGAGGACCAGGGCCTCGACGAAAACGAACGAGGCGATGCGGTCCGCCACCTGCTCGGCGACGCCCATGGCGACGATCCCCCCATAGGAATGGCCGACGAGGACAATGTCCTGCAGGTCCTTCCAGATGATTTCGTTGACGATGTCGGCGATGTGCGTGTCGAGGTTCACCTCCGGGCCGGCAAGGTGCGATCGCTCGCAGAGGCCCGTCAGGGTCGGGACCAGCATGCGATGCCCATGGTCCTGCAGCCGATCGACGACCCGCTGCCATGACCAGCCGCCGGTCCAGGCGCCGTGAGCGACGACGAACGTGCCGCCAGGTTCCTTGGCCTTCATTTTCATCCTCCATCAAACTGATTGTGTTTTGCAACCAGTTGCAGGTTAGGATCACTGATGCGATAATGCAACCGGTTTGGAGTCGATGGATGCGTGACGATCACCGCTCGGGCTGCCCGATCAATCTGTCGCTGGAGGTGTTCGGCGACAAATGGAGCCTGCTGATCCTGCGCGACATGATTTTCGGCGGCCGCCGCCATTTCCGCGAGCTGCTGCTCGGATCGCCGGAGGGCATTTCGTCCAACATCCTGGCCGACCGGCTGAAATCGCTGACGGCGCTGGGCATGCTCACGCGCGCCGACGACCCGACGCACAAGCAGAAGGGCATCTACAGCCTCAGTGAAATGGCCATCCAGCTGGTGCCGATCATGGCCCATCTCGGCGCCTGGGGCAGCAAGTGGCTGCCGGTCAGCGAGGAGCTCAGCATCCGCGCCGTCCTGCTCGAGGAGGGCGGCCCGGCCATGTGGGAGCAGTTCATGTCGGAGTTGCGGGCTGAACATCTGGGGGCGTCGCTGCCGGACGGGCAGGGGCCATCGGTCCGCGCCCAGTTGCAGGCGGGCTACGAGGCGGTCATGGCGAGGAGGGTTTCGTTCGCCTGAGGGACGACGCGCTGGCTCAAGCCTTGCAGCGCTTGTAGACTTCTGGAGCGAGGCCCATGCCGTAGCCCTCGGTGTTGTGCAACAGCGTGTCACTGGCCGTGTCGAACTCAAAATTGTCGACGACGCCTTCTTCGCTCCAGTGGATGGCGCCGTTGCCGGCGGGGCTATCATTGGTCATGAACTCGACGGCGTCGCCCTTTTGGGCGCCGAAGGCCAAGGTGGCGGCGTCGATGTGGATGGATTTGTCGGCCTTGTCGCACTGTCCATCAAGAGCCCAGTGGCCAACGATGTCGGCCGGCACCTCGTCGGCCCAGGCCGGGGAAGCAGCAGAAAGCGCGGCGATTACCGTAATCATTGCAGTGATGCGCATGAAATCCTCCTTCGCTGGTGCATTCAGGCACGAGCCTGTGGCTCATTCAAGCCGGCAGCCGGGGGAGATAGCTAACGCTGCGTTAACTTTTGCTCGCAAGGAGCTGGGCTCCCTCCCGATATCGGGAGAGAACGACCTGAGAATTTCGGCTTGGTCTACGGATCCATGTCCGGCGGAACCGGTGGAGCCTCATACAACACCGTGATTTCGATGCGCTCGTTGGCGGCCATGTAGGGGTCGTTGTTGAAGAACGGGTCGGTGGTGGAGCGGCCGATGACCGAATGGATGTGGTCCTGGTTCAGCCCGAATTCGCCCAGGATGGATCGCACCGTATTGGCGCGGTCGCTGGAGAGTTCCCACGAGCCGTAGCGGGGGTTGCTATAGGTGGTGCCGGCGGCGGTGTGCCCGGAAATATTGATCTGGTTGGGCAGTTGCTGCAGGACCGGGGCGATAGCGGCGATGGCCTGGCGGGTGGCCTCGAAGGGATATTTCGAGCCTTCGGGGAACATCGGGTGGCCATCCTGATCGACGATCTGGATGTTCAGGCCGTCCTTGGTTTCCTCGATCAAGAGATTGTCGGCGATATCGGTGATATTGGGCATGGCCTGCCAAGCCTGGCGAATGCTGGCGGCGGCGGCGTGGAAATTCTTGTCATAGGTGGACTTGAGATCGGGCTGCGAGGAGCCTTCGGCGCTGTTGGTGCCCGCGGTAAAGCCGTCCTTGGATTCGATCTGGGACTCTTGCGAGCCGGTGGTGGTGCTGGGCGGAGAGGTCGCCGGATCGCCCACCGCGATGGCCGAGCCGGAGCGTTGCGAGCCGGTATCGTCGAGCGAGTTACCGCCCATGATGCCACCGGCGCCGCTGGTCGAGGCGCTGACGCTGGTCGGCGCGAAATAATCGGCAAGGCCCTTTTTCTGCTCGTCCGAGGTCATGCTGATCAGCCAGAGCAGCAGGAAGAAGGCCATCATGGCGGTCACGAAATCCGCATAGGCGATCTTCCAGGCACCGCCGTGATGAACGTGCCGGTTCTTCTTGATCTTCTTGATGATGATCGGCTGATTGTAATCGGCCATGACGCTTATGCTTTCCTGAAGCCTGGTGGCTTAATTGGCTGCCGTCAGATCGGCGGTGGCCTGATCGATTTCGGCGAAGGTCGGACGGACTTCCGACATCAGGCCCTTGCGGGCGAATTCGATGGCCATGACGGGCACCTGGCCGGAAATGTGCGCCAGCAGGCCCACCTTCAGCGACATCAGGTACTTGGCTTCGGACTCGTAGATATTCTTGAGCGACTGGGCCATCGGGCCGAAGAAGCCGTAGGCGATGAACACGCCGAAGAACGTGCCCACGAGCGCGCCGCCGATCATGTGGCCGAGCACGGCGGGGGGCTCGCTGATCGAGCCCATGGTGTTGATCACGCCCAGCACGGCGGCCACGATGCCGAGGGCCGGGGTGCCATCGGCCAGGGCCTGGATGGCGCCGACGACGCGCTCGTTCTCCTGATGGTGGGTTTCGAGTTCCTCATCCATCAGGGCATCCATTTCGTGGACGTTGTTGGAGCCCAGCGTCACCATGCGCAGGTAATCGCAGGTGAACTCGACGGCGTGGTGATTGGCGGCGAATTTGGGGAAGCGCGCGAAGATCGTCGAGGTCTCGGGGCTTTCGATATGCGGCTCGAGCGCCAGGATGCCCTTGGCCTGCACCAGCTTGAACAGGCTGAACTGCAGCCCCAGCAATTCGATATAGGCTTCCTTGTTATATTTCGGACCCTTGAACAGGGTGCTGAAAATGCCCAGGCACTGCTTGAGCACCGGGCCAGTATTGCCGATGACGAAAGCACCCGCGGCCGCGCCCAGGATGACCAGAAATTCATAGGGCTGGAAGAGCACCAGGACCTTGCCACCCATCATGGTATAGCCGCCCAGAACGCTCGCCAAAATGACAACAATACCAATAATTAGGCGCATTCTATTAGAAACTCACTTTTTGAATTCATCCGCGAGTGGATCTGAATTCACCTGAGGAAGCCGTGTCTGCACTTGTATTTCTGTAGATCTGGCCGGTTTGCGCCAGAGTTGGCATGCGAGGCGGTCACCGGCCCAAACACCGCAACCAAAATCACGTTACGACCGCCGCCGGCTTTGGCCTGGTCAGCCCAAGCGTGTGGCGTAAGTCGTTCCCAACACAGCCATTATCGTGCCATTAGCCTTAATATCTGGTGTATCGCGGCCAGCGACACACGCATGTAAGCCCTGCAAATTGCCGTGGCTCGCGGCCGGGAAAATTCAGGCCGGAAAACGGCAAAAGCGCCGTGCGGCGCTGGGGTGGGCAACATGGGGGTGCCGGCGAAAGCTTAGAACAGCTCGGCTTCGCCATGGCTGGAATGGGCGGCAATGCCGGACAAAGCGGGGACGCGCAATTCGTCGAGCGTCAGGCTGGACCAGATTTCGTCATAGACCGAATCAGGGGAGGTGGGGGGCAGGAGGGCAAACTGGCGAACCGCCAGTGCCATATTGTGGCAGCGCTGCTCGATACGGTCCTGGCCCTGCAGCGCCGTGACGATGATCTGGATGGCGTCGCGCACGGCCTGGTCGCGATTGAGGTTGGGGTCGGCTAGGATATCCAGGGCCTCGGTGATGCCTTCGACCATGCCGGCGGTCTGGCGCGCGGTCTCGTCTAATTCCCGCGCAAGTTTATGAAGTGACATCAGTCTAATCCTAGCCCCTGATGAAGAACCCTACCGCGCTATTTCTAAAGCTCTTCTTGCTGCGGCGATGTTGCGCGCAAAGCTTCGTCGTCGTGGTTAGCGATTGCATAACGAGTTTGCTCGTAGGATCGGGAAATTAGCGCCTGGCAGGTTCGCCAGAATGCTCCGGGTGCTAATTCTTGGTGGAACCAACGGTTTATACGTAAGGTGCTAGCACTTTATGGGCCGGGCTTAGGCGTTGGAGTCGATAGTTTTAAATGGCAACGGCCAATTCTCTGCCACCCGAATTCGATCGTGGGGTCGTCACCACGGTCCATCAAGGTGATTGCCACATTTCGAATGCCGCCGACCTGACTTTTTCGACCGTGCTGGGGTCCTGCATCTCGGCCTGCGTGCGAGACCGGGCCGCCAATGTGGGCGGCATGAACCACTTCCTTTTGGCGGAACAATCCGGTTCGTCAAAGGATCGCTACGGCGCGTCGGCCCGATACGGCGCCTTCGCCATGGAACAGCTCATCAACAAGGTGCTGAGCCAGGGCACGGGCAAGAAGTCCAATCTCGAAATCAAGGTGTTCGGCGGCGGCAAGATCAATGCGTCGCTGGATGATGTGGGCGCCAAGAACATCGAGTTCGTGCGCGAATTCCTCGCGGCCGAGGGCTATCCGGTGGCCAGCGAAGACCTCGGGGGCAGCTATGCCCGCCGCGTGCTGTTCAAGCCGCATTCGGGCCGCGCCTTCGTCAAGCGACTGGACAGCGACGCCGGCGCAACGGTGGCACGCGAAGAAGTCGCCATCGCCAGCCGCCGCGCCGTGGTGGTGCCCGTACACGACGACATCGAACTCTTCTAGGACCAATCGCTATTCGGCTGAGGCTGGTCTGCAAATGCCGGTTCGCTGCGCTTCCGGTCCTCACGTACTCGAAAGTACGCTCCGGTCCGGTTCTCGCGAACCAGCATTTTCGACTCAGCCTGAGCCGAATTTCGATCGGTCCTACCGGTGGGCGCTGCTTTAGAGAGGCGTCAGCCTCAGCTTTCCCATTTCGGTACAGCCGCGGGCTCCGGCATGGGTTTTTCGGTAACACCTCGTCAATCAAAGTTAGCGCAGTGTTAGCACGGAGGGGCGCTCTATAGATTTGGTTAACCATTGATACGATAGGAATTCGGGGTGTTCGTATCCTTCTGATTTGCGGAATCTGCCTGCCATGCTGCATATGCGCCTCGCGCTGATCGCCGCCAGTTTATGGCTTGTTGCCATGTTCCTGGCCGGCGGATTGATGCTGGCAATGGGGATCAGCGGGAGCTCCCTTATCCTGATCGGCGGCGTGGTGGCGATGGCGGTGGCCGGCACCCTGTCGCTGGGCCAGCAGTTCGACCGCGACCACCAGGCCATCCTGCGCTCCGTCGCACAGGCGGCGGGCCTCGGCGACGAAAAGGGCGAAATTTTCTCCATCAGCTCGATCGTGTCGCAACTAAGTGCCCAGGCCGAGCGGACCCAGCAGGTCAAGACCAGCATCGTGGCCATGCAGCAGCCGGTGTTGCTGGTCGACGAGGCGGGCATGATCCTGGCGGCCAGTCGCGGCATGGTGGCCATCGCCCCGCAAGCGGTCGAGGGGGCGCGCCTCGATGTCCTGCCGGGTATCGGCGATACAAAGGGCGAGGGCGCGGTGCCCGAAACCGCCATGCTGATGCTGGGCGGCGCGCGTTACCAATTGCAGCGCCTGGCCATCGGGGCGACCCGCTTCGTGCTCGAATTGCAGCCCGTCGGTTGCTACATTGCCGATGACGACCTGGAAGGCTTCGCGGGCGCGCTGGTGGCCGGGCGGACCTCGTTCCGGTTCACCGAGGAAACGCTCAAGCGCAATCCGGCATTAGCGTCTCTCAACACTGCCATTGCGGCCGTTGACGCCGGCGCCGAGGAACTGGACCGGCTGCTGGCTGGGGACGCCGCGGTCGCCAAAGTTGCCCATAGCCCGTTCCGGCGGCAGGTCAAAGGCCTCGCCGACCTGCTGGTCGCTGTGGAAGGACAATTGGACGAGGAGGCCGAGTTGCGCCAGGGGCTGGAGAAAAAGCTCAAGGCGGTGGCCCAGCTGGTCGACCGCTTCCAGAACCAGGCGGCCCACCTGACCAGCGTCGCGGCCCAGACCCGGGCCGATGTGACGACCACCAATGCGGTGCTGCAACGCGGCGATGCCCAGGCGCGCAAGATGCGCAATAGCGGTCATCAGGCGCGCGATCTGGTCGGTGCGGCGGATCTGGCGGCGCGGCGCACCCATGCGGTGGTCAGCGATATCGATGCCATGACGCGCGAGATCGACACCATGATGGCGGCGATCGAGGAAGTTTCGTTCCGCACCAACCTCTTGGCGCTCAATGCGGCGGTCGAAGCGGCGCGGGCAGGTGAAAAGGGCGCGGGCTTCGCGGTGGTCGCAGAAGAAGTGCGTATGCTGGCGCAGATGACCAATAAAAGCGCCAAGGATATTCGCGCCGTGGTCAGTCGCGGACGTGCTCAAACTGCGACCGGCGTGGATGAAGCGCAATCTTTGCAAAAAATGATTGCAGAAGCGGACGCGCATTTACGCAATCTAAGTACTGAAGCAGACACTATCGTGGCGACACTGGACGAAAGTGGGGAGGCGCTGAAGCGCCTTACCGGGCGGATGGAAGTGGTCAGCGATACCTCGGCGGGGAGACCCCTGCGGGCGGTTCCTCGCGGGCTCAGTTCCGCTGCCTGAACCACTCCAATCGTCTGGGTCGCAGATGGGGTGGTTGGCATGGATGCGGGAGAGATTCCCTTAAGCGAACGCGAGTTTTCGCGGATCAAGACACGGGTCTATGAGGTCGCGGGGATATCGCTGAGCGATGCCAAGCGCACGCTGGTGGTCTCGCGGCTCTCCAAGATCGTGCGGTCGCTGGGGCTAGGGGGGTTCGACGCCTATGTCGATTACCTGGAACGCGGCGCCTCGGCCACGGACGAGCAGAATTTCGTCAATGCGCTGACCACGAACCTGACGCGGTTCTACCGCGAGGATCATCATTTCGAGCATTTGCGCCAGCATGTGGGCTCGCTGATCGCCCATAAGCCGCGCGGTACGCGGCTGCGCATCTGGTCGGCGGCCTGCTCGACCGGGCAGGAGCCCTATACGGTGGGCATGGACCTGCTGGCAGCGTTTCCCGAGCTCAAGCGCTGGGACTTCAAGATCCTGGGCACCGATATCGATACCGCCGTGATCGCCAAGGCGGCGCGCGGGATTTATCCCGAAAGCGAATTGTCCGGGCTGACGCCGGAGCGGGCGCGGCTGATCGACAAGATCGGCGACGGCCAGATCCAGGTGCCCGATGCGGTGCGAGAACTGGTGTCGTTCAAGCCGTTGAACCTGATCCAGGCCTGGCCGATGAAGGGGCCATTCGACGCCATTTTCTGCCGCAACGTGGCGATCTATTTCGACAAGGCGACCCAGGGTCAGATGTTCGGCCGGTTCGCCAGCCTCTTGGCACCCGAGGCCTTCCTTTATATCGGGCACTCCGAAAACCTTGGCTCGGGCGGCGAGGGCTTCAAGCTCGTCGGCAAGACCATTTATCAATCACGCCTAAAAGCCAACAAGCGAGAAGCCGCATGAGTATCAAGGTCCTGGTCGTCGACGATTCGGCCCTTATCCGCGAAGTGTTGACGCGCATGCTGACGCGCGACGAGGATATCGTGGTGGTGGGCACCGCGGTTGATCCGATCGAGGCGCGCGAGAAGATCAAGCTGCTCAACCCCGATGTGGTGACGCTCGACATCGAAATGCCCAACATGAACGGGCTGCAATTCCTCGAAAAGCTGATGCGCCTGCGCCCGACACCGGTGGTGATGGTATCGACGCTGACCAAGAAGGGGGCCAGCGAAACTCTGCTGGCGCTCGAACTGGGTGCCGTGGATTTCGTGGCCAAGCCGAGCGCCGATCTGACCGGGGGGCTGGAGGCGTTCGGCTCCAACCTGCGCGACAAGATCCGCGCCGCGGCGCGGTCGGACGTCAAGGGCCGGGCCAATCGGGCCGACGCGCCCAAGGTTGCGGTGCGCACCGCGGCGGCGCCGGATGGCGCCCTGATCGCCATTGGCGCATCCACCGGCGGCGTTGAGGCCGTGCGGGCGGTGCTGGTCAATATGCCCACCGATTGTCCGCCGATCGTGATCGCCCAGCATATGCCGCCGGGCTTCACCAGCCGCTTCGCGGCGCGGCTGGACGAATTGTGCGAGATCAAGGTGGTGGAAGCCGAGGACCGCATGCCACTGGAACGCGGCCATGCCTATGTGGCGCGTGGCGATTATCATCTGCGGGTCGAGCGCAGTTCGGGCCAGCTCAAGTGCCGCCTGACGCATGACGAATTGGCCAGCGGGCACCGGCCCAGCGTTGACGTGCTGTTCGAGTCGGTCGCCAAGACCGTGGGCGCGATGGCGGTCGGCGCCATCCTGACCGGCATGGGTCGTGACGGCGCGCGCGGGCTCAAGCTGATGCGCGATGCGGGCGCCTATACGGTGGGGCAGAACCAGGCCAGTTCGCTGGTCTATGGCATGCCGCGCGTGGCCTTCGAGGAGGGTGCAGTGGTGGAACAGGCGCCGCTCGAGGCGATTGCCGCACGATTGGCTAACGCTTTGGTGCGGCTCAAGAACGCCGCATAATCGCAACCCCGTTGCAATGCGACGGCTGGGTTGAGAGATTTGTAACGCTTGTTGCCTAGTGTGACGACGAAGGGACAGAAGTCCCAGGCTTAGAAGGTGGAATGGCAATGCCGAAGGCAAGCGCAGTCAGTGTATTGATCGTGGACGACCAGCAGTCGATGCGCGGGATTTGTAAGTACATCCTGACGCAGCTGGGTTTCAAGGACATCATCGAGGCCAAGAGCGGGCGCGACGCGCTCGGCAAGCTCGAAAAAGCCAATGTCGATCTCATCATCTCCGACTGGAACATGGAAGATATCGACGGGCTGACCCTGCTCAAGGTGATCCGCAAGCACCCGCGCACCCAGGCCATGCCGTTCATCATGGCGACCGGCCGTTCCGACAAGGAACAGGTCAAGGAAGCTATCTCCTTCGGCGTCAACAATTACATCATCAAGCCGTTCGACCTGTCGACGATGAAGAAGCGCATCGAAGCCGTGATCGGCGCTCTCTCTTAGGATGCATTGATCTTCAGGTGATGCCGGCCTGCAAATGCCGGCTTGCTGCGCTCCGGTGCTCACGTACCAACGTACGCTCCGCTCCGGTGCTCCCAACCCACCATATTCGCTTGCGCGGACCTTCGGTTCGTCTCGGCCTGACCTGAACCTCGACGCATCCTTCCGCGCTCGCGCTTCAAAAAGGCCGTCCCAATGGGGCGGTCTTTTGCGTTTCTGCGTCGGTATTTATCCGTAACAAGGCATTAATCAGCGTCCTGTATCGTTTCCACAAGTCGAGACCGACTTTCGGAGGGGGAAGGCCGCAGCGCCCAGAGCACCGCATATTGCGCGGTGTTTTCTGTAATCGAAAATATTCGAACGCGTTGTGACCTGCCGTAAGAGCTGGAGCTATTGCATGGCCTTTTTGTCGCGCCTCAAGATTTCCCAGAAACTGCCATTGGCTCTGGTGGGCATGGCGATGGCGGTGGGGGTGGGCATCGGCGTCGCCGGCTATCTGATCAGCCTGTCGACGGTGCAGGAGCAGCGCCAACAGGCCATGCAGGCATCGCTGGCCAGCGCCACCAGTCAGGTGGACGAGTATTTTTCCGACGTCGAAGGCGATTTGAGCCTGTTTACCCAGCGCGCCGATACGGTGGCGGCGCTGGAAAACCTGACGCGCTCCTACAATGAAATGAAAAGCGGGCTGGGTGACAAGGCAGCGGCGCAGTTCCAAAAAGCCTATGTCACCGACAATCCGAACCAGTCCGAACGCTGGCTGGCCGATACCTCGGGGGGGCTGGCCGCCAGCTACGACACCCAGCACAAGCGCTTCCATCCCGGCTTCCGCACGCTGATGCTGGAGCGCGGCTATAGCGACGTGTTCCTGTTCGACATGGCAGGGGAGCTGGTCTATTCGACGGCCAAGAACCCCGATTTCGCGATGAATTTCGTCAGCGATCCGACGCTGGCGGCGACCGGGCTGGCCAAGGCGGTCACCGCGGCGCAGACGCTGCCACTGGGTACCGCGGACTTTGTCGATTTCACCCAATATGCCCCTATTGGCGGCAAGGCGGCCAGCTTCATGGCCATGCCGATTTACAAGGCCGACGCTGTGGTCGGCGTCATGGCGCTGGAAATCCAGGCGCCGGCGCTGACGGCGCGCGTCTCCGGTATCAAGGGGCTGGGCAATACCGGCGAGGTTATCATCGTGGGCGCCGACGGGCTGATGCGCACGCAATCAAAATTCTCGATGGCAAGCGACGTGCTGGTGTCCTCGGTCAAGGGCGATCCGACATTCGAGACCGCATTGGCCGGCACCGAGGCGAGCGGCATTGCCAACTTCCGCGGCGCCGAGACTGCTGTCATGGCGGTGCCGACCAGCGTGCATGGGGTGAACCTGGTGGTCGCGGCGATCCAGAACCAGTCCGAGGTGATGGCGCCAGTGGTGCAGATGCGCAATACGATGCTGGCCATCGGCGCGGGGCTGCTGCTGGCGGCGACGGTGCTGTCGTTTCTGTTCGCGCGCTCGGTCAGCCGGCCGATCACGCGCCTGACGGGGACCATGGAAGCACTGGCGCAGGGTGATCTTGCGGCCGAGGTGCGCGGCGCCGATGGCCGTGACGAGCTGGGCGCCATGGCGCGGGCGGTCGAAGTGTTCCGCGAGAACGGGCTCAAAGTGGCGCAGATGACGGAGGCGGAAGCCGACCAGATCATCCGTAGCCAAGCCGATCGGGCCGTGATGATGCAGACCCTGCAACGGGCGTTCGGCGCGGTGGTGGATGCGGCGATCGCGGGTGATTTCAGCAAAAGGGTGGATGCCGAATTCCCCGATGATGAACTCAATACGCTGGCGCGCTCGGTCAACAATCTGGTCGAGACGGTGGATCGCGGCCTGGGCGAAACCGGGGAAGTGCTGGCCTCGCTGGCCAATACCGACCTGACGCACCGCATGGAGGGCGACTATCAGGGCGCCTTTGCCCAGCTCAAGCACGACACCAATGCGGTGGCCGACAAGCTGACCGACATTGTGGGGCAATTGCGCGAAACTTCGGGCGCGCTCAAGACCGCGACCGGGGAAATTCTCTCCGGTGCCAATGACCTCAGCGAACGCACCACCAAGCAGGCGGCGACGATCGAGGAGACCTCGGCGGCGATGGAGCAGCTTGCCAGCACGGTGATGCAGAATGCCGAGCGGGCGCGTGGCGCCAGCGACGTGGCCTCCACCGTCACGAGGACCGCCGAAGAGGGCGGGCAGGTGATGCACCAGGCCACCGAGGCGATGGAGCGCATCACGCAAAGCTCGGGCAAGATCTCCAACATTATCGGGCTGATCGACGATATCGCGTTCCAGACTAACCTTCTGGCGCTGAACGCCTCGGTGGAGGCGGCGCGGGCCGGCGATGCGGGCAAGGGCTTTGCGGTGGTCGCCGTGGAAGTGCGGCGGCTGGCGCAGTCGGCGGCTTCGGCTTCGGCGGATGTAAAGGTTCTGATCGAGCAGTCGGCCAATGAGGTCCGGGGCGGCAGCAAGCTCGTCAGCGACGCGGCCACGAAGCTTGAGTCCATGCTGAGCGCGGCGCGGTCGTCCAACGAGCTGATGAGCAGCATCGCCAGGGAAAGCCGCGAGCAGGCGTCCTCGATCGACGAGGTCAACACCGCCGTGCGCACCATGGATGAAATGACCCAGCACAATGCGGCGCTGGTCGAGGAAATCAACGCCGCCATCGAGCAGACCGAGGCGCAGGCCACCGAACTCGACCGGATCGTGGATATCTTCGCCTTGTCGGAAACCGGCCGGGTCAAGCCGGCATTGGCCAGCCCGCTCAAGGCGGTGGCACAGGGTGCGCGCGGCCTGCAGGACAAGCTCAAAAGCGTAACGCGCTCGTATTTGAGCCACGGGAATGCGGCGGTGGACAAGGACTGGAGCGAGTTCTAGGGCGGCCCTGATTGGGCGTCGGCGGTCGCCCTTCTGGGCTGGCTCGCCGGCCAAACATAGACAACACTTGCTTAATGCCTGTGCGCTAATTTCTCAGCACAAATCCGGATGCGCGCGTCGATACGTGCGCCCGACTGCTTGGGGGAAATTATGGGTGTGCTGGCGCGGTTCTTCGGGAACGTGAAGATGACGGTCGCCATTGCGGCCTTGGTGCAATGTGCGATCCTGGGATCGATCGCCGTCGTCTCCACCGTGATCTATCTGAACCTTCACGATCAATCGATACAGTCAAGCAAGGTGCAGCAGAACGCCAATATCGGTGTCGCCGCCACTATCCTGGAACGGCGCCTGTCGGGCTCGGTGCTCAACTGGGCCGAGGATGGCAGCATCGCGTCGTTCCAGAGCTGGGCCATCCCGCCCTTCTACGATACCTCGGTCATCGACTCGGTGACCCGTGTCACCAAGCAGGATGCGACGATTTACCAATATGATCCGGCCACCGCCGTGTTCACCAGCCGGACCACGAGCCTGGTCGGCGCCGACGGCGCGCGTGCCGAGAACATGACGATCGCGGCGGGCGACCCGGCCTATGAGGGGCTGGTTGCCAACCAGCAGGTCATCGGCGAGAGCATATTGCTGGGGGGCAGCTATTTCGGCGCCTACCAGCCGATGGTGAAAATGAGCGGCGAGGTCATGGGCGCCATCTATGTGGGCGTGCCGATGGCCAGCGTGAATGCGGCCGCCAATGCCGTGGTCGGACTGCTGGTGCTGGTGGGGGCCATCGTGTTCGTGGCGCTGGGTGCGCTGGGGTTCCTGATGTCGCGCACCATCACCAAGCCGATCCCCAAGCTGGCCAAGGCCATGGAGCAGATTTCGGCCGGCGATTTCGCCACCGTGGTGCCCTATACGCAAAAGGGCAATGAAGTGGGCGGCATGGCCCGCACCGTCGAAGTGTTCCGCGAAAACGGCTTGCGCGTCAGCCAGATGACCGAGGCCGAGGCAGCGCGCATCATCGCCGATCAGGCCAATCGCCAAGCGATGATGAGCGAATTGCAGAGCGCTTTCGGCGTGGTTGTCGATGCCGCAGTGGCCGGCGATTTCACCCGCCAGGTCGATGTCGAATTCCCCGATCCCGAACTCAATGCGCTGGCGGCCAGCGTCAATAACCTGGTGGCGACCTTCAATCGCGGCGTCAGCGAAATCGGCGTGGTGCTGGGCGCCATGGCGGATACCGACCTGACCCTACGCATGCAGGGGGAGTACGAAGGCGCCTTCGCCAAGCTCAAGCACGATACCAATGCGGTGGCCGACAAGCTGAGCGAAGTGGTGAGCCAGCTGCGCGGCACCTCGCGCGCGCTCAAGACTGCGACGGGGGAAATCCTGTCGGGCGCCAATGATCTGAGCGAGCGCACCACCAAACAGGCGGCGACGATCGAGCAGACTTCGGCCGCGATGGAGCAACTGGCCTCCACGGTGATGCAGAATGCCGATCGCGCTCGCGACGCCAGCGTCAATGCGGGCGCCGTCACCAAGACCGCCGAAGAGGGCGGGCAGGTGATGGATGCGGCGACCGCCGCGATGGAGCGCATTACCCAGAGCTCGGGCAAGATCTCCAACATTATCGGGCTGATCGACGATATCGCCTTCCAGACCAACCTTCTGGCACTGAACGCCTCGGTGGAAGCCGCCCGTGCCGGCGATGCGGGCAAGGGCTTTGCGGTGGTGGCGGTCGAGGTTCGTCGTCTGGCGCAGTCGGCGGCCAGTGCTTCGGCGGATGTGAAAGTGTTGATCGAGCAATCGGCCAATGAGGTCAAATCCGGCAGCAAGCTGGTTGGCGATGCGGCCGGCAAGCTCAAGGCGATGCTGGAAGCGGCGCGGGGCAATAATGGCCTCTTGGAATCGATCGCGCGCGAAAGCCGCGAGCAGGCGTCCTCGATCGACGAGGTCAATACCGCCGTACGCACCATGGACGAAATGACCCAGCACAACGCGGCTTTGGTGGAAGAGACCAATGCGGCCATCGAGCAGACCGAGGCCCAGGCCAGCGAACTCGACCGGATCGTGGATATCTTCATCATCAACGAGCATGAGGCGCCCGTGCGTCGGGCCGCTGCACCGGCACCCGCCGCCGCCGTCAGCGGCGCTCGTGGCCTGCAGGATCGCCTGAAGGTAGCGGCCAGGACCTACGTGACCCATGGCAATGCGGCGGTCGACAAGGATTGGGCCGAGTTCTAATTTCGGAATTACTTCGCTTCTTAAAATGGGGTGCTTGCGGGGCCCCATTTTTATTTTGCGGGCGCCGTTAACGTTGAGAGATGCTTAACGGCCCTTAGGCATGAATACGAACAAGTGTATTCACTCCTGCAAGGACCTGCCCAAATGCCTGCTCTCAAGCTGCGCGGAAAGATCGTCGGTGCTGCGGCGCTGGTCTTTATCATCGCGATCGTCGCCAGCCTCAGCTATGTGGTCAGCTCGACCCAGAAGGGCGATATCGATAGCGCCAATCAATTGCTGGTCAGCATCGCCCAAACCCAGGCGCAGAACATCCGCGTGGTGCTCAAGGAGCATGCCACGGAAGCCGCATCGGTGGCGCAGACCCTGAGCATGCTGATGGTCGATCCGGCGACGAGCGAAGCCACCATAACCAATCTGTTTCAAAGCCAGATCGGGGTGACGCCCAATGCCATCGGCGTTTGGGCCTTGCTGACCAAAGACTCGCCCATTGCCGCCAATCCGGCTCTGGCGGGTTCGAAATATGCCATGCCAGATGGCTATTTCGGCGTCTCGATCACCCGCGATCTGCAGACCGGCACATCGACCTTTGGCTCGTTGAGCACCTCGGAGGCGGAAGGCTTTTCCGGCTGGTTCACCAATCCGCTGGCCACCGACAAGCCGGGCCTGATCGGCCCCTATCTCTATGAAAAGAAGCTCTACACCTCCTCCACTGCCATCGTTCGCGACGCGTCGGGCAAGGGCGTGGGCCTGGTTGGCGTCGATTTCAACGGCGGCGTCTTCGCCGACCTGATCGGCAAGGAAAAGCCGATGGGCACAGGCTGGATCGGTGTCATCAACCAGGAAGGCGACTGGGTGGTCCATTCCGATCCCGCGCTGCTGGGCACGCCGGCCACCGATGCCTCCTCGGTCGCCGCGCGCGACGGCGCGGCCAAGGGCGAATACTATGCAGCGGCTCCGGCCGAGGGTGGCGACTGGCGGATCACCGCTATCCCGCTCAACCTGACCGAGGTTGGCAAGCAGTGGACGGTGATGGTCGCCGTGCCGGAGGCGACGCTGCTGGCGGCCTCGGTGCAGCAGCGTAATATCTTGATCATCGGTGGCGGCGTGCTGCTGCTGCTCGGGCTCGCGGCCTTCTGGTTCGTCGGCTCGTCGGTGGTCAAGCCGATCACGCGGCT
Organism: Devosia sp.; assembly: GCF_028290435.1. Lineage (GTDB taxonomy): Bacteria > Pseudomonadota > Alphaproteobacteria > Rhizobiales > Devosiaceae > Devosia. The sequence goes on along the minus strand of NZ_JAQGJV010000096.1, from coordinate 25,722 downwards.
GACCAAGACCATGGATCTGCTCGCCGGCGGTGACCTCGACGTCACCATCGAGGGCGCTGGCCGCAAAGATGAAGTCGGCGCCATGGCGCGGGCGGTCGAGGTGTTCCGCGAGAACGGCATCAAGGTTGGTCAGATGACCGAGGAAGAGCGTGTTGCCGAAATCCGCCGCCGCCAGGAGCGCGGCGACATGATGGTGGCACTGCAGGCGGCGTTCGGCGAAGTGGTGGACGCGGCAATCGCGGGCGATTTCACCAAGCGCGTGCATGCCCAGTTCCCCGATGCCGAGCTCAATTCGCTGGCAGGTAGCATCAACCAGCTGGTTGAGACCGTCGATGGCGGGCTGGCCGAAACCGGGGACGTGCTGGCGGCTTTGGCCGATACCGACCTGACCAAGCGCATGCATGGCCAGTATTCGGGCTCGTTCGCCAAGCTCAAGGCGGATACCAATGCGGTGGGCGATAAGCTGACCCATGTGGTGACCCAATTGCGCGCCACCTCGCGCGCGCTCAAGACCGCGACCAGCGAAATCCTGTCCGGCGCCAACGATCTGAGCGAGCGCACCACCAAGCAGGCGGCGACCATCGAGGAAACCTCGGCGGCGATGGAGCAACTGGCCTCGACGGTCAGCGAGAATGCCCGCATGGCCGAGGATGCCAACCAGAAGGTGCAGTTGATGTCGCAAAGCGCCACCCAGAGTGGCGCGGTGATGAATCAGGCCAATGCGGCCATGGAGCGGATTACCTCGTCGTCGTCCAAGATTTCCAACATCATCGGACTGATCGACGATATCGCCTTCCAGACCAACCTGTTGGCACTCAACGCGTCCGTGGAAGCCGCGCGGGCAGGTGAAGCCGGCAAGGGCTTTGCGGTGGTTGCGGTGGAAGTGCGGCGCCTGGCGCAATCGGCGGCCAGTGCCTCGGCGGACGTGAAACTGCTGATCGATGCGAGTGCCCACGAAGTCCGATCGGGCGCGCGGCTCGTGGGGCAGGCTTCCGACAAGCTGCGCGATATTCTGGCGGAGGCGCAGGAGAGTTCGACGCTGATCGACTCCATCGCCCAGGCCAATAGCGCCCAGGCTTCGGCCCTGTCCGAGGTCAGCATTGCGGTGCGGCAGATGGACGAGATGACCCAGCACAACGCGGCGCTGGTCGAGGAAATCAACGCCTCTATCGAGCAGACCGAGGCGCAGGCCAGCGAGTTGGACGGCATTGTGGATGTGTTCAAGCTGGATAAGCGGGGGAGCGTGGCGGCGGTGCGGACATCGCGTAAGCCCGTCGCGCAGCTGCGCACCGTCGGGACTTCCGCGGTGGCCAAGGAGTGGGGCGAGTTTTAGGCCTTCCACCGAGACTGTGCACCTCTCCTCTTGCCTTCCCGCGGGCGCCTCTCAACAGGGCGTGAGCGGCGAGAGGCCCGCGGGTCAAGACCGCGGGAAGGGCGGTGGGGGTGGGTATGGCGGGGCTGGCCAAAGGCTCTTGCGCCATGGGGGCGTCGATGAAACGGAGCCACCCTTGCACCCACCTGCGCCCCATGGTTCAACGCTCTCACAACCCGCGGAGAACCCGATATGGCGCGCATTGGCCTGGTCGCACATGACGACAAGAAAGACGAAATGGTCGCCTGGGCGCTTGCCAATATCGACAAGCTGAGCCTGCACGAATTGTGGGGCACCGGCACGACGGGCGGGCGGGTGATGGCGGCGACGGGCTTGCCGGTTACCTTGCTCAAAAGCGGCCCCTTGGGCGGCGACCAGCAGCTAGGCGCGCTGATCGCCGAGGGGCGGCTGGACATGCTGGTGTTCTTCATCGATCCGCTCTCGGCGCAGCCGCACGATGTGGATGTGAAGGCGCTGACCCGGCTGGCGACCCTCTACGATGTGCTCTGCGCCTTCAATAAACCCACAGCCGATGCGGTTCTGGCTGTGGTTTGACCAATCAGTAAAGATTGACCCTTTGCCGCTCTTGTGTGCAGATGCCTGTAATGGCCCGCAGCAAAGCAGGGCCAATTTGGCATTCAGGGATCGGGACGGAATTTGGTGTCCTTCGACGCAGTTATCGACGTTCGCAACGTCTCCAAACGCTTTGGCGGCCTTCTCGCCGTCAACGATTGTTCGCTGCAGGTGCGGCGCGGCTCGATCACCGGGCTGATCGGCCCGAACGGGGCCGGCAAATCCACGCTGTTCAACATGGTCGCCGGCAATATCGCGCCGGATTCGGGCCAGGTGATTTTCGACGGCGAGGACGTGACGGGGCTCAAGCCCCATCAATTGTTCCGCACCGGCATGTTGCGCACCTTCCAGATCGCGCATGAATTCTCCAACATGACGGCGCTGGAAAATCTCATGATGGTGCCGGGCGACCAGCCGGGCGAATATCTGGCCAATGCGTGGTTCCGGCCGGGTCTGGTCAAATCGCGCGAGCGCGACGTGCGCAAAAAGGCGCTCGACGTCATCGATTTCCTCAAGCTGGGCCATGTGCGCAACGAGCTGGCGGGGAACCTCTCGGGTGGCCAGAAGAAGCTGCTCGAGCTTGGCCGCACCATGATGGTGGATGCCAAGGTGGTGCTGCTCGACGAGGTCGCCGCCGGCGTCAACAAAACGCTGCTGCAGGATCTCGCCTCCAATATCGAGCGCATGAACAAGGAATTGGGCTATACGTTCTTCGTCATCGAGCACGACATGGATCTGATCGGGCGCCTCTGCGATCCGGTGATCGTGATGGCGCAGGGCGAAAAGATCGCCGAGGGCCCGATGAGCGAAATCCGCGCCAATGCGGCCATCGTCGAAGCCTATTTCGGCTCACCCGTGGCGGTGGCGTAATGGCTTTGATCGAACTCAAGCACGTGGTGGGCGGCTATGGCGGCGCACCGATCCTCAATGGCGTCGATATCGCCATCGAGCAGTCGGATATCGGCGTCATCGTCGGGCCGAACGGGGCCGGCAAGTCGACCACGCTCAAGGCCATTTTCGGGCTGCTCAAGGTCACCGGCGGGACCATCGAGTTCAACGGCGAAAGCGTCGCCAATTCCCTGCCGGACAAGCTGGTGCCCAAGGGTCTCAGCTTCGTGCCGCAGGAAAAGAACGTCTTTACCTCCATGACCGTCGAGGAAAACCTCGAAATGGGGGCGTTCACCCGCAAGGACGATTTTTCCGACACCATGACCTGGGTCTACGAAATGTTCCCGGTGCTGGCCGAAAAGCGGCGCCAGCCGGCCGGTGAACTGTCGGGCGGGCAGCGCCAGATGGTGGCGATGGGTCGCGCGCTGATGAGCAAGCCCAAGCTGCTGATGCTGGACGAGCCATCGGCGGGACTGTCGCCGCGCTATGTGATCGAGATTTTCGAGACCATCGTGCGCGTCAACAAGGAAGGCGTCGGCATCCTGATGGTGGAGCAGAATGCCCGCCAGGCGCTGGCCTTCGCCTCCAAGGGGTTTGTGCTTGCAGGCGGGCAGAACCGTTTCACCGGCACCGGCGCCGAACTGATCGCCGATCCCGAAGTCGCCAAAAGTTTCCTCGGGGGTTGAGGCTGTGACCGAACTGATTTTCTTCATCAACCAGGTGGTGATCGCCGGCGCCGTGCTGGGCTCGATCTACGCCCTGGGGGCCATCGGCATCACGCTGATTTTCGGCATTTTGCGGTTTGCCCATTTCGCCCATTCCGAGTTGATGACCGGCGGGGCGTTCATGGCGTTTCTGTTGGCCAGCCTGTTCGCCGCCTGGGGCGTTCATGCGCCGATCCCGATGGGGTTCGTGGTGCTGCCGCTGGCCATGGTGCTGGGCGCCATCTTTGCGCTCGGCATCGACAAGGGCTTTTACGCCCCGCTGCGCAAGCGCGGCGCCAAGCCGGTCACCTTGCTGATCGCCTCGATCGGCGTGACGCTGATGATCCAGGGGCTGATCCGCCTGTTCTTCGGCTCGGGCAGCTATTCGTTCTTCGAGAACGAGCCCAAGGACGTGTTCCGTTTCGACATGAGCGCGCTGGGCTCGACCCGCCCGCTGGTGATCACCGAGCCGCAGATCCTGATGATCGTGGTGACGGCCATTGCCGTGATCGCACTGCATTTCTTCCTGACGCGCTCGCGGCTGGGCAAGGCGATGCGCGCCATGGCGGACAATGCCGATCTGGCGCAGGTTTCGGGCATCAATACCGCGCTCGTCGTCCGCGTGACCTGGATCATCGCCGGCGCGCTCGCCTGCATGGCCGGCACCATGCTGGCACTGGACGTGACGCTGAAGCCGGACCTGGCGTTCAACATCATCCTGCCGATTTTCGCTGCGGCAATCGTCGGTGGCCTGGGCCAGGCTTATGGCGCAATTGCCGGCGGTCTGCTGATCGGTTTTGCCGAAACGCTGGCGGTGTTCAACTGGTCGATGGTGCTGAAACCCCTCAACACCGTGCTGCCCGAATGGCTGCAATTGCCACAGACGCTGGCGCTGGTGCCCACCGAATATAAGCTGACCGTGGCCTTTGTGATCCTCGTGGTCACGTTGCTGGTCCGGCCCACGGGTATCTTTAAGGGAGCCTCGTCATGATCCGGCGTTCTCTGACCCTGTTTGCCGGGCTGTTCGTGCTGATCCTCGTGATCGGCTGGTTCATGGGCGTGCCGTTTACCTCCAGCCGCTTGGTCGAGGCCGCGGCCTATTCGCTGATCGCCATGGGTCTCAATATCCAGTGGGGCTATGGCGGGCTGTTCAATTTCGGCATCATGGGCTTCATGATGCTGGGCGGGGTGGCCGTCACCTTCATCTCCTACCCGGTCAATCCGCAATTCTGGGGTTCCGATGGCCCATGGATGCTAGGCCGGGCACTGATCGCCTTCGGCGCCGGCGCCTTGCTGGTGATCGCAGCGCGGCAGAGCCATCGCATCGGCATTCGCGGCGGCTGGAAAATGGCGCTGACGGTTTTGGCGTGGTTCATCGGCTATTGCGTTTATCGCAGCCAGATCGATCCGGCGGCCGCCTATATCGAGGCCAATGCGGGCTTTGTGGGCGGCCTGGGCGCGCATCCCGTGCTGGGCTGGCTGTTCGGTGGCGTTTTGGCGGCGGGCGTGGCCTATATCGTGGGCAAGATTTGCCTGGGCCTGCGTACCGATTATCTGGCCATCGCCACCATCGGCATTTCGGAAATCATCCGGGCGCTGGTCAAGAACATGGACTGGCTGACGCGGGGCACGCTGACCGTGTCGCCGATCCCGTGGCCGACGCCGTTGCCGCAGGACTATCAGGCCGGCGGCATGGACGCGCAGACCGCATTGCTGTCGGCGCGTGGCGGGTTCCTGCTGCTGGTGCTGGTGATTTTCGCCGTCGCCATGTTCCTGATTTCACGGGCCTATGCGGGGCCGTGGGGCCGCATGATGCGGGCCATTCGCGACAACCACATTTCCGCTGCCTCGATGGGCAAGAACGTTACCGCACGGCAGCTCGAGATTTTCGTCTTCGGCTCGGTGCTGATGGGCATTGGCGGGGCGATCCTGGTCAGTTTCGTGCAGATCAACGATCCGTCGAGCTATCAGCCGATCAACCACACCTTCCTGATCTGGGTGATGGTGATCGTCGGCGGCGCCGGCAACAATTGGGGCGCGGTGTTTGGCGCGGTGCTGATCTGGCTGGTCTGGATCATTTCGGACCCGCTGGCGCAATTGCTGTTCGGCACCATCAGCCACTGGTCCGGCCAGATCGGCTGGGGCGAAATTCCGGACATCCAGTCTCGGGCATCGCAGATGCGCATTTTTGTGCTGGGGGCGGTAATTACGATTGCGCTGCGGTTTGCGCCACGAGGGCTGATCCCCGAAGTGGTGCGGCGCGAGGGTTAGGGTGGGTGCGAGCATGTATTGTGCTCGCGGACACCCCCTCCCAGCCTCCCCCATCAAAGGGGGAGGTGTCTCTCCACTCTTGGAGCTGAATCGAGTATCAATTACCGCACGGCACCTCCCCCTCGGTGGGGGAGGCTGGGAGGGGGTGACGGTTGGCCCCCATCTATTGTCGGCTCTAAGCCCCAATCCCCCTTAGCAACGCCAATATCGCCCTTGGCAAGTCCTGCTCCGGTACCGGTTTGAAGCCGCGGAATTCGTCGCGGTCGAGGACGCGTTGAGCGGCGGCGGAGGGGTAGGCGGCGGGCCACATGCCGGCGATCAGGGTGGCGATGACGCGGAACAGCCATTGCGCATCGGATAGCGACAGGCTGGGTAGTGCGCGCATCAGCGCGGGGGCGACCGGCTCAATCTGGGTGTTGATGGCGCGTTTGTAGGTGGCGATGCTCTCCTCGGAGACGTTCTGCTCCAGGACGCTGGAAAACATGCTGATCAGCTTGCAATAGCGCTGGCGCGCCAGGAATTCCGAGGAGATTGCGGCGGCGGCCGCGCCGACAAAGCCAGGCGTCAGGCTATCGAGCCGGGTGACGAGCGCCGCGACGAACGCTTCCTGTTCCTGCAGCAACAGAGTTAGCAGCACTTCTTCGCGGCTCTCGAAATAGCGGTAGATATTGGATTTGGTAAAGCCGGCGCGGGCCGCGATGGCGTTGAGGCCGGTACCGGTGGGGCCCTCTTCGTCGAACAGGGCCGTGGCCGCCGCGATGAGAGCCTCGCGGCGGAGTGTTTTCTGTTCAGGCTGGCGGGCACGCTGGAAGCCGGTCACACAAGGTCTCCGCTGAGTGCAGCAGAGGTGTGGCCGTTCGCCCGACCTGTCAAGCGGGGACGGCTTGGGCGCCGTAGCGGACCCCGGTCAACTGCTCGGACGCCTCCCACAGCCGCTTGGCCACGGCATCGTCCTTGGCGCGGCGAGGTGGCTGGACGATCGCCGGAGCGCCCTTCATCTGCATGAACCCGTCTGGGCCGAAATAGTCGAGTGGACGCACGTCGGGGGCGGTTGCCGCCTTGACGGTCGGCAGGGCGCCATCGGCGGCATTCTGGGAGAGAAACCGCTCCATCAGACTGGTGCCGATCGCCGCAATGCCCGTCATGGTGCCGGGACCATTGGCGATCAGGTCGGTGCGGGCATAGCCTGGATGGGCATTGGCGTTGACGATGCCCCAGCCGTTGACGTCGCTGCGGCGCTGGAATTCGCGGGAAAACAGCAGGTTAGCCAGCTTGGATGCGCCGTAGGAGCGCATTGGGCGATAGGCCTGCTCCGACTGCAGATTGTCGAAATCGATGCGGCCGAGATGGGCGGCGCCCGAGGAAATAGTAACGACGCGGGCGCCGTGCGCGGCAATGAGCAGGGGCAACAACTGGCCGGTCAGGGCGAAATGGCCGAGATGGTTGGTGCCGAATTGCAGCTCGAACCCGTCGGAGGTGGTCTTGCGGGTCGGCGGGGTCATGACGCCGGCATTGTTGACCAGCAGGTCGAGTTGGGTGAGTTGCCCGTTCATGCGCACGCCGAACGCGGCGATAGAGGCGAGATTGCCAAGGTCGACGCTTTCGAAGGCGATATCGGCCTTGGGATGCAGCGCGCGGATACGGCGCAGGGCATCGCCGCCTTTTTCGGCGTTGCGACCGGCAAGGATCACTTTGGCGCCGGCGCCCGCCAGCATGCGCGCGGTTTCATAGCCCAGCCCGCCGGTGGCGCCGGTGACTATGGCGGTCTTGCCGGTCTGGTTGGGGATGTCGGCGGTGGTGAACTCGGTCATGGCGGAGCGTCCTTGGTGCAGGGGTTCGGCCGCTGGGAGACGTCATATAAGTGACCGATGGTCTCTAAATGGGCGTGCCGCGCTGCTTGTCAAGAGCTACGCTCAAGCGAGGGCTTTGGTTGCGTGGACCCAGAGCCAGCGGGTGGGCTTGCCATCGTAGCCGCCGCCGTCAGTTTCGGTGAGTTCGAGCGCGGCCCAATCGGCGGCGGCGCGGAAATGGGCGAGTAGGGTTTGGGCGCTGGGATAGTTGTAATACCGACCCAAGCCGTCGCGGCCTTCGCCGGTGCCGGCCTTGAAGCTGGCGGTCAGCGGGCTGCCGGGGCGCAGGGCGGTGTGGATGCGGGCGATGTCCTCGGTCAGTTCAGCGGCTGGTGCATGCAGCAAGGCGGCGCTTGCCCAGACCCCGTCATAGGTAGCCACGTCGTCGAGCTGGTTGAAGGCCATGATTTTTACTGGACGGCCAAGTAGGATTTCGGCCGCTGCCGCCAGTTCGGCTGAGGCATCGCTTGGCGTCACCGCGAAGCCAGCCGACAGCATATAGGCCGCGTCCTGGCCGCCGCCGGTGCCCAGTTCGAGAATGTCGCCGCCAGCCGGCAGGGCGGCAAGGAAGGTGCTCAACTGTTCGTCGTCCAAGCGCCGCTGGCGGCCGGCATAGACTTCGGCGTTCTCGGCATAAAAGCGCAGCGTCTCGTCGTCCGGCATGATCGCTCCAAAACAAAAGGCCCGGGATTTCTCCCGGGCCTCTGTGTTCTTTTAAGGTCGGTCGATCTATTCGATCGCGCCCTTTTCGACGAACTTGCCGCCTTCGACTTCGAGATAGACGATGGTGCCGGGGACGTCACCGGCAGCGTCGAAGTCCAGCGGGCCGCCGGCGCCTTCGTAGTCGATGTCGGTGCCGGCCTTGATCAGCTCGACAGCCTTGGTCCATTCGCCGGGCAGGATCTTTTCGCCGGGAGCGGAAGCGACGTCACGCAGAGCAGCCGAAAGGCCTTCGCGCTTGGCCGAACCATTCTTTTCGACGGCGAGAGCAAGCAGGAACGCGGCGTCATAAGCCTGGGGGGCATAGGTCGCGGTCGGGTCCTGGCCGGCATCGGTCGCCAGCTTGGCGTAGACGGTGGCGGACTCGCCGGCATAAGCACCGGCGCGGGTTGCGGTCAGGCCTTCGACAGCCGCAGCGTCGATACCGGTCAGCAGGTCGTCGCCGACCATGCCATCGCCACCAACATAGGTGGTGAAGTTGCCCGATTCGACAGCCTGGCGCAGCATGGTCTGGCCCGAGCCCGAAGCGTAGGCCAGGATCACCAGGTTCTGCGAACCAACCAGGTTCCCCAGCTCGGCGCGATAGTCGGCCTTGCCGTCTTCGTGCGCGATATTGGCAGCGATGGTGCCGCCGCCGGCGGTGAAGGTGGCGGCGAACACGTCGGCCAGGCCTTTGCCGTAGTCATTGTTGACATAGGTGACGGCAACGTCCTTGACGCCGCGCGCCAGCAGCAGGTCGGCCATCTTCACGCCCTGCAGCGAGTCAGCCGGGGTGGTGCGATAGACGAGATCGTTATCGGCCAGGGTCGTCAGCGCGGGAGCGCTGGCAGCGGGGGAGATCATCACGACGCCGCCGGGGATGGCAGCCGAATTGGCGCCGCCGATGGTGGCGCCGGTGCAGAAGGCGCCCATGATGCCGGTGACCTGGTCGGTGTTGACCAGCTTGTCGGCCGCGGCGGAAGCGGCAGTCGCGTCGCAGGCGCTATCGCCGACGACGGGAATGATCTTGCCGCCACCCAGAATGCCGCCCTGGGCATTGACTTCGTCGAAGGCGAGCTGAGCGCCGGCGACGATGGGGGGAGCCAGGCTTTCGATCGGGCCGGTCAGGTCGGCGAGAATGCCGAGCTTGACGTCCTCGGCCAGCGCAGGGGCGGCGATCGACAGGGTCGTGGCCGCCACGGCCATGGTCAGAAGAGTTTTCAGATTGAGCATTGATGTCCCTCGTTATGGGTTGCTCCGCCGAGCGGCCTTAACGGTCCTGTCTTCTGAGCGGAACAACGCGATCTAGGAGGCGCTAAATGCGCCTCGCTGGGGCAGACTGTTGCACATTTGTTAAGCCGGAGTCACGGGCAATTGAAGGGGCTTGCAAGGCCTTCTTGCAGTTGCTTAACGGGGGTGGTTTGCGCATAGAATAAGGGCGATGTGCGGCGAGGAGGCCCCGATGACTATCAGGATTTGGGGCATCGCCATGCTGGCCGTTTTGGCCCTGCTGCAGCCGGCGCTGGGGCAAGTCACCGTGCTCGACCAGGCGCAGGATGGTGCTGTGCCGGCCGATCCTGTTGCGCCGCCGCCGATCTGCGGTACGCAGCCGATCGGCATTGCGCGGATGAGTTGGCCATCGGCGGCGATCCTGGCGGAAATCCAGGCGCGCCTGCTGACCACCCAGTTCGGTTGCCAGACGCGGGTGGCGCCAGGGGATCTGGCCGCTACCGGCTCCTCGATGGGCACGACGGGGCAGCCGGCAGTGGCACCCGAAATGTGGGTGGCGCGCATTGCCGAGGTGTGGAACCCAGCGGTCAAGGCGCAGATGGTCCGTCCCGCGGCGCCCACCTACGCGGAGACCACGTTCGAGGGCTGGTTCGTGCCGGACTATCTGGCGGCGGCGCATCCCGAGCTGACTGGTGCGGCCAAACTCAGGGACGTGGCGGCGACGCTGAATAATGGCGCAAAAATCCGTTTCGTGTCCTGCCCGGCCGATTGGGGCTGTTCGGTGATCAACCGCAACCTGATCCGGGCGCTGGGGTTGGGCGATGTGCTCGATGTGGTCGAGCCGGCCAATCGCTTCGAAATGGATACGCTGATTGCCGAGGCCGTGGGGCGGCACGAGCCGGTGGTGTTCTATTACTGGCAGCCCAATGCGGTGCTGGCGCAGTTCAACTTCGTCAATCTCGACCTGGGGGCCTATGACGAAAAGGCGCTGCAATGCCTGGCGCAACAGACCTGCGCTACGCCGGTCGCCTCCTCGTTTGCGCCCGAGAGCGTGGTGATCGCGCTGGCCGAGTGGGTCTATACCGACATTCCCAGTATCGCCGCCTATTTCGGGCGCACCACCATGCCGCTCAAGGAAATGAACACCTTGCTGGCCCAGCTCAACGAGCCCGGCGCAACGATAGAAAGCGTGGCGGATCGGTTCGTGATCGAACGCAGCGATATCTGGAAAGGCTGGGTTGGATCAGGCGCGCCCTAAGCTTGGATTCACTGTCCGTTAAGCCTGATTTCAGGCGGATCGGGCATTGATATCAAACCGTCACAGAGCGCCGATAGGGTTTTTGGCTATCCTGGACGTGTTTGCATAAACTATTGATGTATAACATTATTTTTGTGATGTTTAGGTCCCGTTCACGGGTTGGTGTGCATAGTGCGGCATGGGGCAGCGCGCCCTGTATGTTCCGGTAGGCCCGATGCGCAAAATACCCACGCTGTTCAAGATTCTCGATGGCTACCGGCAATTCTCGATAGTGGCGGCGGTCGCCATCATCGCCGTCATCGCGCTGTGCGTGGTGGGTCTAGTCCCCAAATTGCTCCGAACGGGCGAAGTTTCCCTCGTTTATGCGGGCATTATCGGCATCATGGCGCTGATGCTGCTGGGCCTGCGGCTTGGTTACCGCGCGCTGGCGCAGGGCATCGATAGCGCCGACAAGGCCAATCGCGCGGTGCTGGCCTCGGTCAATCGCGATGCACTGACGGGCGCCTTCACGCGCTCCTATTTCATCGAGCAGATGGGGCTACATGTCTACCACGGCTCCGACGAGGCCATGGGCTACATGCAGCTCGACATGGACAAGCTCAAGGTGCTCAACGACAGCCACGGCCACAATGCCGGCGACGCGGCGCTGAGCCACCTGGTCAAGACCATCAATGCGCTGGTGCCGACCGCCATTGTGGGACGGTTGGGTGGCGACGAATTCGGCATCGCCATCCCGGCCCACGATAACAAGCCGGCGCTGCGCCGGCTGGGCGAACAATTGCTGCGCGAACTGGATAAGCCGGTGATGATTGGCGGACGGCCGGTGCGGCTGTCGGCGACGGTCGGGATTGCGCTGGCGCCGGCCGATGCCAGCGATGCGGGCGACCTGATCTCCAAGGCCGACCTGGCGCTCTACAAGGGCAAGCGCGGCGGCCGCCACGCCGTGGTCGAGTTCGATGCCGACATGCTGGGCGACGAGCGCCATCGGCGGTTCGTCGAACGCGAGTTGCGGGCGGCGCTGCTAATGGACGAGCTGGAACTGCATTACCAGCCGGTGTTCAGCGCCGATGGCATTACGATCAAATCCTATGAGGCGCTGGTGCGCTGGCAGCATAAGGTGCGCGGCATGATCGCGCCCGGTGAGTTCATCCATATTGCCGAGCAGAGCGAGCTGATCGACAAGCTGGGCGAATGGGTGTTGCGGCGCGCCTGTATCGACTTGCCGGCGCTTGGCGTGTCGGTGGCGGTCAATGTCTCGCCGGCACAGTTGCGGCGGGCCGAATTCGCCAAACGCTTCGTCGCCATCGTGGCCGAGACCGGCACCGATCCGCGCCAGTTGATTGTGGAAGTCACCGAGACCGTGCCGATGACCGGCAAGGGCCAGGAGCAGGAAAATCTCGAGGTTTTGCGCAAGATGGGTGTGCGCATCGCCATCGACGATTTCGGCGCCGGGCATGCGAGCCTGCAATATCTGCGCGGGTTTGCCTTCGACATCATCAAGATCGACCGCAGCTATGTGAGCAATATCGCGGGCAACCGCATCGATTCGATGATCGTGTCGGCGATTTGCGATATCGCGCGTTCGCTGCCGGTCGAGGTGATTGCCGAGGGCGTCGAGACGCAAGAGCAATTGGCGGTGTTGCAGCGCGCCGGCTGCACGGGCCTGCAGGGGTTCCTCTTGGGCCGTCCGCAGCCACTGTCCAAGCTCAATGCAGGGCGTGCTCTCGCCAGGGTCGCGGACGCCGCATAGGCGTTATCCTATCGTCACAGTTGCTTCCGCGCCCGCACGATGGATATAAAGGGGCGGGCAGCCTGCTGAGGAGCGGGCGATAGCGGGAGCAGTGACTTTGGATTTGAAGCGGATCAACGATCGTATCACCGTATCGGGGCAGATCCTGCCCGAGGATATCGCGTCGCTCAAAGCCGCCGGCTTCACCACCATCATCAATAATCGCCCCGACGATGAATCGCCGGACCAGCCGGCGGGCGCCGAAATCGAGGCTGCGGCCAAGGCTGCGGGCCTGGGCTACTATGCGATCCCGCTGGGTCGCGATGGGGTTTCCCCCGATATGGTCGAGAAAACCAAGGCCGCGCTCGAGGGGAGCCAAGGCCCGGTTTTCGCATTTTGCCGCTCGGGCACCCGCTCGACAACGCTGTGGGCTCTGTCCCAGGCCGGCGAAATGGATGCGGGCGAGATCATTTCGGAAGCGGCCGCGGCCGGCTACGACATGAGCCATCTCGCCGGGCATCTCAACCAGAAATAGACATGACGCAACGGTTGGACGGGCAACCGTTCCCGCCGATGCAGATGATTTGAGCCGGGTCTTAACCAGCCCAGCACCCCTCTTGCTCGGACCTATATCGATGCCAATCAAGAAAATCCTCGTCGCCAACCGCTCCGAAATCGCCATTCGCGTGTTCCGGGCCGCCAATGAACTTGGGCTCAAGACCGTCGCGGCCTTTGCCGAAGAAGACAAGCTGGCGCTGCACCGCTTCAAGGCCGACGAGGCCTATCTGATCGGCAAGGGCAAGGGCCCGGTCGAGGCCTATCTGCAGATCGACGAATATATCCGCATCGCGCGGATTTCCGGCGCCGATGCGATCCATCCTGGCTATGGGCTGCTCTCGGAGTCGCCGGAGTTCGTAGACGCCTGCGAAGATGCGGGCATTATCTTCATCGGCCCGCGCGCCCAGACCATGCGCGACCTCGGCAACAAGGTCGCGGCGCGCAACATGGCGATCGCCAGCAATGTGCCGGTGGTGCCGGCCACCGAAGCGCTGCCTGACGATCCGAACGAGATCAAGCGCCTCGCCGCCGAAGTCGGCTATCCGCTGATGCTCAAGGCGAGCTGGGGCGGCGGTGGCCGTGGCATGCGCCGCATCATGGACGAGTCTTCCTTGTTGTCCGAGGTCAGCGAAGGCAAGCGCGAGGCCAAGGCGGCGTTCGGCAAGGACGAGATGTATCTCGAAAAGCTGGTCGAGCGGGCGCGCCATGTCGAAGTGCAGCTCATCGGCGACGATCACGGCAACCTCGTGCATCTTTATGAGCGCGACTGCTCGGTGCAGCGCCGCAACCAGAAGGTCGTCGAGCGGGCGCCCGCGCCGTATCTCAGCGAAGCCGTGCGCAAGGAACTGACCGACGCAGCCGTGCGCCTCGGCAGTGCCGCCAGCTATCGCGGCGCCGGTACCGTCGAATTCCTGATGGATGCCGACACCGACAAATTCTACTTCATCGAGGTCAATCCGCGCATCCAGGTTGAGCATACCGTCACCGAAGAGGTGACCGGCATCGATATCGTCAAGGCGCAGATCCATCTGCTCGATGGCGCGGTGATCGGCACGCCGGAGTCGGGCGTGCCGCTGCAACAGGATATTCACCTCAACGGCAATGCCATCCAGTGCCGGGTGACCACCGAAGATCCCGAGCAGAACTTCATCCCCGATTACGGCCGCATCACCGCCTATCGCGGCGCCACCGGCTTTGGCGTTCGTCTCGATGGCGGCACCGCCTATGCGGGCGCGGTGATCACGCGCTTCTACGATCCGCTGCTGGAAAAGGTTACCTGCTGGGCCCCGACCGCCGAGGAGGCGATCGCCCGCATGCACCGCGCCCTGCGCGAGTTCCGTATTCGCGGCGTCTCGACCAATCTGGCGTTCCTCGAAAACATCATCACGCATCCGGACTTCGTGCAGAATCGCTATACGACGCGGTTCATCGATACGACGCCCGAGCTGTTCAACTTCAAGCCGCGCAAGGATCGCGCGACCAAGCTGCTCAGCTATATCGCCGACGTGACCGTCAACGGCCACCCCGAAGTGCGTGACCGGCCGATGCCGCCGGCTGAAGCCGCGGCGCCGGTGGTGCCGGTGTTCGAGCCGCTAATCGTCAACGAGGGCAGCCGGCAGATTCTGGAACGGCAGGGGCCTAAAGGCCTCGCAAGCTGGATGAAGGCGCAAAAGCGCGTGCTGTTCACCGACACGACGATGCGCGACGCGCATCAGAGCCTGTTGGCGACGCGGATGCGCAGCTACGACATTACTCGCATTGCGCAGGCGTATTCGCGCGGGCTGCCCAACCTGTTCAGCCTCGAATGCTGGGGCGGGGCGACCTTCGACGTGGCGATGCGCTTCCTCAATGAGGACCCGTGGGAACGGCTGGCGCAGGTGCGCGACGGCGCGCCCAACATCCTGACCCAGATGCTGCTGCGCGGCAGCAATGGCGTCGGCTACACCAATTATCCCGATAATGTGGTCAAGTTCTTCGTCGCCCAGGCGGCCAAGGGCGGCGTCGATATTTTTCGTGTTTTCGATTGCCTCAACTGGGTCGAGAACATGCGCGTCTCGATCGACGCGGTGCTGGACGCCGACAAGGTCGCCGAGGGCGTCATTTGCTATACGGGCGACGTGCTCGACCCCAACCGGGCCAAGTATGACCTCAAATACTATGTGGCCTTGGCCAAAGAACTGGAAGCTGCCGGCGCCCATGTGCTGGGGCTCAAGGACATGGCCGGCCTGCTTCGCCCCGCCGCCGCCAAGAAGCTGATCGAGACGCTCAAGCAGGAAATCGGCCTGCCGATCCATCTGCACACGCACGACACTTCGGGTGCCGCTGCCGCCACCGTTTTGGCCGCCGTGGATGCCGGCGTCGATGCGGTCGATGCGGCGATGGATGCGCTATCGGGCACGACGAGCCAGCCGACGCTCGGCTCGCTCGTCGCGGCGCTGACCGATGGCGATCGCGATCCCGACCTCGATGCCAAGGCGATCCGCCAGATTTCGTTCTATTGGGAAGCGGTGCGCACGCAATACCGCGCCTTCGAAAGTGACCTTCGTTCCGGCGCTTCGGAAGTCTACCTGCATGAAATGCCGGGCGGGCAGTTCACCAATCTCAAGGAACAGGCGCGCTCGCTGGGTCTGGAAACCCGCTGGCACGAAGTCGCCCAGACCTATGCGGACGTCAACCAGATGTTCGGCGATATCGTCAAGGTAACGCCAAGCTCCAAGGTCGTCGGCGACATGGCTTTGGCCATGGTTTCGGCAGGCCTGACGCGCGCCGATGTCGAAGACCCCGCGCGCGATATCGCCTTCCCGGATTCCGTCGTGGGCTTCTTCGCCGGCGATCTGGGCCAGCCGCCGGGCGGCTTCCCCAAGGCGCTGCAAAAGAAGGTGCTCAAGGGCCGCGAGCCAATCACCGAACGGCCGGGTTCCTATCTCAAGGACGTGGACCTCGAAGCCGAACGCGCCAAGGTCGCCGAGGAAGTCGGCCACGAGGTCGATGATTATCGCCTCGCCTCGTACCTGATGTATCCCAAAGTGTTTTCGGATTTCGAAAAGACCCAGGACAAATACGGCCCCACCGCAGTGTTGCCGACGCCGGTCTATTTCTATGGCCTGCATGAGGGCCAGGAATTGTTCGTCGATATCGAGAAGGGCAAGACGCTGGTCCTGCAATATCT
Source organism: Devosia sp. (assembly GCF_028290435.1). GTDB lineage: Bacteria > Pseudomonadota > Alphaproteobacteria > Rhizobiales > Devosiaceae > Devosia. The sequence goes on along the minus strand of NZ_JAQGJV010000096.1, from coordinate 9,421 downwards.
CGGCCGTGCGCCCACCAATGAAAAGGGCGAAGTGCGGGTGTTCTTCGACCTCAACGGTCAGCCGCGCACCATCCTCGTGCCCGATCGGCTCAAGGTCGGCGAGGTCAAGCTGCGTGACAAGGCGGCGATCGGCGATCCCAAGCAGGTCGGCGCGCCGATGCCGGGCGTCATTTCGGGCCTTGCCGTCAAGGCTGGCCAGACCGTCACCGCCGGCGACGTGTTGTGCTCGATCGAAGCCATGAAAATGGAAACCGCCATCCACGCCGAAGCCAGCGGCGTCATCGCCGAAGTTCTGGTCAAGCCGGGTGACCAGATCGACGCCAAGGATTTGTTGGTGCGGTTCGAATAAGCAAAAGGCCCGGAGCGATCCGGGCCTTATCAATTAGAGCCGGCGGGCGCGGCCATCTATGGTGCGATCATTGCGATCATTGCGATCGCGGTGATCGGCGCGCACCTTGATGGGCAGGCGGCTGACGATCCAGCTTACCATCAGGGGCACCAGCACGATATCGTCGACCCAGCCAAGCACCGGGATGACATCGGGGATGATGTCGAACGGATTGACCAGGTAGAACGCGACGAATGCCGTGGCGAACTTGAGGTAAAGCGGGGTCTCGGGCGCGAAGAATGCCTTCCAGAGCTGGACGACTTCTTTGCGGAAGAGGACGATGCGGGGAAGGAGCATTTTCATCATGCACCTTAAATGGTCCGCAGCCCGATTGGTTCAAGACCGATGGCCACAAAAGTTGGAATACCCTATGGGCTAGCCGCCGGCGCCGGCTTGAAATTTGCATTGATGAAAGTCAGGGCTTCCCCGATATGGGCGCGCCAAAGTTCCCACGAATGATCGCCGTCATAGATGCGGAAGGCGACGTTCCGGTTATCGGCCAGCAGCGTCTCATAAAGCGCGATGGCGCCGCGCCAGAGCTTGTGACTGTCGTGATCCCCCACCAGCATGAAGATGGCGGGGAGCGGCGTATTGTTGCGCACGGCGCCGGCCAGCAGCGTGAACACGTTTTCGCTATTGTAGCGGCGGGCATCGAAGGGATCGCCGAACGCACCGGAAAAATGCGGCCCGGCCGGAGGTAGATCGACGCCGCTGGTCAGGGTATCGGGATCGGCCCAGTGAAAATAGGCGCTGTCGATGATGAGGTCGATGTCGGCGGGCGCTTTGTCGAGGTCTTCGATGGGCACATTCTCCCAGATCGCGGGGGAGAGGGCCGCGATGGCTGCATAAAGATCGGGATGGCCGATCCCCAGGCGCAAGGCGCCGGCGCCGCCCATGGAAAGGCCCGCAATGGCGCGACCGCCGGCATCCTTGCGAACCGGAAATTCGGCCTCGATCTTCTCGCTCAACTGGCTGGTGATGGCGGTTTCGACATCGTCCTGCCCGCCCGCCGGCCGCGTATCCACGTACCAGTTATTACCCGCGGCCGGCATGACCACGACCATGGGCTGCACGGTGCCGTCGGCGATCAACCCGTCTAGTGTCGGTTGCAGGTTGCCGGCGACCAGCCAATCGCCTTGATTGCCCCCCAGCCCATGCAGCAGATAGACCACCGGCCAGCCCTGCGGCGGCGGATTGCCGTCGGGGCGATAGACATTGACCGCCATCGGAGCGGCCATCGCGGGCAGGGCGTAGCTTTGCGCCACGATGGTGCTCGCCGAGGCCGGCAAGGGGGCGAGGAGCAGCAGGGCGATCAGGGCAAGATAACGCATTCAGGTCAGCCCGCCCCGCTCCCGCAGCAGCTTGACGATGGCCATGGCGTGGCCATGCCCCAGGCTGTAATCGGTCTTCAGCCAATCGGTGATCGGGGTCGCCTTGGTGCCGGGCTTGGTGAAGCCCTTGGCCTTGGCCAGGGCGATGAACTGGTCCGGGGAAACGCCGGTCTGCTTTTCGATATTGTCGAGATAGGCCTGGAAGGACATGGAAACGCTCCGTGGTCAGCTTGCATACCACACGACGCGGGACGGTGCGTCGGTTCGACATCATTCAGAAACATTGCGTTGATAGCGTCCTAGGCCTATTTCTCCCCTCAGAGAAGGCAGAGGTGTCGCATGGCTGGGCCGTTGGAGCGCAGGCAATCGGTTGGTGTGGATGTCGGCGGCGTCATGGTCGGCGGCGGAGCGCCGGTTGTCGTGCAATCGATGACCAATACCGATACGGCCGATATCGACGCGACGGTGAAGCAGGTCATGCAACTGGCGCGGGCCGGCTCGGAAATTGTGCGCATCACGGTCGATCGCGACGAGTCAGCCGCCGCCGTGCCGATCATCCGCGATCGCCTGGCGTTCATGGGCTATGACGTGCCGCTGGTCGGGGACTTCCACTATATCGGCCACAAGTTGCTGACGGATCATCCGGCCTGCGCCGAGGCACTGGCGAAATACCGCATCAATCCGGGCAATGTCGGCTTCAAGGCCAAGCGCGACACGCAGTTTTCGACGCTGATCGAGATCGCCAACAAATACAACAAGCCGGTCCGCATCGGGGTGAACTGGGGTTCGCTCGATGAGGAACTTCTGACAAAGCTGATGGACGAGAACGCCAACTCGGCTACGCCGATTTCGGCGGCCGCCGTCCAACGCGAGGCGATCATCCAGTCGGCGCTGCTGTCGGCGCAGCGGGCAGAAGAACTCGGCATGGGTCGCGACAAGATCATCCTCTCGACCAAAGTCTCGGACGTCCAGCACCTGATCGCGGTCTATCAGGACCTGTCGGCGCGTTGCGATTACGCGCTGCATCTGGGGCTGACCGAGGCCGGCATGGGGACCAAGGGCGTCGTCGCTTCGTCCGCCGCCATGGGCATTCTGCTGCAACAGGGCATCGGCGACACCATCCGCATTTCGCTGACGCCCGAGCCGGGTGGCGATCGCACTACCGAGGTCAAGGTGGCGCAGGAACTGCTGCAGACCATGGGCTTCCGCCAGTTCCTGCCTGTGGTCGCAGCCTGCCCCGGTTGCGGGCGCACCACGTCCGATACGTTCCAGCATCTGGCCAAGGATATCCAGGATCACCTGTCATCCTCGATGCCCGAATGGAAGGAACGCTATCCGGGCGTCGAGACGCTGTCGGTGGCGGTCATGGGCTGCATTGTCAACGGTCCGGGTGAGAGCAAGCACGCCAATATCGGCATTTCCCTGCCCGGCACCGGCGAGACCCCGGCCGCCCCGGTGTTTGTCGATGGCCAGAAGGTCGCGACCCTGCGCGGGGCCGATGTGGCCGACCAGTTCAAGGTGATGGTCGCCGATTATATCGAGAAGAAGTTTGGCGCCGGCGCCAAGGTCGCGGCGGAATAGCATGCTCATTGTCAATCTTCTGAACGGTGTCATGCTGGCCAGCCTCGTCTGCTTCGCCGTCGGCGCGGTGCTGCTGGCGATACTGGCGACTCGCTCCGCAGGGCGTGAGCCAATAACCGATGCAGGGCGGCCAAAGAACCTTTTGTCGCGCGTTCAGGGCGCCTTTGAGGATCCCCGGTTCCGCATCGCCAGAACCCTGCTCACGGCCGGTGGCCTGGTGGCGGTGGCGTCGTTCGTTGCTGTCTTCGTGATCAGCGCCAGTCTGCCACGGTGTACCGCTTCCCCCGAGGATCTCGACGAGGCCGTTGCCATGTGCATGCCGGTCGTGCCGGCCCCAGTTCCGGCGGCCTAGCCGCATGGATCGTCCTGCCAGCATCATTTTCATCCATGGCGCGTCGAGCAGCGGGAAATCGTCGCTGGCGCGCGGCGTGCAGGCGAAAATTGACCAACCATTCTGGCATATTTCCATCGATCACCTGCGCGATGCGGGCGTGTTGCCATCGGCCCGCATCACGAGCGGCGAGTTCAAATGGCGCGACATGCGCCGCCCGTTTTTCGATGGTTTTCACCAGTCGCTGGCCGCCTATGCGCATGCCGGCAACAGCCTGATCGTCGAGCACATCCTCGATACGCCCGGCTGGCATGAGGACTTGATCGCGCTCTTGGCGCCGTTCGATGTGTTTTTCGTGGGCGTGCAGTGCTCGCTGGCCGAACTTGTCCGGCGCGAGCAAGCGCGCGGTGATCGTCCCATCGGCAGCGCCGAGCAGGACTTCAATACGATCCATCGTGGCCTGCGCTACGATCTGGAGATTTCCGCCGAATTAGACGCCAACGACAATGTCGAGCGGGTGATTTCGGCCTGGAAGACGCGGACCGCGCCGTCGGCCTTTTTGGAATGCGGCTATGCGCCGAACCAGAATGCCAGCAGAACAACAACCAACTGAACTGCGCCCAGTCCCAGCGGCCCCCAGACCTTCACCTTGTCGCCGGTCTGCAGGCCCACGGCGGCATCGGCAAGCTGGATCACGCCAGCCAGCAGGCCCAGCCAGATCAGCGCCGTGCCATCGGCGCGGAATGCCGCCCACAGCACCACCAGCAGCAGCGGGGTCGAGCGCGCGACGCCGTAAAGCGCGAATACTTTGGCGGTATGTGAGCCCTCGCCGCCCCTGACGATGAAAACCGGGAAGAACACTCCGGCCAGCGAGAAGCCCGTTGCGACCAGCACGTTGATGAGTGTGACGACGATCAGCAGAGCGAGCATTGCGGTTTCCGAGCGGCCCAACCAATCATACCCGGCTGATCGTTCCTTACGTCAAGCTCCGCCTGAGCTACGCAACCAGATTTTGGGCTCTTGTGTTGCCGGTTCGACGACCACGTCAAACCCGCGTCGGCTGCCGATAGTCCTAAACAACTCCGCGAGCTGCTGTTTCTCCTCGCCAACCATGCGGGGCAAGCGCAGCGTGATGTGGGTTGCGTCACGAAGGATTAAATCAAGTTCGGCCGTGTCAGTGGCATAGACCCATGGCCGGTGGCAGATCGTCACCTGGCGAACTTGGCTCCAATTCAATTGCAGCGGTGTCTCGGTCAAGAAATTGAGCAATGGTGAGGGGGTCTGTGCGTATCCCTTCAACCAGTCGATATTGGCCAGCAGCGTCGTTGGTACCCACAGTTGACGGGAGAACCAGTAATAGATGGGGTGGGAGACGAGGAGCCCAAAGAGCAAAACCGCCACGCCCACCCAAGCCGTTGCGACTACGTCGCCGGTTTGCTGCAGACGAGCAATAGCTGCGAAACCAGCGACCACCAGCACGGTGATAGCGAGGTGCTTCATATTGGGCGGAAATTTACGATCGAGAAGGATGATCTCGCAGGTCTCGATCGAGAGCCGGTTTTCCGTGAAGGGCAGGCGGGTCATGTCGGCGGCACGCACGCATCCACCCATTTGCCGCCGCACAGCTCGGCCAGCCGGTCGACCGTCAGCCGCACCGAGGCGTGGGTGGAGCCGCCGGCCGGGATAACCACGTCATAGACCTTGAGCGACACGTCGAGATAGATCGGCAGCGGCGCCGGCAGGCCGAAGGGGCAGACGCCGCCGACCTTGTGGCTGGTCAATTGCTCGACCTCCTCGGCGCCCAGCATGCGTGGACGGCCCCCAAAGGCGGCTTTGGATTTCTGGTTGTCGAGCCGCGCATCGCCACGGGTCACCAGCAGCAGCACTTCACCACCCACGCGGATGCAGAGGGTTTTGGCGATCTGGCCGGGCTCGACGCCATGCACGGCCGCGGCCGTGTCCACCGTGGCGGTCGACCTGTCGGTTTCGAGCACCGACAGGTCGGGGGCGCGGGCGGCGAGGTCGGCTTTGACGCTGGCAAGGCTCATATTGTCTCTCAGAACAGCTGGTTGAGGCGCTCTTCGTATTTGACGCGGGTTTTTTCGCGGATCGGCGTGGCGAGCGCGCGGCGCATGAAGGCGGGGTCCAGCTCGCGCACGCCATCGAGCGCCATCAGCTCGGTGACGGTCACGCGTTCGCCGACAAACGGCGTGTAGGTGACGGCCGTTCCGGCTTCGACCATGCCGGGTGCAATGACGCGGCAATAGGCGCCGGGGCGGAGGGCGCGGGCGAAGCGTTTGACGAAGCCGTTGTCGCCCATGCGCGCAGCCAGGGTCATGCAGGGCGTGCGGTGATAGGTGACTTCAAGGACGACATCGCCAAGCGTGAAGCGGTCGCCGATGGCGACGGCTTGGCCGGTTATGCCCCCGATGGTGAGGTTTTCGCCGAAGGTGCCGGGTGCGATGATTTTGCCAAGCTGGACGCTCCACCAGTCATAGTCATCGGCAAAATAGAGATAGACCGCCTGGTCGCGGCCGCCGTGGTGGCGGCGGTCGATGATGGCATCGCCGGCCACCTCCAGCGCCGTGATGGCGACAGGGCCGGTCACCGGCTGCTTGAAAATGCCCGTCGGCGCCTTGTGACCGGGAATGGGCTGTGGCTTGCCGATATTGACGCTGAGCAGGCTGGCCACGCTCAGTTCTCCCGGCTGGCGAAGTAGCGGGCGGTGGCGCGCAGGCCATCGGCCTTGGGGCCAAAAGTGCGCAGCGCCGAGACGGCGTCGTTGATGATGGCGGCCAAGTGCTGGCGCGCTTCGTCGACGCCGATGCGCGCCACCAGCGTCTGCTTGCCCTTGGCGGCATCCTTGCCGGTGGCCTTGCCCATGGCCTCTTGCGTCGCGGTCACGTCGAGCAGGTCGTCGGCGAGCTGGAAAGCGCGGCCGGCGGCTTCCGCATAGGCGGTGAGCGCCGAGAGGGCGCGGGCATCGGCGCCGCCGAGAATAGCGCCCATGCGGACGCTGGCGCGGATCAGTGCGCCGGTTTTCATCGCCTGCATGATGGCGATGTCATCGCCGGAAAAACCGCCGCGTTCGCCTTCGATATCGCGCATCTGCCCGCCCGCCATGCCGCCGGCGCCGCTGCCCTTGACCAGTTCGGTGACCAGGGCGATGCGGATCGCCGGATCGGGGTGGCAATCGGGACTGGCGAGCAGGCCAAAGGCGTGGGTGAGCAGCGCGTCGCCGGCCAGGATCGCGGTGGCGTCGTCATAGGCCTTGTGCACGGTCGGCTGGCCGCGGCGCAGGTCGTCATCGTCCATCGCCGGCAGGTCATCGTGGATCAGCGAATAGCAATGCACCGCCTCGACGGCGAGCCCGGCAAGCAGCGACTGGCTGGCGGGCATGCCGAAGATGGCGCCGGCCTGGCGCACCAGCAGCGGGCGCAGGCGCTTGCCGCCGTTGAGGCTGCCATGGCGCATGGCCGATACCAGCCGCTCGGCGGCGGGGCCGGGGCCGGACAGGCGTTCGGCGGTCAGGAATTTGTCCAGCGCCGTTTCGACGGCAAGGGCGCAGTCGGCAATGTCGGCGGCAAAATCGTACATGTCATGTTGCTAGCGGGTTGGATGCGCGGCGGCAAGATGGTGGCAGCACTGGATTTCGTGGGACCCGCCAGCTATTGCAAAGCCATGGCGCGGAGACGGAAATCGGGGGGCATGTGGGGAGCGGTGCGCTGGTTGGCGCGGCTGGTCGTCGTGCTCGTCGCCATTCCGGTGGTGTTGACGCCGGTCTATCTGTTCGTCGATCCCATCTCGGTGCCGATGCTGCAGCGCTATGTCACCGGCCAACCGGTCATCCGTGAGTGGCGCGACATCGGGCAGGTTTCCGACCGGCTCAAGGCCTCGGTCATTCTCTCGGAAGACGGGCAGTTCTGCCGACACTGGGGCGTGGATTTTTCGGCGCTGCGCGACGAGGTCAATGACCTGTTTGCCGGACGGCCGGTGCGCGGGGCGTCCACCATCACCATGCAGGTGGCGCGCAACCTGTTCCTGTGGAATGGCGAGAGCTATATCCGCAAGGCTCTCGAAATCCCGCTGGCGCTCTATGTCGACCTGGTGCTGCCCAAGCGGCGGATCATGGAAATCTACCTCAATATCGCCGAGTGGGGCCCCAGTGGACAGTTCGGCGTCGAGGCCGGCGCACAGGCGGCATTCGGCGTCGAACCCGATGCGCTGAGCCGGTCGGCTGCGGCGCTGTTGACCACGGCATTGCCCAATCCGATGCTGCGGCTGCCGGGTCGGCCATCGGCCAATCAGCGACGCATTGCGGCGGTGATCGAGGACCGCGTCGGCCAGTATGGCGAGCGGGCCGATTGCGTCGGCGAAAACGGCAGGCTGGCGCTGTGACGCAGCCTGCAAAAGGCTCTAGCCAAGCCCGCCTTTCTCATCTATAGACACCGCCAATCCCTACAGAGCTTAACGTCTCTGGGCCGCTTTCGGCGGCGCAACGATATTGAATTCGGAGTACCGACCATGGCAGTGCCAAAACGAAAGACCTCGCCGATGAAGCGCGGCTTCCGCCGCTCGCACGATGCGCTTTCCCCAGCATCCTATGTCGAAGACAAGGATAGCGGCGAGCTGCGTCGTCCGCATCACGTCGATCTCAAGACCGGCATGTATCGCGGCCGGCAGATCCTCGACGTCAAGAAATAAGCCGGCGCGTTTGCGCCCGGTTTGAAGATTTGCACACGGCCGGTCCCCTCGGGATCGGCCGTTTTGCTGTGCCGCGGGGGCGGCTGAGACTTGCCATATCGCTGTTGTCGGCCTAAGCCCGGCCCGGTTCAGATTCGGAGATTTCCATGACCATGCGCGTTGAATCGGATTCGATGGGCACCATCAATGTGCCGTCCGCCAAGTATTACGGCGCGCAGACAGCACGGAGCCTGGCCAATTTCGATATCGGCGGCGAAAAGATGCCCAAGGAAATCATCCGGGCGTTCGGCATCCTCAAGAAGGCTGCGGCTTTGGCCAATCACAAGCTCGGCCTCATGGACGAGGCCACGCGCGATCTGATCGTGGCGGCCGCCGATGAAGTGATCTCGGGCAAGCTGGAAGAGCATTTCCCGCTGGTGGTATGGCAGACCGGTTCGGGCACCCAGTCCAACATGAACGTCAACGAAGTCATCTCCAACCGCGCCATCGAAATCGCCGGCGGCACTATGGGTTCCAAGAAGCCGGTGCATCCCAACGACCACGTCAATATGAGCCAGTCGTCCAACGACACGTTTCCGACGGCGATGCACATCGCGGCGCTCGAGGCGATCGAGGGCTACCTTTTTCCGCGCGTCCAGACGCTGCGCGACACGCTGCACCAGAAGAGCGAAGAGTTCATGGATGTGGTCAAGATCGGCCGCACGCATCTCCAGGATGCGACGCCGATCACGCTCGGCCAGGAAATGAGCGGCTGGGTTTCGCAGATCGACCACGCCATCGACGCCATCAAGGCGACGCTGCCGCAACTGCGCGAACTGGCGCTCGGCGGCACCGCCGTCGGCACCGGCCTCAACGCGCACCCCGACTATGCGGTGACGGTGGCGGAGGAAATCACCAAACTTTCCGGCCGGCAGTTCATCACGGCGCCCAACAAATACGCGGTGATGGCGGGGCACGATGCCTTCGTCGGCTCCTCCGGCGCGCTAAAACAGCTTGGGGCGGCGTTCATGAAGCTCGCCAACGATGTGCGCTGGCTTGCGTCGGGGCCGCGCTCAGGGTTGGGCGAAATCATCATCCCCGAGAATG
>NZ_JAQGJV010000083.1 GCF_028290435.1 Devosia sp. | reverse complement strand
GGTGGCGCGCACCCTCGGCGCAGAAGCGGGTGGAGCGGTCCACGTGGGGGCGCACGGCCGCGCAATCTTCGGCCCATTCCGCCAGCCCCGCCGCCACGTCCAGCCGCGCCAGCGCCTGGGCCGCCGCCTGCAGCGGCTGGGCCACCGCGCGGGCCTCCTCGCGCCAGGCCTCGAAGGCGGCCATCTCGATGGCCAGGGCGCGTTCGCCTGCCTGGGCGATGCGCGCATCCAGGTCGGCCAGCTCCACGGTGGTGAAGCGCACCTGGTTGGCCAGGGTCTGGCGGTGGATGAAGGTGGCGTTCAGCGGCGGCTGGAACAGCGGGTCGGCCTTGCCCGCCGTGGTCTCCACGAAATAGCCCAGCACCGCGTTGTGGCGGATCTTCAGCGGCACGCCGCTCTCGGCCGCCAGCCGCGTCTCCAGCGCGATGATCACCCGGCGGCTGTCGTCGCGCAGCTGGCGCACATGATCCAGCTCCGGCTTGGCGCCCGAAGCGACGAAACCGCCGTCGCGCGCCTGGGCCGGCAGCTCGGGGCCCAGGCCCTCCTCCAGCATGGCCAGGAAGGTGGAAAGCCCCGGTTGCGTGCTGGGCGTCAGGGCGAGTAGCGCCGCCTCGATCTCGGCCGGCGGCGGGTCCAGCGGCTCGGGCTGGCGCAGCGCCATGGCCGCGATCGCCTCGCCGGTCTTCAAGCCGTCGCGCAGGCAGCCCAGGTCGCGCGGTCCACCCCGGCCCAGGGCCAGGCGCGACAGGGCCCGGGCCATGTCGCCGGCCCCCTTCAGCGCCCCGCGCAATTCCTCGCGCAACGGCCGGCGCTCCACGAACCAGCTCACCGCATCCAGCCGCGCGTCGATGGCGGCGGGGTCCAGCAGCGGCCGGGCCAGACGGGCCGACAGCAGGCGCGCGCCCGGCGCGGTGATGGTGCGGTCGATGGCCGCCAGCAGCGAGCCGTCGCGCCCGCCCGACAGGGTGCGTTCGATCTCCAGGCTGGCGCGGGTGGCCGGATCAATGGCCATCACATCCGCCTCGGCCGCCCGGCGGGGCGCGCTCAGCGCCGGCAGCCGCCCGGCTTGCGTCACTTCCAGATGCGCGGCGATCAGGCCCAGGGCCGAGATTTCCGCGCCGGTCAGCGCCCCGAACCCGTCCAGGGTGTCGACGCCGTACAGCCGCTTGACCCGCGCCTCGGAGGCCGACGGTTCGGCCAGCGCCGAGGCCATCGGCTGGATCACCCCGCCGGCCGCCTTCAGCGCTGCGTTGACGATCTCATCGGCGAACAGCCGGTCGGCGCACAGGGTCTCCGACGGCTGCAACGCCGCCAGCGCCGAGCCCAGGCCATCGCGCGCCACGGTGAAACACTCCACCTCGCCGGTGGACAGCTCCACGCTGGCCACCGCCGCCTGGCCGCCGCGCACGGCGATGGCCGCGAGGCGATTGGCCCCGCGCGCGTCCAGCAATCCGTCTTCGGTGAGCGTGCCCGGCGTGACGATGCGCACCACGTCGCGCCGCACGATGGATTTGGAACCGCGCTTCCGGGCCTCGGCCGGGTCCTCCATCTGCTCGCACACGGCGACCTTGAAGCCGGCCCGGATCAGCTTGGCCAGATAGGCCTCGGCGGCGTGGGCCGGCACCCCGGCCATGGGGATGGGCTGTCCGTTGTGGTTGCCTCGGAAGGTCTGGGCGATGCCGAGCGCGCCGGCCGCCTTGATCGCGTCGTCGAAGAACAGCTCGTAGAAGTCGCCCATGCGGAAGAAGACCAGGGCGTCGGGCTGGCGCGCCTTGGCTTCGAAGTATTGCGCCATGACGGGCGTCGCGCCGGCGGACTCCAAAGCGACGCTGGCCGTTGCCGACGCGGAATCGAGCTGTGGAATCGCTTGGACGTTCATCGCCGCGAACCTAGCGCGCCGCCGAGGGCCCGTTAAGTCTTACGGCGCGGAGACCCGCAAGCAGGGGGGCAAGGCGTCCAGCCGGAGCCGCTACCTGTTCAGGTGGCCTACTTGGTCAGGTGGCCTACTTGGTCAGGTGGAAGGACCGGATCACCCGCCCGGCGTCCTTCACCACGATGTCGCCGGCGTTGGCCCCATCCACCTTCACCGGCCGGTTCGCCGCCGAAAAGCGCGACGAGACAAAGCCTGGAGCGCGGCGCCAGGGCGTCGCCCTTGTGCGGGCAATCGCGGGCCAGGTGGATGTTAGCCTCTTGCACCCGTCCGCCAGAGGATCAGGATGGCGCCATGGACGGCCATCAGCTCGCCTCCGACTATCTGATCTTCCCACCGGGTCCGGGCGACGCCGAGGATCTGGCGCAGGTCCATGTGCGCGCCTGGCGCCAGACCTATCCCGGCCTGTTGCCCGACCTCTATCTGGCGCGGCTGTCGACCCCGCTGCACGCGCGGCGCTGGCGCAAGCGGCTGCTGAAAGCCACACCCGGCGAGGTGGATCTTGTGGCGGGCGACCGCTCGGGCCTGGTGGCCTATGTCTCCGGCGGTCCCACGCGGGGCGGAGCGGAAGACGAGGCCGAGATCACCACCCTCTATGTGCTGAAATCCGCCCAGGGCCAGGGGCTGGGACGCCGCCTGCTGGCCGGCGCGGCGCGGGCCCTGATGGCGGGGGGCGCCGGCGCTCTCACCCTGACGGTCCTGCGCGGCAACGACCGGGCGGTGGCCTTCTACGACCGGCTGGGCGGCATGGCCGGCCCGGCGCAGGTGCGGCGCGGACCCGGCGGCGGCCTGGTCTCGGAAATCCCCTTCCGCTGGCCCGAGATCGCCGAGCTGGCGGCCATGGACCTGGAAGACTGAACGCCTAGTTCCGGATCGACATTCACCGATTGGGTTCAATACCAACCGGCGTGGCTGGCATTTGGCTCAGCTTTGGACTCGGAAGGACGAGAAGGTAGGGAAGAAGCGGAAGGGGGCGGGGCTTCGTACGCCTTGCTGGTCTGACGCTGGCTTTTCTTTCTCAGAGGCGCTGCGCGCCTCGGTGAAGCCCCGACGCAGAGGCTTTTGCGCCAGCCTTGCCGCAGCCGCTGCCTCTTGCGCTTCTTTTTTCGTCCTTCTCTTCCTTCCAAGCCCAATGCGGAGTCAGAGCCGCCCGGGGCGCGGCCGGGCGCCGTCGGCATCGACGCATCCATGGATGTCGATCCGGCCCAAGGGTCTCAGACCCCGGTGACGCCGCCCCAGAACTTCTTGGCCTTGCCCACGAAGGAGGCGGACTTGGGGTGCTGCTGCTCGCCGCACAGGCCGGCCAGTTCGCGCATCAGTTCCTTCTGGCGCGCCGTCAGCTTGCTGGGCGTTTCCACGAAGATCTCGACGATCAGGTCGCCGCGTTCGCGTGACCGGAGCGAGGGCATGCCCCGTCCCTTCAGCCGTATGGTGCGCCCGGTCTGGGTGCCTTCCGGCACCTTGACGGTCTTGCGCGCCTCGCCGTCGCAATTGTCGCCGCCCAACAGGCAGGGCGCCTCGATGTCGCCGCCCAGGGCCGCCACCGTCATCGGCACCGGCACGGTGCACAGCAGGTCCAGGCCCTCGCGTTCAAAGATGTCGTGGGGGCTGACCGACAGGAAGATGTAGAGGTCGCCGCGCGGCCCGCCGCGCTGGCCGGCGTCGCCTTCGCCCGACAGACGGATGCGCGCGCCGTCGTCCACGCCGGCCGGAATGCGCACCGAAAGCGTGCGGTCGCGGCGCACCTGGCCATGGCCATGGCAGGCCTGGCAGGGGTCGAGGATCAGCTTGCCGGAGCCGCCGCAGCGCGGGCAGGTCCGCTCGATGGCGAAGAAGCCCTGGGAGGCGCGCACCCGGCCCTGGCCGCCGCAGCCGTTGCAGACGGTGGGATTGGTGCCGGGCTTGGCGCCGGAGCCGTGGCAGGCCTCGCAGGCCACCGAGGCCGGAACCGTGATCTCCACGTCGGAGCCGCTATAGGCCTGCTCCAGGGTGATCTCGAGGTCATAGCGCAGGTCGGCGCCCCGCGCGGGGCCGTTGCTGCGCCGGCCGCGTCCGCCGAACATCTCGCCGAACGCATCGCCGAACACCTCGGAGAAGATGTCGTTCATGTCCGCGCCGCCGAACCCTTGCGGGCCGCCGCCGCCACCGCCGCCGTTGACGCCGGCATGGCCATAGCGGTCGTAGGCGGCGCGCTTTTGCGGGTCCGACAGGATGGAATAGGCTTCGTTGATTTCCTTGAAGCGGCCGGTGGCCTCTTCGCAGCCGCCGTTGCGGTCGGGATGGTGCTCCATCGCCAGCTTGCGGAAGGCGGACTTCAGCCCGGCCTCGTCGCAGCCGCGTTGCACTCCGAGAACTTCATAAAAATCGCGCATGGCCGGATCAGACTTCGGTCACGTTAAGGAATGAAGGTGGGGCGACCTCCGCCCGCCCGCAAGCCTTGAACCCCATCCTTAAGAATCGGGGTTCAAGCTCAATCGGGCGGAGGCGCTTATCCGCGAAGTTGGCGGCGACGTTCCCCGAGGCGGGCTTGTGCATCAGGTGAACGCCGTTCGCCATGAGACAGAAGGTCACGCGGACTTCTTGTCGTCGTCCACTTCCTCGAACTCGGCGTCGACGACGCCTTCGTCCGACCCGCCGGCCGAGGGGCCTGCGCCCGCTTCGGCGCCGTCGCCGGCCTGGGCCTTGTACATGGCCTCGCCCAGCTTCATCGAAGCCTGCGCCAGTGCGTCGGTCTTCTCGCGGATCACCTCGGCATCGTCGCCGTCAAGCACGCCGCGCAGGTCGACGATAGCGGCTTCGATTGCAGCCTTGTCTTCGGCCGAAACCTTGTCGCCATATTCCTTGACCGACTTTTCGGTCGAGTGAACGAGGCTCTCGGCCTGGTTCTTGGCTTCCACGGCTTCGCGCTTCTTCTTGTCAGCTTCGGCGTTCTGCTCGGCTTCCTGCACCATCTTTTCGATGTCGGCATCGCTCAGGCCACCCGAAGCCTGGATGCGGATCTGCTGCTCCTTGCCGGTGCCCTTGTCCTTGGCCGAAACGTTGACGATGCCGTTGGCGTCGATGTCAAACGTCACTTCGATCTGCGGCACGCCGCGCGGTGCCGGCGGAATGCCGGCGAGGTCGAAATTACCCAGCAGCTTGTTGTTCGCCGCCATTTCGCGCTCACCCTGGAACACCCGGATGGTCACGGCAGACTGGCTGTCTTCGGCTGTCGAGAACGTCTGGCTCTTCTTGGTCGGGATCGTCGTGTTGCGATCGATCAGGCGGGTGAACACGCCACCCAGCGTCTCGATGCCCAGCGACAGCGGGGTCACGTCGAGCAGCAGCACGTCCTTGACGTCGCCCTGCAGTACGCCGGCCTGGATCGCAGCGCCGAGCGCCACCACTTCGTCCGGGTTCACGCCCTTATGGGGCTCCTTGCCGAACAGTTGCTTGACGACTTCCTGCACCTTGGGCATGCGGCTCATGCCGCCGACCAGCACAACTTCGTCGATCTGGGCTGCGGTCAGGCCCGCATCCTTGAGCGCCTGCTTGCAGGGCTCGACGGTCTTCTGGATCAGGTCATCGACCAGCGATTCGAACTTCGACCGGCTCAGCTTCAGCGTCAGATGCTTCGGGCCCGAGGCATCAGCGGTGATGAAAGGCAGGTTGATTTCGGTCTGGGTCGAGCTCGACAGTTCGATCTTGGCCTTTTCGGCAGCTTCCTTGAGGCGCTGCAAAGCCAGCTTGTCGGAGCGAAGGTCGATGCCCTGCTCCTTCTTGAACTCGTCGGCAAAGTAGTCGACCAGGCGCATGTCAAAGTCTTCGCCGCCCAGAAAGGTGTCGCCGTTCGTGGACTTTACTTCAAACACGCCGTCGCCGATTTCCAGCACCGACACGTCGAACGTGCCGCCACCAAGGTCATAGACCGCGATGGTGCCGGAGTTCTTCTTGTCGAGGCCGTAGGCCAGGGCGGCCGCGGTTGGCTCGTTGATGATGCGCAGCACTTCAAGTCCGGCAATCTTGCCCGCATCCTTGGTGGCCTGGCGCTGGCTGTCGTTAAAGTAGGCCGGAACCGTGATGACGGCCTGCGTGACGGTCTCGCCGAGATACGACTCGGCAGTTTCCTTCATCTTCTGCAGGATCATTGCCGAAACCTGCGAGGGCGAATACTTTTCGCCCGAGGCTTCCACCCATGCGTCGCCATTGTCGGCAGCGACGATCTTGAACGGGACCAGGTTCTTGTCCTTGCCGACGACCTTGTCGTCGTAACGGCGCCCGATCAGGCGCTTGACGGCAAACAGCGTGCCCTCAGGATTGGTGACCGCCTGGCGCTTGGCCGGCTGGCCCACAAGGCGCTCGCCATCCTTGGAGAACGCCACCATCGACGGCGTGGTGCGCGCGCCTTCGGCATTCTCGATCACTTTTGGGCTCGAGCCGTCCATCACTGCAACGCAGCTATTGGTGGTCCCGAGGTCGATACCGATAACTTTAGCCATTACTATGCCTCTCTCTCAGCAAACCCATGATGAAGCCCCGCTTTCGAAGCAGCTTCGTGGCCGGTTAGGGCCGGGTTCCCTTGCAACGTTAATGTGCCCATCTCTGGGCCTGCGGCGTATATAGGGGGGTCGCCTGAGGGCTTCAAGCGCTCAAACAGCGTTTGGATGCATCGCAAGGCTTGCGCGGTGAAGAAAAAGCGCTGTGTTCCGCCCTCGCGCTAACTTCCCAAACCGGCGCCCCCCAATTACAACGCCACCATGCTGATCCCCGGCACAGTGCTGCTTCACGACACGCTCGATCCCGCGGGAGCGAACCTGCTGTTCACCGCGCCGCGCGAAATCGTGGTTGCCCATACGGCCGACGAAGCGCGGGTGGCCCTGGGCCGGCTGCAAACCGCGCGTGCCGAAGGCCTCCACTCGGCCGGCTATCTGGCCTATGAGCTTGGTTTCCTGTTCGAGGAACGCCTGGCCCATCGCCTGCCTGCCCGCAGCGATACGCCCCTCCTCTGGATGGGCCTCTACGACACGCCGCAAAAACTTAGCGCCACAGAGGTCGATGTCTGGCTCGCCAGCATCGCCGGACCTACCGGCCGCGCGGTCAATATCCGGCCCCGTCTCGATCTGGCGGCTTACAAAACCGCCTTCGACACCGTCAAAGCCCTGATCGCCGCCGGCGACACCTATCAGGTCAACCTCACCTTCAAGGCCGATTTTACCCTGGAGGGCGGTGCCGTGGCGCTCTATCGCGATCTGGTGCGCAAGCAACCCGTCGCCTATGGGGCGCTGATCGCCACTGAGACCCACACTATCCTGTCGCGCTCCCCCGAACTGTTCGTTTCCAACCGCGCCGGTGCCCTCTCGGCCCGCCCGATGAAGGGCACCATGCCGCGCGGCCGCACTCTCGCCGAAGACGAAGCTGGCCGCCTCGCTTTGGCCCAAGACGAAAAGAACCGCGCCGAAAACCTGATGATCGTCGATCTTCTGCGCAACGATCTCGGCCGCATCGCCCAGATCGGCTCGGTCAAGGTCACCGACCTTTTCACCGTCGAGACCTACCGCACCCTCCACACCATGACCTCAGGCATCACCGCCACGCTTAAGCCCGGCCTCGGCCCGCGCGACATCTTGGAAAACCTCTTCCCCTGCGGCTCCATCACCGGCGCCCCCAAACTGCGCGCCATGGAAATCATCGACGAGATCGAACCCGACCCGCGCGGCGTCTATACCGGCTCCATCGGCTATATCGCCCCCGATGGCGACGTCATTTTCAACGTGGCCATCCGCACCGCCGTCATCGATAATTCCGGCAAGGGCGAAATCGGTATCGGCGGCGGCATCGTCGCCGATAGTCTGCTCGCCGACGAATATCAGGAGGCCCTGCTCAAAATGGCATTCTTCTCCGATCCGGCCACTCCGGTCTGCCTGATCGAAACCCTGCTCTGGGAACCCGGTCGCGGCTATTATCTTCTCGACCGTCACCTCACCCGGATGGAAAGTTCGGCGCGCTATTTCCGCCTGCCCTTCGATGCGATCAAGAAATCCAGCATGCTGGACGATTTGGCCCAAACCTTCACCGCCCCCATGCGCGTCCGCCTCACCCTGCACGAGGTCGATGGCCCCGCCGTCACAGGGGTTCCCCTGCCGCCAAATCCAGCCGTCTTCCGCTTCTCCATTGCCCCCGAACACCTCGATTCAAAGAGCCTCTGGCTCGCCCACAAGACCACCAACCGCGCCTTCTACGACAAGCCGCGCCAACACGCACACGCCACGACTGGTGTCGATGAAGTCGTATTTCTCAACGAAAACAACGAACTGACCGAAGGTTCGATCACCAATCTGTTCATCGAACGCGACGGCATCCTGCTGACCCCGCCTCTCTCGTCCGGCCTCCTCCCCGGCACAATGCGCGCTGAACTCATCGCCACCGGCGGCGCCAGAGAGCACACCCTGACGCTCTCCGACCTCGAAACCGCCCCCATTTTCCTCGGCAATTCCGTCCGCGGCCTCATCCCCGCCCAATGGATCAAGGAGTGACCATGCTCGACATCACCCCCAGCGACGTCCTCATCGTCGTCGACGTGCAATACGATTTCCTGCCCGGTGGCAGTCTCGCGGTGGCCGGCGGCGACGAAATCGTTCCATTAATCAATACCTTAGCCAAGCGCTTCATCAACGTCATCTTCACCCAGGACTGGCATCCGGCCGACCACATCTCCTTCGCCAGCCAACATCCCGGCAAGAATCCGTTCGACCTGATCGACTTGCCCTACGGCCCCCAGGTGCTCTGGCCCGACCATTGCGTCTGGAATACCCATGGCGCCGAGCTCAGCGCCGACCTGGACATTCCCCACGGCCAACTGATGATCCGCAAGGGCTACAACCGCCAGATCGACTCCTATTCCGGCTTCCAGGAAGCCGACCGCGAGACCCTGACCGGCCTTGCCGGTTATCTCAATGAGCGCGATGTGGACAAGCTCTATGTCGTTGGTCTTGCCACCGATTTCTGCGTCGGCTGGACCGCCATCGACGCCGCGGCCGGAGGCTTTGACGTCGCCGTCATCGAAGACGCCACCCGCGCCATCGACAATGCCGGCTCGCTCGAAAAAGCCTGGGCCGAAATGCAAACAGCCGGCGTGAGCCGGCTGCAAAGCAAGGATATATTGGGTAAATCAGTGGCTTAGACGCTCTTGTCGATCGCCTCGGCACCTTCGGCATGGCTCGGGCCGCCCTTGGCGACGCCCACCATGGCCGGACGCAACACCCTGTCCCCAATGGCAAATCCGGCCTGAACCACCTGCACCACGGTGCCTTCCGGCCGGGTGGGATCAGGAACCTCAAACATCGCCTGATGCTTGTGCGGATCGAACTTCTGCCCCTCGGCCTCGATCGGCTTGACGCCGTGCTTGGCGAGGAGCCGCTGCATTTCGCGCTCGGTCATCTCGATGCCGTCGATCAGGCTCTTGGTCGTCGCGTCGCCCGTCTCGCGGGCTTCCGCCGGCAGCACCATCAGCGCCCGGCTCAAAGCGTCCGTCGCGCTCAGCATATCGCGGGCAAAGCCGGCAATGGCGTACGAGCGTGTATCGGCCACTTCACGCTCGGTGCGCTTGCGCAGGTTTTCCATCTCGGCGACGGTGCGCAGCACGCGGTCCTTGAGCTCGGCGTTCTCCGCCCGCAGCGCCAGCGTCGGATCGATTTCGGGCTCAACCGCCTCAATCTCGATCTCGGGATTGTCGTCCTGCGAGGCGTTTTCGTCGCTCATCATCATCTGTTCCGCAAATTAGGTGGATTTGACCCCGCATATCGGCCAGAGCGCAGGTTTTTTCAACCCTACCGCTTGCGTGCCATCATCGAGCTGATGACATGGGCGGTATAATCCACAACGGGCACGATGCGCGCATAGTTCAATCGCGTCGGCCCGATCACCCCCAAAACGCCCACCACCTTGTCATTGGCGTCCTTGTAGGGGCTGAGAATCACCGAAGACCCAGAGAGTGAAAACAGCTTGTTCTCCGAGCCGATAAAGATGCGCACCCCCTGCGCCTTCTCGGTATCGCCCAAGAGGTCCAGCAGCCCGTCTTTGCTTTCCAGCTCATCGAACAACTGCCGCATCCGGCTCAGGTCTTCCGACGCCATGGTGTCGTTGATCAGGTTCGCCCGCCCGCGCACGATAATCGTCGGCTGCCCCGAACTCGACGGCTGGCTCAGCGTCGCGATGCCATCATCCACCAGTTTTCGCGTCAGCTCATCCAGTTCCGCCCGCTGTTCGGCGCGTTGCTCGCTCAAAATCTTGCGCGCCTCTGCAATCGTCCGCCCGATCACGTGATGGGCCAGATAATTGCTCGCCTGCTGCAAGGCGCTGGCCGTCAGCCCCGGCGGTAGGTCCATGATGCGGTTTTCCACCTGCCCGTCCTGGCCCACCAGAACCGCCATGGCTCGCAGTGCATCCAGCCGCACAAATTCGATATGCCGCAGCACCATGTCGGCCTTGGCGGCGATCACCACGCCGGCACCCTGGCTCAACCCACTCAAGAGCTGGCTGGCCTCGGTGAGCAGATCCTCGACCTGTCCCTGCCGCGCCTGGCCCTCGATGTTCTTGGAGATCTGCAACCGCTCGCGCTCATCAACACTGCCGATTTCCAGCATGGCATCGACGAAAAACCGCAGGCCCTCCTGCGTCGGTGCTCTTCCGGCCGAAGTATGCGGCGCCGCGATCAGGCCCAGATCCTCGAGATCCGCCATCACGTTACGAACCGAGGCCGGCGACAATCCCACCTGCAGCATGCGGCTCAGGTCGCGCGAACCCACCGGCATGCCGGTCTCGAGATAGCGCTCGACAATCTTTTTAAAGATGTCCTGGCTGCGGGTATTGAGCACCGCGAGAAAGTCTTCGGGTGGCCTTGCCATGTGTTTGCGTAAAATCTTCCGTTTAACCCTGCCCCATCATTTAAGCGCATTGCAGCCTCCCGCCAAGCGCCCGCGGCTTGTGAGGGGCCCGCCAGAAGGGTATGAGGGCGGATTAACACTTCAATAACCATCAGGGACTGATTTGCCCATGCGGCCTTCCGGACGTGAGCCCAACCAGATGCGCGCAGTAACGATCGAGCGCGGCGTCTCGCAAAAGGCCGAAGGCTCCTGCCTCGTGCAGTTCGGCAATACCAAGGTATTGGTGACGGCTTCGGTTGAAACCAGCCTGCCCGGCTGGCTGCGCGGCAAGGGCCAGGGCTGGGTCACCGCCGAATATGGCATGCTGCCCCGCGCCACCGGCTCGCGCAATCGCCGCGAAGCCACCGCCGGCAAGCAGTCCGGTCGCACCCAGGAAATTCAGCGCCTCATCGGCCGCAGCCTGCGCGCCGTGGTTGATATGCAATTGCTGGGCGAAAACCAGGTCACCATCGACTGCGACGTGCTGGAGGCTGATGGCGGCACCCGTACCGCCTCAATCACCGGCGCCTATATCGCTCTGGCCGACGCCATCGCCTGGATGGACGAGCGCAAGCTCACCAAGGGCAAGGCCCTTCGCGATAGCGTGGCCGCCGTGTCCTGCGGCATCTATCGCGGCACCCCGGTGCTCGATCTCGATTACCTCGAAGATGTCGAAGCCCATACCGATGCCAATTTCGTGCTGACCGGCTCTGGCAAATATGTCGAAATCCAGGGCACTGCCGAACAGGTCCCCTTCAGCCGCGACGAGTTGAACGCCCTGATGACCCTGGCCGAACAGGGCATTGGCGAGCTGACCCTATTGCAGCAGAAGGTACTGGCAGCATGATCGGCTGGCTCCTCAAGAAAGTCGCGACCGCCCAACCCGCCCCCCCGCGGCAGGAAGAGGCCCGCGTGCCCTCGCCCGAGGCCTGCGCCATCTGGCATGATGTGGTGCGCGCCCTCGACGCCAAACCCAAAAGCGCCAAATGAGCGCCCTCCTCAAGCTCCGCGACGGCGATCGTCTGGTCCTGGCCACCCACAACAAGGGCAAGCTCAAGGAATTTCAGGAATTGTTCGAGCCCTTTGGTCTCGAGCTGATTTCTGCCGGCGAACTCGGCCTGCCCGAGCCTGAGGAAACTGGCACCACCTTTGCCGAAAACGCGCGTCTCAAGGCTCATGCCTCCGCCCAAGGCTCCGGCATGATCGCGCTGAGCGATGATTCGGGCCTCTGCGTCGATGCCCTTGGCGGCGATCCCGGCGTCTACACCGCCGATTGGGCGGGTGTTCCGCGCAATTTCGAGCATGCCATGAAGCGCGTCGAAGATGCGCTGCAGGCCGCCAACGCGACCTCGCCGAGCCAACGCAAGGCTCATTTCATGGCGACCTTGTGCCTGGCCCATCCCGATGGCCGCGACTGGCTGTTCGAGGGCCAGTGCAACGGCACCATGGTCTGGCCGCCGCGCGGCGAGCGCGGGCACGGCTACGATCCCGCCTTCATGCCCGATGGCTACGACATCACCTTCGGCCAGATGCCAGCCGAAATGAAGCATTCTTGGTCTCCCGGTGAAACCGGGCTGTCGCATCGCGCCCGCGCGTTCGCGAAATTCGTGGAGGTTGCAATTGAGCGCGAATGATCTGTTCGGCGTCTATGTGCACTGGCCCTTCTGCGCCAGCAAATGCCCCTATTGCGATTTCAATTCGCATGTCCATCGCGGCCCGTTTGACGAGCAGGCTTATGTGGCCGCCTATGAGCGCGAAATCGCCCATGCCGCCAGCCTGACGCCCGGACGGGTCGTGCAGTCGATCTTCTTCGGCGGCGGCACCCCCTCGCTGATGAGCCCCTGGGCTGTCGAAAGCATCATCAATTCCATCACCAAGCATTGGACCGTCGAGCCCAAGGCCGAAATCACGCTGGAGGCCAATCCCACCAGCGTCGAAGTCGAGCGCTTCAAGGGTTTCCGCTCCGCCGGTATCAATCGCGTCTCGCTTGGCGTGCAGTCCCTGCGCGACAAGCCGCTGGCCGATCTCGGCCGTCGCCACACCGTGGACGAAGCCATCGCCGCCGTGCGCATCGGGCAATCGGTGTTCGACCGGTCCAGCTTCGATCTGATCTATGGTCGTCCCAATCAGACGCTGGACGACTGGGAAGACGAACTCAAGGAAGGCCTCTGGTTGGCGCAGGGCCATATCAGCCTCTACATGCTCACAATCGAGCAGGGCACGCGCTATTTCGACCTGCACAAGGCCGGCAAGCTCATCATGCCCAATGAAGACCTGGCGGCAGATTTCTACGAGCTGACCCAGGAACTCACCGCTCAGGCCGGCATGCCCGCCTATGAGATTTCCAACCACGCCCGCCCCGGCCAGGAGAGCGAGCACAACCTGCTTTATTGGCGTTATGGCGAATATGCCGGCATCGGCCCCGGCGCCCATGGGCGGCTGCTGATCAACAATCAGCGCCACGCCACGGCGACCGAAAAAATGCCGTTCGACTGGCAGAAAAAGGTCGTCACCAACGGCCATGGCCTCGTCACCGACGATGTTCTGACCTGGGAAGAACAGGGCGACGAATTCCTCGTCATGGGCCTGCGCCTGCGCGAAGGCATCTCGCCGCAACGCTTCACCGCGCTGAGCGGCCGCAAGATCAACCAGCGCCAGATCGACGATCTCAAGGGTTATGGGTTTGTCGAAACCCTGCCGAACGGCAATATCCGGGTGACAGATCGTGGCTGGCCGGTGCTGGATGCGGTTGTGGCTGATTTGGCAGCCTGAGGCCGCGCAATACCACTTCCTCGTTTATGGTAAGTTGATCTTTAGATAGTTCGCCAGGGAACTCTGTTCTATGGAAATTATTCCATATCCGGAGCACTGCAACACCGTGATCTTCTTTGGTTGTGACAACATGTTTCTGCTTGAATAATCGCCGCCCAATTCCTGCAGCACGCGTGCTGATGACGTCTCGACATAATTTGCTACATCCCTCACGTTGTCGACAGTAACTGCCACGTTTGCCACTATCGTATCGTGATATGGAAAAATGTAGTTAGGCACTGCCTGCCCTGTATCTACAGCATCGCAGCCTTCGGGCGAAATTTCGCTCGATTTCAGCGGCACGCATACCATATCGACTGGATTTTTGTTAAGTTCCGCTTGAATAGTGACCGAACCGCAGAAGGGTTTCTTTTCGTCGCCACTCCTGTTTCCGATGTAAATTGGCGTCTCATGCAGATAATTGCGCGCGACGTCACCATACGGCAAAGAGTACCCCAGTAACGATATTGAAGTGATGGATGCCTGAAATAGCAAAAATAGGCCAACGGCGGCGACAACCAACACTATAGCGAGTAGCTTTTTCATACCGCCTTGATACGCCCTGATGCACCAAGAAAGCCTAAAGCTTCCCCGCCTCGATCACCGCGGCCCCGCCATTGCCCACCTGCTTGATCGCCAGCGCGTATTCCCCCTGCCCATTGGCCAGGAACCGGAACACGCCATCACGTCCATTGAACCCCGTCGCCGCTGTCAGCGCCGCAGCGCTATAGCGCGGCGTGCTCAGCGATAGTGTCTTCACATTGGCCAAGATCACCGCCGTATAGGCCAGTGTGGCCAGTTGCGGCGGAGCTGACCCGAACCGCGATTGATACTCGGCGCTGATCGCCATCAGCCCGCTTGGATCCACTGCCGGATAGACCGCCCCGGTCAACCCCGGTACCTGCGCCAGCCGTCCATCATTGTCCCAATCGGCCGATCCCATCAGCAACAACCCGGTGGCACCGGCCCCGGTCTCCTGCAGCGCCGCGCCGAAAGCCGGCGCCGCCGTCCGGTCCGGCACGAACAACGTATCGATATAGCCCGTCTTCAGCATCGGCATGGCCTGCTGCACGATGCCCTGCGCTTCCACTGCGCTGCCATAGGTGTAAATGGCCGCCGGGCTCAACCCGATCGCCGCCACCGCCTGCCGGAAGGCCTTTTCCTGCGCTGCACCGGCTTCGGTAGCCGGAAAGGCGGCGGCAAGGCCGCGGTTGCCCTTGCTCAAGGCATAGGCCAGGCTGCGTTTTGTCTCCGTCTCCGGTAGCACGCTGAGCAGATACACTCCCGGCGCCGCCGCGCTGGACGTATTGGCAAACCCGATCACCGGAACCCCAGCCGAGCGCGCCACCGAACCTACCGCCATCACCTGATCGCCGCGCACCGGCCCCAGGATCAGGCTGGCGCCGTCCTGCAGCGCCGCGCTCGCCGCTTGGCTGGCGCTGGCGGCCGAGGCGCCGCTGTCGCGCAGTGAAATCGTGATGTTTTCGGCGATATTGGGATTGGCCTCGATAAAACTCATGGCCAGCTTGGCCCCATTGGCCATGGCCGTCGCCGCGCTTGTCAGCGCCGGATCGCTCAGCGGCAGCAGCAGCGCTACCCGCACCGGTCCGTGTCCGAACGTTTCGCCCGGCGCCCCCGGCAATCCTGCCTGCGCCACGGGCACGCTGTCCTGCGGCGGGTCCCACGGAAAGGTCAGCACCCGATCGCCAATGGCAAAGCCGCCCGCTGAACAGGCCCCTAAAACCAGCGCCAAAGCGCCGACGGCAATCGCTCGCAATCCAGATGTCCCGGCCATGCTTGTCCTCAAGCTCGACGGATTAAGGGAGCCTGCGCCTTTCCAATTAAGCAATTCTATACTTTGCCGTCCCCGCTCTCTAAAACAGCCTCCAGACAGCGGAAGGACGACGCGTGGACGAGCAGCAGCCCAAGGCGACGAACTATTTTATTGCCGGCCAGAGCTTCGTCGCGCCGTCACTGGCGCCCGGCCTCTATGTTGTCGCCACCCCGATCGGCAATCTGCGCGATATCACCATCCGTGCGCTCGAAACCCTCGCCGCCGTCGATGCCGTGCTGTGCGAAGATACTCGTATGTCCGCCCGCCTGCTCGATCATTACGGCATCAAGGGCCGTCGCATCGCCCTGCACGAACACAATGAGCGTGCCAAGGCTGACGATATCGTCGCCCGCATCGCCGCCGGCCAGACCTTTGCGCTGATTTCCGACGCCGGCACGCCCCTGCTGTCCGATCCGGGATTTCCGCTGATCCGGGCACTGGCCGAGGCCGATCTGCCCGTCTTCGCCATTCCCGGCGCCTCGGCTCTGCTCTCGGCGCTGGTCGTTGCCGGCCTGCCTACCGACGCCTTCGCCTTTCACGGCTTTTTGCCGCCCAAGGCAGGCGCCCGCGCCAACGCCCTCAAGGCATTGGCAGATTCACGTGAAACACTGGTCTTCTACGAGAGCCCCCGCCGCCTCGACGACACCCTGGCCGCCATGGCCATCGCCTTCGGCCCGGATCGCCCCGCCGCTGTCGCGCTCGAACTCACCAAGCGTTTCGAGCGCGTCCATCGCGGCACTCTGGCCGATCTCGCCACTGAATTCGCCGATACAGAAACCAAGGGCGAAGCCGTCATCGTCGTCGGCGGTTCGCCAGAGGCCTCCGTCCCCGACGCCGCCGATTGGAATGCTTCGCTGGTCGAGGCGCTCGCCGATCAACCGCTTCGCGCTGCCGTCGATGCCATCACCGCCAAGTACGGTCTCAAGCGCAAGGAGGTCTACGATGCCGCCCTCGCCCTCAAAGCCCAAGAGTGACAAGCGCATCGCCGCCCATCGCGGCGGCCATCGCGCCGAAGCATTGGCGGCCTGGTTCCTGCGGCTGCAATTGTACCGAATCATCGCCGCCCGCTACAAAACCCCGGTCGGCGAAATCGATCTGATCGCCACTCGCTTCGGGGTTACCGTCTTCGTCGAGGTCAAAGCGCGGAGACAAAAATCGGGCTATGCCGAGGCGCTCGAAGCCGTCAACACGTCGCGCATTTCTCGCGCCGCGCAGTACTGGCTTGCCAAGCATCCCGCCCAGGCCGAAACACCCTTCCGCTTCGATGTGATTTTCCTTGCGCCCCGCTCCTGGCCGCGCCATGTCATCAACGCTTTCGACGCCAGTTAAGAGAACCTCATGACCCTCAAAGTCGCCGTCCAGATGGACCATGTCGCCACCATCAACCCGCGCGGCGATTCCACCTTCGCCATGATGCTCGAAGCGCAAGCGCGCGGCCACACGCTGCTGCACTACACGCCCGATACGCTGGCCCTGCGCGGCAATGTGGTCTCGGCGCTCGCCGCTCCCATCACCGTCGTCGACAAGCCCAAGGGCGAGCATTTCACCCTCGGCGAGGCGAGCCGTATCGATCTGTCGACCCAGGACGTGGTGCTGATGCGCCAGGATCCGCCTTTCGACATGAACTACATCACGCTGACCCACCTCTTGGACAAGATCCACCCCAAGACCCTGGTGGTGAATCCCCCCACCGCCGTCCGCAACGCGCCCGAAAAAATCCTCGTCACCGATTTCCCCGAGCTGATGCCGCCCACCCTGGTGACGCGCGATCGTGAACTGATCCACGCCTTCCGCAAGGAACACGGCAACATCATCGTCAAGCCGCTCTACGGCAATGGCGGCGCCGGCGTGTTCTTCCTACAGGAGGGTGACCACAACCTCGCTTCCCTGCTCGAGCTGTTCGAACAGAACTATCGCGAACCCTTCATGATCCAAAAATACCTGCCGGACGTGCGCAAGGGCGACAAGCGCATCATCATCATCGATGGCGAACCGATCATGGGCCTCAACCGCATTCCTGCCGATGGCGAGGCCCGAAGCAACATGCATGTTGGCGGCCGTCCCGAGCTGTCCGAACTGACGCCGCGCGATCTCGAAATCTGCGCCGCCATCGCCCCGGCGCTGAAGGAGCGCGACATGATCTTCGTCGGCATCGACGTCATCGGCGATTACCTCACCGAAATCAACGTCACCTCCCCCACCGGCATCCGCGAAATCAAGCGCTTCGGCGGCCCGGACATCGCCGTGATGATCTGGGACGCCATCGAGAAGCGGCGCCTTTAATGGGTCTTCGCGCCGCAGGGTGGGAATTTCACCCCCAACCGGCTATGGCTAGGCCAGAGCTGGGGGAACCGCCATGCCGACCAATACGTTTCTAGTTGCCTTCGCCACGTTGTTCGCGACTGTCGGCGTAGCTGATATCGCGTTTATTTTCGCGGCCCTCACCAAGGACCATACGCCCCAACAGCGCTTCAATTTCGCCACGCGGGGCGTGGTCATCGCCGGCATCATCCTGCTGTTCTTCGCCGTGTTGGGCAATCCGATCCTCGAACTGTTCGGCATCACCATCCCGGCCTTGCGCACGGCTGGCGGCGTGCTGCTGCTGTTGATCGCCATCGACATGGTTTTCGCCCGCCATTCAGGCGCCACCGGCACCACGACCGAAGAGGATGTGGAAGCCCGGCAGCGCCACGATATTTCGGTGTTTCCATTGGCGATGCCGCTGCTGGCCGGTCCCGGCGCCATCAGCGCCGTGATCCTGTTGACCACCACCACCACCAACCAATTCGAATATTGGTCGGTGCTGGTCGCCATCGTGGTCATCCTGGCGCTGGCCTGGCTGACACTGTTGATCGCCATCCCGATCCAGCGCCTGCTCGGCGTCACCGGGCTGGCGGTGGTCTCGCGTGTCGTCGGTATTCTGCTGGCGGCGCTGGCCGTTCAGTTCGTCTTCGACGGCATCCGCTCCAGTGGGCTTTTGGCTTAAGCCCCGGTCAGCCGCCAGATGATGTGCCCCACATCGTCGGCCATCAGCACAGCGCCGTCCTTGGCCACCGCCACGCCGACAGGCCGCCCATAGGAGGTCTTTTCGTCGGGCGCCAGAAACCCGGTCAGCAGATCGATCGGCGTCCCGGCGGGCTTGCCGATCTCGAACGGCACCAGCACCATCTTGTAGCCGCTCAGCGTGCTGCGGTTCCACGAGCCATGCTGGCCAATCGCCATGCCGGCCGGAATACCCGGCAGCGTGCCCTCGGGCACCCAGCAGAGGCCCAACGAAGCCGTATGCCCGCCCAGCGCGTAATCCGGCACGATGGATTTGGCCGCCAACGCAGCGTCCTGCGCCACCCGGTCGTCCACCGTGCCCCAATAGGCATAGGGCCAGCCATAAAAGCCGCCATCCTTTACCGAAGTCAGGTAATCCGGCGGGGTTTCGTCGCCCAGTCCATCGCGTTCGTTGACGACGGTCCAGAGCGCGCCCGTCACCGGCTCCCAGGCCATGCCGACGGCATTGCGCAGGCCCGAGGCAAAGATGCGGCTTTTGCCGGTGGTCAGGTCCAGCTCGTGAATCGCCGCGCGGCATTCTTCGGCCGCCATGCCGCTCTCGCCGATATTGCTGAGCGAGCCAACGCCGACATAAATTCTGGTGCCATCAAGGCTCGCGTGCAGATTGCGCGTCCAGTGGCCTTCCGGCTTCATGTCCATCAGCTTGCGGCCCGGCGCGGTAATCTTGGTCTGCCCGCTCACATAGGGGAAGGCCACCACGCTATCGGTATTGCCCACATAGAGCGTCTCCCCGATCAGCACCATGCCGAAGGGCTGGTTCAGCCCGCTGAGGAACACTTCGCGCAGTTCGGGTACGCCATCGCCATCGGCATCGCGCAACAGGGTAATCTGGTTAGCGCTCTCCTGCAGCGCGCCCGCGCGGCGCATGGTGCGCGTGGCGACGAAATCGGTGATGCTGCGGATCTTGCCGGCCTGCGTTGCCGCCTCGGCGATCAGCACGTCGCCATTGGGCAACACATAAATCCAGCGCGGATGACGCAATTTGTCGGCGAACACGCTCACCTTCAGCCCCGACGCCGTCGTTGGCTTCTGCCCCGGCGCCCAACCCTTGGCGGTGGGCATTTTCAAGGTCGGCATCTGGCCCTGCGGCTTGGCCTCGGGAATTGTCGGATTGGCGCCATAAATCGGCGCCATCGGCGCTCCAGCACGCCCGCGCAGGAAATACCACAGCGCGCCGACAGCCAGCACGACGACGACGACAACAAGGACAATGGCGACAGTCTGGTTCATGGCAAGAAGCTCCCGAGAGAATGCGGGCGCTCGGAGGCAGGCCGCGTCGCCTTTCTTTGCGGCAAGTACGGCCTCAGCGCAACGGCGTTATCGATAATCCAGCAATTGGCTGCACTCAGCCGCAATAAAAAACGGCCGGCGCCAGGCCGACCGTTCACAATATCGCAGTGCCAAAATCCTACTTCTTCTTGACGGTGCCGGCGCTGCCCGAGCCCAGCCCGGTAGCATTAGTGGTGGCGGCAACCTTGTCCTTCTTCGGCTTCTTGGCTTCCTTGTTGCTCTTCATTTGACCCTTGGCCATGTCTCGTCTCCTCGCTGTGGGCGGGTATGCCCTTCAAATCACCAGCAAAATCTATGCTGTTGGCACAATAGTGACAAGACCACTCATTTCTGGATGCGGCAGCGTCCGCCCGGCCCGAGCGCCGCCACGGCGCGCGGATCGCAGCCGGTCAGCAGGAAATTGATCCAGTCGTTCTGGTCGCCATAAAACGCATTGCGATCGACCTCTTCGCGAATGCCGCGCACCACGCCGGTCTGCGTCCATTGCCAAAACGTCCAGGGACGGCCCTTGTAACGTTCATGCGGCTCGGCAGCAGTCGAGCGCAGCCAGAACGCATTGGGGAAATACTCGCCCTCCAGCACGTCGCGGTGGAACGTCATGTCGGTATAGATGATCGGCAGCTTGCCGGTATGGGCCTCCATCGCGGCCAGCATCACGCGCACTTTCTCCAGCGCGTCGGCCCGGCTTGGCTTGTTCTTGCAGCTCGAATGGTTGTTCCATTCCAGGTCCAGCACCGGTGGCAGGGCATCGGGATCGTTGGGCACATTGGCGATGAACCATGCCGCCTGCTCGGAGGCCAGCGAGCACCAGGTCATGAAGTGATAGGCGCCGCGCGGCATGCCCGCATTCTTGGCGCGCGCCCAGTTCGCGTAGAAATTGGGGTCGATATAGTCCTTGCCCTCGGTCGCCTTCATGAACACGAAGTGGATGCCCGAGGCGTAGGTGGTGTGCAGGTCCGGGTTGGACTGGTAGCGCGCGATATCGATGCCCTGGATCGGCATGTTGCGCGCGCGATCGACCCCGGCATGGGGCCGATTATCGCCCGGAACCGCGCCATAAAGCCCGCCGCCGCTAGCGCAGGCCGCGAGCGCGACCATGAGCGCAGCCATTGCCACACTCTTGAACATCGCCGAGGGCGAAACTTTGGACCAACCGGCAATCATCTAGGGGGACACTCACGACGCAATACACCTGAACTTTTGATTCAACATGGCCCCGTTAAAGAAAGCTTGCGTTCACCATCTTGGCTTGGCCCGATGGTTAACGGTCTCGTTTCTGTTCGCCAAATGTTCTTGTTCTGGTGAATGTCCTCTGTTAGCGTCGCGCCAGCGTGGGGGCGTAGACATGGTGGCGCGGGTCGCGACGGTGGCATTTCTGGGCATTGAGGCGGTGCCGGTCGACGTGCAGGTGCAGATCGCGCCCGGCTTGCCGAAGTTTTTGATGGTTGGCCTGCCCGATAAGGCGGTCAAGGAATCCAGCGAGCGCGTCCGTGCGGCTTTGGTCGCCTCGGGGCTCGGCCTGCCGCCCAAGCGCATCACCGTCAATCTGGCGCCCGCTGACCTGCCCAAGGAAGGCAGCCATTACGATCTGCCCATCGCGCTGGCCCTGATGGCCGAAATCGGGGCCATTCCACGCGACGCGCTCGACGGCTTTCTGGCCCTGGGTGAACTGGGCCTTGATGGTCGCCTCGCCCACGTGCAGGGCATCCTGCCGGCTGCCATTGCCGCCCACGGCCGGGGCCTCGGCATCATGTGCGCTACTGCTTCTGGCCCCGAAGCCGCCTGGGCCGGTGAAGATATCGATATCGTCGCCGCCGATAGCCTGCTGGCGCTGGTCAATCACCTCACCGGCCATCAGCTTGCGACGCGGCCGCTGCCGAAGCGCTATCTGCCCAATACCGCCCTGCCCGACCTCAGCGAAGTCCGTGGCCAGCAGGTCGCTCGTCGTGCGCTCGAAGTCGCCGCCGCCGGGGGGCATAACCTCTTGATGATCGGCCCGCCCGGTGCCGGCAAATCCATGCTGGCCGCCCGCCTGCCCTCCATCCTGCCGCCGCTCAATCCGCGCGAATTGCTCGATGTCTCGATGATCCAGTCCATTGCGGGCGAATTGGCCGGCGGCGCCATTTCCGACCGACGCCCGTTTCGCGCACCCCATCATTCTGCCTCGATGGCGGCTTTGGTCGGCGGAGGCCTCCGCGTCCGTCCCGGCGAAGTCAGCCTCGCCCACAATGGCGTGCTGTTCCTTGATGAACTCCCCGAATTTGCCCCCCAGGTGCTCGATAGCCTGCGCCAGCCGCTGGAATCGGGCGAAACCGTCATTGCCCGCGCCAATGCCCGCGTCTCCTACCCGTCCCGCGTGCAGTTGATCGCCGCGATGAACCCCTGCAAATGCGGCATGGCGGGCAGCCCGGGCCACACCTGCAAGCGGGGCGCCGCCTGTGCCGGCGACTACCAGGCCCGCGTCTCCGGCCCCTTTCTCGATCGCATCGATATCCGCATCGACGTCCCAGCCGTCAGCGCTGCCGATATGATCGCGCCGGGCGGCGCCGCCGAATCCTCGGCACTGGTCGCCCAGCGCGTGCATCTGGCCCGCGAGCGTCAGCGCCAGCGCTACATCGATGCCGGCGCACCCGGCATCTACACCAACGCCGCCGCTGGCCCAACCCTGATCGAGGCAGTGGTCAATCCCGACCGGGACAGCCAGGTCCTGCTGCTGCAGGCAGCCGAGCGTTTCTCGCTCTCCGCCCGCGCCTATCATCGGGTACTCAAGGTCGCCCGCACCCTCGCCGATCTCGCCGGCGCCGAAAAAGTCGCCCGCTCGCACATTGCCGAGGCCCTGAGCTATCGCATCAACTTGGCAGCGGTCTGATACCGGCCCGTTGGGTAAGCACTGATGGGCCGGCAACACGGATCGGCGGTGGAAAGTTTCACGTGAATCCTTGACTCAGCGCGCGCGTCTATAGCGCCCCGACAAGGCCCCGAGCGGCAGCAGCAAGAGCCAGAAATATTTCGCCAGCTCGGCATTGTAGAATGCCAGCGGGATCGACAGCCCGAAAACAATGGCATTGCTATAGCCCGCCCATATTGCTCGGTGTTTGGCCGCCGGTTCGGCAAGGCCCGCGTGCCGGGCATAAGGCGTCATGCTGCCCAACAGCAGAGACGCAATGGCGATCAGTCCGGCATAAAGGCTGGTGCCGACCGAGCCGCCATTCTCCGCCAGAATCCCCGTGACGAACGGCGTCAGCCCCAGCGCCATCAGGAAAAACATGTTAAGCCAGATCAGCACGCTATCGGAGCGCTTGATATGGGAAAAGGCACGGCGATGGCCGATCCAGAACGTGCCGATCACCACAAAACTGAGCATATAGGCAAACAGGTTTGGTAGCGTCTCGACGATGCCGGCCCACAACTGAGCGTCACTCATCTCCGCAGCGGGCCCAGGCAGACGCAGTTCCAGCACTAGGAGCGTAATGGTGATGGCGATCACCGCATCGCTGAACAGCACCATCCGCTCAGTGTCATGCTCGTCCATGTGCCCGCCCCGCTTGTCCGATTCATTTGGGATAGCGGGGCCGCCTGGCGCTGTCTAGCGCACGCTGGCATAGCCGCCTGGCACGCCATGGGGCGATAGTACCACCTGCCACAGTCCGATATTGCGCGCCCGGAACACCGCGGCAAATGAGGTCAGGTAATAGCGCCACATCCGGTAGAAGCGCTGGTCATATTGGTCCGCGAGTTGCGGCCAGGCCGCCTCGAACCGCTCCAGCCAGGCCATCAGCGTCTTGTCGTAATCGGCGCCAAAGTTGTGCCAGTCCTCCATCACGAACAGCTTTTCCGTAGCCGTGCCGATCTGTGCGACCGAGGGCAGCATGCCATTGGGAAAAATGTACTTTTCGCTCCACGGATCGCCATGGCTGGTGGTGGTATGGCCCCCGATCGAGTGCAGCAGCATCAACCCGTCATCCACCAGAAGCTCCCGCGCCTTGGCAAAATAGGGCCGATAATTCTTGTAGCCGACATGCTCGAACATGCCGATCGAGATGATGCGGTCAAACTTGCCCTCGAGCGCCTGGTAATCCATCAGCCGCGTCTCGACCGGTAGGCCCCGCGTGCGCTCATTGGCCAGCGCCGCCTGCTCCTTGGAGATGGTCACGCCCACCGCGCTGACGCCATAGCGCTCTGCGGCGAACTGCATGAACCCGCCCCAGCCTGAGCCGATATCGAGAATGCGCATGCCCTTTTCCAGCCCCACCTTGCGGCAGATCAGGTCGAGCTTGGCCTCCTGCGCGGCGTCGAGCGTGGTGGCATCCTGCCAGTAGCCGCACGAATAGATCATGCGGCTGTCGAGCATGGCGGCATAAAGCTCGTTGCCAATGTCGTAGTGCTTTTCACCCACCTCACGCACCTTAAGGCGCTGCATGTTCAGCAGCTTGCCGCGCAAGACGCTACCGATCAGCGCCAAGTCGGGGCGGAAATTGTCCTGGATATTGGCCGATACCAGCCGGAAGATGAACTGGTCGATCGCCTCGGCGTCCCACCAGCCGTCCATATAGGCCTCGCCCAGTCCCAGCGTGCCCTGGCTCAGCAGGCGCCCATACAGCGCCTCGTTATGCACCTGCGGGTCCCACGGATTGGGGCCGTTAATGACCACTCCAGTCTTCTTGAGCTGCGTCTCGATGAAATTCTTGGCTGTACTGGACATGATTTAATTAGGATGCTGATTGTTGCGGAAACGGCCTATGTTAACTCCATCGTCAATCGACGATCAATAAGAATCTCACTCGGTACTAAATCCACCTTCCGCTAACCGCTTGCCCGTATGCTGCGGCGATGCGGAGCGCGCGAATGGCCAACCGTGGCGAACTGATCGAGTGGAACGACGAGCGCGGTTTTGGCTTCATCAGGCCCGATGGTGGCAATGAGCGCTTGTTCGTCCACATTTCCCAGATCGGCCGCATCGCCACCCGCCCGCAACTCGGTGATCGTGTCAGCTATGTCATCGGCCGCGGTCGTGATGGTGGGCCTGCCGCCGTCAGCGTCAGCATTTGGGGGGCCAATCCGGTCAAGGGCCGGGCTCTGGCGCGCGGCACTGAAGCTAGCCCATCGCCCGCCGCATCCGGCTACCAGTCACGGACCTATTTTGGCCTGATCCTGCTCGTCCTCCTGGGGATCGGCTGGCTCACCGGCTCGATCCCGATGGCTTTGGCAGCGGTATACCTGGTGATGAGTGCAGCCTCGGCCTGGCTCTACTACCGCGACAAGCAAAGCGCCGCAGCGGGTGAGTGGCGCACCAGCGAGGACATGCTGCATGGCATCGATTTGGCCTTCGGCATTATCGGCGGTCTTGTGGCGCAACAGATATTTCGCCACAAGACCGCCAAGCGCGGCTTTGCCGCGATAACCTATGTGATTGCCGCCGTGCATGGACTGTGGCTCGCCGGCCTCGTCTCCGGCCGCATTTCCCTAGCCGAACTCGCCAACCTTATTCCGGGTTAGTGGCGGCTCTGGCGGCCGCCCATTCGGCCCATTCTTGCTCCTGCTCGGCGCGCCATTCCTTGACCATGGCAAGGCGGCGCCGCCCGTAGCGCTCCTCGATCGGCGTCAGGGTCGCAATGCGGTCGGTGCGGAAATTGCGAAACGCCTCGCGCATGCAGCACCAGGCGACGATGATCTGCTTGCCCTCGTAATAGGCCAGTTGGATCGGCCAGATGCTGCGCTCCGAGGTGCGTCCGCCCTCATCTTCATAAGCGATGTGCAGCGCCTTTTCCTGCCGCATCGCCAGCCTTATCTGGCCCAATATCGCCACCGGGGGCCTTTTGCTGGCTACCAGCACCGGCCACAGCCCGGTATCGTTGATCTTGTCGCGCAGGTCCTCTGGCGAGGCGGTGGCGATCTTGGCCAGCGCGTTCTGCGCCGCCCCCGCCAGCCCATCGTCCGGCTGCGCCTGCACCCAGCGCGCACCCAGCACCAGGGCTTCCAGCTCCTCGGCGGAAAACATCAGCGGCGGCAGGAAGAACCCGGGTTTCAGCATATAGCCGACCCCCGCTTCCCCCTCGATCGGCGCGCCCAGCCCGATAAGGGTCTGCACGTCGCGATAGAGCGTGCGCACCGAAACATTCTGCTCCTCGGCCAAAGCCGCTGCCGTAACGGGCCGGCGATGCCGCCGCAGCGCATCCATGACCGCGAACAGTCGCTCTGTTTTGTCCATGGTTCGTTCTCCTCTGGACAAAAGGCATGCCCGATTCCCCGACCGTCGCCAAGCTCCTCTCTGGGTTGGCAGTCAGGCAATCTGCGCATGAAACGCACGGATATCGGCGGCGAATTCTTCGGGAAATTCCAGCGCCGGAAAATGCCCTCCGGACGTGGCCTCGGTCCAGCGCACGATATTCTGCAAATGGCGCTCGCCCCACGCCCGCGGCGCCGGCATGTCCCCCGGTGGCAGATAAATCCCATGCGGCACGTGGTGCGGCGGGCCCGGCTTGATCAGGTCATGGTCGGCAAAGGCTTCCTTGTAGAGCCGCACCGACGAGCCGATGCTCTGGGAAAACCAGTAGACCGACAGGATGGTGCACAGATCATCCAGCGCAAACGCCGTCTCGATTGGCCGGTCACGCTGGTTCCAGCCGTTGTATTTCTCGGCGATCCAAGCGGCTAGCCCCGCCGGCGAATCGTTCAACCCCACCGCCAACGTGGCCGGCTTGGTACCCTGGATCATCGCATAGGCACCCTCGGCAAAGGCCCAATAATCGATGCCCTTGAAGTAGGCCACTTCATCTTGCGTAGGCTCGTCCGGCCGCGCAAAGCCCGAATAGACATTGGAATAGTGCGCCCCGATGATCCGCTCCGGCGCGGTCTTGACCAGCACCATTTCGACCCCGCCGCCCAGGTCCGAACCGCTTATCAAGAAGCGCTCGTATCCCAGCCGGCTCATCAGCTCCGCCCAGAGCGGCGCCACTTTGGTCAGGTTCATGCCCGGCGCTGTCGGCTTGCCCGAAAAGCCGTAGCCGGGCAGCGACGGAATGACGATATCGAACGAGATGCCGTCCACCTCCCGCGTCAGCAGCGGCACGATCGGCAGCAATTCGACGAAATTGGCAGGCCAGCCATTGGTCAGCAGCAGCGGCACATGCCGACCACCCTCACCCTTCACGTGGACGAAATGTACGCTCTCGCCATTGATGGTATCGATAAACTGCGCAAAGCCATTGAGCCGCGCCTCGGTCGCCCGCCAATCGAACGCATTGCCCCAATGGCCGATCAGCCGGCGCAGAAATCCAGTCTCGATGCCGTAGTCCCAACCGACATCGTCCAGCACCTGCGGCAGCCGCGTATCCGCCAACCGGACCTTGAGGTCTTCCAGCGCGCTATCGTCGACGGCAATCTGAAACGGCAGCATGGCAAAGTCTCCACGCGGCGAGGTGCCGCGTGAATATCAATGCGTTAAGGCCCTGACAGTTCGAGTCAGCAGGAAATCAGCCGATTTCGAATTCGCACCAGTGGCTATAGGGTCGTTCTGGCGAATGAATGACCGACGGAAAATGCGGATTGTGCACCGCGTCGGCAAAATTCTGGTCCTCGAGGCACAACCCCGAATGCTTGCCATAGCGCTTGCCGTTCAGCCCCGGCACCGCGATGTCGGTCCACACGCCATTATAGACCTGCACACCCGGCCGGTCGGTCCACAGCTTGAGCGTCAGCGCCCCGTCGGGGCCCTTCACCACCGCGATCGGCTCGGCATGGCTGCGCCCGGTATCGAGCGCCAGCCCAATATCATAGGCCACCGGATTGCCCGCATGGTCACGCATCGTCCGCCCGGCGCGCAGGTCATACTGCATGCCCGCCGATGGCAGGATGGCGCCGGTCGGGCACAGGTCTTCGCCCAGCTCGGTATAGGCGCTCGAATCCACCTGGACATGGTGGTCGAGCACATCATTGCCGGTCCCGAGGTTGAAATACTGGTGCTGCACGAGGCTGATCGGCGTCGCCCGGTCCGTCGTCGCCTCTAACTCCAGCCGCAGCTTGTTGCCGGTCAGCCGGTAGGTAGCGGCGAAATTGACATTGCCGGGATAGCCCGAAGCGCCATCCGGGCTGAAATGGGTGAAGCGCACCGCATTGGTGCCGCCATCAACCTCGCCGTCCCAGACCTGCCGTCCCAGACCCTCGTTGCCGCCATGCAGATGCAGCGCTCCGGCATTGGGCGGCAAGTCGTAGTGCTTGCCGTTGAGGTCAAACGAAGAGCCCTTGATCCGGTTGGCGACTCGTCCGGCAAGCGAGCCGAAATGCGGGCTGTGTTCGGGATAGGCGTCGAACTCGTCGAACCCCAGCACGACTGAACGAAGGCCGCCATTGACCGGCACGCGCCAGTCGCGCACCACGCAGCCATAGGAGATGATATCGACCGCAACCCCGGTTTCACTGGTCAGCCGGAACTGGTCGACCCGCTTGCCCTTGAACTCGCCAAATGCCGAAACTTCGATTGCCATCCAGAAACCCCTCCGTCTTTTGCGGCAAACCTTTAGCCTGCTTTGTCGCCGCCCTGCAACTCGCACTTGACCTTTTGGTCGCCCCTGCCGACTGTGGCGGCACAGAATTCAGGGGTGACGATTGGACGAGATCGGCATGAGACGGCGCGCCACCGTCCACGATGTGGCCCGTGCCGCCGGCGTATCGCTGGCCACGGTCGACCGCGTGCTCAATGGCCGCGCCGGCGTCAGCCCCGCTACCACAGAAAAAGTCGAAACTGCCATCGCGAGCCTGGGTTTCCAGCGCGACCTGTCGGCCTCGCTATTGGCCCGGGCGCGCGATCTGCGCGTGGTCTTCGTCATCCCCGATAGCTCCAACGAATTCATGGCCGGCCTTGCCGATGCCGTCACACGCCGTGCTGGCGAAGCGCCGGCCGATCGCCTCCAGCTCACCACCATCCGGCTCAAGGCGCTGGATGCCGATGCGCTGGCGCAAAGCCTTGATGGGCTCGACCCGCGCGATTGCGACTGCGCCGTTATCGTCGCCAGCGAGGACGCGTCGGTGCTGACCGCCGTCGACCATGCCACCCGCCGGGGCGTTGTGGTGATGACGCTGGTCTCCGACCTGCCTGGCTCATCGCGCCGCCATTTCATCGGCATCGATAATGTCGCTGCCGGCCGCACCGCCGCCTCGCTGATGGGCCGCTTCTGTCCGCAAGGCGGCAAGGTCGCCCTCATTGCCGGCTCGCTGCATCTACGCGATCACCGCGACCGTCTCGAAGGGTTTCGCGCTGCCATCGCCGCCGAATTCCCAGCCGTCACACTGGTCGGTCCTATCGAGGGCCATGACGAGCGCGCCGAAACCGAAGCTCTGGTGGGCGATCTCCTCGCCGCCCATCCCGACCTCTCCGGCATTTACAATCTGGGTGCAGGTAACTCTGGCCTCGTCGCCGCGCTCGACGCATCGCACCGCTCCGGCAGCATCCGCGTCATTGCCCACGAACTGACCGAGCCGACCCGCAATGGTCTGAAATCCGGAGCCATCGACGTGGTGCTCGATCAAAATCCCGATGGCGAAATCCGCGCCGCCATCGCTGCCGCGCGCTCGCTCGCGCTTGGCGCCAGCGGCATCGCCAAAACCGACCCCATTGAAATCGGTATTTTCCTGCGCGACAATCTGCGCTAAGAAGCACGCCATCCATCACATTGGCGCTAGCCCAAAAATGGGCAGGGAGGACGTTCAGATGTTGTTTGCACCTTGCTCAGAGGTACGTACCTCATGAGCGCCACTTTTCTTGGCATCGACATCGGCACCTCCGGCGTCAAGGCGCTGCTGATCGACGAATCAGGCCGCGCTCTGGCCGAAGCCACAGCCCCTGCGGTGGAGCCCGTCCGCCCCCATCCCGGCTGGTCTGAACAGAACCCCGCCGATTGGTGGACGGCCACGCTTGCGGCCATCGACAAACTGTCCAAATCCAATCCCCAGCAGCTCAGCCAGGTCCGCGGTATCGGCCTCTCCGGCCACATGCATGGCGCGACCCTGCTCGGCAAGGACGACGAGGTCCTTCGCCCCTGCATCCTGTGGAACGACGGCCGCTCCAGTGCCGAGTGTGCCGAAATGGAAGCCGCGCTCCCCACTTTGCGCCAACTCGCCGGCAATATCGCCATGCCCGGCTTCACGGCGCCCAAGATCGCGTGGGTGCGCAAGCATGAGCCTGCCATCTACGCCAAGATCGCCAAGGTCCTGCTGCCCAAGGCCTATATCCGCCTGCTGCTGACCGGCGAACACATCGAGGAAATGTCCGACGCCGCCGGCACGCTCTGGCTCGATGTCGGCAAGCGGGACTGGTCCGACGAATTGCTCGCCGTTACCGGCCTCAACCGCTCACACATGCCGCGCTTGGTCGAAGGCTCCGCCCCCTCGGCCAATCTCAAGCCCGAATTCGTATCCCGCTGGGGGATGAGCGGCGATGTCGTCATCGCTGGTGGCGCCGGGGATAACGCCGCCGCCGCCTGTGGCATCGGCGCTATCCGCCCCGGCGAAGGTTTTGTCTCG
This sequence comes from Devosia sp., assembly GCF_028290435.1. GTDB lineage: Bacteria > Pseudomonadota > Alphaproteobacteria > Rhizobiales > Devosiaceae > Devosia. The sequence goes on along the minus strand of NZ_JAQGJV010000083.1, from coordinate 9,080 downwards.
CTCGGCACGTCGGGCGTGATTTTCGTCTCCAACGAACGCTTCAGCCCCAACACGCACGGCGCCGTGCACGCCTTCTGCCATGCCATTCCAAACACCTGGCACCAGATGGGCGTCATTCTTTCCGCCACCGATAGCCTCAACTGGCTCTCCCGCATCACCGGCCAGCAGCAGGCCGAGCTGTCTCGCGCTGCCGAAGCTCAGTTCAAAGGCCCCGGCGAGGAAATCTTCCTGCCGTATCTGTCGGGCGAACGCACCCCGCACAACAATGCCAATGCGCGCGGCTCCTTCACCGGCCTCAGCCAAAGCACCGAGCCGGCGCAGCTCGCTCAGGCGGTCATGGAAGGCGTCACCTTCGCCTTCCGCGATTGTCAGCGCGTGCTCAACGATGCCGGCACGAAAATCGATCGCCTGCTCGCCGTCGGCGGTGGCTCCAAGTCGCCGCTGTGGCTCAAGATGATCGCCACCAACCTCAACATGGAAATCGCCCTCCCCGAGGACGGCGATTTCGGTGGCGCGCTCGGCGCTGCCCGCCTGGGCCTCTGCGCCGCCACCGGCGCCGACCCCGCCAGTGTCATGGCCATGCCCGCCATCAAAACCGTGATCGCCCCCGATAAGGGCCTCACCAATGCCTACGCCGACCAATATGCGCGTTATCGCGCGCTCTATCCCGCCATCGAGGAGGCACGGACGTGACTGATTTCTTCAAGGGAATTTCGCCGGTGAAGTTCGAGGGGCCATCAAGCTCCGGCGCGCTGGCCTATCGCCACTACAACAAGGACGAAATCGTCCTCGGCAAGCGGATGGAAGATCATATCCGCCCCGCCGTCGCCTATTGGCACACCTTTGCCTGGGAAGGCGGCGACCCGTTCGGCGGCCGCACCTTCGATCGTCCCTGGTATGACAAGGGACTCGAGGGCGCCAAGATCAAGGCTGACGTGGCGTTCGAGCTGTTCGACCTGCTCGATATTCCCTTCTTCTGCTTCCACGACGCCGATATCGCCCCCGAAGGCGAGACCCTGGCCGAGAGCAATCGCAACGTCCGCGTCATTGGCGATATCTTCGCCAAGAAGATGCAGTCGAGCCGCACCAAGCTGCTCTGGGGCACGGCCAACCTGTTCTCCAATCGTCGCTACATGTCCGGCGCCGCGACCAATCCCGATCCCGATGTGTTCGCCTATGCGGCCGGCCAGGTGAAGAACGTGCTGGAGCTGACCCACGAGCTGGGCGGCGCCAATTACGTGCTTTGGGGCGGCCGCGAGGGTTACGAAACCCTGCTAAATACCAAGATCGGCCAGGAACAGGACCAGATGGGCCGTTTCCTCCATCTCGTCATCGAACATGCCCACAAGATCGGCTTCAAGGGCCAGATCCTGATCGAGCCCAAGCCGCAGGAACCCTCCAAGCACCAGTACGATTTCGACGTCGCCACGGTCTATGGCTTCCTTCGGAAGTACGGCCTGGAAAAACAAGTGAAGTGCAATATCGAGGTCGGCCACGCCTTCCTCGCCAACCACACTTTTGAGCACGAACTGGCTTTGGCCGCTTCGCTCGGCATTCTGGGTTCGGTTGACGCCAACCGCAACGATATCCAGTCCGGCTGGGATACCGACCAGTTCCCCAATTCGGTGCCGGACACGACGCTGGCCTTCTACCAGATCCTCAAGGCCGGCGGCCTGAACTCCGGCGGCTGGAATTTTGACGCCAAGGTGCGTCGCCAGTCGATCGATCCGGCGGACCTGCTGCATGGCCACATCGGCGGCCTCGACGTGCTGGCCCGCTCGCTCAAGGCGGCGGCGGCCCTGATCACCGACGGCACCTATGACAAGACCCTGGATGCCCGCTATGCCGGCTGGAACACCGCTGACGGCAAGGCGATCCTCGAGGGCAAGGTGTCGCTGGCCGATCTCGCCGCCCGCGTCGATGCACAAAACATCAACCCGCAGCCGCGCTCGGGCCAGCAGGAATATCTGGAAAACCTGATCAACCGCTTCGTTTGATCGCATAGAACCGGCCGCCTCCCTGGCGGCCGGTTCACGATTTGCCGACCGGGGGCGACAAAACGCCGCATCTGCCTTATGCTGCCTTCAGATGCAGACCAGCGTTCGCCTGACCGCCCTGTAACGCCAATGCCCGGTCCGGCGAATGACCTCTGCACCCTTTGGTAGCGGAGAACGGATAATGGCAAATTTCCACGTGATTGGCGGCGCCACCGAACGGTTGGCCCACCCAACCATCAACAAGATCCACACTGCCGATCTGATCGATAGCCTGCGCCTCGGCGTGGCCGACTTTTGGGAAAAACCGTCCCACATGGTCCTGCTGGCCCTGATCTATCCGGCCGTCGCCATCGTGCTGACCGTCTGGGCCTCGGGCTATTACACCTGGCCCCTGCTCTATCCGTTGCTGGGCGGCTTCGCGCTGATCGGCCCCTTTGCCGCCATTGGCCTCTATGAAATCAGCCGGCGGCGCGAACAGGGCCTCGATACCTCCTGGCACCACGCCTTTGCGGTGCTGCATTCGCCCGCCATCGGCTCCATCTTCGCGGTGGCCGTCCTGCTCTTTGTCGTCTTCACCCTCTGGCTGACCGCGGCACAAGCCCTTTACGAGACCCTCTTCGGCGCAGCTCCCCCCATGACCATCGACGTGATGCTGCAGCAAATCCTGACCACGCCGCAGGGCTGGACGCTGATCATCGTCGGCAATCTCATCGGGCTGGTCTTCGCCATTGTCACGCTCTGCACCACTGTCGTGGCCTTTCCCCTGCTGCTCGACCGCGATGTTGGCGCGGCCGCGGCGGTCGAAACCTCGTTCCGCGCCGTCATCAAAAACCCGCTGCAGATGGCGCTTTGGGGGCTGATCGTCGCTATCGGCTTGGTGCTGGGGTCCATCCCGCTGTTTGTGGGTCTGGCCGTCATCATCCCGATTTTCGGACATGCCACCTGGCATCTCTATCGCAAGCTCATCGAGCCGGAGGTCGCCACCATGCCGGCGCAGCGCGCCCGCTCCACGAAACCGGGAAAAATCGCCTGACCGCAGTTGGATTCTGCGGCCTAAGCCCCTAAGTTCTCGGCTTCCCAGCGGTAGCCGAGACCTTGATGGACCAAACGCCTTTCGATCCTCCCGCCGAGCCCTTGGTGCTGACGCCGATGATGGCGCAGTATTTCGAGATCAAGGCGGTCAATCCGGGCTATCTGCTGTTCTATCGCATGGGCGATTTCTACGAGCTGTTCTTCGAGGACGCCGAGATCGCCAGCGCCGCCTTGGGCATCGTTCTGACCAAGCGCGGCAAGCATCTGGGCGAGGATATCCGCATGTGCGGTGTGCCCATCCACGCCGCCAATGACTATCTCAACAAGCTGATCCGCCTCGGCCATCGCGTCGCTTTGTGCGAACAGGTCGAAGACCCCGCCGAAGCCAAGAAGCGCGGCGGCAAATCCGTGGTCAAGCGCGACGTGGTTCGCCTCATCACCCCCGGCACGCTGACCGAGGACGATCATCTCCAGGACCGTTCGTCCAATTATCTCGCCGCCCTCGCCATGGTGCGTCATGGCGATACCGATTTTGCTCTCGCCTGGGCCGATGTCTCGACCGGGGAAACCGCTTGCCTCGATCTCACGGCCGAAGCGTTGCAGGATGAATTAGCCCGCATCGATCCTGCCGAATTGCTCATGAGCGAGGCGACGCGCACCGCCCTGCGCGAGCGCCACCTGCTTCCTCCTTCGATCGCCGCGGTGCTGTCGCTGGTGCCCGCGGAAGTCTTCGATAGCGAAGCCGCCCTCGCCCAACTCCGCGCGGCGTTTCCGACCGATCTTTACGACCCCAGTGTGCTCACCCGCGCCGCCCGCGCGGCTCTGGGCGCACTGGTCGCCTATGTGCGCGAATCGCAAAAGGGCCTCGCCCCCGTGGCCCTGCGTCCGCCTTCCGACGCTTATGCCGCGCCCCACATGGCGATCGACCAGGCCACGCGCTCATCGCTGGAAATCCTTGTCACCCAGCGCGGGCAGTCCAAGGGCTCGCTGCGCGACGCCATCGACCTGACCGTCACGGGGCCCGGCTCGCGCCTGCTCGCCACGCGCCTTGCCGCCCCACTCTGCGATGCCGCCGAAATCAATCACCGGCTCGACGCGGTCGCGGCCTTAGTCGATAACGGCCTGCTCGCCGCGCGCCTCCGCGCCGATCTCAAAACCGTGCCCGACCTGGCCCGCGCGCTGACCCGGCTGGCGCTCGACCGCGGCGGCCCGCGCGATCTTGCCGCGATTGGCACCGGCGTTGCCGCCGCCTCGGCTCTGGCCGCCCATTTCGCCACCATGCCCGACGTGCCGCCGATCCTGCGCCGCATCACCGATTGCCTCGCCGCCGCCCCGCTCAATTTGGCGTCCGAACTGGCCATGGCCATTGCCGACGAACCACCGCTGCAAGCTCGCGATGGCGGCTTCGTACGCAAGGGCTATGATGGCAAACTGGATGCCGAACGCGCCCTCGCCAGCGAAACCCGCGAGGTCGTTGCCGCCCTCCAATCGCGCCTGATCGACGAGACCGAGGTCAAATCCCTCAAGATCCGCCACAACGGCGTGCTTGGCTATTTCGTCGAAGTCCCCGCCGGCCATGGCTCGCGCCTGCTCGAAGAGCCGCTGCGCGCCACCTTCATCCATCGCCAGACACTGGCCAATGCCATGCGCTTCACCACGGCGGAACTGGCCGACTTGGAAGGCCACATCGCCCGCGCCCACGAGGCAGCGCTCGACCTCGAGCTCAAAATCTTCGCCAGCCTGCGCTACGATGTGCTGACGCGCACCGATGCCCTGCGCGAACTCGCCGATGCCCTGGCCGAACTCGACGCCACCGCCGGTCTCGCCCATCTCGCCGCAACCCGCAATTACGCCCGCCCCGACATCGACAATTCCCTGGCCTTCGACATACGCGCCGGCCGCCACCCGGTGGTCGAGGACATGGTCGCGGCCGAAGGTCACAGTTTCGTGGCCAATGACGCCGACCTTTCCGGCTCCGACGCCATTGGCGGTGGCCGGCTTTGGCTGGTCACCGGCCCCAATATGGGCGGTAAATCCACCTTCCTCCGCCAGAACGCCCTGATCGCCATCCTCGCGCAAATGGGCAGTTTCGTGCCCGCCGCCTCCGCCCATATCGGCGTCATTGATCGCGTCTTTTCCCGCGTCGGCGCCAGCGACGATATCGCCCATGGCCGCTCCACCTTCATGGTGGAAATGGTCGAAACGGCCGCCATCCTCAACCGCGCCACCCGCCGATCCCTCGTCATTCTCGACGAAATCGGTCGCGGCACGGCCACTTTCGATGGTTTGTCTATCGCCTGGGCCGCCGTTGAGGCGCTGCACGAAACCACCGGCTGCCGTGCGCTCTTCGCCACCCATTTTCACGAACTTACCAGCCTGCAGAAAACCCTCAGCCGCGTCTCCAACGTCACCATGAAGGTGCGCGAATGGGAGGGCGAGGTGGTGTTCCTGCACGAAGTGGGCGCCGGCGCCGCCGATCGCAGCTACGGCATTCAGGTCGCCCGCCTCGCCGGCCTGCCCGAGCCGGTTCTGGCCCGCGCCCGTCAGGTTCTCGCTGTCCTTGAGCAGCGCTCGGCAGGCACGGCCTCTTCCGGCAGCAACGCTGCCGTGCTAGACGATTTGCCGTTGTTTGCGCACCGGCCTCCCCCGGTTAAAGCCGCGAGCGACCCCGTTGCCGAAAAGCTCGACGCCGTCCGACCCGACGAAATGACCCCCAAGCAAGCTATCGAGCTGCTCTACGAGTTGAAGAAAATCCGCGATGCCGCTCGCCGAAGCTGACGTCAAGCCGCGAAAACCCCAATTCGCGCTGAAAACCGCGTCCACCATCCTGGATGAGCTCGATGCCCTGATCGGCGCCGAGCCCCCCAAGAGCGCTTCCGCGCGCGCGCTGGTGCTCGCCCATATCCGCCAGACCCTGGCCGATGCCCGTGCCTCTGCCGAAGCCGAACTGCTGGCGACCAGCAAGGGCACTCGCTGCGCCGAAAACCTGTCCTCGGCCCAGGACGAAATCATTTCTGCGGTGCACCAGTTCGCCATCCGCCGCGTTTATCCGGTCGATAATCCCTCGGGCGCCGAAGCCATCGCGCTGGCCGCCGTCGGCGGTTATGGCCGCGGTACGCTGGCGCCCGGCTCTGATATCGATCTGCTGTTCATCCTGCCCTACAAGCAGACGCCTTGGGGCGAGCAGGTCACCGAATATATCCTCTATATGCTGTGGGATCTGGGCCAGAAGGTCGGCCACGCCGTCCGCTCGGTCGATGAATGCATCCGCATGGCCCGCGCCGACATGACCGTGCGCACGGCGACGCTCGAAGCCCGCTTCCTCACCGGCGAAATGGGCCTCTTCACCCAGCTCGTGCATCGCTTCGAAACCGAAATCATGCCCCGCACCGGCCCCGAATTCATCGCCGCCAAGATGGCCGAGCGCGACGAACGCCACCGCATCATGGGCAATACGCGCTATGTGGTCGAGCCCAATATCAAGGACGGCAAGGGCGGGCTGCGCGATCTCAATACGCTGTTCTGGATCGGCAAATATTTCTACCAGGTCAAGACTAGCCATGAACTGGTCGGCAAGGGCGTGCTCAGCCCCGCCGAATATCGCCTGTTCTCGCGTGCCGAGGACTTTTTATGGGCGGTGCGCTGCCACCTGCATTTCCTCACCAATCGCGCCGAGGACAAGCTCACCTTCGACGTGCAGCCCGAACTGGCCCAGCGCATGGGTTATGCCGAGCGTGTCGGCATGCTGGGCGTCGAGCGCTTCATGAAGCGCTATTTCCTCGTCGCCAAGGATGTGGGCGACCTGACCCGCATTTTCTGCGCCAGCCTGGAATTCAACCACGCCAAGGATATGGACCTGATCGGCCGCGTCTTCGCGCCGTTCCGCTCCGGCAAATCCAAGATCAAGGGCGAGACGGACTTCGTCCTCGACACCGGCCGCCTCAACATCGCCCGCCCGGACGTGTTCGAAACAGACCCCGTCAACCTGATCAAGATGTTCCTCGTGGCTGGTCGCGAAGAACTCCTGTTCCACCCCGATGCGATCAAGGAAATCACCCGCTCGCTGGCGCTGATCGACAACACGCTCCGCCACGATCCCAAGGCCAACAGCTATTTCCTGACCATCCTGACAGCCCCGCTCTCGGTCGAACGCATCCTGCGCCAGATGAACGAAAGCGGCGTGCTGGGCAAGTTCGTGCCCGATTTCGGCAAGATCGTCGCCCTGATGCAGTTCAACATGTACCACCACTATACTGTGGACGAGCACCTGATCCGCGCCGTCGGCGTCATGGCCCAGATCGCTAATGGGGGCCTCCGCGACGAGCTGCCGCTGACCCACGAATTGCTGCCCCAGCTCAACGATACGCGCCTGCTCTACGTGGCGCTGTTCCTGCACGATATCGCCAAGGGCCGCCCCGAGGATCACTCGATCGCCGGCGCCCGCATCGCCAAGAAGCTGTGTCCACGCTTTGGTCTCAGCGCCGCCGAAACCGATACCGTGTCCTGGCTGATCGAATATCACCTGCTGATGAGTGAGGTCGCCCAGGCCCGCGATATCCAGGATCCCGAAACTGCCAAGGCCTTCGCCGACGTGGTGCAATCGCCGCAGCGCCTGGCCCTACTAATGATTCTCACCGCCTGCGATATCCGCGCCGTCGGGCCGGGCGTCTGGACCGGCTGGAAGGGCAGCCTGCTGCGCGCGCTCTATTACGCCACCGAGCCTCTGCTCTCGGGCGGCCATTCCCAAGTCACCCAATCCGACCGCATCGGCGCCGCCCGCCACGAACTGGCCCAAGCGCTTGACGGCTGGTCACCGGGCGGTATCGCCACCTATACGGCCCGCCAATACGATCACTACTGGCTGCGCGCCGAGCCGGAACTGCAGATCGAACACGCCCGCATGATCCGTCAAGCCGATATGGCCGAGCAGCCCTTTGCCGGCTCGATCCGCATCAAGGCCTTCGAGGGCATTACCGAGGTGTCGTTCTATACCCCCGACCATCCCCGCCTGCTGTCGCTGATCGCCGGCGCCTGTACCATGCAGGATGCATCTATCATCGGGGCGCAGATTTTCTCCACCCGCGATGGCCGCGCCATCGACACCTTCCGCCTGCGCCGCTCATTCGCGTCGGACGAGGACGAAAAGGTCCGCGCCACGCGCATTATCGATACGGTCAAGCAATTGCTGCAGGGCAAGCGGACGATCCTGATCGATCTGGGCAAGGAATCGCGCCACAACAAGCGCCTAAAGCCGTTCGCGCTGCCAGCGCAGGTCAGCGTGTCCAACGCTCTCTCGGAAAAATTCACCGTCATCGAAGTGTCCGGCCTCGACCGCATGGGCCTTCTGCACGCGCTGACGCGCGAAATCAGCGATCTCAATCTCACCATCGGCTCGGCCCATATCGGCACCTATGGCGAAAAGGCCGTCGACGTTTTCTACGTCACCGACCTCACCGGCCATAAAATCGACAGCAAGGTACGGCAACGCAAGATTCGCGATGCGCTGCTGGCGGTGTTCGAGCCGTTATCCCACAGCCAGCCGGCGCAGCGGGCGGCGGGCTGAGTTTATTGACTTTCCTTTGATTTCAGCCCTCTCCCGGCGCGGGGAGGGCATCTTCATGCTGCAAGGCGACGTCCGGCCATGAGCCTCTACCGCAATTTCATCAATGTCGGCGTCCTGACGCTGGGCAGCCGCGTGCTTGGCTTTGCCCGCGACGCGCTGATGGCGGCGGTGCTTGGCACGAGCCCCGCGGCAGACGCCTTCAACGCGGCATTCCGCTTCCCCAATCTCTTCCGCCGCCTCTTTGCCGAAGGGGCTTTCAACACCGCCTTCGTGCCGATGTTCGCCACCGCGCTGGAGCGGGATGGGCCCGACAAGGCGAGGCTCCTCGCCGGCCGCATCATGTCGTGGCTGGTGGCGGTGGTGCTGGGCGTCACGGTGCTGTTCGAAATCTTCATGCCCTGGATCACGGTGGCGTTCGTGCCGGGCTTCGTCAACGATCCGGCAAAACTCGAACTGACGGTGTTTCTCACCCGCATCATGTTCCCCTA
>NZ_JAQGJV010000059.1 GCF_028290435.1 Devosia sp. | reverse complement strand
AGCCCGAATTGGTGAACAGCACATGGTCGAGTCCACCGGGCGTGATATCGACCAGCCGGTTGGCTAGTTCGAACGCCTTGGGGTGGCCCATCTGGAAGGCCGGCGCGTAATCGAGTTCGGCCGCCTGCTTGGCGATGGCCTCGACGATCAGCGGGCGAGCATGGCCGGCATTGACGCACCACAGGCCTGCCGTGCCATCGAGCACCTGGCGGCCATCGCTCGTGGTGTAGTGCATATCCTTGGCGGCCACGAACATGCGCGGCGCCTTTTTGTATTGCCGGTTCGCGGTGAACGGCATCCAGAAAGCGCTGAGATCGTTGGGCACTGCATTGGAATTGGACACGGTGTCTGGCTCCCTATTGGTCGATGACTTTTTTGGTCTTGTTGATTGGCTCTTGACGTGGGAACGCAAACCCAAGAATTTTGACCAGTTGGAAAAATGTTAGCACTCCCAAACTTTCCCGCAAGGCGAAAATGGTTCCCACCAAGGTGAAAAACGCCGACACGTCCGTGACCATCGAGGTCGACGGCAAGCCCGTGGGAAAAGCGAGCGCCAAGGCGCGCCCGCTGACCCGCATCCAGCGCGAAAAGCAGAACGTGATCCTGGAGGCCGCGCTCGACGTGTTCGCGGTGCACGGCTTTCGCGGCTCCACCATCGACCAGATCGCCGACGTGGCGGGGATGAGCAAACCGAACCTGCTATATTATTTTCCGCGCAAGGAAGAGATCCACCGTCGGCTTATCAGCGAGCTGCTGGTGACCTGGCTGGCGCCGCTACGCGAGATGGATGCCGACGGCGACCCCTTCCCCGAAATCCGCTCCTATATCCGGCGCAAGCTGGAAATGGCGCGCGACTATCCGCGCGAAAGCCGGCTGTTCGCCAACGAAATGCTGCAGGGTGCGCCGCATATCATCGAGATGATCGAGATCGACCTCAAGAATCTGGTGGACGAGAAAGCCGGGGTCTTGCTGGGCTGGATGGACGAGGGCAAGCTGGCGCGCGCTGACCCCTATCACCTGATCTTTTCGATCTGGGCGACGACCCAGCATTATGCCGATTTCGATGTGCAGGTGCGCGCCGTGCTCGGGCCCAGCCGCGGCGGCGAGGGGCGCTTCGAGGATGCGGCGCGGTATCTGGAACAGCTGTTTTTGTATGGGCTGACGCCGCGCGCGAAGGTGTAGATAGTTAGGCATTCGCTTGACAAGCGGCGTGCACCGCCGTATTGCTTAATTAAATACTTAAGTATTGGAGCGGAAAATGGCCCAGCAAGTTCACGCCCATATGATGCTGACGCTCGACGGATTCGGCACCGGCCTGAACCAGAGCCGGGAGCGGCCGTTCGGCACTATCGATCCGCGGCAACTGGCGCGCTGGATGTTTGAGGACGGCGATAACAACCGCGCCGAAATCGACGCCATCTGCAGTTATGGCGCTTATATCATGGGCCGCAACATGTGGGCCGCGCCCGGACCCGATGCGTGGGAAGAGGACTGGAAAGGCTGGTGGGGACCAAACCCGCCTTACCACGCGCCGGTGTTTGTCTTGACTCACCACGCCAGACCCTCGATCGCGATGGAGGGTGGCAACGTTTTCCATTTCGTGACCGAGGGACCCGAAGTGGCACTGGCCCGGGCGCGGGAGGTGGCAGGCGAACGCAATATCGCGATTGCGGGCGGCGTCTCGACGACGCGGCACTATCTCAATGCCGGCGTCATCGAGCAGCTTCACCTCAAGCTCGTGCCGCTCATCGCCGGCGCTGGCGAGCGCCTGCTGGACGGAGTGACGGCCAAGCTCGAGCCGATCGGCGCCCGCAGCACGAAGTTCGTGACGCATGTCGATTACAAGGTGAGCAAGGGCTAAACATCCAGCTCCGGATAATGCCGGAACAGGTCGTCCTCGTTGCCGGGCAGGCGGCGGGGGCTGGCGAGATAGGCCTTGATGTTGGGGCGCTCGACTACGGCATCGTGCAGGGCGCGGACCTTTGGGTAATCCCCGCCGATCCGCGCCATCAGCTTGGGGAAGGCGTAATCCAGCCCCTCCACGATCTGGAATAGCGAGAGATCGGCATAGCTGAGGCGGTCGCCGACCAGATGGGCAGGCCCTTTAGGATTGCGGGTCAGAATGGTTTCGAACCAGGCGAGGAATTTAGGAACGCGCTGCTGACGGAAATCGGCGGCACGGCGCTTGGACTCGGGCTTTTGGTCCTCGTAGTAAAAATCGGCGCCAAGGGGATGGTGCGTGTCGTGCCCCTCGACCACGAGGTCGGCAATGGTGAGCTGAATCTGGTGGGTCCAGAGGCGCTGATGAGGGTCTTTCGGCGCGAGGTCGAGCTTGTCGCCAAGATAGAGCAGAATAGCGGAGACCTGGCCGAGGATCAGGTCGCCATCCTTGAGGAAAGGTGGCGCGAAGGACGGCGTTTGCGCTTTTCGGGTCAGTGTCTCGATGACGCCATCGCCCTTCTCTCGTGCCACGTCGCGGTAGGGCACGCCGGCCTCCTCCAGCGCCAGTCGGATATATTCGCCGCGGCCCTGGATGCCGGTCCAATAGTAAAGTTCATAAGCCATGGCGGCATAATGGCCGAGCCGCCAAGGCGTTCCAGTCAGCGCTTGTTGCCGGCTGGGCTCAAATGCGTGCGGTCAAAGCTCACACCGAGTTTGAGACCATAGCCGAGCATGCGGTCGAAGCCGATATGGCCGATCCAGATGGCGGCAAGGCCGAAAGCCCATGGGCCAAGCATCAGCCCCGCGAGCGCCAGCAGGGCGGGCGCCATATAGGTATGCACCAGATTGTAACTCATTGTGCCAACGCGCGCCGAGCGCAGATATCCCAACATGGCCAGATCAGGCGCGAGGAACAGCACGGCGAAGATCAGCCAGGACTGGCCGAGCCAGGCGTAGGCGAAAATGCTCGCGCCCAACATGGCAGCGCCTTCAAGACGCTGGAGCCAGATGACATTGGTGTCAGTAGAAGTGACGGCGGGCTGTGTTGCGGAAGCGGGGGTCATGGTCAGGTCCTTTCGGTGGATGACCAGACCCTAATTCTGCCAAACATGTTTGGCTTTCCGCCAAATCGGCCGAGCCGCCATTCAGTTTTGAATATCGGCGTCACGGAGCTGGCGGACGCACCTGAGTGCCGCCGCGATTGATTACAAAGCGCTGGCGATCGGGAGCAGGAAGCGCCGGCCAGGCCCATATTCATGATGGTCGCATTGAGATGGGTGGCCCGGTCGGGACCGGAATAGTCCCAGAAATTGTGGAACAGCACCGTCGCCAGCGCGACGAAGACGATTAGCGCGAGCCCGCCGATGGCGCCGAACGGGCCGACCGCCGTCAGCGCCCCGCCGCCGATCTGCAAAGCCACGCCGATAATGGCGGCGACGCGAGGCAAAGGCAGGCCACGCGCCGTCAGGGCAGCGGTCAGGCCATCGACATTGCGGATGTTGCGGATGCCGAAGATCAGGAAGGCGCCGCCCAGCAGCAGTCGAGCCAGCAGGATAAGGTTAGTATCGGTCAACATGGTGGTGTCCAATGCATCTGGGTCGAAGGGTCAGGCGGCAATAGCGGGCTTGTCGATCGGGTGCTGGCTGCGCAGGCCGACGGCCAGGCGGTTCCAGACATTGATGGCGCCGATAGCGACGGTGATCTTGGTGATGTCCTCGTCGGAGAAATGCGCCTTGAGGGTCTGGAAATCAGCGTCCGGCGCGCGGGTATCGGCCAAGAGGGTCAGGGCTTCGGTCCAGCCCAGGACGGCGCGTTCCTCGGCGCTATAGACCGGGGATTCCTGCCAGGCGGAAACCAGGTTGATCCACTGCTCGCCCATGCCGCCGCGGCGGGCTTCCTTGACATGCATGTCGACACAGAAGGCGCAGCCATTGAGCTGGGACGCGCGCAGCTTGATCAGGTGGATCAGATGATGCGGCAGGCCGCTATCCTTGACCACGTAGCGGTCGAGGGCGGAGACGGCCTTGGTGGCTTCGGGGGAGGCGGCGTAGAAATCGATGCGGGCTTGCATTGGAAAAGTCCTTCAGTTTGGAACGGGTTGGCGCCGTTCATGGCGGTCGAGAAAAGCGCAGCCGCGCTGGTCGATGGCGGCGCCGAGCGGGGTGGCCTTGTCGGTCTGCAGATCGGCAACGCTGATCTTGCGCAGTTCAGCGCGATAGGCCTGCTCGGCCTTGAGCATGGCGGCATTGATGGCGCAGGGCGCCTTGTAGAACTCCTGCGCAAGGGGAGCAGGGCCGCGCTGGCGGATTTCGGCGCAGCGAAACGCTGGAGCCGGGCCCTCGATGGCGAGGACGATATCAAGCAGAGAAATTTTGGTCGCCGGCCGGGCCAGGCGGTAGCCGCCCTTGGGGCCAGGCACCGATTGCAAGATGCCCGCCCCGGCCAGCGCCTGCAGATGCTTGAGCAGATAGCTGGTGGACACGCCGTGGTATTCGGCCAGAGCCGCGGCAGCGAGGACGCCGTCTGTCGCGAGGCCCGACAGCATCGATACGCTGTGGATGGCTTGTTCGACACCGTCACCGAGTTTCATGGACATCTCCTATCGTGGATAATTTATATCCACGATATCAAGGAGCCGTCAAGCCCACGATGTGGCGACGCGAAAAAACTAGAGCGAGAGGCCGATGATCATCAGCAGGCCGGCGGCGAGGGTGATGTTGACCAGCACCAGATAGAGATGCGGATCGCGCTCCTTGCCGTGGAACAGGAAAAGGTTGTGATAGAGCGAGGTCGCGAGCACCAGGAAAACAATCAGCAGTGCGGCGCTGTAGACGGGCAGCACCCCAAACGCCAGAAACACACCGCCGACCAGTTGCATGGCAAAGCCCAAAGCGACGATGGGCGGGGGCAGGTCCCAGCCGTAATTGGTTTTTGAGGGAATGCGGGTCTTAAAGCCGGCGAAGTTGCGCATCCCGGCGATCAGGAAAAACAGGCCGAAGACGATACGGCCGATAAGAATGAATGTTGTGGCAAGTGTCATGACGTCCCCCGGCCGCTTATTGGCGACTCGGGCGCCATATTGCGTGGCGCGGCGCTGGCGCGGAAGCCGCAATCCATGGTTTTTGGCAGTTTATCGCTGTCACAATCCTGCCTTATTTGGGTCCGGACTGCCGCAAAACAGCCAAAAGTTCTGCTGGAACCCTCCGAAAGCGCGGCTGGGTGGTCCTAATGGCGGAACTGTTGCAGCAAAGTCGCACGACGCAAATCCAATTTCACTATAGGCGGAATCCGGACGCCCTAAACGCCGATCTCGTTTGATTTTAGATTCATATCCTTCGCCCGGCAGAGTCTTGGAGGACAGATTAAGCAATCGTCACGCGATTTTCCGCGCTCTATCGGCAACAGCGCGTGGCCGGAGCGACCTTTATGGCAATTGGCCCACATTGTGGCCCCGCCCCGCCATTAAGCCTCTGTTCAGGAACAACTGAAGAGAGACTAGACGCTTGATCAAAAAGACCATGTTCGCCGCTGCACTTGCTGCTGCAGTCCTGACAATGTCCACTGCAGGAGCCTTTGCCCAGTGCGGCGGCGCCTCCTGGTATGGCCCCGGCTTCAACGGCCACCGCGCTGCCTCCGGCCAGATTTTCAACGAGAATGCCATGACGGCGGCGCATCGTTCGCTGCCCTTCGGCACCAAGCTGCGCGTGACCGACCAGCGCACCGGCAATGCGATCGTCGTGACCATCAACGATCGCGGTCCCTTCCACGGCCGCCGCATTATCGATCTGTCGGCCGGCGCCGCATCCAAGCTGGGCTTCCGCAATCGCGGCACGACTTCGGTCTGCATCGAACAGATCTGAACGAAAATAGCAGATCATGAATGGGCCGCTCCCTGGGGGCGGCCCATTTATTTCAGAGGCGCAATCCTAGCGCGTCGATGGCGGCGACTTGCTCCGCATCGAGTGGGCCCCGGCGTTCAGCATCGAGCGCCTGCTCCAGTTCGGCGACATTCTTGACCCCCAGCACCAGCGTCTCGACGCCGTCCATGCCGATGGCATAGCGATAGGCGACAATGGCAGGGTCCTCACCCCATTGCTTGCACAGCGCACGGTAGGAGGCGGCGCGGTCGAAATCGGCGCTGGTCGGGCTGTGTTCGGGCCGATCGATACCCGATGTCAGCGCGCCAGCCTGCACGGCGCGGACGCCCATGACGCCCACGCCATAGGTTTTGGCGGCGGTGATGACATCGCGCGGGCGCGGCGCGAGGCCAGTGCCGTTCATTTCGCCCGGACTATCCATCAGGTTGGCGATCGTCTGGACCACGGCAGGACGGGGGCCGGAGGACATGGCGTCGATAGTGGCGGCGGCGTGATTGATGCCGGTAATGCCCCAAGCGCCGATCAGGCCCTCCGAAACCAAGCGCTCGAAAGCGGGCACCACCGCCTGGCGATAAAGGCTGAGACTAGTGGAGCGAATATCCTTGGGCGGTTGGCCAGCCGGATATTCGAAATCATCAGGACGGATTTCACTGTGCAGGATCATCAGGTCGACGCGGGGTAAAAGCATGGCGGCAAGGCTCGCGTCGAGCGAGACCCGCAGGCGATCATACACCTCGGCCAGCGGCGGCGTGCCCAGGCTGTATTTGGTAGTGATGCGCACGCCATCGGGCAGTTTGCCGCCGAAGGCTTTGGCGACCATTTTTTCGCAATTCCTGTAGCCGGGAGCGGTATCGATAAGATCGATGCCCGTATCGACGGCACGGCGGAGCGTATCCACCGAGTCTTTATCCGACGCCTCGCCCCAGAGTTGGCCGATGCCACCGCCACCCAGCGTGAGGCGGCTGACGGGACCGAACGGACCCAGTGTGTTGATCTGCATTGTGGTTCTCCTCGGTTCAGGCGACCAGACCACAATCGGGCTGCCCGCAACTGGTTGCAGGGGCCGCGGTCCGGACCTCGCGCTCGGCCACCATGGCTTTGGCGCTGCGGCTGGCAATGGTTTTGATGGCGTCACGCTCGATGCCCATATCGGCCAACAACCGGTTGTCGAAGTTTTCGAGATGACGTGTGGTATCGAGCCGCAATTGCCAGATGCGATAGCGAGTGACGAGATTGCGCAGCATGGAAAATCTCCTGGATTTCGGCATGGCAAAGCCGGCGCCGGAAATAGGGACCGGTTTTTCAATAGTGCTGTTTTGCCAGAAATGGTTTGGCGCTCTGTCGCGCTATGGGGACATACTTGCCGCGATTGCAGCGCTGCCGCTATGGTCAGGAACGCAATGAGCTTTGCAGAATTGAAAAATGGAATTTGGTTGGGACGACCTGAGAGTGTTTCTCGACGTGGCGCGACTGGGCGGGCTGAGCGCGGCGACGGCAACCACCGGCCTGAGCGCGGCGACGCTAGGGCGCCGAGTCAATGCGCTGGAGCGGCAAATCGGCGAGCCGCTGTTTCACCGCTCGCAGCAGGGCTATCGGCTGACCAGCGCGGGCGAAGACCTGCTGGCGCGCGCCGAGGATGTCGAGGCGGCCATGCTGTCGCTGACGCGGTGGAAGGAAGGCAATCGGCGCGACCGCATCGTGCGGCTATCGGCGGGGCCGTGGACTTCAGCCTTCGTGTCGCGCCACATCGGCAGGGTGTGGACGGTAGCCGACCGCTTCGGGCTGGAGCTGGTGACCGCCAACGAGAAGGTGGATATCGGGCGGCGCAATGCCGATCTGGGCATTCGCAACCAGCGGCCGACCGAGCAATGGCTGGCCGGACGGCAGATCGGCAGCGTCGCCTATGGGCTCTATTCGGGGCGCGAGTTGATCAATGGCGTGGCGGCGGGCCTGTTTGTGGGGGTGGCGGGGGACGGGGCGCAGACCCATTCGGCGCGCTGGATCGAGGCGCATCATGGCGACCGCATCGGGGTGCGGGGCAACGATGCGATGAGCGTGCGGGAACTGGTGGCGGCGGGCGCGGGGCTGTCGGTATTTCCGTGTTTCGTTGGCGACAGCGACGAGCGGCTGATCCGGGTGGCACCAGCGATCACCGAATTGCGCACTGACCAATGGCTGGTGAGCCATCACGAGGAGCGCCATAGCCTGGCGGTGCGCACCATTGGCGACCGCATAGCGGCGCTGATGCGCGAGAATGCGCCGCTGTTTGGTGGCGAGCGGCCGCTGCATCAGCGCAAATAGCGTGCAGATGTCATCCGTGGACAAACCAGCCCGCCTGTTAGCGCGCCCTTAGCATTGGGGGCGGTACCATGCTGACGGGAAACTAGAACTGGTCGGGGACGCGACCAATGCATGCCACCGCTTTCATCATCGGCCCCACCACCGGGGCCGGCGCCGCTTTGGCCGATATCGCGCGGACTCTCAAGTTCGCGGCGGTGCTGCCCTATGGCGGCATCGAGGCGGCCGAGAACCAGGCGCACAGGACGCCAGTTTGCTATTTCCTGTTCGCCCCGGTGGTGCAGATTGCCAGCCTGAGCGAGATCGCCGAGGCAATCCGGTTCTGTCCGAGCCGGCGCGTGCGGTTTTCGCCGATGATCTATTTCTCCGACAAGACCTCGGCGGAGACCATTTCGGCCTGCATCAATCTGGGGTTCGACGACATTATCACCATGCCCTTCACCCAGCAGCGGGTGAGCGAGCGGATTGGACGGCAGGTGGGGCCGAACTTGACCTATTTCGAGACCTCGAGCTATTTCGGCCCAGACCGGCGCGACCGGGTAGCGGCTTCAAATCGGCCGGCCGAAAGCCGATTGGGTGGACAGTTCCGGCGGCTGGAAATCGTGCGCAGCTTTGAAGCGGGCGTCAGCGTATTGAGCGACGATAGTTACGCGGTATTGTGACGGCTGGCTGGCCCCGCGCGCAATTGTAGCCATGCGGACAATTGCCTTTATTCCAACGTTGCAATAAACGATTTGCGAGCATTTGAGACGCTGTTTCGCCGCGCGGCGAATCCGGTTAGCGTCGCCTCCAATTCCAGTTCGCGAGTTCTTTTCAATCATGAAATTCGGCATCGACATGCCCCCGCAATTGCGGGTCTACGCGGCATTTTTCGTCTATTCATTTTGCATGGGCAGCATTTTCCCGCGCCTGCCCGATATTCAGCGCGCCATGGGCGTGGCCGAGGGCGCACTCGGGCTGGCGTTGATCGGCGCCGCCGTCGGCACCCTGATTTCCCTGACATTTGCGGGTGGGCTGATCGAAAAAGTCGGCCATCGCCGCGCGCTGCTGACCGTGCTGCCGCTGCTGGCCGTGTTCTACGCGCTGGCTGTATGGGCGCCCTCGCCGCTGACGCTGTTCCTGCTGTTGCTGCCGGTGGGGCTGACCATCGGGGTGATCGAGGTTATCGTCAATCTTGAGGCCGACCGCGTCGAGCACGCCATCGGCCGGCGCATCATGAACCGGGCGCATGGCTTCTGGAGCATCGGCTTTTTCAGCGCCGGGCTGATCGGCTCGCTGATCGCCCAAACCGGGCTGTCGCCGCAATTGCACCTGCTGATCATGGTGCCGGTGATCTTCATCGGCACCGCCGTGATCATGGGCCGCTTCGAGGCCGCCGAGCATCGCACCGGGGGCAGCACCGATGAGGGGCCGCGCTTTGCCCGGCCCACTTTGGCCATCTTGGTGCTGGTCTGCGTCACCATGGCGGCGGTGATGATGGAAGGCGCAGGCATCGACTGGTCGGCCATCTATATGCGCGACGTGTTCCAGTCCGAGCCGTTCCTCGCCGGTTTCGCCGTGGCTCTGGGCGCCGGCGCCCAGGCGCTGATGCGGTTCCTCGCCGACGGCTTCGTCGAGCGCTCCAATCCCGTCACCGTGGCGCGGATTTTGCTGGGCGTACTTGGCGTGGGGGCGTTGATGGTGTTTTTCGCCAATGCGCCCTGGATGGCACTGGTCGGCTTCGCCCTGATGGGCTGCGGCACCAGCGCAATTTTTCCTCTGGCCATGTCGGCAGCGGCGCAGCGCACGGATCGCCCCGCGGCGGTCAATGTGGCGGCCCTAGCGCAGATTTCCTTCGTGGGCTTCCTGCTCGGACCGCCGCTGCTGGGCTTTGTGGCTGAGCATTTCGGCATCCGCTGGGCCTTCGGCATCGGCCTGCCCCTCGTGGTGGTGAGCCTGTTCGCGGCCGGCGCCCTATCTCCCAAGTTCAAGGCGAAACTGGCATGAAAATCGCGCCGCACTATCGTATCTTCGCCTGCTTCTTTCTGTTCGCCTTTGCGCTGGGCGCCCTGTTGTCGCGCATGCCCGACCTGCAGGAGCAATTGCAGGTCAGCAAGAGCGAGCTGGGCCTTACTCTGATCGGCATGGCCATCGGCTCGCTGATTTCGCTGACCTTTTCGGCGCCACTGATCGATCGGCTGGGTGCGCGCACCACGGCATTGGTGACCGTGCTGGGAACCGCCACCTGTTATGCGCTGATCCCGTGGCTGAGCTGGGCGCCGGGCGTGTTCATCCTGCTATTCGTCGCCGGCCTTCTGGCCGGTGCCCTTGAGATCAACCTCAACGTGCAGACCGACCGGCTGGAAGCCCAATACGGCAAGAGCTACATGAACCGGGCCCACGGCATGTGGAGCCTCGGGTTTTTCGTGACCGCGCTCCTGGGTGCATTCGTGCGCGGCGCTGGAATCTCCATCGAGATCCATCTGCTGATCGCGGTAGGCGTGGTGTTTGTTATCGGCATCTGGATGATGGCGGGGATGGTCAATGCGCCGGCGCGCTTGACCGGCCATCAGGGCGATACCCCCAAGATCGCCTTTCCACATTGGGGCTTGCTGCCGCTGTGCATGATCGGTATTGCGGCCTTCCTCGTCGAGGGCGCGGGCATCGACTGGTCGGGCATTTACATGCGCGACGTCTTTTCCGTCGATCCGTTCACCGGCGGTCTGGGGCTGACGCTATTCTCGGGCTTCATGGCCGCCATGCGGCTGACCGCCGATCCGGTGGTCGACCGGTTTGGTCCGCGCACCGTCGCGATCACGCTGATGGGACTGGCGATTGCGGGCGCCGTGGCCGTGGCTTTCGCGCCGATCTATTGGGTGGCGCTGGTGGGTTTTGCGGCGATGGGCGCCGGCTGTAGCGCGGTCTATCCGCTGGCCGTTTCGGCCGCGGCGCAACGCACCGACCGGCCATCGGCGGTCAACGTGGCGGCCTTGGGCCAGGTGACGTTCATCGTCTTCTTCCTCGGGCCCCCGCTGCTCGGTTTCGTCGCCGAATATCTAGGCATCCGCTCGTCGTATCTGGTGATCCTGCCAGTCCTGATCCTGGGGCTGATCGCCTGCCGCGCGCTGGCCACCAAGGGGCCGGTCGTCACGGCCGGGGTCGAACCCGCATCCAGCCATGGCTGAGCTGCCGCCCATCGTCGACCTGCGCCAATCGGCCACCGCGCTGCGCGTGCAGCGCGGGGTGATGCGAATGCTGCGCGAAGTCTACGACATGGCCTGCTATGCCGAAGTGCCGCTCCGCAATGGTCGGCGCGCCGACGTTTTGGGCGTCGGGCCGAAGGGCGAAATCTGGATCGTCGAGATCAAATCCAGCCTGATCGATTTTCAGGTGGACCGGAAATGGCCGGAATATCGGGAATTTTCCGACAAGTTCTACTTTGCCAAACCGCCCGAGCTGGACGCCGCGATTTTCCCCGAAAGCGAGGGGCTGATCGTGGCGGACGGGCATGACGGAGCGATTTTACGCGACAGCCCCGATACGCCCCTGAACCCCGCACGGCGCAAGGCGCTGATGCTCAAGCTGGCACGGATGGGGGCGGACCGGATACATTTGTTGATGGATCCGGGGCCGAAGTGAGGGTGGAGGGGCAGACACCCTCACCCGGCCTCCGCTTCGCTCGGCCACCCTCTCCCCGACGGGGAGAGGAATCTTGAGAGTGCGGCGTTCTCTCTATTCTTCTCCCCGTCGGGGAGAAGGTGGCGCGTAGCGCCGGATGAGGGTGTCTACTCGTCGAAAGCTTGCGACTCGTTTGGCGCGCGGGGCACCAGCGTCGAAACCGGCGGCGTGGTGTCGCCGCCCAGTTCGGACAACTTGGCCTGCAATTCCTTCATGACCCGCAGCTTGTCCACGTCGCTAACGCCATTCAGCCGCTGGCTGAGCCGGATGGTGAAATCGGCAAACTGGTTATGCCAGTCAGTGGTCAACTGCGCCGGATCGATGCGCGGCGTCGCAGGGTGGATGACCGCCGCAATGCCGTTGGCGCGCAATTCGAAAAAGTCGTCGAGTTGAGGCAGCACGACCTGATCACCGGAGAGACCACTGGTCACCAAAGCGGCGCGCAGGGCGGTGCGCTCCTCGTCCTCGCCGTGGGTCAGGAAGATGGCGCCGTGGGCGGGCAGGCGCTCCTTGATCCAGGCCATCAGTTCGGAATGATCGGCATGGGCGGAGTAATTGCCCATGGAGCGAATGCGGGCGCGGACGGGCACCAGCGTGCCGTGTATCCGCACCTCCTTGGCGCCGGACTGGATGATCTGCCCCAGCGTGCCGGGCGCCTGGTAGCCGACGAACAGCACAGTGGCATTGCCGCGCGGCAGGTTATTGCGCAGATGATGCTGGATGCGGCCGGCATCGGCCATGCCGGAGGCACTCATGATGATGGCGCCGCCACGGATGGTGTTGATCGCCTTGCTCTCCTCGACACCTTCGATGATGCGGAAGCGCGGGTCGTTGAACAATTCGCTGGCGCTGAGTTCAACGTCATCGAACATCTTGGCGTATTTGCGATAGACGCTGGTGACCTTGCTGGCGAGGGGTGAATCGAGAAACACCAGTTGGGGTGAAATCTCGCCGGTCTTGATCAGGTAGCCAATGTCGTGGAGCAGCTCCTGCGAACGCTCGACGGCGAAGGCGGGGATGACGAGGTTGCCACCGCGGCGCAGGGCTTCGTTGATCTCGGTCTTGAGGCTCTCGCGGCGCTGGACCAGCGTATAGTCGTCGCGTTCGCGGCCGCCATAGGTGGACTCGCACAGAATGTAATCAAAGCCGGCCGGGCCTTCGGGCTCCTTGTAGAACACCTTCTCGTCGGGGCCGATATCGCCGGAAAACATGACGGTGACGGGCTTGCCATCGGTGTCGATGACTTCGACTTCGATGGAGGCTGAGCCGATGATATGGCCGGCGTTCCAATAGCGGGCACGCACGCCGGGGCCGGGGGCGATCCACTGCGCATAGCCGGTCGTCTCGCGGTGCCTCAGCGCTTCCTCGGCGTCTTCCAGCGTGTAGAGCGGCTTGGCGGGCTCCTCGCCGCGCCGCGAGAGCTTCTTGGTTTCGCGCTCGGCCTCGCTTTCCTGGATACTGGCGCTATCGGGTAGCAGATATTCGAGCAGGCCGGCGGTGGGCTCGGTCATCCACATCGGGCCTCGAAAGCCCTCGCGATAGAGTTTTGGCAGCAGGCCCGCATGATCAATATGGGCGTGAGTGAGCAGCAGGAAATCGATCGCCTTGGGATCGAAGGGGGTCGGCTTGAGGTTGAGCTCGCGGACCGATTTATTGCCCTGGAACAGGCCGCAATCGACGAGGAACTGCCCGCCGGGATGCACCACGCGATAGCAGGACCCGGTGACGGTGCCCGCCGCGCCGTGGAAATGCAGGGTGACGCTCATGGCAGGCTCCCGGGTTGCTCGGCTGTCGTAGACTAACGCTTTGACAATACGGCGAAAGGGGGACCGCCGCGTTTCCGCGCAAATAACCGACGGAGCGATGTCGCAACTCGGACATCTCGTTCGTCATTGAAACAGTGTCACCGCAGAGGAGAGCGAAAATGACTTACGTCGATGGATTTGTCGCCGCCGTGCCGAAGGCCAACAAGCAGGCCTATATCGACCATGCCCGCGAGGCTGCCGTCCTGTTCAAGGAATGGGGTGCCACACGGATCGTAGAGACCTGGGGCGACGATGTGCCGGCGGGCAAGCAGACGGACTTCATGCGCGCCGTTGCGGCCAAGGACGACGAAGCGATCGTGTTTTCCTGGATCGAATATCCGGACAAGGCGACACGCGACGCCGTCGGGCAGAAAATGATGAGCGATGCGCGTATGCAGGCCATGAAGATGCCGTTCGACGGCGCCCGCATGATCTATGGCGGGTTCGAGGCCCTGTTCGTGGCTTAACGCGGGGCGCGTTTGGCCAGGATGCGCTGCAGCGTCCGCCGGTGCATGTTCAGCCGGCGGGCGGTTTCCGACACATTGCGGTCGCACAGCTCATAGACGCGCTGGATATGTTCCCAGCGGACGCGATCGGCCGACATCGGATTTTCCGGCGGCTCGGGCTTGTCCTCGCCGGTGGCGAGCAGCGCGTTGATGACGTCGTCGGCGTCGGCGGGCTTGGAAAGATAGTCGACCGCACCCAGTTTCACGGCGGTGACGGCGGTGGCGATATTGCCATAGCCGGTCAGCACCACGGCACGGGCGTCGGCGCGCTTGGTATGCAGCGCCTGCACCACTTCAAGGCCATTGCCGTCTTCAAGGCGCAGGTCAACCACCGCATAGGCGGGCGGGCGCTCGGCCACGGCGGCGAGGCCGGCGGCGACGGTGGCGGCGATGCGCACCTCGAAGCCACGGCGCTGCATGGCGCGCTCCAGCCGTTGCAGGAATGCAGCGTCATCGTCCACCAACAATAGGGACGGGTCGGTGGCCAACAGCTCTTCAATCGTGCTCATGGACTTCACATAAGCGTTTGTGGCGGAAACGTCAAAATGCAGATGGACCATGGTGAACCTCCGGGGCTGCGACAGCAAATATCACAGCATCTAGGTCTGGTTTCGGCCCCGGTGTCACAAGAGGCAGGATGTCGCAGCGCACTAGCGCCCATTGGACTCGATCGCCGAGCGGGGCCAGACGATGCGGACCTGGGCATGCCCAGCCGGATCGAGATTCTGGAAGGCCAGGCGTCCGCCGGTGCGTTCGAGAAGAGTCTTGGCGATGAAAATGCCGAGGCCAAGGCCGCCCGGCAGATGCGCGTCGCGTGCCTGCGGGTCGCGGGGGCGGCTGGTGAGATAGGGCTCGCCCAGCCGCGCGATCAATTCGGGGGCAAAGCCGGGGCCGTCATCGGTAATGGTAACGCTAATGGCGGAGCGGTCCCAACTGGATTCGATGCGCACCGTCTGGCGGGCGAAATCGGTAGCATTCTCAATGAGATTGCCCAGCCCATAGAGCAGGCCGACGCTGCGGTGGAACACCGGCGGCGGGCCGGCGGCTTTTTCAGAAGCGAAGGCGATGACTTTGCCGCGCCCCTCATGGGGGCGGGCGACTTCGGCGAGCAGATCGGTCAGCGGCACTTCGGCGAAGGGATCGGCCTCGTCGGAACCCAGATTGCGCAGCTTGGCCAAGATGGCGCGGCAGCGGGCCGCCTGCTCGATGATCAGTTCGATGTCTTCGGCCAGCTCGCTGCCGGCTGGGGCTTCGCCGCGCATTTCCTTGGCGGCCAGCGCGATTGTGGAAAGCGGCGTGCCCAGTTCATGCGCGGCGGCGGCGGCGAGGCCATCGAGCGCACTCAATTGCTCGCGGCGCGACAGGGCCAGCTCGGTCGCCGCCAGGGCATCGCCGATCTGGCGGGCTTCATGGGCGACGCGCATCGTATAGGCGGCGATGAAAACCACGCCGCAGATCAGCGACACCCAGATGCCGATCACATAGATGCGGTTGAAGACCAGCGCTTCGCTCGGGTCCCAAGGCAGGGGCAGGTGGAACACCGAGAGCAGCGTGGCGATCAGCGCCGCGAGCACGCCCAACACCACAGTGGCCTGTTGCGGCAGCGTGGTGGCCGAGACCGACACCGGGGCCAGCAGCAGAATGGCGAACGGATTTTGCAGGCCCCCGGTCAGCGCCAACAGGCACCCGAGCTGCAGCAGGTCATAGGCGATCTGGCTGGCGGCAAACACCGAGGTGGGCCGATAGGCGGAACCGAAGCGTCCCACCAGCACGATATTGACGCCCACCGAGAGCGCGATCAGCGCCAGGCAGGCGGGTAGCGGCACCGGAAAGCCGAGCCCAAAGGCAACGAACAGCACGCCGATGGTCTGGCCGCCAATGGCCAGCCAGCGCAGCAGCACCAGGGTTTCCAGACGCAGCGGGCGCCAGGTGGAGGGCAGCGGCAGACCATCGGCTTGCATCAAAGTCACGGTATTTTCCTTGTTCAGGGTCAGTTTTGGCGCGCCGCATAGGAAAGGCGGCAAATGATTTCAAGACCAAAAAACCTTGGGCACATGCTTGATCCTACCCGCTCCGGGGCCACTTTTGATAAATCGTGACTGGGAAAGAGATCAACGAAATGAACACAGCGCTTATCAAACCTCAATGGTCGCCGATCACCATCGCCCTGATGGTCATGGGCTTCATCTTCTTCTGGCCGGTCGGCTTCGTCGTGCTCGCCTACATCCTGTGGGGCGAGAAGTTCGGCGGCTCCGCCGACAAGGCCCAGGCCTATTTCAACAAGGGCCGCGACTGGTGCGCGCCCAATCGCAACCGCCATGCCGGCTTCGGCCGTCACCACTATGCGCAGTCGTCCAGCGGCAATGCCGCTTTCGACGACTACCGCGCCGAACAGCTGCGCCGCCTTGAAGAAGAACGCGCCCGGCTCGATGCGGAAATCGAAGACTTCCACGAATATATGGCCAACCTCAACAAGGCCAAGGACCGCGAAGAATTCGATCGCTTCATGAATGACCGCCGCAGCAATCGCCAGGGCTATACCGAGCCCAAGCGCGACGACAATGGCGACAGCAATAATGGCTGGAGCAGCGGCGGCAACGCCTGAGCTTTGGCTTCCGAAGTCTCCTCCTGAGGCAGTCGTTTCCCAACGATTGAAACTGGGCGTCCCGCAAGGGGCGCCTTTTTTGATGGGGGCGCGCGGGACGTATTCCCCTCCCCCTTGAGGGGAGGGGTTAGGGGTGGGGGGAGCTATCCGCCAGAGTGGCGATTAGCTTGCCCGGCTCCACCGCTGTTGGGCCCCCCCACCCTAGCCCTCCCCTCAAGGGGAGGGGACAGATCGCGGCCGCGGCAAACTCCGTGCTAAAATGCCCCATGATTCTCACCGGCTTCGGCCGAAGGTCCCTTGCCCGCCGTGTTCTTCAAAGCCAAACCAAAAATCCCGACCAGCACAGAATTGGCAATCGACGGCCGCATGGTGAGCGTTGCCGTGCGCACCCATGCGCGGGCGCGCAGCTATCGGCTGTCGCTGCCCAGCAGCGGGCCGGTGCTGACGCTGCCGCCGCATGGCAAGTGGGTCGAAGCCGAGGCGTTCCTGTTGCGGCACAGCAATTGGCTGGCGGCGCGACTGAAGCGGGCGCCCGAGGCGGTCAACCTGGGCGATGGCGGCACGGTACCGCTGCGCGGCGTCATCCACCGCATCATCGGCACCGGCAAGGTGCGCGGGCGGGTGGAACTGAGCGAGGTGGATGGCCTGCCGGTGTTGCTGGTGCCGGGTGATCCGGCGCATCAGGCGCGGCGGCTGGTCGATTGGCTCAAGGCGGAGGCCGCGATCGATCTCGCCGCGCGCACGGCAGTCCATGCCGGACGGCTCGGGGTGACGGTGCGGTCGATCAAAATGCGCAGCCAGTCGAGCCGCTGGGGCTCCTGCTCGTCGACGGGCAACCTGAACTACAACTGGCGGCTGATCATCGCGCCGCCGCATGTACTCGATTATGTGGCAGCCCACGAAGTGGCGCATCTGGTGGAGATGAACCATTCCGACCAGTTCTGGGCGACGGTGAAGCGCACCCTGCCCGACATGGAGCGCGGCCGCGCCTGGCTCAAGGCGCAAGGGCGCGAATTGATGCTGTACGGCGCCTGAGGCAGATCAGGTAGCGAGTACGGGCCGCTGCATGAAGACTATTCTGTACCCGTTCGCCTCTTGGCTCCCCACCTCCACAAAACCCAGCCGCGCATAGATGGCGCGGTTCCGGGTCATCAGTTGGTTGGTGTACAAAGTCAGCAGCGGCAGTCCGCTTTCGCGCGCTTTAGCCTCCGCGAAGTCCAGCAATTGCCGCAGCAAACCGTGGCCCTGCGCATCGGGATGCACGGCAATGTTGAAGATATGCAGCGCGGCATGCTGTTCCGGCGCCAAGGCAATCACCGCCAGCAGTGAGCCATCGTCATCCCAGACAAAATTTTCGCCGCGAGCCGTGCGGGCGGCATGATCGTCCAGCATCGGGCGCGGCTTGCGGCCGAGAATGGGCACGTAATGCTGATAGGCGGCATCGATCAACTCGGCGATGGCTGGCACATCTTGCGCCAGGGCCAGTCTGATCGATGCCGTCACCCGCTAGTTCTGCTGATCGCCGAAGATCAGGTCCATCAGGGTGCGCTGCGAACCCGGGCTTTGCTGCTGCGTCGGCTGCTGAGCGTTGGGATCGTATACTTGTGGCTGTGGCTGCTGCCCCACGCTTCCCGGCGGCACCAGTATTTGCTGGCCGTTGGCATCGACCCGCACTTCATAGCTTTGGCCCGTATTCGGATCGACATATTGCGTTGGCTGCTGGGCCGCATTGGGATCGACCTGATAGCCCTGGATGACCTGTCCATTCGCGTCGTAATATTGCGGCTGGGTCCCGTCCTGCACCGGCTGGCCGGCGCTGGGAATAACCTGCTGGATCGGCATGCCGGTATTGGGATCGATCTGCTGCACAGGCATGCCGGTCGCCGGATCGATTTGCTGCTGCTGGACCGGAAGGCCCGTGGCCGGATCGATTTGCGCCTGCGCCTGGACCGGCTGGCCCGTTGCCGGGTCGATCTGCGCATAGGGCAGGCCGGTGGCCGGGTCGATCTGCTGCTGCAATTGTGCGCCGGGCTGGACAGGTTGCCCCGTGGCCGGATCGACATATTGCACCATGGGCTGACCGGTGGCCGGATCGATCATCGGCTGGCCGGTATTGGGGTCCATGACCTGCTGGGGCGTGCCCTGGCTGGCATCGGGCTGATAGGTACCGTTGGGGATCGGCCGAACCTCGAGGCCCTCGTGGGCCTTGGTCATGAACTGGCTCCAGATCGCCACCGGCACGTTACCGCCCGACAAAGTGGTCTTGGTTGAATTGTCATTGCCCAGCCAAACGCCGGTCACCATGTGCGACGTATAGCCGACAAACAGAGCGTCCTTGGCTTCCTGGCTGGTGCCGGTCTTGCCGCCAAAAGTCCAGCCATTGAGGTTGGCGCCCTTGCCGGTGCCCACTTCGACGGCGGTTTCCAGCATGTCGTTCATTTCGGCTAGCACATGGGGTGCGATGACCTGGCCGGGGCCGGCTTTGCTCGCCTCGTACAGCACCTTGCCATCCACGGTCTTGATCGAGGTGATCACATTGGGGATGACGCCCATGCCGCCATTGGCGAAGGGCGCGTAGGCGCTGGTGAGTTCGAGCAGGTTTACTTCCTGGGTGCCCAAGGCGATCGAGGGGACCGGAGTCAGCGGAGAGGAAATGCCCATGCGCGTGGCGGTATCGATCACCACCTGAGGCGTGACGTCGATGGCGAGCCGTGCGGTGACGGTGTTGAGCGAATAGGCCAGGCCCTGGCGCAGCGTCACCGTGCCGGCATATTTGCCCGAGGCATTGCGCGGGCTCCAGCCGTTGTAGTCGAACTTTGCGTCCTCGGCCAAGGTATCGGGCGTGTAGCCCTTTTCCATGGCGGCGAGATAGACGAAGGGCTTGAAGGTCGAGCCGGGCTGGCGCTTGGCGGTGACGGCGCGGTTATACTGGCTGGCCTGATAATCGACGCCGCCCACCATGGCGCGCACAGTGCCGTCCACGTCCATGGCGACGAGGGCGCCTTGGGTGAAGTGGCGCTTGGGCCCTTCGCTGGCGACCATTTCGCGCACGATAACTTCGGCGTCCTTCTGCAGGCGCCAATCCAGCGTGGTGGAGACGATCACGTCGGTATCGACGTCGCCGATATAGGACTGCATCAGGCTTTCGACCCAATCGGCCACGTAGGATTCTGAACCCGCGACCTTGGTGCGCACGGTCTGGGACGGATCGATCTGGGCGGCGGAGGCTTCCTCTTTGGTGATGTAGCCCTCATTGGCCATCGACTGCAGCACCAGTTTCTGGCGCGCGGCCGTGGCGGCGGGATCGCCCTTGGGATTGAGGCGTGATGGCGCCTGCAGCGAGCCGGCCAGCATGGCGGCTTCGCCAAGGGTCAGATTGCGGGCGGATTTGCCGAAATAGGTCTGGGCGGCGGCATCGATGCCCGTTGCACCGTGACCAAAGAAGACGCGGTTGAGATAAAGCTCGAGAATCTCGTCCTTGGAATAGTTCTGCTCCAGCCACACGGCCAGAATGGCTTCCTGTACCTTACGGCCCAGGGTCTGGTCGGGGGTGAGGAACAGGTTCTTGGCGAGCTGCTGGGTGATGGTGGAGGCGCCGCGGGTCACCCCGCCGGCCTTGACGCTTTCCAGCGCCACCGAAGCCAAGCCGATCACGTCGACGCCGAAATGCTCGTAGAACCGCCGGTCTTCGATGGAGATGAAGGCGGCCGGCACATAGGCGGGCAATTCACGCAGGGTCGTCGCTTCGCCGCCGGTCTGGCCGCGATTGGAGATCAGCTGGCCGTCGGCGGCCAGAATGCGGATGTTGGGGGCACGATCGGGCACGGCCCAGGTATTGGAAGACGGCAATTGCATGCCGTAATAGACGATGACGCCGATAACCGCGAGACCAACCCAGATGCCCAGGATAAAGCCCCAGTAGAGCAAGCCCATGAGCAGGCCGCCGGTGCGGGAGCGGCGCTTCTTGGGGGCCTTGCCGCGTGGCAGCTTGGCGGTGCCGCGCTTGGGAGCTTTTTTGTTGGATGGGGGCGGTGTCGCCGCTCCGCCCGAGCGCTCGTCGTCGACGAAAACCCCGACTGACTGCCCCATGGAGGGTTCGACCCGATCGCGACCGCCGCTTTTGGCTTGTGGCGCGGGCTTGCCGCCCCGCTTGGCCTGAGCGCCGACCCGGTCATCGGGGGAAATGCGAAAATCCATCAATCGAACCCTGAAAGCAGCCTTTGTGCGCCTTGTACTCTGTTCCGCTGAGTCATGAAACCGAGCTTATCGCATCGTGAAGGCACAATATCGACCGCTTCGCCAAGCGCTCACAGGCAGCATCGGCGCGGTCCCGATCGCTTGTCCGGGCAAAATGTGGCCGGTTTATGGGGGTCTTGGCGGGTTAGGCGGGTGCTGTTGCGCGGAAGGCACGGCATCGAAAAGTCAGGGCGTCATCCCGGTCAGCCCGGGATGACGCCGATGTGTCCTAGACGTCCAGATTGCTGACGCTGAGCGCATTGTCCTGGATGAAGTCGCGGCGGGGCTCGACGAGGTCCCCCATCAGGGCCGTAAAAATGGAGTCGGCTTCGTCGGTTTCGCGGATTTCCACCTTGAGCAGGGTGCGCGCATTGGGGTCGAGCGTGGTTTCCCAGAGCTGGGACGGGTTCATTTCGCCCAGGCCCTTATAGCGCTGCAGCGACACGCCCTTGCGGCCCGCATCGGTGACGGCCTTGAACAGCGAGGCGGGTCCGAAAACCTGCGTTACGTCGCCCTTTCGGTTGAGCGTGGGCACGCCGCCATAGAGTTCATCGAGACGCGCAGCCAGCTGGCGCAGCTTACGCGCATCGGCCGATTGCAGCAGCGCCTGGTCGATCTGGTGGGTTTCGCTAACGCCACGCACGGTGCGCGAGAAGCTCAGGCCCTCTTCATCGGTGACCAAACCCGTCCAGCCGCGCTCCAGCTCGTCGGAGATGCGGTCGAGCCGGTTGGCGACGCGGTCCATGGTGACATTGATGCGCGCCGGGTCGCTCAGCCCTTCGGGATCGAGCCCGCCCACGATGGCGGCCTGTTCGACAAGGCTGCGATTGTAGCGGGTGTTAAGATTGCCGATAGCATGGACGATGTCGCGCGCCTGCTGCAGGATGCCCAGCAGGTCCTGCCCCGCATGCTCGACGCCGTCGCGGGTGGTGAACACCGCTTCGTCGAGCCCAGTCGACAGCAGGTAATCCTCCAGCGCGCGCTCGTCCTTGAGGTACTGCTCGGACTGGCCGCGCTTGACCTTATAGAGCGGCGGCTGGGCGATGTAGATGTGGCCACGTTTGATCAGCTCGATGGTCTGGCGGTAGAAGAAGGTCAGCAGCAATGTACGAATATGGGCGCCGTCCACGTCGGCGTCCGTCATGATGATGATCTTGTGGTAGCGCAGCTTGTCGGCGTTGAATTCCTCGCTGCCGATGCCGGTGCCCAAAGCGGTGATCAGCGTGCCGACCTGGTCGGAGCCGATCATGCGATCAAAGCGCGCGCGCTCCACGTTCAAAATCTTGCCGCGCAATGGCAGCACGGCCTGAGTGGCGCGGTCGCGTCCCTGCTTGGCGGAGCCGCCAGCCGAGTCGCCCTCGACGATGAAAATTTCGGACTTGGCCGGATCGCGTTCCTGGCAATCGGCGAGCTTGCCGGGGAGCGAGGAGATTTCGAGTGCCCCTTTACGACGGGTCAGTTCGCGCGCCTTGCGGGCGGCTTCGCGGGCGGCCGCGGCTTCGGCCACCTTGGTGGCGATCAGCTTGGCTTCCTGGGGATGCTCCTCGAACCACTGGCCCAGCTTTTCGTTGACGACGTTTTCAACGACGGGACGCACCTCGGAGGAGACCAGCTTGTCCTTGGTCTGGCTCGAAAACTTCGGATCGGGAACCTTGACCGACAGCACGCATGTCAGCCCTTCACGGGTGTCATCGCCGTTGAGCGTGACCTTTTCCTTCTTGGAAATGCCCGACGTATCGGCATAACCATTGACCTGGCGCGTCAGCGCGCCGCGCAGGCCCGCAAGGTGGGTGCCGCCATCGCGCTGGGGGATGTTGTTGGTGAAGCAGAGCACGTTCTCGTGGTAGCTGTCGTTCCACTGCAGCGCGACTTCGACGGTGATGCCGTCCTTCTCGTGCATGATCAGGATGGGCTTGTCGATGATCGGGCTTTTCGACTTGTCGAGATATTGCACGAAGGCTTCAAGCCCACCCTCGTAGTAGAGATCGATATCGACCGGGTCGGCGGCGCGGCGATCATGCAGCAGGATATGGACGCCGGAATTGAGGAAGGCGAGTTCGCGCAGGCGATGCTCCAGCGTCTTGAAATCGAACTCCACCATGGTGAAGGTTTCCAGCGACGGCAGGAAGGTCACAGACGTGCCGGTCCGGCCCTCATAGGTGCCGGTTACCGCCAACGGCGCGTCGGCGTCGCCATGGGTGAAGCTGATCTCGTGGATCTTGCCTTCGCGGCGAATGCTGAGCTTGAGCCACTGCGACAAGGCATTGACCACCGAGACGCCAACGCCATGCAGGCCGCCCGAGACCTTGTAGGAATTCTGGTCGAACTTTCCGCCGGCGTGGAGCTGGGTCATGATGACCTCGGCCGCCGAAATGCCCTCGCCGGTATGAATGCCGGTTGGCATGCCGCGACCATTGTCGATGACGGTCACCGATCCATCGGCATTGAGCGTTACCTGCACCAGATCTGCATGGCCGGCCAGCGCCTCGTCGATGGCGTTATCGACCACCTCGTAAACCATGTGGTGAAGACCCGAACCGTCGTCGGTATCGCCGATATACATGCCCGGTCGCTTGCGCACCGCATCGAGCCCCTTGAGCACTTTAATGCTGTCGGCGTCGTAGTCGGAGGGCAAGGATTTTTCGGTATCGGTCATGGGCTTCGAATCGCTTCGTTTACGGTGCGTCTAGTTCTATCGGAACAGGGGCCAAACCCCAAGCAAATTGGCCTTTTGGGCCGGTTTGGCGGGGAATAGACTCAGGGGCGCGCGGTGTCCGGATAGAGGCGGCCATCGCGCACCGTGATGGGCTGCGCGCGAGGGCCGAGAGCCTCGAACAGCAGCGGGTCGGTACCGGTCAAAAAGCATTGCGTGCCGAGCCGGTCGAGGGCCACAAACAGCGCCCGGCGGCGGTCGGGATCGAGATGGGCGGCAATCTCGTCGAGCAGCAGGAACGGCGTGATCGCAGTTCGTAATTTGACGAGGCGCGCCTGGGCAAGGATGAGCCCGATCAGCAGCGCCTTTTGCTCCCCGGTCGAACCCAGGGCCGCCGGCATGCCCTTTTGGGCGTAGGTAACCTCCAGATCAACCCGGTGAGGCCCAAATATGGTGCGTCCGGCGGCGCGATCAAGGGCGCGGGAGCCGGCCCAAAGGGAAGCCAGCTCGGCTTCGAGCGCCGAGGAGGAGACCGGCTCGTGGCGGTCCTCGAACAGCGCCGTCAGCGCCAGATGGGCAGCGGGGAAACTGCCATCCTCCAAGCTTTCGGCGATCAGCGATTGCAGCTGTCCCAGGCTGTCGGTGCGGGCGTGATGGATGGCGGCGGCAAGCTCGGCCATCTGGGCCTCGATAGCCGAGAGCCAGCGGCCCTCGCCATTGTCATCGAGCAGCCTGTTGCGCTGGCGCATGGCCTTTTCGAAGTCGCTGACGGCAGCGGAATGGCCGGGGATGAGTGTGGTCACCAGCCGGTCCAAAAAGCGGCGGCGGTCGCTGGCAGGGCCGGAGAACAGGCCGTCCATGGCGGGCGTAAGCCAGAGCACGCGGAGGTAGTCGCTCATCGCCTCGACGGAGCGCGCATTGGCGCCATTGATGCGCACGCGGCGGCCAGAATCGTCGGGGCCCGCGCCAGTGCCGATATCGGCGGGGCCATCATCGGTTTCCACGGTGGCGGCCACGGCCCAGCCGGCGTCGGAGCCCTGCGCCTGCACGGTGTCAAAGCTGGCGCGGCGCAGGCCACGGCCGGGGGAAAGCAGGGAAATGGCTTCGAGCAGGTTGGTTTTGCCGGCGCCATTGGGGCCGGTGAGGACGACATGGCGCTCGTCGAGGTCCAATGCCGCCGAGGCGTAGTTGCGGAAGGCGGTGAGGCGGAGGCGGGAGACGTGGCGGGTCATGCCGGTAGCCTCGGCCGGGTCAGTGCTATTTCGATTGCCAGATCTGTGTCGCCTATCGCTGAGGTCGCGCGGCGATCATCGTGCGGATCGCCACGAAGCCAATCGAAAAACTCATCGCCGCCAGTGCCCCGCCAATCCAGCGCACAATCGCCGCCAGGTTTGGCGCCAGGAAGTTGCCATAGCCCAGCGCCATCAAAGCCACGCCAATGCCAAAAGCCGGCAGGCTGATGAGCGCCAATCTGGCCGCACGGGCGGCAGGGGTCTCGGCCGGTGGACGTGCCACGAAGCCCTCAAACGCGCAT
Organism: Devosia sp.; assembly: GCF_028290435.1. Lineage (GTDB taxonomy): Bacteria > Pseudomonadota > Alphaproteobacteria > Rhizobiales > Devosiaceae > Devosia. Next base: position 1,190 of record NZ_JAQGJV010000059.1, on the reverse strand, counting down.
CGGCATCAGCACATAGAGCGCCTTGGCCTCGCCCTCTTCGCGCACCAGCGTGGGCGAGCCGGCATCGTTAAACATGAACACGGCGCTGTCGGAGCGGATCTGGCCCACGATGTCGAGCAGGTAGCGGGCATTGAAGCCGATTTCAAAACCGTCGGTTTCGAATTCCACGGCGAGCTCTTCGGACGCCGTGCCGTGATCGGGATTGGTCACCGAAAGTTCCAGCAAGCCATCCTTGGCGGAGAGCTTGACCGCCTTGCCGCCGCGCTCGGAGGCGATGGTGGAGACGCGATCTACCGCCGTGGCAAATGCCGCGCGGTCGACATTCATCTGCTTGTCGTTGTTCTTGGGGGTCACCCGATCATAATCGGGGAAGGTGCCTTCGATGAGCTTGCTGAGCAGCACGACCGGGCCGACCTTGAAGCGGATCTTGGTGTCGCTCACTTCCACCGCCACGTCGCCATCGGCGCCATCGAGCAGCTTTTGCACTTCGCCAACCGTCTTCTTCGGCACGATGATGCCCGGCATGCCGGCCGAGCCCGCAGGGGCGTCGATTTCGGCGCGGGCCATGCGGTGGCCATCGGTGGCGACGGCGCGCAGCACGGTGCCCTGGTTGGAAATATCGACGGTGTGGAAATAGATGCCGTTGAGGTAGTAGCGGGTTTCCTCATTGGAAATGGCGAACTGGGTGCGCTCGATCAATTCGCGCAACGCCGAGGCCGGCATGGAAAATTCGTGGCCGAAATTGCCCGACTTCAAATCCGGGAAGCTATCGGGCGACAGGCATTGCAGGTTGAAGCGCGAGCGACCCGAGGTCAGCGTCATCTGCTCGGCGCCATCGGTTTCCAGACGCACTTCGGCGCCATCGCTCAGCTTGCGCACGATTTCGTAGAGCGTGTGGGCGGGCACTGTGGTGGTGCCCGAGGTGCCTACCATTGCGGGCACGGATTCGGTGACTTCGATATCCAGGTCCGTCGCGCGCAGTTCGACGGTATCGTCACTGGCCTTGAACAGCACGTTGGCGAGGATAGGATAGGTATTGCGCCGCTCGACGACCCGATGCACATGGCTCAGCGACTTGAGCAGATGATTGCGTTCGAGCGTGACCTTCATAACCCTAAATCCTTGCACACGAGACTGCCCGAAACGGACAGGAAACACCCGGCGAGCCGGGGGCAGACCTTTACAATTTG
>NZ_JAQGJV010000058.1 GCF_028290435.1 Devosia sp. | reverse complement strand
CCGGTGGTCAGGTCCTTGACCGGATGATTGGCGCCGTGATGGCCCTGATGCATCTTTGAGGTAGTGCCGCCCAGCGCCAGGCCGAGCAGTTGATGGCCAAGGCAGATGCCGAACACCGGCTTGCCGGTTTCCATCAGCGCCTTGATCGTCGGCACGGCATATTTGCCGGTCGCTGCCGGATCGCCGGGGCCGTTGGACAGGAAGATGCCATCGGGATTGTGCGACAGCACGTCGGCGGCAGTAGCAGTTGCCGGCACGACGGTTACCCGGGCGCCCTGGTCGGCGAGGCACCGAAGAATGTTGCGCTTGGCGCCGTAGTCGATGGCGACGATGTGGAATTCAGGCTTCTCGAGCGTGCCGTAGCCTTCGCCCCATTTCCAGCCGGTCTGGTCCCAGTGATAGGTCTGGGCGGTGGTGACTTCCTTGGCGAGGTCGAGGCCTTCGAGACCAGGAAAGGCGTTGAGTTCGGCCATGATCGACTTTTCGTCGAAATAGCCGTCTTCGCTGTGGGCGATGACGCCGTTGGGCATGCCGTGTTCGCGAATCTGAGCTGTCAGGGCGCGGGTGTCGATGCCGGTGATGCCCACGATGTTGCGCTTCTTGAGCCAGGCATCGAGCTTTTCAGCGGCGCGGTAATTGGACGGATTGGTGATGTCGGCCTTCAGCACGACGCCACGGACGCCAGACAGAGCGGCCATGTTGACCGTCTCGATGTCTTCGTCATTGGTGCCCACATTGCCGATGTGCGGGAAGGTGAAGGTGACGATCTGGCCCGCATAGGACGGGTCGGTCAGGATTTCCTGATAGCCGGTCATGGCGGTGTTGAAGCACACTTCGCCAGCCGCATGGCCCACGGCGCCGATGCCGCGGCCTTCGAGGCGCGTACCATCGGCCAGGATCAAAAGGGCGGTCGCGGGGGATTGCTGCCAACCGGTCACGGTGAGCCTCCAAGAGTTTGGACTATGTCGATTGAGACCTTCTCTTAGAAGGCTCGACCCGACCGCGCAAGTGGCGCAACGGGTTGTTTACGCCTATATGGGCTGCACAAAGTGCAGGACAAGAGGAGCCAAACCCATGCGCGACGAGATCAGCGAAAGCCTCAAGATTGCCCTCAAAGCCCGTGATCAGCGCCGCACGTCGACGCTGCGGCTGATCAATTCGGCGATCAAGGACAAGGACATTGCCATTCGCCAGGAGGCGCGTGGGCCGGCGACCAATGAGGAAATCCTCGTCATCCTGCAAAAGATGGTCAAGCAGCGCGAGGAGAGTTTCGCCATCTACGCGCAGGCCGGCCGGGCTGATCTGGCGACTGTGGAAAAGGAAGAAATCGATATCCTCAACGAGTTCCTGCCCAAGGGCTTGAACGATGCGGAAGTCGATGCCGCGATTGCCGCGGCGATTGCCAGCACCGGCGCCGAAGGCGCCAAGGACATGGGCAAGGTGATCGGCCAGCTCAAGGCCGATTATCCGGGCCGCATCGATTTCGGCAAGGCGAGCGGCAAGGTTAAGGCAGCATTGTCCGCCTAGGACCAATCGCCCTTCAGCTGATGCTGGCCTGCAAATGCTGGTTCTCTGCGCTTCCGGTCCTCGCGTACTTGAATGTACGCTCCGGTCCGGTTCTCGAATACCGGCATTTTCGACTCAGCCTGAGCTGAACGTCGACCGTTCCTACGCTACAAGTCGAAGACCGGGCGCATGGACGCGGTTGCGGCCGTCGCGCTTGGCTTTGTAGAGGGCACTATCGGCGCGGCCGAGCAGCTGCTCAAAGGTTTCGGCCTTGCTGCCGCTGATGGCGATGCCGGCGCTCACCGTGGCCCTGACGGGCTCGCCCGTCGAGGGGGTTGCGGTGGCCTCGAAGGTTTCGCGGATGCGTTCGGCCACAACCACGGCAGAGCGCGACGACATCTGGCCGAGCACGATGCAGAATTCCTCGCCGCCCAGGCGCGCGGCAGTATCGGCGGCGCGCACATTGTCCAGTACGATGGTGGCGAATTGCTGCAGCACCAGATCGCCGACGGCGTGGCCGAGCCGGTCATTGATGGCCTTGAAGTGATCCAGGTCAAACATGATGACCGCGACGCCGGGCTCGATGGCCTTGCCTGCGAGATTGTCGAACAAGGCGCGGCGGTTGAGCATACCGGTCAGCGGGTCGGTCAAGGACTGGTGCCGATGATGGCGGGCGGCGCGGAACTGGTTCAGCGTGATCGATAGCGCGCCGATGCCGGTCAGGCCGATAATGGCGGCGATGGAATTGAAGTCTTCCGCCCAGTTCTGCGGGCGCGCCGTCAGCACCAGCTTGCCCTCGCGTAGCAGTTCGATGCCGCAGAGCAAGAATGAGACGGCGACGATGAGGTAGAGCACCGTATTGGAGAGCAGCGGTACCGGCGCTTCGGCCCGGCCGGACCAGCATTCACGCGCTGCCAGCACCAGCAGAATGGCGATGCCGAAATTGGCACCGGCCGTTCCCAGCCCCGACAGGCCAAGGGCGAACGCCACGCTGATGCCACCCGCCGACACGGCCCAGAGGCCCGCCACAATGAGCCACGGCACTGCGCCCAAGCGGAATTGGCGGGTGCCGGCATAGACCAGCGCGAAGCCAGCGAGCAGAAGGACGAACGAGGCCAGTTGCAGGCCCGGATCGTAATGCGTGTCCACGATGCTGAAGGCGATGACGCCCAGTACCACCAGCGCCATGCCGGCGGCCCAGCTCAGCAGATAGTTATCGGTGCGCGCGCCGAGCCAACTGGCGAGCAGGGTCAGGGTCAGGGCCGCGCTGGAAAAGCCGATCGCCGTCAGCAGGGATGTCTGGTCTAGAAGCATGGCCCCGTCCGCACTCGAATACGCCGGGGTTGGCGGTTTCGCGTGTTCAGCAGCCTTAGCAAGCTTCCGCCGATTGCGATTTCACGAGCGCGGTTGTGGTGAGCAAAGTCTTAGCGTCGCCGCCTCATTGCGCGGGCAGGGCTGCCTCGATCGCCGCCGGCGGCCGCGAGCCGCTGCGTTTCTCCCAGACCAGGGACTGCAGAGCCACCAGCGCCGCCACCAGCAGTGCCACGGTGCCCACCAGCGGCAGGCTGCGATAGCCGTAGCCGCTGTTGAGCATGGCGGAGCCGAGAACGGCCGCCAGCGCGATGCCGATATTGAACCCCGATGGAATCAGCGAGGACGCCAGGCCTGGCGCGTCAGCGGTCCAGCTCAGGATGCGGGTCTGGATCGGGGTACCGATGGCGAAGTTCAGCGTGCCCCAGACGAAGACGGTGGCGACCATGGGCCACGGATAGGGGCTGGCCAGATACAGCACCACCAGGGTGACGGCCTGCAGCGCCATCATGACGATCATCGAAGGCATCAGCTTCCAGTCGGCCAGGCGGCCGCCGAGGAACACGCCGACCGTCGAGCCGACGCCGTTCAGCAGCAGCACCCACGGCACCACATTGGTATCGAGCCCCGTCACCTCGTGCAGCATGGGGGCGATGTAAGTGAAGGGCACATATTGGCCGATCATCAGCATCAGCATGAGGAACAGCGAGGTCCAGACCTGCTGGCGGCCCAGCACGCCCACTTCGCGCGCCAAAGGCGGGCGCGGCGCCCCGGCGCCCCGGGTGCGCGGCAGCCACAGCACGATGGCGAGGCTCGCCAGCAGCCCGAGCAGGCTCATGGCCCAGAAGGTGGCGCGCCAGCCGAACATATTGCCGATCGCTGCGCCCAGCGGCACGCCGACCACGTTGGACACGGTCAACCCGGACAGGATCAATGCGACGGCAAAGCCCCGGCGGTCTGGCGGGACCAGCCCGACCGCCACCACCATGGTGATGCCGAAAAACGTGCCGTGCACCACGGCGATAACCATGCGCAGCACCAGCATGGCGGCGAAATCGGGCGCCAGCGCGCAGGCGACCTGGCCCACGGTGAATACAGCGATCAGGCCGAGCAGCAGCGTGCGGCGCTGCACGTTGTTGGTGACGAAGGTCAGCAACGGCCCGCCCAGCGCGATGCCGATGGCGTAGCCCGACACCAGATAACCGGCGACCGGAATGGTGACGCCTAGCCCGTCGGCGACTTGGGGCAGGACGCCCGCAATGACGAATTCGGTGGTGCCGAAGGCAAAGGCGGCAATGAACAGGGCGATCAGCGGCAGGGACAGCATCGGCAGGCCTCGATTGAAGCCGCCTCAAATCACAGCCGGCCGCGCCGGGCAATGGAGATAATGGAAAGCGGGACGCTCAAAAACTGAACCGTGGGATGCTGGACTAGAAGGCAAATGGCGCTACACTCGCCATCATATTTGGGCGGGAGATGGGACTATGGCGATTTCTGCGGATACACGGCGCCGTTTTGCGCTGGCAACAGCGCTGCGCGGCGTGCTGATGCTGCTGGCGGGACTTTATGTGGTGGTTTTTCCGGTGCAGGCGCTGTCGGTGCTGGTGCTGTGGGGCGGTATCCTGCTGATCATCGACGGGCTCCTGGGCCTGTGGAGCCTGACCTTCGGGGGCGGCAAGAGCGGCAATTACTGGTTCGACGTCGTCTCCAACGTGCTGGCGCCGATCCTGGGCATTCTCATCCTGCTCAGCCCGTTCATTGCCACCATCCTGACCGTGACGTTCCTCTCCACTCTGGTGGGGATCGCGGCGCTGATCGTGGGCGTGATGCAGATCGTCGTCATCACCCGCGAGCGCGAGCATTATGCGCGCATCTGGCCGGTGGTGTTGTCAGGTGTGTCTTACATCCTGATCGGGCTGGTGTTCCTGTTCTTCCCGGTGCTCAGCGCCTCGATCGGGCTGATGCTGGGCGGCATTTTGCTGATCGTGTTCTCGTTCGGCCTGTTCGGTTGGGCGTATAGGCTCTATCAGCGCAGCAAGACCGTCTAGGCCACTCGGGCGCGTTCGGCGAGGGTTTCGAATTCGAGCTGGGCGTTGAGGGTGGCGCCCAGCACCAGGATCAGCGCCGAATTGTACATCCAGAGCAGCAGCACGATAGCGGTCGCCAGCGAGCCGAAGGTGGCCTGGAAATTGCCGATGCTCTCGACGTAAAGCGAGAACAGCGCGCACACGGCGAGCCACAGCACTGTCGCCACGATGGCACCAGGCCAGATCCAGCGGGCACGATGGGCCCGGCGATCGGGTGCGAAGCGGTAGAAGGTCGCGATCGCCAGCACGCCGAGGACCAGTAGCAGCGGCCAGCGCAACAGCAGCACGATGGTCTGGTTGTGCCCGAGCCACGGCAGGTAGGCGAAGTAGGCGGGCAGTACGGCAACCAGCGTCAACGCGACAACCATGGTCAGGGCGCCGGCCAAAGTGGTCAGTACCGAGACCACGACCGTCATGATGATGCCGCGCCGCTCCGGCTCCTGCCGGGTCTGCGAAGTGGCGTAGATCAGCGCCGCGACGCCGCGCGAACCGCTCCAAAGCGCGATCACCAGAGAAATGACCAGCCCGATGCCGAGGCCGACGCGGGGTTGGGCCAGCAGCGTAACCATCTGGCTGGCCAGTGCCTGCTGCGCGACCTTGGGCACCAGGCCATCGACCCTGTCGATCATGTCGGCCAGAAATTGCGGACTGGCCAGCAGCCCGATCAGCAGCACGACCGTACTGATCGCCGGGAAAAGCGATAGAAAGCCGAAATAAGCAATACCGGCGCACCGCATCGAGGTTTCCATCTGGGCCACAGCCTTGGCCGTGCGCCACAGCACGCGACGCCAGCGCCGCCGATAGTTCTTCGGCATTGGCGCGGTTACGGTTTCGACGACAAGCTTGGTAGTCAGATCGGTCACGGCGGCCCCCATTGCGAAGGGAACGCCGCGCAGGCGGTGAGGTTGCCGAAGGATGAGGTCGAGCGGGAAAGCGGCGTAGACCCGGCTTGACTCAGTTAACATCATGAGTACATAACATGAACATCAAGCGAGACGGGGGCGACTATGGCTTGGTTTGGATGGCATCGTGCCTTGGTTCGCTGTGTTGCTCTCCTCCTGCTTGCTGCGGTCGTATCCGGCTGCGTTGCCACGCGTGCGCCGGTGGTATTGACCGCTGCGTTCGATGCCCAGGCAGCGGCATTCGTCAACGCCAGCGGGCGTGCCAAGGTCAGCGGACAAGCTTTTGTGCGCCGAAACAATGGCAAGCTGTTGCGCGCGGTTGGTACTGATGTGTTCCTCATTCCGCGGACTGCCTACGCGGACGAGCGAATCGCCCTACTTTACGGTGATCGCAAGCGGCAGAGCTGGGGCGTACGGGTGCCGGATGCGGCGCCACTCTATGAACAATATATGCGCAAGACGATCGCCAGTTCGGGCGGGTCATTCAGTTTCGATCACGTAGCGGACGGCGAATATTACATCGTCGCGATGATTCACCTGCCAAGCGACTACACATTTATGCAGTTCCCCATCCTTGAACGGGTCAGTGTTCATGGTGGCAAGAGTGTCCGGTTGGTCATGCGGGGGTATTGAGCCGATTGGCGGCTGGGCTGTGGAAAAACCCTTGGGGCGTGACTTCGCGGGAGCGAGTGCTTACGTAAGGCGATGCGCTTCACCGATACTTTCCTGGACGAGATCCGTCAGCGCCTGCCGATAACGCAGGTGGTGGGCGAGCATGTCATCTGGGACAAGCGAAAGAGCAATCCGGGCCGTGGCGACATGTGGGCCTGCTGCCCGTTTCATGGCGAGAAAAGCCCCAGTTTCCATGCCGATGACCAGCGCGGCATCTATCATTGCTTCGGCTGTGGCGTATCGGGCGACCATTTTCGGTTTTTGACCGAAAAGGCCGGGATGAGCTTTCCCGAGGCGGTCGAGAAGCTGGCGGGCATGGCGGGCGTTGCGATGCCGGCGCGCGATGAGCGGGTGGAAAAGCGCGAGGCCGAGCAGCGTTCGCTGATCGAGGTGATGGACCTCGCCACCAAGTATTTCGAGGCGGCGCTGAGCCACAATATCGGGGCGCGGGCGCGCGGCTATCTGTTCGAGCGCGGTGTCTCGGCGCAAAGCCAGACCCGGTTCCGCATCGGTTTTGCCCCTGATAGCCGCAATGGGCTTAAGGAACATCTGGCCCAAAATGGCGTGTCGGCGCAGGACATGATCGACACGGGCCTGGTCGTGCATGGCGACGATATTCCGGTGCCTTACGATCGGTTCCGCAACCGCGTCATGTTCCCGATCATGGATTTTCGGGGACGGGTGATCGCCTTTGGCGGCCGTGCGTTGTCGGCGGATGTACCGGCGAAATATCTCAACTCTCCGGAGACGCCGCTCTTTTCCAAGCGGCAGACGCTTTACAACGGCCAGTCCGCACGACAGGCGGCGCGCGATGGCAAGACCATCATCGTGGTCGAGGGATATCTCGACGTGATCGCGGCGGTATCTGCCGGCTTCGAGGGCACCGTGGCGCCGCTGGGCACGGCGATGACCGAGGAGCATCTGCAATTGCTGTGGCGGATGAGCGAGGCGCCGGTGCTGTGCTTCGATGGCGACAAGGCCGGCCAGAAGGCGGCCGAGCGCACCGCCGATCTGGTGATGCCGCATCTCAAGCCCGGTTTTACCGTCAAGATCGCGACCTTGCCGGACGGGCTGGACCCGGACGACCTGATCAAGGCGCAGGGGCGGCAGGCCTTTGCCGATGTGATCGACAAGGCCCGCAGTCTGTCCGATGTGATCTGGAGCATGGAGACTGGTGGGCTAGTGCCCGAGGCGCCAGAAGAACGCGCAGCATTGCAGGCGCGGATGCGCGAGCGCGCCAATTCGATCCAGGACAGTTCCGTGCGCTTTCACTACGCGCAAGCGTTCGATGAAAAGCTCAAGGCCTTCTTCGCGCCATCGCGGCAGGGGCGGTTCGAGCCACGCGGGGGCCGGCCGGCCTATGGGCAGGGCAAGACCTATGGCCAGAGCGGCGCTTATGGATATCCGGCGCGCGGCACGCCCCGGCTGGTGGTCTCCGATACGCTGCGCAATTCGCGGCTGCTCAAGCCCAGCGCGACGGCCGACGCGACGCCGCGCGAGGCGGCGATCATCGTCAGCCTTGTCAATCACCCGGCGCTGGTTGAGGACAAATTCGAGACTTTGGCGGCGTTGGACTTCGAAACGCCGGCCGCTCACAAGGTATTGAGCGAAATCCTGGCGCTGGTGGTGCGGCACCACGATATCTCTGCGGCCGACCTGATGAGTGCCCTGGGTGTGCGCGGTTATGGCGAGGCGCTGGACCGGATGGCGCGGGTGCTCAATCAGCAGGGCGTGTGGCAAATTACCACCGAAACGGCGCAAATCGATGCCGAGACCGGATTGAGTCACGCGCTGGCCTTGCATAACAAGAAAGTTCAGCTAAATAAGGAACTCAAAGCAGCCGAAGCGGCGCTGGGCGAAGACCCAAGCGAAGAAACCTTTGAAAGGCTGCGGGACATCAAGAACCAAATTACCACTGTCGATGGCACTGAGGCATTGATCGAAGGCTTTGGTTCGTTATCGGGACGCGCGACACGCAGTTTTTAGGGTTGAGAGCCTGAAACCTGCGAGTACGCGCGATTTTGCGTATGGCGATGTACGCATAAAACGGCCGAAACGAACTGCTTGGAGCGTCAGGCGTTAACGTCTGGGTAACCAAACCTTTATCTTTCCTTGAGGCGTCACCACTTATGACCTTACCGGCACCCGGCCGCTGACGGGTCCCGACGGAGTACCAGATGGCCACCAAGGCAGCTACCAAGACGACGACCAAGGACAATGAGAAGCCCGAAGCCGGCGCCCCCGAGGCGACGAACGACAGCCCATTGCTCGATCTATCCGATGCCGCCGTCAAAAAACTCATCAAGGTCGCCAAGAAGCGCGGCTATGTGACGTACGAAGAGCTCAATGCCGTCATGCCCTCGGAGGAGGTTTCCTCCGAGCAGATCGAGGACATCATGTCCATGTTCTCGGACATGGGCATCAATGTCGTCGATGAAGATGAGGTCGAAGAGACCGAAGTCGAAAAGGACGAGGACGATACCGGCACCGAAGTCGCGCCCGCCACTGGCAGCGCCGTTGCCACCACGTCCAATACCAAGGCCGGTTCCGACCGTACCGACGATCCGGTGCGTATGTATCTGCGCGAAATGGGCTCGGTGGAACTGCTGAGCCGCGAGGGCGAAATCGCCATCGCCAAGCGCATCGAGGCCGGTCGCGAGACCATGATCGAAGGTCTCTGCGAGTCGCCGCTGACGTTCCAGGCCATTATCATCTGGCGCGAACAGCTCGCCCAGGGCGAAATCCTGCTGCGCGACATCATCGATCTCGAAGCCACGTATGCGGGCCCCGACGCCAAGCAGGCGACGCCGACGCCCGAAGTGCTGAGCATGCACACCCATCCCAAGCCCGAGCCCGTGGCTGCCCCCAAGCCGGTGGCGCGCCGCGCTCCGAGCGGCGATAGCGACGACGACTACGTGCCCGAGGAGCCGCAGGCCCCGCAGGACCCGGTCGCCGACGATGACGACGACGAATTCGAGAACGCGCTGTCGCTGTCGGCGATGGAAGCCGAGCTGAAGCCGCAGGTGGTCGAGACCTTCGACCGCATCGCCGAGGCCTATGGCAAGATGCGCGTCATGCAGGACCGGCATGCCGGTAACCCGACCGGCGATGTCAGCGCGGCCGATACCAAGAAGCTCGACGTGCTGCGCGGCGAAGTGATCACCGACGTCAAGTCGCTGTCGCTCAATGCCGGCCGTATCGAGAACCTGGTCGAGCAGCTCTACGACATCAACAAGCGCCTGGTGAAGCTGGAAGGGCGCCTGCTGCGCCTGGCCGAAAGCTATGGCGTCAAGCGCGAGAAGTTCCTCGAGAGCTACTACGGCCAGGAAGTGAACCCGGCCTGGGAAGAGTCGCTGGAAACCCGCGAAGGCAAGGGCTGGGGCGAATTCGCCAAGCGCGAAGCCGACACCATCCGCGAAATCCGCGGCGATGTGTCCACCCTGGCGACCGAAGCCGGCCTCAATATCGGCGAATATCGCCGCATCGTGCATAAGGTGCAAAAGGGCGAGCGCGAAGCTGCGATCGCCAAGAAGGAACTGGTCGAAGCCAACCTTCGCCTCGTGATTTCCATCGCCAAGAAGTACACGAACCGTGGCCTGCAGTTCCTGGATCTGATCCAGGAAGGCAATATCGGCCTGATGAAGGCCGTGGATAAGTTCGAATACCGTCGCGGCTACAAGTTCTCGACCTATGCGACCTGGTGGATCCGCCAGGCGATCACCCGTTCGATCGCCGATCAGGCGCGCACCATCCGTATTCCGGTGCACATGATCGAAACGATCAACAAGATCGTCCGCACGTCGCGCCAGATGCTGCACGAAATCGGCCGCGAGCCGACCCCCGAGGAACTCAGCGAAAAGCTGCAGATGCCTTTGGACAAGGTTCGTAAGGTGCTCAAGATTGCCAAGGAACCGATCTCCCTTGAAACGCCGATCGGCGACGAGGAAGACAGCAATCTGGGCGATTTCATCCAGGACGTGAATGCGATCCAGCCGATCGACGCTGCGATCCAGAGCAATCTGCGTGAAACCACCACACGTGTGCTGGCTTCGCTGACGCCGCGAGAAGAGCGCGTGCTGCGCATGCGCTTCGGTATCGGCATGAACACCGATCACACGCTGGAAGAAGTCGGCCAGCAGTTCTCGGTGACCCGCGAGCGTATCCGCCAGATCGAGGCCAAGGCGCTGCGCAAGCTGAAGCACCCGAGCCGGTCGCGGAAGCTGCGAAGCTTCCTCGACAACTAGGCATTTCCAGGAATTCTGAAACAGTAAAAACGGGGGCCATGGGCCCCCGTTTTCGTTTCTGCGTCAGGCACTTACTCGGTGATATAGTCCTGGATGATCTTTTCGTTTTTGGCGGTTTCGAGCTTGTAGAGGCGTTCGGCCTGGATGCGATCGTCGAGACGGTACTTGACGAGGTTCACGAGAGCCACGGTGAGCAGGAAGATGCCCATGCCCCAATAGCCCTTGGTGGAGAGATCGACGGGGGCGAGCCAGACGGAGAGGGCCAACATCACGTAGGCAGTGGCGACGCCGAGGCCGTTGAACATGATGTAGACGGTGTTGTTGCTGTTGTTCATTTTTCAAAATCCCTTGATTGTGTTGATGTTTTTTGGTTCAGGCATTGCGGAGGCGCGCGAGGACGTCTTGTGCGCGGGTCTTGGTGGCGGGGCCGAAGCCGGCGGCGGCGAGATTGTCTTCGGTGCTGCGATGCGACAGCGCGTCGTCGATTTCATCCAGCACGCTGGATTGCTGGAAAGGGTCATCCTGCTCGGTGACGCGCTGGATTAGTTTCTCGGCTTCGTGGATGGCGCTGCCGCCATCGAGCGAACGGTTGAGGCGGCGCTGCGAGCGGCGTTCCAGATCAATGGCGCGAGCGGCGATGGCGTTCTGGCGCAGGTCGGCGACGCGACGATGGGCCTGTTCTACCGATTGACGCAGGCGGGCGACGCGTTCGGAGAGGCGGGCCAGGGTTTCGGCGCGCACGGTCATTTCGTTTTCCATCTGGGCGATGGCGTCGGCACCTTCAAGGGCCAGGGCCTCGTTGCCGGCGGCGAGGGCTTCGCGCACCCGGTTTTCGAGGATCGCCTTGCGGACGCCGAGGGTATCGAGGGTTTTCTGTTCGGCGCGCTGGCGGACGATGAGGGCGGCCAGCGCGTGCTTGGCGCCTTCGACGCCAGCTTCGGCCTCGCGAATTTTCTGGTTGATCAGGTCAATGGCGAAGTGGTCGGTGACAGTCTCGGTCGCTTTGGCATTGGCGCCGCGGAACAGGGTGGAAATCAAGTCCAACATCTTGGCTTCTCCGGGTGAGGCGGAGGCTACAAACCGCCGCAAGTCGTTTTGAACATCGTTCATGAATTCAACATACGCTTTTTTGAACGGCGTTCAAGCGTAAAAACGAACAAAGTTCAAATTAATATGCTACGACCATGGCGGGGCCTGAAGACGGACGAAAAATATGACTCTTGAACATGACGCGGTGCGCGAGACGCTGATCGACGCGACCATTGCGCTGATGGACGAGGGTGGGCTGCCGGCGGTGAAAGCCCGGCCGTTGGCCCAGGCTGTCGGCGTTTCGGTGGGCACTATCTACAATTTGTTCGGCAATGTGGATGGGTTGGTGATGGCCGCCAACCAGCGCATTTATGCCGATCTCAATGCGGTGGGGCAGGCCAATGTCGGGCCTATCGAGGAAAGGCTGGCGCAACGGATCGCGCAGGGCCTGATCGGCAATGCGGCACGGGACCAGGTGCGGGAGCGGCTGCTGGGGCTGTCGGAGGTCTATATAGACTTCGTGGCGGCTAATGCCAGCCGGTGGAGCGCGGTGCTGGCGTTCGATCGCAATCGCAGTATGGCGGATACGCCTGAAGGTTATGTCGAGCAGCTCGATGCGATGATCGATATCATTGGGCGTGTGCTGGAGAGTGCGCCGCGTTGCGCCGATATCGCGGTGCGCCAGCAAACGGCGCGGGCGCTGTGGTCGTCGGTGCATGGCATCGTGACGTTGACGTATTTCAGCGGTGATGCGGCGACGGCCCGGGAGCGCACCTGGGCGCTGATCGCTATTCTGGTCGGCGCGGTGACTGATGGCCTGTTCGCGGCGCAGGCTTGAATCCTTGCTCTGCGGGGATTGGTCGGGCATAGGGCGGTATTGAATAAGCGGAGACTGGCATGGTCCTCAAAGTTACCTCAGTGCGGGCCTTGCCGCCGTTCAAGCTTGATCTCTTGTTTTCCGACACCACATTTGGCGTGTTCGATTGCGCGGCGTTGATAGAGGAGCCGGGTTCTGGCCAGGCACTGAAGGATCGGCGCTACTTCGGACAGGTGATCCTCGAGAATGGCGTGCCGACCTGGCCGAACCATTTCGACCTGTCGCCCGTTTGGTTGCAGGAAGAATTGCGCAAGCGCGACCTGCTGCGGTTGCCCGCGCCCCCCAGAAAGCGATAAGAGAGGCGCAAAGCCCCTCTCAAGGAGAAACCAATGTCATTTTTCAGCAAGCTTTTTGGTGGTGGCGACAAGGCTGCGAGCACGCCGGCTGGCGACAAGGCGCTGGACCAGGAGAGCTATAAGGGCTTCCTGATCAAGGCCATCGAGATGCGCGCCGGCAGCGAATATCAACTGGCCGGCACTATCGAGAAAGAAATCGGCGGCGAGCTGAAGACCTATAAATTCGTGCGGGCCGACCGCATGAGCTCCAAGGACGATCTGATTTCGATGGCGCTCGGCAAGGGCCGGCAGATCATCGACGAGCAGGGCGACAGAATTTTCAGCTAGTCGCCCACCAATACAACAGTGCCGATCACGACGCCGGGGCAGCATGCCACCGCCGTGTTCGGCCGCACAGGAGTTAGCCCCATGGCCAAGAAACCCACCGCACGCAGCGAATATGTGATGTTCGACGTGATCTATGAAGACGGCAGCCAGCGCTCCAACCGCAAGGTGGAAGCGCACCTGCTTGGCGGCCTCGACGGCGACGAGCCGGCGCGCACCGCCATCATGGACCAGGACCGGGCGATTTCGGAAAAGTCGGGCCTGCCGCCATTGCAGATCAAGACCATTCGGCGTTCGGGTAAGTAAGGCCATGAGCGAGGGCGGATTGCAGCTCGGACGCCAGGTCGATACCCCGACGACACCCGAGGACGCGGTGCTCGATCCGGTGCCCAATCCGCATCCGGATACGCTGTATGTCGCGCGCTACGTGGCGCCGGAATTCACCTCGCTCTGTCCGGTGACCGGCCAGCCCGATTTCGCGCATCTGGTGATCGACTATGTGCCCGACCAGTTCCTGGTCGAGTCCAAGTCGCTCAAGCTTTATCTGACCTCGTTCCGCAATCATGGCGCTTTCCATGAAGGCTGCACCATCGATATCGGCAAGAAGATCATTGCGACAGTCAAGCCGCATTGGCTGCGCATTGGGGGCTATTGGTACCCGCGTGGTGGGCTGCCGATTGACGTGTTCTGGCAGACTGGCGTGCCGCCTGAGGGGGTGTGGCTGCCGGATCAGGGTGTGCAGCCGTATCGCGGGCGGGGCTAGGCGGGTACTTCACCTCTCCCTTCGGGGGAGAGGTCGGCGCGCAGCGACGGGTGAGGGGGCCTTCGGCAAACACCTCACTC
>NZ_JAQGJV010000050.1 GCF_028290435.1 Devosia sp. | reverse complement strand
GCAGGCGGCCGTGATGTCATTGGAAAAATACACCGGCCAAGCACAGATCCGGGCAAGATCAGCCCTTATGTCGACGCTCTTCCAGGCCTCGATATCCTCGATCGGCGCGCCGATTTCCTCGGCCCAGGTCCACATTTCATAGGGGGCGGCAATACCGAGCCCGGCGATGCGCGCAATGGTGTCGGCCGGCAGGTCGGCCTGCAATTGCGCCAGCCCCGCAATGGCGAAGTCGCGCACGCTTTGCGGCGTGGGATAGGCATAAATCTGGTGCAGCTTGGCCTGCACTTCGCCGACGAAATTGATCAGGTAGAGATCGACGCTGCGGCGACCAATTTTTAGCCCGAAGGCAAAGGCTCCATCGGGATTGAGCGAGTAGGGCACCGAGGGTTGTCCGACGCGGCCGCGTTGAGCATCGCCACGGGTCAGCAGGCCATCGGCCTCCAACTGGTTCATGATGATAGAAATGGTCTGCGGCGATAGCCCGGTCATGCGCGCGATATCGGCCTTCGGCAGATTGCCATGCCGACGGATCAGCGACAGCACGAGACGCTCGTTATACAGGCGCACGCCACTCTGGTTCGTGCCACGGCTCAAGCCGTCCGAACGTTTGTGGCCAATTTTGGCGCGCGCAGACGACACCATCTCCTCCTTTGACACCAAGCCTTTAGCTGCCCGCCATTGGCGGCAAATCGCGCCAGAATGCAACTGGCGGATCAGGCTGGCGTCTCCTCCATGGTATAAATCAGACTTTCGCCGCCGCGCTGTCAATTAATAAATCCACTGGATTAACTTATTGACAGGGGGCAGGCGATTTGCTGATGATGGGTGCATGGCGGGCAGTGGATGAGCAGATCACCACGCGTGCCGGCGGCGAGGGCACCAATGCAGGTCAACTGCGGGCGCTCGCTTGAGGAACCCTTTGGGAGGAAAAATCATGCATAGTTTCTTTAAGGTCGCGGCCGCTGGCGCGGTCATGCTTGGTCTGATGGCCGGCACCGCGGCATATGCCCAGGACAAGCCCATCGTCGGGCTGATCACCAAGACGGAAGGCAATCCGTTCTTCGTCAAGATGCGCGAGGGCGCGCAGGCCAAGGCCGACGAACTCGGTATCGAGCTGCGCACTTTTGCCGGCAAATTCGACGGCGACAATGACAGCCAGATTGCCGCCATCGAGAACCTGGTCTCCTCCGGCGCGAAGGGCTTTGCCATAGTGCCATCGGATTCCAGCGCCATCGTGCCGACCATCCAGCAGGCGCGCGATGCGGGCCTCCTGGTCATCGTGCTCGACACGCCGCTCGATCCGATCGACGCCGCCGACGCGACGTTTGCCACCGATAACCGCAAGGCGGGCGAACTGATTGGCTCCTGGGCCAAGGGCACGCTGGGCGACAAGGCGGCCGACGCCAAGATCGCTTTCCTCGATCTGGCAGTGAATCAGCCGACCGTGGATTACCTACGCGACCAGGGCTTCATGGCCGGTTTCGGCATCGATGTGAAAGACCCCAACAAGTACGGGGATGAGGACGATAAGCGCATCTGCGGCCATGAAATGACCGGTGGCGCCGAAGATGGCGGCCGTACCGCCATGGAAACGCTGCTGCAGAAGTGCCCGGACATCAACGTGGTCTATACCATCAACGAGCCAGCTGCGGCCGGCGCGTATGAGGCACTCAAGGCCATCGGCAAGGATGACGGCTCGGTGCTGATCGTCTCGGTCGACGGCGGTTGCCCCGGCGTCGCCAACGTAAAGGCCGGCGTGATCGGCGCCACCAGCCAGCAATATCCGCTCAAGATGGCGGCCATGGCGATGGAAGCGATCAAGAAGTTCGCCGATACGGGCGAAAAGCCGGCGGCTACCCCCGGCCTCGACTTCTTCGACACCGGCGCCGCGCTGGTGACCGACAAGCCGGTGGCGGGCGTCGATTCCATCGACACCACCAAGGGCGCCGAGCTCTGCTGGGGCTAAGAGTCTGCGGACAGCACGATCTGTCCCTCCCCCTTGTGGGGAGGGATTAAGGGTGGGGTGTCGGGCATGAAACTTGCTCGGGATTTTGGGTAAGCGAAACGTCTCGAAACTACCCTAACCCTCCCCACAAGGGGGAGGGAACTGCATCTAGAATGTCGCACGTGTTCAAGTAACCCTGGGAGGGGATCGTATGAGCGATGACGCGACGGGGACGTCGATTGCCGAAAAAGGTCTGGCCGGCGTTGAGCAGGGCGTAGCGAGTTTTGATGAGGACGCGCCCGGTCCGATCCGTCGGCTACAGGCCTTTCTGCATGCCTATCCGACGGCCATTCCCTTCATCGTGCTCATTGTCGGCATTGCCATTTTCTCCGTGGCCGCCGGCTCCAAATTCTTCGCGCCGTTCAACCTGTCGCTGGTGCTCCAGCAGGTGACGATCATCGGTGTGCTCGGCATCGCCCAGACCCTGATCATCCTGACCGCCGGTATCGATCTATCGGTCGGCGCCATCATGATCCTGTCGTCCATCGTGATGGGGCGGCTGTCGGTGGTGGCAGGCGTGCCCGTGGAAGCCAGCTTCGTCATCGGCATCTGCACCGGCATTTTGTGCGGATTTATCAATGGTGTGCTGGTGGCTCAGGTCAAGTTGCCGCCATTCATCGTGACGCTGGGCACCTGGTCGATTTACGGCGCCATGGTGATCTTCATCTCCAATTCCGAAACCATCCGTAGCCAGGATATCGCGGCGGTGGCGCCGATGCTGCAATGGATGGGTGCGCGCGTGCCGATCGGCGGCGGGGCGGTGCTGACGGCTGGATCGATGCTGATGATTCTGATCGCCGCAAGCGTCTGGTACATTCTCAACCGGACCGCGTTCGGGCGCCATATCTACGCCACCGGCGATGATCCGGAGGCCGCGCGGCTGGCAGGTATCAACACGAAAATGACGCTGATCGGCGTCTATACGCTGGCCGGTTTTATCTGCGCAATTGCCAGCTGGGTGCTGATCGGCCGTGTCGGCGCGGTCTCGCCGCTCGGCAGCCAAACGGCGAACCTCGACTCCATCACCGCCGTGGTGATCGGCGGCACTTCGCTGTTCGGCGGGCGCGGTTCCATCGTCGGCACGCTGCTGGGTGCGCTGATCGTGGGCATGTTCCGCAACGGCCTGGCGCTCGCGGGCGTCGACGTGCTGTGGCAGGAATTTGCCGTTGGCGCGCTCATCATCCTCGCGGTCACCATCGATCAGTGGATCAGGAAGATTTCAGCATGAGCCTCGATCAAGCCGCAAGTCTCACCGCTACACCGATTGCCGGACCGCAGCCGATCCTGTCAGCCACGGGCCTGCAAAAGCGCTACGGCAAGGTGGTGGCGCTCGACAATGCCGATTTCGAGCTGATGCCGGGGGAAATTCTCGCGGTCATTGGCGACAACGGCGCTGGCAAATCCACCCTGATCAAGGCGCTATGCGGCGCCGTGATTCCCGATGCCGGCGTCATCAAGCTCGATGGCTCGCCCATCAGCTTCAAGTCGC
>NZ_JAQGJV010000012.1 GCF_028290435.1 Devosia sp. | reverse complement strand
GCCGCGGCACAGCCGGTCAATCGGCAGCAAAAGTGGGTTCCACGCCGCCCAGCGCCTGCGTCAATTGCTGCGCTGTCTCGGCCAGCAACCTGCCGAGCACGGGAATGCGATCCCAGGTCATGCGGGCCAGCAATCCCGAAATGGAGATCGCGCACACCACTTCGGACTGGTCGTTATACACTGCCGCGGCAACGCATCTCAGGCCGGATACGAACTCCTCGTCGTCAACGGTGTAGCGATCGCGGCGAGCCGCCTTCAGTTGCGCATCCAGCGCGTCGCGGCTGGTCAGCGTGGTCCGCGTGATCTTGCGCAGGCTACACCGTCTGACCACCGAAGTGACGTCATCGTGGGTATAACTGGCCAGCACCGCCTTACCCATGCCAGAGGCCACCATGGGGGTACGACCGCCAACCCGCGAAATGGCCCGCATGATCTCGCGGCTTTCAATCTGGTTGATGATGACGATCTCGCCGTCCTCGACAATGCCCAGATTGGCCGTCTCGCGCGTCTGATCACGCAGCCGCCGCAGGAAGGGCAGAGCCGGCGCGGCGAAATTGCGGTCCCGCACATAGGCGGAGCCCACGGCAAAAGCCTGTCGACCGATATGCCACAGATTGTCCGACGTGGTGAATTGTACGAACCGGCGCTGCTCCAGGGTGGTGAGCAACCGGTGGACAGTGGTCAGCGACAGACCGGTCTGTCGCGACAGATCCGTCAACCGGTGCCCGTGCTCGTTATTGCTCAGGGCCTCAAGCAAGACCATTGCCCGATCAACGGATTGCACGCGCCCATGGAGCTCATTGGTTTCCATTTTCGTTCCTCCGCATTGACGGGTCGGTTTCCGCATCGCGGAAATTCTCCCCTTGCCGCCAATCCGGGCTCTACGCTGGCCAAGTATTGGCATTATGCTAACACTCCCATAGTTCTATGGTAGCGCTACCAGAGTAAGATGGTAGCGCTACCAAATTTGCTCGTCAATGTTTGAATGTGCGCGGACAGACCTGATGACAAGGCCGGTAAAGCGGACTTGACCGTCCTTGCTCCGGGATATAGCGCTCCATGCCAAGTGGCGACAACGCGCACGAGAAAGACGACAACGCCTGATGCGCAAACGTAAATCCAATGGCCGCCCGACCATAGCCGACGTGGCCTTTCGGGCAGGTGTGGGTGCTATTACCGTCTCGCGCGCACTGCGCCATCCCGACCAGGTCTCGGAGGCGCTGCGCAAAACCATTGGCGATGCGGTACGGGAACTGGACTATGTCCCCAATCTCAATGCGCGGGCCTTGGCGTCGAGCCACAGCAATGTCGTTGCGGTCCTCGTGCCCTCGCTGACTCAGAACATCTTTTCCGACGTGTTGCGCGGCATTTACGACGGCGTCGAAGATAGCGGGCTGCGGATCGAAATCGCCAATACGCGCTACAATGTTGAGGTGGAAGAGCGGCAGATCTTTGAGATCTTGCGCCACGAACCCTCGGCAATCATCGTGTCCGGCACCGAGCAGACCGCTGCCTCGCGCAAGATGCTGGAGAATGCGGGATGCCCGGTGATCCAGATCATGGATATTACCGATGATCCGATCCACAAGGTCATTGGTTTTTCCCATTTTCACGCCGGCAAAGCGATGACCCAGCACCTTCTGGATGTGGGCTATCAGCGCGTTGCCTTTTTCAGCGGCTGGATGAATTCGCGGTCCCAGGGGCGGCTGGCGGGTTTCGTGGAAGCGCTTGAAGAAGCCGGCATCTATGATCCAAAGCTGATCTGCGAGATGGGCAATGAAAAGCCCTCGGCCAGCCAGGGTTCGATCAAGGACTACCATCAGTTCTCCACCGCCCGGATGGGTCGCGAACTCATGTTGCGCGCCTTGGAGAACGGTCCCCGCATCGACGCGGTGTTCTGCAACAATGACGTGCTGGCGCTGGGTGCGCTGTTCGCATGCGCTTCCTGCCAAGTCGAGGTGCCGCGCCAGATGGGCATCGCGGGCTTCAATGACTTCGACTACATGGAGGCTGCGCAGCCGGCGATGTCATCGGTGCGCATCCATCGCTGGCAGTGTGGCTATCAGGCCATGCAGGCGGTGCGCAACGAGCTCAATGGCGAGCCAGTGGGCGAGCGGATCGTCGATCTCGGCTTTGAGGTCGTCAAGCGGGGCAGCACCGACCGGAACGGCACGCTCGGGGTACCCCCGCCCGGCGACATTCCTTTTACGCTAAGCTAGACTGCCCAATCCTCTCCCCATTGCTGCACGATATGTCCGGGCGAGACGTTGCGGTATTGGCGCTGTGGGGAGACGTAATCGGCGGCACGGATCGGGCTCTTGATTTCGTCATTGGGAACTGCGCGAACCTCGTTGCGCCGCGACGGATCGGGGACCGGGACCGCCGCGATCAGGCGCTTGGTATAGGGGTGCTGCGGACTTTTGAACACCGCGGCGGCCGGGCCCATTTCAACGATCTCACCCAGATACATCACTGCCACCTTATGGCTGATGCGCTCGACAACGGCCATGTCATGAGAAATGAACAGGTAGGACAGCGCGAACTTCTGCTGCAGATCGAGCAGCAGATTGACCACCTGCGCCTTGATGGAGACGTCGAGGCCAGAAACGGATTCATCGGCGACGATGACCTTGGGCTCGAGCGACAGTGCGCGGGCGATACAAATGCGCTGACGCTGGCCGCCGGAAAACTGCGCCGGGTAGCGCGATGCCACGGCCGGGTCGAGCCCCACTTGCACCAGCAGTTCCGCCACCTTGGCGCGGGCCTGCTCGCGGGTTCCCAGTTTGTGAGTCAGGTAGGGTTCGGCCACCGCATCGCCGACCCGGATGCGCGGATTGAGGCTGGCAAAAGGGTCCTGGAAGATCATCTGGATATGGCGCCGCATGTCGCGCATGCGGGCCTTGTCGAGCCCCACGATATCGATGCCGTTCAGAGTGACCTGGCCGCTCTGCGGCTCGACCAGGCGCATGATCGCGCGGCCGGTCGTGGACTTGCCGCAGCCGCTCTCGCCGACCAGCGATAGCGTCTCGCCGGGCTGCAGGTCGAACGAGACATTTTCGACGGCATGGACCCGGCCATGGATGCCGCCGAACAGACCGGAGGACAGATCGAAGCGCTTGACTAAGTTCTTGACCGACAGGACCGGCGCAACCTTGCGGTCGACGGTGTCAGGGCGCGGAGGCGGATTGGTCAGCACGCCGCTGGTCTTCTCGATGACCGGGAAATGCTCGGGCTGGCCGTCGCCCTTCATCGATCCAAGGCGCGGCACCGCGGCAATCAGCGCGCGGGTATAGGCGTTCTGGGCGGTAGCGAAGATGTCGGCGGTCTCACCTTGCTCGATGGTCTGGCCAGCCAGCATCACCACGGTGCGGTCGGCAATCTCGGCGACCACGCCCATGTCGTGGGTGATGAACAGCACGCCCATCCCCTCTTCGCGCTGCAATTCCTTGATCAGCTGCAGGATCTGCGCCTGGATGGTCACGTCGAGCGCCGTGGTGGGCTCGTCGGCAATCAGCAATTGCGGCTTGCAGGCCAGCGCCATGGCGATCATGACGCGCTGGCGCATACCGCCGCTCATATTGTGCGGGAACTCGCTGGCCCGTTGGCGCGCGGCCGGAATGCGGACCCGCTCCAAGAGGCGCAGGGCCTCGGCATCGGCGGCGGCGCCAGACAGGCGGCCGTGAACGGTCAGCGCCTCGGCGATCTGGTTGCCGACCGTGGCCAGCGGGTTGAGGCTGGTCATGGCCTCCTGGAACACCATGCCGATCTGCCGCCCGCGCACCTGGCGCATTTCGTCTTCGGGCAGGGTCAGCAGTTCGCGGCCACCCAGCGTGACGGAGCCAGTCATCCGGCTTTGCTCGGGGTCGAGCAGGCGCATAATGGACAGAGCGGTGACGCTCTTGCCGGAACCGGATTCGCCGACAACGGCCACGGTCTCGCGCGGCGCCACGTCGAACGAGATGCCTTTGACGATCTCGATCCAGCCGGTCTTGGTCAGAAACGAGGTGCGCAGGTCCCGCACCGACAAGGCCAGGCCGGTCTTGTCGACGGGAGTGCTGGCAGGGGCGGCAGTGATGTCGCTCATGGGACTTCCCGCTTCTTACTGAACTGTGGACGGATCGAGCGCATCGCGGACCGCGTCGCCAATGAGGTTGAAGGCCAATACGACCAGGGTAATGGCGGCGCCGGCCCCGATGATCGGCCAGGGCGAACCGAAGAGGTTATTCAGCCCGTCGCGGATGATATTGCCCCAGCTCGGATTGGGCGCCTGCGTGCCGATGCCCAGAAAGCTCAACGACGCTTCCAGCCGGATGGCCGAGGCCACCCACAGCATCATCAGCACGATGATCGGGGCCATGATGTTCGGAACGATATGGCGGAAGATGATCACCGGCGTGCGCACGCCGATAGCGATGGCGGCCTCGACATAGGGGTCTTGCTTGACCGACAGGGTCTGCGCCCGGGCGACCCGGGCAAAACCGGGAATGAAGGCCACGGTGATCACGACGATGACGTTCCAGAACCCGCCGCCCAGAACGGCCGCGATCATGATCGCCAGCAGCAGTTCGGGAAAGGCGAGCAGGAGGTCGACAACGCGCGAGATGACGCGATCGATAATACCGCCGAAATAGCCGGCGATGACACCCAAGGTGGTGCCGAAGATCGCGGCCAGGAACGGCGAGATCAGCCCGAACAATAGCGAATTGCGCGAGCCATAGATCATGCGGCTCAGCACATCGCGGCCAAACTGGTCGGTTCCCAGCCAGTTCTGCCAGCTCGGCGGCTTGTTGATGCGCAGCATGGACTGCGTCAGCGGATCGTATGGCGCCAGGATCGGCGCCAGCGCGGCGATGACCACGAAGGCGGCGATGATGCCCACGGCGACAATGGTGGCCGGACGCCCGAACAGCGCGCGACGCAGGAAGTCGAAGCGCCCCGGACCGCGCTCCACCAGCTCCGGAACGGGATCTGCGATAATGCTCATGAGTTCACCCGGATGCGCGGATCGACAACGATGTAGAGCAGGTCCATCAGCAGGTTGATCACCACGACGAACATCGCGAACACCACGACGCCACCCTGGATTACCGCGTAGTCGCGTTCGGCGATGGCCCCGATCAGCAGCTTGCCGATGCCCGGGCGGTTGAACACCATCTCGATAGCCACCGATCCTGAGAGCGTCGCCAAGAGGCTCAGGCCCAGGCCGGTGGTCAGCGGCAGCAGCGCATTGCGCAGGCCGTGGCGGTAGATGACGCGGTTTTCCTTGGCGCCCTTGGCGCGGGCGGTGCGGATATAGTCCTTGCTCAGCACTTCAAGCAGCGAGGTGCGGGTCAGCCGGCCGATGAACGCCGCCTTGACCATGGCCAGCGTCAGCGCCGGCAGGAACACATGGTACATCCGATCGACGAAGCCCTCGCCGCCGCCATTGATGGGGAACCAGTGCAGGTTGAGGGCGAAGACGATCAGCAGCAGCGCGCCGAGATAGAAATCGGGCACAGCGTAGCCGATCAGCGAGAACACCCGCACGCCGCTATCGGGCAATTTGTTCCGGTGGGTCGCCGCGAGCACGCCCAGAGGAACGCCGGCGGTGAGGCCCATGAGCATGGCGACGAGGGTCAACTCGATCGTATAGGGCAGATTGTAGAGCACCAGGCCCACAACGCTCTGGTTGCTCATCATCGAGGTGCCCATGTTGAGGGTCAGCACGCCCCAGACGAAGTTGATGAACTGCATCCAGAGCGGGGCATTGAGGCCCATCTTTTCGCGGAACATCTGCAACTGCTCGGCGGTCGCCATATCGCCAAGCGCGGCAATGGCCGGATCGCCCGGCAGGATGCGCATGGCGATGAACACCAGCAGCAGGACCAGGAAAATGGTCGGTATCGCATCCGCCAGACGAATTAAGAGATAGCGTCCCATTGTCCTTGCCTCCCGCGCCGCTCTGCGGCGGTATTTCCGAACGCGCTGCTAGGTTTGCAGCGCGGTATAATAGGGTTCGTTCGCCAGATTGCGCTCCAGCCCCGGCACCAGCACCGACTGGCCCTTGCGGGTCAGGCTGATGAAGTACTGCATATGGAAATCGCCCTCGGTGTAGGCTGCGGGAATTTCGGCGCCATAGCCGCCTTCGCGAGGCTGCATCGGCACGGACTTCCAGCGCTCCGCCTGATTGATGTGGCGGTAGTGCAGGACCGGCGCCGCATCGGCATCGGTCTGCACCGACACAGCGAACGGTTTTCCGCCGACGAAGCTCTTGTCAGAGCCAACCGTGATCGGATCGGCCAGGGTCTTGCGCCGTCCCTTGAGCGCCGCAATGGCATTCAGGGTTGCGGCGTCCGGCTGCACTGACTCCGTCTTGCCGCCACCGCGCATGGCTTCGATATCGAGCAGTTCGGCCTGCATTTCGGGCAGGCGCGAATGCCACGAGCCCCGCAGCCAGCTCTGCGGACCATAGGTCATGTCGTCGTGATAGAGATCGCGCGACACCGCCGCGATCCCCTCCCAGGCCAGCACGGAGCGCCGGGCGTGATCCAGCACTGGCTCGATCAGCGACGACACTTTGGTGGCAACAAACAGCTCCGCCCAGCAGGCGGCGCGGAATTTCTCGGCGAAGTGCCGGGCGATACCGCCCAGGATTTGCACGTCAGTGAGGATGCGTTGCACCTCGGCCCGGCCGAAATCGGCTGAGCGGCGCGCCTTGGTCAACGCCGTCTCGCAACCCTCGGCCATGTCGTCGAGCCAGTCGGCCACATCGAGCGGCGTATAGCGGTGCGACTTCTCGCCGGCGAGTAGCAGCTCGGCATATTCGCGGGCGCTGGCAAACAGGGCGGAGTCGAAGGTCGGCGCATTGCCGAAGCGGACGGGGCCTTCCATGTCGAAGCCATAGGCACGCTTGCCCGAGCCGTCGATGAAACCAAGGTTGGTATAGACTTCGGGCCAATAGTGATTGTTGGACGCCGATGGCCCATGCGCCAGGGTGATCAGCGGCAGTACGCGGCTGGCCCAGGACAGGCCCTGTTCGCACAACTCGGCGACGTCGCCGCATTCGCGCTCCAGCCAGCGCATCCAGCTTTCGCGCGGCGCGTCCGGGTTGTAGAGCAGCCGGCCCCAGACGCGGTACTGATAGTCGTATTTGCGCCAGTCCTGCTTGGTCGGCATGCCGTGCTTTTGATAGGTGAAGCGCTGGCCCGGAACGCCGGTGCCCATGCGGCCCTTGAAGCTTTGGGGCTCGCACCACTCCACCCCGTCGGAACCGGCGAACATCGAACTGCGGCCATAGCCAGCGGCGAATACCGGATCGCCCCATAGCAGGACGCGCTGCGTGCCGGCCCAGATGCGGTAGATGACCTTGTAGTCCTTGGTCTTGGTCAGCAGATCGCCATAGGAATAGCGCAGGAACTTGCGCGAGCCTTCGCTGAGCTGTTCGCGTTCGCTGCGCGCCACCTCGGGCGGGTATTCCTTATTGCGGATCGCCGACTGGTGGTACGGCGGGCCCATATGCTCGGCCAGGTATTTCGGCGAGGCCGCGATGGGCATGCCCGAGGCACGCGCCACCGCGATCATTTTATGATCGAGCCCCTTGCCATGCATGTCGATCTCGACCGGCCGGCCGGCCGCAGCGACGCCGGCAAACGCCTGTTCCCAAAACGCGTAATCGCCCTCGGCAATGCCGCCCTCGACATGGACGCGGAAGGTCATGCCGGTGATTTCAGGGACTTCGAGCAGCAGTTTGGTGATGGAGTCACGACAATAGGGCGCCAGATTGTCCGCCGTCACCCCGCGCACGGTGTAGTTGGCATTGGGGACGTCGTCGAAATCGTAGCGTTGTGTCCACAGCGCCAGCTGGAACTCCAGCCCGCGTTTCGCCGCTTCGCGCCCAATGAACTTCAGCATGTCGAGATTGGCGTCGCGCTCCTCGGCGGAGAGCTCCTTGACGTCGATGGCATAGCCGGGAAGCTGGAGCAGGAACGGATAGGGGAAGTAGAAGTAGACGTCCGAAATCCAGGGATTGTGGTAGGGATAATTGTAGCCCATGCCCAGGGTCAGGGCGAACCGGTTGAAGCGGTTGGACGCCAGCATGGTCAGGTAATCGCGCCATTGCTGCTTGTCGTAGAACCAGACCTTGTCTTCTTCCTCGGCGCAGAACAGGCGGGCCATCGAGCGGACGCGCGCGGTTGGCTGCTCGATCAGCGGGAACGTGCCGGCGAACAAGTCATCCCCCAGCGCATTTCGGACCCGGTCGGCAAGCTCGGTCAGCGCATAGACGATGCCGCGCGCGTCATGTCCCCAGGCGATGATGTGATCGCCCTGCCGATAGAGCGCCATGCCTTCGGCAACCGCCGGCAGCGCAGCGGGGACCCCAAGAGTGGGCTCAACACCCGCGCCGGCGATCTCGATGACGAGCCCCTGCCCGGCATTTGGCCCGATATCGGCCGCGACGTCGCGCTGCGCCAAAGCGCGCTGCAATTCGCTGGCGGCCCAAGCGACAGAGTCCGTTGAATCGGTAGCGAAAGCTGCTGGCAGCACAATGCTGGCCGAGGCGGCTAAAGTCATGAAATTCGTCCTTATACGGGCCGCAACAGAAGCGGTCCCGGGCAGAACGCCCGGAACCGGATTATGCGTTTGCGTCAGATGAACTTGGCTTGCGACAGCGGCCAGTTGACGTAGCCCGACACGACCTCGAAGCCGAGATCGACCTTGGGCGAGCGCACGATCAGGAAGCCATTATCGGAGACCGGCAGGATCACAGCATCGGTTAAGGCCTTGACCTCGATCTGCTGAACGATGGCGATACGCTTATCCAGGTCCGGCTCGGCCAGCGCCTTGTCCAACAAGTCGTCGATGCCCGGAATGGCCACGCCATAGTGGCTCATATTGGCGCCGCCATTGCCGTCGGCGGTCACTTCGGCGCCCTTGGCCAGATAGGTCAGGATCACTTGGGTGGGAACCGGTGGCATCGCCGAGGACTGCTGGCTCAGCGTGTTGGTGCCGATGTTCTGGTCGGCGTGGAAGGCGGTATGATCCTTGATGTTCAGGTCCATATTGATGCCGACGCGGCGCAACTGGTCCTGGATCATCAGCATGATCGCCGAAAAATCCTCGCGCTGGCTGGTGTCGTTCTTGAAGGTGAAGCCATCTGGCATGCCGGCTTCGGCCAACAGCGCCTTGGCCTTTTCCGGATCGTACTTGTAGGCGATCTCGGGCGGAATGGTCTCGGCAGTGAAGCCTCCGGGAAACGATGGCGGGTTGAGCCCATAGGTGCGCTTGCTGATCGGGGCAATCGCCGTGGTGATTTCATCACGATCGATCGCGTAGAACAGCGCCTGACGGACACGAATATCGTCGAACGGCTTGACGGTCAGGTTAAACTGAACCGTGAAGAAGCTGCCTGGGCTGACCACATCGAAGATAAGGCCCGGATCCCGCTGGGTCATCGAATCCGCCCAGCCGGGGGCGCGCACGCCCTCAATCATGTGCACGTCGCCAGACAGGATCGCCAGGGTGCGCGCAGTGGTATCGGCGATGTAGACGCATTGCAGCTTGGGCGTGGCCGCCGGCGTGTCCCAATATTCGGTATTGGCGGTCAGCATGATGCCCTGCGAGGGGTCCTGCGCCACGCTTTCGAGCTGATACACGCCGGTGCCGATGGGATCGGTGCCGATTGGCTCCTCGCCCTTTTCCTCGATCGCCTTCTTGCACATGATGGCGCCATCATAGTCACTGAGCACACCCAGCATGAACAGCGGGTCGGGCTGCTTCAGGTTAAACACGACGGTGGCTGGATCAGGAGCATCGGTGCTGGCAATATTGGTGAACTTGGCCCGCACGCCGCCGACGCGAACGGCATCAGTCACGCGATCAAAGGTGAACTTGACGTCCTCGGACGTCATCACGCCATATCCCTTGTGCCACTTCACGCCCTCGCGCAATTTGATGGTCCAAGTTTTGGAATCCGGGGAACCCTCCCAGTTCAAGGCCAAGCGTGGGACCAAGTCATCAACGGTCGCCGGGAACTGCCAGCGTGGCAGATCAACCAGTTTGTCGTAGATGGCGATGATCGCCCAGTTGTCGACACCCTGGATCGACTTATGCGGATCGATCGTGCGCAGGCCGCGGGCGCCGAAGGCAATCTTGAGCGTATCGGTGCCCTGTGCAAATGCCCTGCCGGTCATGGCCGAGAGCAGGCTGGCACTTGCCATGGCTGCGGTCGTTCCGGCGATAAACGTGCGTCTATTGACGTTCATTTCTGTCCTCCCGTTACAAGCCGGCGACCGTTTTTCGCGTCATTGGCGCGCGATATAAACAAACGAGATGCGGCATAACGGGTGAGCAGTAGCCGGCAAGACACCTGCGTCAAGGCGAGACGCCCCGGTTTTCCGTATGGTGGAAGGTCAGCCTGAAACCGCGTGCGGCTCTTCCGTATCGTGGAAAGTGCAAGTGAAGAGGCCGCACAGCCGGTTTTGATTCCGCTAAGCGTGACGAATAACGCGCAAGTGCAAGCGGAGGACAACTATGAGCGAGCAACCCTGGTACCGGACCACCCTGCGGTGGGGCCAGACCAATCTGGTCGAGTGCGACCCGGCCCGGTATGATGTGGACTTCTGGCGTGAACATTGGCTCAAGACGCGGGTCCAGGGCATCATCGTCAATGCCGGCGGTATCGTCGCCTACTATCCCTCCAAGTTCCCCCTGCATCACCGTGCCGAAAAGCTCGGCGACCGCGATCTCTATGGCGAGATCGTCAAGGTAGCCCGCGAAGAGGGTATCAAGGTGATTGCGCGAATGGACTCCAACCGGGTCGCCCAGGATTTTTACGAGGCTCATCCAGACTGGATCTGCCTCGACATCGACGGAAAGCCCTATCGTCAGGCGGACAAATACGTCACCTGCATCGGCTCGCCTTATTACACAGAATATCTGCCGGCGGTGATGGAAGAAATCATCGAGCGCAGCCAGCCAGTCGGCTTTGCCGACAACAGCTGGGCCGGCCTGCCACGCGCCAATATCTGCTATTGCGAGCATTGCAAGACCCAGTTCTCCGACTATGCCGGCAAGACCCTGCCCCGCGCCCATGATTGGTCCGACGTTGCTTATCGCGACTGGATCAAATGGAACTTCCAGCGCCGGACTGACATCTGGGAACTCAACAACCGTGTGACCAGCAAGGCTGGTGGAGACGACTGCGCCTGGATGGGCATGATCAGCGGCGAAGTGCTCAATAACTCGAGCCGCTTCATCGATTTGCAAGCCATTCTCAAGCGCGGCGCGATCGTCATGCTGGACCATCAGCGACGCAACGCGGTCGACGGGTTCGAGCAGAACACCGAGGCCGGCAAGCGCCTGCACGAACTGGCAGGCTGGGACACGCTGATCCCTGAATCTATGCCGCAATACCAATTGGGCGCGCCCGCTTTCCGGCTGGCTAGCATGCCAACCTCCGAAGTGCGGCTGTGGTCCACCTCCGGCTTTGCCGGCGGCATCCAGCCGTGGTGGCATCACATCGGCGCCTCGCACGAGGATCGCCGCCAATACAAGACAGCAGAGCCTATCTTTCGCTGGCACGAGGCCAATCAAGACATTCTGGTCAATCGTCGGCCCATTGCCGATGTCGGCGTCGTCTGGTCGCAGCAGAACCACGATTATTTCGGCCGTGACCGAGCCCCCGACAAGACGCTGGCGCCCTATCGCGGCGTGGTCAAAGCACTCGACCGGTTCGGCATCACCTATATGCCGCTCCATGCCGATGACATCGAAACCGCCGGCAAGCGCTTCGGCGTTCTGGTCTTGCCCAATTTCGGCACGCTGTCGGATGCGCAGTTGGGCCATGTTCGCAGCTTCGTTGCCAATGGCGGCTCGGTGATCGCCACCTCGGAATCCACCCTGTTCGACGCCGACGGCGAGGCCCGCGCCGATTTCGCGCTGGCCGACCTGTTCGGCGTGCACCGCCAGGCCGGCAGCCATGGCGCGTTCGATGGCATCAGCGGTAACCTCGAAACGCATGCCCGCCATACCTACCTGAGGCTGGCTCCCGAATTGCGCAGCGGCGTTTACGGTCCCAAGGACGACACGGCTCCCGCTCAATCGGCACAACGGCATCCGATCCTCAAAGGCCTCGAGTCTGCCGATACGATCCCCTTCGGCGGCTATCTACCGGTCGTTTCGATAGATGACGATGTCGAAGTCCTCGCGACTTTCATTCCCGATTTTCCGATCTTTCCTCCGGAAACATCCTGGATGCGTACGCCACGCACAGACCTGCCGGCAATCACCGTCAAGCAAGCGCCGTCCGGTGGCAAACTGGTGTGGTTCGTGGCCGATCTCGACCGCTGCTTTGCTCGGGACGACCAGTTGGAACACGCCATGCTGTTTTCCAACGCCATCCGCTGGGCGTTGGGCAATCGCTCCCAGGTTGCGATCTCAGGTGGGCACGGCGTAATCACTGCCGACCTTTACGAACAGCAAGGCAAGCGCATTCTGCACCTAAACAACCGCCTGTTGCTGTCCCGCGTCCCTGGCCGTCAGTACGATCTCGTGCCGATCGGGCCAGTCGAAGTGCGGCTGCGGGTCGAGGGCACGAAAGCGCCATCGGTCAAGCTCCGCGTCGCCGGCAAATCGATCCCGGCCACGGCGCAAGGCGATGAACTGGTCTTCGTGGTGGATGAAATCCTGGATCATGAGGTCGTCGTGGTCGACGTCGACTAAGCCAGGAGCTTACCGACGACGCGCTCTAGGAACCCGCCCTGGTGGCGGGTTCGCTCGTTTTGGGCTAGGTCGGCCTATACAAGCACATCGACGGCAAAAGATGCAGTCGCCGCTGTTTCCAGCAGACGACGGCTCCGGGTCGGCTCGAGAGTGACGGCCTCAGGCGTGCAGCCGCTGGCCGGTCAGGGTGTCAAAAACATGAGCCCGCTTGTTGTCAGGCAGGAGCGGAACGCTGTCGCCTGGACGAAAGTCGACACGATCGCGGAAGATCGCAGTGATGGGGGTAGTGCCAAACCGGGCATTGACCTGGGTTTCCGATCCGGTTGGCTCGATGACCACCACCGTGGCTTTCATGCCCGAAGGGTCGATGCTCAAATGCTCAGGACGAAATCCGTAGGTTATCTCGCTGCCTGCTTCCAGGCCCGACACGAGCGGGAGCGGCAGGCTGACGCCATCGGTGGTGACGATGGTTGGGCTGTCACCAAGGACGACCTTGCCCTTGATCAGGTTCATGGACGGCGAGCCGATGAAGCCGGCAACGAACAGCGTCTCGGGCGTGTCATAGAGTTCAAGCGGAGAGCCCACCTGCTCGATGCGGCCGGCATTGAGCACCACGATGCGATCGGCCAGCGTCATGGCCTCGATCTGGTCATGGGTAACATAGACGGTTGTGGTCTGCAGCCGCTGGTGCAGCTCCTTGATCTCACTGCGCATCTGTACGCGCAATTTGGCATCGAGGTTGCTGAGCGGTTCGTCGAACAGGAACACTTGCGGCGCCCGCACGATGGCGCGCCCCATGGCAACGCGCTGGCGCTGCCCGCCGGACAGGTGCCTGGGATGACGATCAAGCAATTGCTGCAGGCCCAGGATCTCGGCTGCCCGTTCCACCTTGGCGCGGATTTCGGCCTTTGATATCCCCTGCATGCGCAGGGAAAAGCCCATATTCTGGGCCACTGTCATGTGCGGATAGAGCGCGTAGTTCTGGAACACCATAGCGATGTCGCGGTCCTTGGGCGGCAAATCGTTGACGATCACCTCGCCGATCTCGACATCGCCGCCGCTGATCTCCTCAAGGCCCGCGATCATTCGCAGCAGCGTAGACTTGCCACAGCCGGATGGACCCACCAGCGCCACGAATTGCCCGTCGGCGATGTCGAGGGAAATCCCGTGAATGACTTGCAGCGTGCCGTAGCTCTTGAGCACGTCGCGAATTTGGACGGTGGCCATGTGCGTCTCCTAAAGCTTTTTGGTGGGCAGCGGCGGCAAAGCCCGCGCCAGCACGGTTTGCAGATGATCGCCCAGCCGGCCTCCGCCACCCGCGGCCAGCCAATCGGCCACGAGGCGTCCCGCCAATTCCTGATCGAACGGCAGGCCATTGGCCCACAGCCCCGCTGGAATTGGCCGCGCTCGCTCTGCCGGATCGAACGGCAGGTGCAATGGCGCGACCACGAGCGGCTCGGAAAAAAACAGGCGCTGCGTATTGCTGGAAAAGAACTCGTCTCGCTCTTTGGCGCTCGGCGCGAGCCAATCGATCCAGCCGATGGCCGTGGCCATCGTCTCGTTGCGCCAGAACATCACCGGCGCTTCCGACCCCCACAGCAGCCGCGACCATCCAGTCCTGGCCAGCACCGCTTCGCTCCAGGCCTTGAGCGCGGAGGGTTCAAACCCACCATGGCGGGAAAACACGACATTGAAGCGCGGATGGGCGAACAGCGCCGCCGCCGGTCCGGAGGACAGCAACGCCGGGCTTCCCATGCCGGCAAAATGTCCGCCAATAACAGTCAGCTCCGGATAACGATCGAGGCTATCCACCAGGATACGGGCACAGGTTTCGGACGACACCGCGCCAACGACCACCGCAATGCGCCTATACTGCGCCGGCAGCTCCAGCAGCCAGGGCCGTTCGGTGAGGTCGCTTTCGGTCAGCCGCAAGGCGCTGAACCCGGCCTCCAGTTGCGCCCTTGCCGCCGCTTCCATTTCGGCTCGGTCATTGCCAAGGGGCACGCCGATGCCTCGGAACCGTTGCGGATCCGCGCTGAACGCCTCATGTATCGGCGCAAAATCGGGCGAGCTGTCGAACGAGCACAGCACCGCCTGGCCAATGCCGCTGCGCTGCATCACCCCCTCGTAGTGCCCCACACTCTGGAAGCGCGGCAGGCCGACATGGGCATAGGCATCGATGATGGGCAATGTCCCGCTCACTCGGCATCCTCCGCCTGATAAACATGAGCGGTCATGCGCGGCAGCTCGGCAAAATCGAATTGCGGCTTGAAGTTCTCGACCAGATCGACATTGAGATCGACCTCGGACGGCCAGCGCATCCCCACAATGGCCGAATGCACCCGGCTGTCCGACAAAACGAATTCCAGCGACACCTGGAACAGGTCCCTCGCCGATTGCCACTCCGGCGCCAGATACTTTGCCGCCCGTTGCAGGATGCCCGAGGTCATGGTGCGCATGGTGACGACGCCGACATTGGCGGCATGCGCATCGATCAGCATGTGCTTGGCGGCGTGCTGGTAGATGAAATTATAGGCCAGTTGATAGACGTCGATTTCCGGGTGCGCGAGGAACTGGATCGCGGTCCACGGCTCCTCGGCGGTCAGCCCGATAAAGCCGATCTTGCCTTGCGCCTTGAGGTCCACCAACGCTTCGAGCGGGCCGCCATCCACCACTTGGGCATAATCGGCCGCAGTGAACATGCCGCCGTGGAACTGCACGATATCGAGATGGTCGGTTTGCAGCCGCGACAGGCTTTCATGGACACTGTTGATGACGGCCTGCTTGCTCATCTTCTCCCAGCGCACCTTGGTGGCCAGCACCACCTCGTCACGCCGGGTTTTCATCACCTCGCCGATGATCCGCTCGCTATTGCCCTCGCCATAGCCCGGCGCGGTATCGACATAATTGATGCCGCGATCAATGGCGTGATTGACCGTGCCGATGGCGGTGCGCTTGCCCGCTTCCGACCACGGGTCCCAGTCATTGGCCTTGTTGACGCCACCAAACGGATAGCCACCCAGGGCGATCCTCGACACGTTCAGTCTGGTCCGGCCCAATTTGATTTTTTGCATCTGCGTTTCCAATTCTGGCGGCGGCTAAAGACCCGCCGGTTAGGCCATTTGCGCCAGCGCCGCGCCGACGCCCGAAAGGTTGTCGAGCCGCATCTCCGCATACTTCCGGCTGAGCACGATGCCCTGCGCCCCACCCTCGAACGCCGCCAGCACAGCTGCCGTCACCCGCTCGGGCGTCGTCTTGATCAGATCAGGACCGGTGGTGATGTCGCCGTCGATCATCGACAAATCGCCGGGATTGGGTGGCGGCGATCCCACTTCCGCCGGCTGTCCCACCGGAATATCGACATCGATGCCCGCATAGATCATGCCGCGCCCCTCGCTGCCGATGACTGCACGCTGCACCTCGCGGCGCACGGAGTCGGCGGAAAAACCGGTGGTGGGGAGGTCTGCCAATGGCCCCTCCTCCAATCCCAGCATTTTGAGCAGGAGCGGATAGACAAACGCCGGCTCGGCATCGCCGAATATGGCTTTGCTGATGGCGTTGACGAAGGTGAAAAACCGCGGCCCGGCGCTGGTGTGGTAGGTCGAGACCTTGATGAAATCGGCGATGTGGCTGAGATCGGCGAAGTTCTGCCCCGCGCGGTAGAACGGACTGAATGACAGGTTGTGATAGAGGTCCCAGCCCACCTTCATATCCGGCCTGTAGGCGCGCACCGTGCCGATCATGTCGCGATATAGTTGATGCTGCCCATCAGCCCAAAGCGATTGCCAGGACAGCAGTTCCGGATAGGTCAGCAACAGGCGCCAGAAGGTGACGAAGGCTCCATCGGCCGGCCGCTTGCCCTCCGAAATCGCCGCGTTCCATAGCACCAGCTTGCGATAGCCTTCCTGCGCGCGGCGCCAGTCAACGCCCCGTTCGGCGGCCTTGGCCTTGCAATGCTCGCAGTAACAGACGGCGAGGCCGAGCCCCTGCCGCGTCGGCTCCTGGATCAGCCGGTCGAGCGGCCCGGGCCGAGCCGAGGAGAACATCAGCCCATCGAGCGGATAGCTCTTCACATAGTCCTCGACCACGCCAAGCACCCAATTGCGATAATCGGGATTGTTGAAGCAGGGCCGGCGGCCCGGCTTGTTCCAGATATCGACCTCTAGGCATTTGAGGAAATTGGGATAGCTGCGCAGATGGCGCGCATGGCTGCTTTCGTCGAAATAGGCGAATGCCTTGATGCCCCGCGCCTTAGCCTGGGGGATAACATCGGCCAGCATGTCCCAGCCGGGATATTCCGGCGCGCGGCCTGCGCCGCCCAAAACAGTATTGCCGTAAAATTGGGGATGGACTGTCGCGTAATTGCCGCCCAGCCATTCGGGATCTGGCTGCGTACTGCCATGGTCCGGTGGAACGAAGCCCGGTCTGGCACGACCGCCGGTGGCGCGGTTCCAGGTAGGGGTTGCGAGGAATACGGCGTTGACACCGGCGCGCTGCTGCACCGTGTCGAGCACCGCGCCCACGCCTTCGTCCTGGAAAGAGACGGCGCCGATTTGAATGCCGATGAGCTTGTCAGCCATATCTCAACCTTTGAGGCCAGTGGTGGCTATGCCGTCCACCAGTCGCTTTTGGAAGAACAGGAAGATCACAAAGACCGGCAGCAACGACAGTGTCGTCATGGCGAACATGGCACCCCACGAGGATTGCCCCGACGCATCAAGGAACTGCCGCAGGCCCAGCGCCACCGTGTATTTGCGCTCGTTGTTGAGATACAAAAGCTGGCCGAAAAAGTCGTTATAGGTCCAGATGAAGGTGAAGATCGTGGTGGTCACCAAAGCCGGGGTCAGCAGCGGCAGGATGATCAGCAGGAAGGTCTGCCCCCTGTTGCAGCCATCCACCATGGCGGCCTGCTCCAGCTCCACCGGAATGCCGCGGATAAACTGCACCATCAGGAAAATGAAAAAGGCATCGACGGCGAAGAACTTGGGCACGATCAGCGGCAGGAAGGAATTGGTCCAGCCCAGCGTGTTGAAGATGATATATTGCGGCACCACGATGACGTGGAAGGGCAGCATCAACGTGCCCAGCATCAGTGCAAACAGCACCGGCTTGAACTTGAAGTTGATGCGGGCAAACGCATAGGCGGCCAGCGAGCACGAGAACAGGTTGCCCACGATGGCGCCAGCGCAGATCATGAACGAGTTGAGATAGAAGGTCGTGAACGACACCCCCGTCCCCAGCGTCCAGCCCTTGATATAATTGGAGAAATCCAGGCTCTGCGGGATGGGATTTAGATCGGAGAAGATCTGCCCTTCCGGCTTGAACGAACTGCCGATCATCCACAGCAGCGGATAGAGCATCAGCACCGCCCCTGCGATCAAGCCCGCATGCAGCATCCAGTGGTAGTTCGGCTTTTTGGTGCGCGGGCGGGCGGTAGTGACCATGGGTTTACTTCGCGCTGTCGTCATAATGGACCCAGTATCGGCTGCTGAGGAAGGCCAGGGCCGTGAGCACGCCGATGATCACCAGCAGCACCCATGCCATCGCCGAGGCGTAGCCCATGCGGAAGTTGGCGAAGCCCTGCAGGTAAAGGTAAAGCGTATAGAACAGCGTCGAATCCAGCGGCCCCCCGCTGCCGCCACTGACGATGAAAGCCGGCGTGAAGGCCTGGAACGAGTTGATGATCTGCAGGATCAGGTTGAAGAAGATGACCGGGGTCAGCATCGGCACCGTGATCATCCAGAACTTGCGCCAGGGCCCGGCCCCGTCGACCGATGCCGCCTCATACAGCTCCACCGGAATTTGCTTGAGACCAGCCAGGAAGATGATCATCGGCGAGCCGAACTGCCACACATGCAGGATGATCAAGGTCCACAGCGCCTGCGACGGCGAGGACACCCAGCTCGAACCCTGGATTCCGAACACTGCCAGCGCCTGGCTGACGATGCCGTCAAAGCCGAACACCTGCCGCCACAGGATGGCGATGGCGACGCTGCCGCCCAGCAGGGACGGAATGTAATAGGTGGCCCGGTAAATCCCCAGTCCCTTGATCTTGGCATTGAGGACCATTGCGAGCGCCAGCGCGAATGCCAAATTGAGGGGCACCGCCAGTGCCACATAGGTGAACGTCACCCGCAAGGCACTAAGATAGCGGCCATCCTGGGTGAACAGGCGAACGTAGTTTTTGGCCGCGATCCACTCGGGCGGCTCCAGCAGGTTGAAGCTGGTGAAGGACAGATAGAACGATACCAGCGTCGGCCCCGCCATGAAAAACACCATGCCGATGATCCATGGCGCCAGGAACAGAAAGCCCCAGGCGTTCTCCGACAGGATATTGCGGCCGCGTGGTCGCGCCTTAGCCAAGCTGGTCTTGGGCGGCGGCAGCGCGTCGGTACTTGTGGGCGTGGGTGAAGGCGTCATCGGCCAATCAATTTGTCTGCGGAAACCAACTGCAACCTGACCGCGCCACTCGTGCCGAGAACTGCAAATCGCAGTCCTCGGCACGCGGGCGGCAGCTTTATTCGAGGATGAACTCTGCCTCGTCGAAGAACTTGGAGACTGTGCCCGCGATATCGCTCTGGCCGAAGGCGATCTCCTGGTGCGAACGCTGCATCAGGTCCTGGATCTGCCCACCCTGGACCGGCCAGGACACGACTTCGGGCACGGCATGCTCCTGCACATACTGGATCATGTCGACCATGCTTCGCTCGATTGGCGACACGTCCGGGGAGACCAGCGCGGCGATCTTGCTGGAGAGCGGGACACCGCGCGCCATCAGGTGGATTTTGGCCGCATCGGGACTATTGGTCACAAAGTTCAGGAACTGGATCGCCACATCCTTGTGCTCGGACGCAGCGTTCACATACACCTGCATGCTCGAATTGATGAAGGCGCCGTACTTGTCGCCCGACAGCGCCGTGCTGCCAACGCCGCTGGGGAAGGACAACACTTTGAGCGGATTGGGAGCCAGCGCCTGCAGGGACGAGGCAATGGAGCTGTTGATCGGGTACATGGCCGCCCGCCCGGTAACGATGGGCGAGGTCTCGAAGCCCGTTTCGAGCGCGGTGATCTCGGCGGGGGGCACGACGCCCGCCTTGCGCAGCTCGTCCCAGAAGGTGAACCATTCGGTCAGCTCATCGGCGGTGAAGTTGAGCTTGCCCTCCGGCGTATAGGCCGTCTTGCCGCGACCGCGCAGGAAGAATTCGAAGGGGTAGAAGGAGCGTGTGCCCGCGGGCGCCCAGATGTCGGCGGCGCCATAGACCCCATCTGGCGTGGCGGCGGCGATCGCCTTGGCCTTTTCGGCAAAGCCATCCCAGTTCCAGTCGAGACCAGGCTCCTCCACCCTGCTATCGGCAAACACCTTGGTGTCGATAAAGTAACAGCCCGAGGCCAGCCCCCACGGAATGGAATAGAGCTTGCCATCGACCTTGAGGGTTTCCAGCACCGACGTGTTGGCATCCGACAGGTTGAGTTCGCCTGACTTGATGTAGTCGTCCAGCTCCAGCAGGCGACCCGACTTGATCAACGACTCGCGGCTATCGGACACCTGCATGATGTCCGGCGCATTGCCGCCGGCAAATTCTGTCGAAAGCTTATCCTGATAGCCGATAAGGCCACCATACTGAGATTCCATCGTCAGGCCGGGATGTTCAGCCTCGAACAAATCGATGATCTTAAGCGTCTTCTGATGCCGGTCGTCCGAACCCCACCAGGCGATCCGCATGTCGATCTTGTCCTGCCCGCGGGCCAGGCTGGACAACAGTGGCAGACCGGCCAGCGCAGTAGCGCCCATCAACAGAGTACGACGGCTCAAGGCTCCGGGTGGAATGTGGCTCACGATGATCTCCTCGCTGGCGCTGACGCCGGCACTCATTGCGGTGCCGTTCATCGTCGCTGCCGTTGATGTGATCACAAGTGCCGGGGCCAGGCCACGCGTTTGCCACTGGTTTTCCGCATCGTGGAATTACCTCTTTGCAGCGCGGGTGAAAGGCGATGCGCGCACGCTAGCCCGCCCGGTGTCATCGCAACTTCGAGCAGCGACGATGCCAGCGGCTTCGGGCTACTGCTTGGCACGGACTATCCACGGCTTGAACTTGGTACTGGGAGCGCGTCGAAAACGGAGTTCGGGCCCATACCCAGATGCCCTCGATTGGCTCTGCTGCTGCCATCAGACTTCAGCCGCAGTCCGTCTTTAATCTGTCCGCATCTGGTGTCGCCCCCGTTCATGCGCCGCGAGCTACGTGATTACCACTTAATCTGTGGCATACGATCAGCTTTGCGACTTAGCATCCGCCGAACGTCTGCTTACCGCAACGGCCGCTCCACAAGCTGCAGGTCGCAAGCCACCCCAATATGGCCGTCCGCTGGCGTCGCACAGCAATATCCGCTTTCTGAATTCCGCCGAGGTAATCTAACGGCCGGAATGGGGCGCTCATTTGCCTGGCAGCTAACGACCCCATTTCGGTCGTCCATCATGAGCGTGCGGAAACCCGAAAGCGGTCGGCACCAAGAGCCGAATCTGGCAACGCCTTATGGAATTGGACTTAAGGCCTTGAATTGCTTCGGCGGCATTCGCGCTGCTAGCCACTGGTGAGGTCAGCCAGTCACCAACCAGAACGTCTCGCCCGGACGTGCATTTGGAGACTCCTTACAAAAATCCTGGCTATGCTCGCCGCTTATGGGGGAGGATTGGCCGCACATTAGACACGGTGGCGAGCGTGGAAATTCAGTATTGGTTCAGGCTTGTAGAGTGGCGACCATCCTGGGTCGCCGAGCAGGATTCCCCGAAGCGGCAAACCGTACCGAAGCCGGTGGCATGGCAAGGGTGGGTAACTGTGGTTCTAACTGTGGCTATCTGGGCCGCCGGTTCAGTGGCATTCGCGGTCTATGTTCAATCGTTATCAGAAAGGCCTTGGTCGCTCGGCATCGCGTGGTTTGTATGGGCAGCTGCCTGTTGGGGCGGTTTCTGTCTTGTTGTGGCGACGACACGAGACCCGGAGATACAATTGAACGGTCCTGCACCCTAAGGTGGTAGTTAGTTCCGTGACGGCCGTATCCCTAGCGGATTGCCAAAAGCGGACTGACGCTTTCCATCCCCACCCTGCCACTGATCGCAGGGATGGCATGGGTTGTTTTCTGACGGTACCATCCGGCTCGGAATTTAGAGGAAATGCCAATCGGACCTGATCCTGAAATGCGGATTCGTGCAGGCAGGATTGAAGACCTACCGGTGCTCGTTGATCTCCAGCGCCGCGCTTCACTCGCCGGCTATCCTGAACCAATTCGCGGTCTTTTGGCCTCCCAGCCTGAACTCATTGCCCGGAGCTTCCGGCACGAGTGGTTCACTGCTGATCAGGTAAGGCTGGCGACGAATGGGCAGCACATTGTCGGCTTCGCGGTTCTAGGACGCTCCGGCGCCCATGAGGCAGAAATAACTGCCCTGTTCGTGGATCCAGCTCACTGGCGAACAGGTGTTGGAAGGGCGCTCATTCATGTCCTCGTCACGCTGGCCTCTAAGTGGGGGGCAACAAGAATCTGGGTTCTGGCCAATCCAATGGCCCTCGGCTTCTACGCCGCTACTGGCTTTGTCCATGACCGATACGTAGATATGCCCAATGCACCCGCAGTACCCCGGCTGACCTTGGAAGTTCATTGAGATACTTGATGCACAACCACCAACGTCTGCTCACCAAAGTTTTTAATGAAAAGCGGTCAGGCAGCTAGCCACCCCATTCTGGTCGTGGTTAGCGCTTAGGGCGAACGGCCTTTTTTGGAAATCGTCCCGACGACCCAGACGGCCGAAATTGGGCGCACCGCTACCCTTCAACAGA
Source organism: Devosia sp. (assembly GCF_028290435.1). Classification (GTDB taxonomy): domain Bacteria; phylum Pseudomonadota; class Alphaproteobacteria; order Rhizobiales; family Devosiaceae; genus Devosia. Next base: position 20,818 of record NZ_JAQGJV010000012.1, on the reverse strand, counting down.
CGACCCCGTTTTGGCCGTTCTAGGGTGAGAGAGGAGCCGACAAAAGCAGCCATAGTCAAAGGATCAATTCGACGCAAATGTGGCAATGAAAGAACGTATTCACCGTCGCTGTGGAATGAGCTGTTGCTTAGCCACCGACCTCTTGAGTAGACGCTGTCAGTGTCATCTTTGAGGTCTCCTGTAGGGTCGGATCAAGCGGAAAATAGAAATTTGCCCGGAACACGGGGGGGTTCTTTCCCAACGGAAAGAAGCGCCATGGCCCACCTTCGTCGGCATGGTAATATCGCTTGGGCAGATTGTTTCGACATTTGAATACAGATGCCCGAAGTGCGACTACCTGACGGAACCATACCTGTATTAAAGCGAGGCGCTTTTTTCCGCCGGGCCAGGAGCACCGGTCTGCTTCCCGATAAGTTGCCCGGAAGCTATTGGCAGTATAACAAGCCCGCATCAATGCGCTGAGGTTTACGTATGTCCTATGCAAAAATCATCGGAGCGCTAACAACCTTTCTCACGCTGACCATACCAACATTGGGCCAGGATTTTCCCCTCACGGCTTGGACGGATCCAAATGTACAAGAGTACATCTGCAAAACGCTAACTGATGATCAAGAGCGCACAAATGCTGCAGGTTCCCTTGGTTTCGGTCGACTAATCCAGTCGATGGAGGTCGAAATTGACTGTAACCTGAAGCGATACTCTATGGCCGTAGTCGTCACACAGTCGATGATGGACCTGCCTCCGGACGCTATTCCACATGCATTGACCTCCATTGCGCGCTTAATTTGCGCAAGGCCTGGTTGGGGGCGGATATTTGAGCTCGGTTGGTCACTTAAAGCTAGTATTTTCTTCAAGGGGAAATTAATTCGTTCCGGTTCAGAATTGAGAAATTGCCCGCCGTAAATATACAGAAGGTGTCGGCCCTTAGGTATTCAAGTGCGGATAGTCTGCAATATCACTTGCATCCATCCTTTCACTGAAGTATGGGCGCTTTCTTTCACGATCCATTTCCACCATTTAGCTCAAATTTTCATCTGCCCGTAAGCGGACGTTGACTTGGATTCTCCCGCAGATGCAGGTCGTCTCCGGTAAGCCTAGGGGAGGCGGTCGCACGGTCGCCATGGCCATCGCGGAGCTGCTGGAAAAGGCGTCGGCGCAGGCCAACGCTTCCTAGTGACTGGCGGCTAGTTCTGAACTAGATTTCATTCCGGCATAAAACCAACAGTGGATCGGAGAAGTCTTTGAGATTTACCTTGTCCGGATTATTGTTGGCGTTGCTGATCGCTGGCTGCGCTAGAATGCCAAGCTCGCTCGTTTCTGGAGACGGTTCGTCCCTGAAGTTTGCAAGCAATACCCGCTTTGTTTATGTCCGACCAGGACACCTGCCCGTCAAGTGTGAGCGGAAACCTGATAAGGACTGGAATTCAATTTACGACACCGGGTTGGCCACGTGTGATGATGGAACCGAGGGGCAGTTTGAACGACAGACTGGAGGCTATTTTTCTTATATTCAAGTTTCGTTCGACGGCCACGGATTTGCCGTACCCGGCGAAGAGTATCGCAAATATGACGTCATATCCCCGGTGGTAAGTTTCCGCAGTATGCGCCAGTAACCTCTCCGGGTTCGCCCAAATCGCATTAGGCTCGCGACCACTTTCGGCTCTATAGGCGCCAATTCGCCTATGTCTGCTTTTCACGCAGAGGTGCCCTTCAGCAGACAGGCGGGAAACCGCCCCATCTAATCGTAGTCTTGCCTATTCTTTACTGACGAGCGATGACGCTAAAGACGGCGCAGACGGCCGTGGTAGTGAACGATCATGCCGACCAAGGGGAGGCGGATTGGCACGTCGAACAGAAAGTCCTCGCCTTCTGCCCATTCCCGCGCCTCGCTGCGCGGGGCCAGCGCCAGAGGCATCGGGACGTGAAAAATCGACCATTGCCGCATGACCATTTGGAGCCCCGCTGGCGTCGACAGCAGATCGAATGAGAAGCGCATCGGACCAAAGCGCTCGATGAGCAGACCCTTGGCCAAGCTCAGCCGGCTCTGAAAATGGTGTCCAGAGAAGCTTCGCGTCCAAGTCTCGATGCCATTGTTTTCGGCAAATGCGACATGGACCGAATGCTCACCCGACGGTGGAAATCCCATAATGATGGCGGTGACATGGGCCATGTGCGAGGTCCCGCGCGTTACGGTGCCAGTACCGGCTGCGCCGCCGTCGCCGATGATCGAATGCATCTGCCGCACTGGCGCGGGCAAGTCGAAAAAACGCTCACCCATCACCCGCTGATAAAGCGGTTGGTATCGCATGCTGACAGCCTGTTCGCGGATCGCCAGCTTGGCAAACTGCTCGCGAAAGGCTGGCAGGGCGATAAGGCGGCCGGCATGGCGCGCACCTGGCAAGAGTCGCCCCTCGCGCAGCTCCCGCGCGAGGATTTGTGCCGGCAGGGTTGGGATTTCGGGACCATCGCCGCCGTTTGCGATCAGCGTCCAACTGCGGGTGTGCAGTGCTTCGCCCACCACCCCCTTGACGACGATCTTCACGGCGGATCGGTCGCTGCCCAGCGCGCTGGTCAGTCCCTGCAGGCCCAGCAACCAGCGATCAAGACCCGATAGCGACGATAACCCGCCCCAGCGGACAAGCCAGCTCAACACCCAGAGCGCAAGAAGCTGAAAGCCAAATTCGGGGCCGGCCCGAAACGTGGTGGAGGGTTTTCCTGGCAAAATTTCAGGCAGGATCGAATGGTCGGGCACATCGGCTAGGGCAACGAGACGCCGGATTTGTGCCTCTCCATCCACGGCATAGGTTTCGCGCCGCACCATCTGCCAGCCGAATGCTTGTACCCAGCGTCGCCCACGCCATAACTCGATCGGGCGCCCCACATAGCTTAGTATTGCGCGGGCGACGGAAGCGCCGGCGGTCGCTCGATTGGAGGCGCTAATCGACATGTCGACGCAATGTACGGCGTCCATGCCGGCTGCAAGCTCTTCCACCACAGCTCCGGACAGCGCTGGCACGCTCGACCCGCCAGAAATCACCACTATTCCGGCCGCGCGGGCTGCAGCGTCGAAAGCGCCAATTGCTCCCACGAAGTCCCGCGCATCGGCCAGATCGATATAATGCACGCGCTCGGCAATGCAGGCGCGAACCACGCGCCCATCATCGCCCTGGAATGGCCCTGCCGCATCGATGAGAAGGAAGGGTCGCTCTTGCCGCAGAATAATCTCTAGATCGCCCATGCGATCGACAACGAGCGCTGACGCTCCGGGCAATTGCGCGGCCAGCGCTGCTGCGGCGGTCTTGCTCCTCCCAGCCACCAGGACCTGCCAGCCATCGGTCGCCAGCCGGCGCGACAGGCGTGCGCCGAACCCCCCATAGCCGCCCAAGACGAGAATGCGCATTAGAGGACGCGCTTTGCAAATTCGGCGCTGGGCAGCCAACATTCTTGGCGTTTGCCAAAGATTCGATAGCGGTTCTTGGCAACAAAACGATAGGCTGGGTCCCGCAGAGCGCGTGGTACAGCCCTTAGGATTTTCACCGCACGCCAAGGCCAGCCGAGGCCGTCATAGATTGCCAGGACCGCGTCGCTGTCGCGCAGGACCGCTTCGCCGTCGACCACCACCAGCGTATCGGGATTGGATGGATCGATGCCAAATTTGCGATAGAGCCCGGCGCCCACTCCGCCTTGCATGGAGGCAAGCAGGAAACGCTGTTGCCGATCGTGCTTTAGAACGAACTGCGCGTTGGCCGAGCACAGTACGCACATGGCATCAAAGACGATGATCGGACCGCGTTGTGCAGTTGATGTCAGGTCTGCCACGCCAATTTCCTATGAAATGCCACGAGACTTATGATCGCACCCTACTGGGTACAACCGGCCATCGCTAGCAATCCCGGAATATTTGTAACTCTCACGAGGCCAATCGTGATTGTATATCGCTGGGGAGCCAAGCTGGATACCTGCGCAATAATCTCAGGATGCCAAAAGCAGGCAGACCGCTTTCCAGCCTGTAGCGGCCGTGAATAACTGACCCCATTTCGGTCGTTAGCTGTCGAGCTCCGAAATCCCGAAAACAGTCACTCGCCTCCGGTCTTCCGACATCCCGCTGTAGCCCAGCGGACCAAGTTGGCTGTGATCGCTCTGCCGGCTAGCCCATACGCTGCTAGGCCGACGGTTATTCAGGCAACGGCCGTCCGTATGCCGCTTAGTAGGCAGCGCCGAGATCACTAAAAGTGACCGCCTCGTGTGTTTCCGGCAAATGGTATGTCACGCGGCCAAGAAATTGCTTTTTCATGATCTTGCGATCGGGCGTTAGGAAAAACTGCGTCAAATCTTGTGAGGACCATCCGGGAAGCCAATTCTCGGTGTCGTCCTCTATGAATTGGATATCCATGGGCTTTTGCCTCCTAGCCATCGACCGGTTGTTCGCCATGGTCCTGATCGGGGCCCGTGACCCAAAGCCGATCGTGCCGATCCCGTCCAATGAGTTTCTGGAAACGCGACGATATCCGTCCACAGACACCCCAGCCGCCCGAGCCAGAGCCCGCGGTCGAGAAGACGTCCGTGGAATTGCTGGCCGAAAGCGTGCGCCTGTTGAAGGCTTCCCTGAAGCTCGAGGCACAAGAGAAGCTGGCACCGGTTCTGAAAGCAGGCCGACGAGGAGCTGCCTGCGCACACATAGTTTCCGCCGACAGACCGACGAAATGTGCGTTCTTGCAGACTATCGCATGCGGCCAGCACAGCTCCGTCTGCCGGCTTAGCCGTCGCGCTGGAGATCCCTCATGTCCGAAATCGTTAGTGTGCCACCAAAGGCCGCCGTCAGCTACCCACCCCCAAAACGGTCATCGCCGCCGGACCGATTGAATGGCAGCTTATAGGAAGTCGTCGACACCCATCGAATGGTCGGAGCGGGGCGAACGAAGGGAACGAGGGGCTGTCGGTGCCGTTTCCTTGGCCACGAACGGGCCTGCGGTATGTGGTCAGTAGATTTTGCTCAACGGTGAGCCGCTGTCAGCGCTCGCCGCGCCGATAGGGTTGCATCAAGGCCTGGGGAACACGGGCACGACGGGCCATGACGATCAGCGCTATGATCGACAGCACATAGGGCACCATGAGGAACAGTTGGTAGGGCACCGCCTTGCCGAGCACGGCCTGCAGGCGCAACTGGTAAGCATCGAACAGGGCGAACAGCAGGGCGCCAAGCAGCGCGCGGCCGGGGCGCCAGGAGGCGAAGACGACCAGCGCAATGCACACCCAGCCGCGCCCCTGCACCATGGTGGGGAAGAAGCTGTTGAAGGCCGAGAGGGTGAGGAATGCGCCGCCGATGGCCATCAGGGCGCTACCGACCATGACGGCGCCGATGCGAATGGCGATCGGATTGACGCCCTGGGCTTCGGCACCGTGGGGGTTCTCGCCGGTCATGCGCACCGCAAGGCCGAGCGGGGTGCGGAACAGCACATAGGCGAGGATGGCGGCCAGGAGGATGGCGAGATAGGTGGGCGCGGTCTGGTTGAACAGTGCATCGCCGAAGAAAGGCAGCGTGCTCAGAACGGGAATGACCAGCGGCTGGAACGGCTCGATCGTGGGGGGCGAGGATGCCAGGGGCACTACGAGCCGGAAGATGAAGTAGCTCAAACTCGAGGCAAAGAGGGTAATGCCCAGGCCCGTCACGTGCTGGGAGAGCCCCAATGTCACGGTCATGCCGGCATGGAGCAGGCCGAACAGGGCGCCGAAGGCGGCGGCGGCAAGGAGACCAACCCAAAGGTCGCCGCCGCTGAACACGGTCAGCCAGCCGATCATGGCGCCAAAGGTCATGATGCCTTCGATGCCCAGGTTGAGGACCCCTGCCCGCTCGCAGACCAGCGCGCCGAGCGTGCCGAAGATCAGGGGCGTGGCGATGCGGAGCACGGCGCCCCAGATGCCGGCGGAAGCAAATATCTCCAGCAATTCCATCAGCGTCGGATCCGGTATTGGGTGAAGAAGATCGAGACCAGCATGGTCAGTAGCGAGAGCGAAACGGTGACGTCGGCAATATAGCTCGGAATGCCGAGCGCGCGGCCCATGCTGTCGGCGCCGACAAACATGGCGGCGGTGAACAGGGCCGCGGCGATGACGCCGATCGGGTGCAGATTGGCCAGCATGGCGACGATGATGCCCGAATAGCCGTAACCCGGCGACAAATCGGTGGTGACGTAGCCCTTGACGCCCGTGACCTCGATAGCCCCTGCCAATCCCGCAAGCCCGCCGGACAGGCACGCGACCTTGATGAGGGTTTTCGCCAGCGGCACGCCGGCGAAGGTCGCGGCCGTGGGACTCAGGCCGGCGGCGCGCGACTGCATGCCGAACACGGTGCGCGATTGCAGGAAATAGACCAGCACCGCAACGACGATGGCGATGAGCAACCCGATATGCAGCCGCGTGCGATCAATCAGCTTGGGCAGCATGGCGTCGGCGCCGACCGGGATCGATTGGGGCCAGCCGAAGGCCAGCGGGTCCTTGAGCGGGCCCTCGATCATCATCGAGACGAACAGGACGACGACAAAATTGATCAACAGGCTGGTGACCACCTCATCGACGCCGAAGCGCAGGCGCAAGCCGAGCGGCACTAGCAGCGTGACCATGCCGGCGATGGCACCGACCATCAGGGATGAGGGGATCAGCAGATAGGGCGGCCAGCCGGAAAACACGGTTGCAGCGACGGCGGCCACCGCGATGGCGCCGAGATAAAACTGCCCTTCCGCGCCGATATTCCAGACACGCGCCCGAAAGGCGACGGCGGCAGCGAGCCCGGTGAGCATCAACGGGGTGGCGCGGGTGAGGGTTTCGGTGAATCCCAGCCTTGTGCCGAAGGCGCCGGTGATGATCAGCCGATAGGCTTCGAGCACCGGGGCGCCCGCGATGGCGATCAGCACGCCGGAAATGGCGAGGGCGGTGACAATGGCGATGACAGGCGCCAGCAGCACGAGCACCAGCGGTCGATGGGCGCGGCGTTCAAGACGCATGGGCTAATGTCCCGTCTTGCGGCCAGTCCCCGGCCATCATCAAGCCGAGCATACGCGCATCGGCCTGTTCGGCCGGCACGGGCGGCGACAGGCGACCCTTGACGATGGCCTGGATGCGATCCGCCAGGCTGACCACCTCGTCGAGGTCTTCGGAAATCAGCAGCACGCCCGTTCCAGCGCGGCGGGCCTCGAGAATACGGGTATGCACGGCAGCGATGGCGCCCTCATCCAGCCCGCGCGTCGGCTGGGCAGCGATCAGAATGCGTGGCCGGCTTTGCAGGTTGCGGCCCAGGATTAGCTTTTGCATGTTGCCGCCCGATAGCAGACGCGTGCGGCTATCGGGCGTGCCGCCACGCACGTCGAACCCCTCGATGATCTGGGCGGCGAACTGGCGGGCGGCGCGCCGATCGACCAAACCATGCCGCGAAAATTCCCAGATGCGTTCGAGGACGGCATTCTCCCAGATCGCCATTTCTCCGATGGCGCCTTCGGCATTGCGGTCTTCGGGTATCCGGCCAATGCCGGCTTCGATCAGGGCGCGCACGCTGGTTTGATTCACCGCGTGATCGAACAGGCGCAATTCGCCGCCACTATGCTGCACGAGCCCCGAGACCAGATGTCCTAGCGCGGTTTGTCCGTTGCCGGAGACGCCGATGATGCCCAGTGTCTCGCCGGCGCGAACGGCAAAATTGATGCCTGAGAGGCGCCGCCCCACATCGAGGTTGATCGCCTCAAGGAGAATGGGGCCGGATGTGGCTGCCTCCCGGACCGGTCGGGCAACCCGGCGTCCGACCATCAGTTCAGCGAGTTCGGCCCTGCTGGTGGCAGCGGCGAGACGCTCAGCCACGACCTTGCCGCCGCGCAGCACCACGACGCGATCGGCAGCGGCCATCACTTCGTTGAGCTTGTGGGAAATGAAAATCAGCGACAGTCCATTTTGTGCCATCACGCGAAGCGTGGCGAACAGTGTCTCGGCCTCGATATTGGTCAAGACGGCGGTTGGCTCGTCGAGGATCAGGATTTTGGCGTCGTTGTAGAGCGCCTTGAGGATTTCGACGCGCTGCTGCTCGCCCACCGATAGATCGCCGACGCGGGTGTCTGGGTTGACCTTGAGCCCAAAGCGCTCGGCAATCGACAGCAGCTCACGACGCGCTTTACTGGTCGAGGATTTGAGCTGCCAGAGACTCTCGGTGCCGGTCATGACATTGTCGAGCACGGTCAGGTTCGCCGCGAGCGAAAAATGCTGGTGCACCATGCCGACGCCGGCCCGGATCGCGGCGCGCGGCTTGCCTGGCGGCAGTTGAGCGCCGGCAACTTCGACAGTACCGGCGTCGGGCGTGTAGTGGCCGAACAGGATGCTCATCAGCGTGGTTTTGCCAGCGCCATTCTCCCCGAGCAGGGCCAGCACTTCGCCGGGCGCCAAGTCGATCGAGATCGCGTCATTGGCCAGCGTGGTGCCGAACCGCTTGGTGATGCCGGAGAGGCGCAACACTGGATGAGCGGTCATGGCAGGCCTGCGACAGGAAAGCGGTGGGTCCAGCGTTGCTCGGATTCCAGGCGAGCAGCAAGCATCAAAAGGCGAAGGTCACCGCCCATTGGTGCAAGCAATTGTACCGGAACCGGCAGACCGGCGGCGTCGCTGCCGAACGGCAGGGTGATCGCCGGACAACCCGCGATGTTGGCAAGCGCCGCCAGGGGCGCCATCGCCGTCATGCGGTCGAAATGGGCAGTGGTGTCGCCGTGGTCATTTGGGAAATGTCCGAGCAGTGGCGGCGGGCCAGCCAGCATTGGCGTCAGGACCACATCGACACGGTCAAACATTTTCCAGAGGGCGTGGCTGACCAGGACGCTTTGGTCTAGTTGTTTCCATACCGCCATGGCGCCCATCGCCCGCCCATTTTCGATGACGGCCTGGGTAAGGGGTTCGGCGGCAGATTTGTCGAGCGAGAACGCTTCAAACAGCGCGGCCAGATTGACCGAAACGATCGTTTCAAAAACCTGGGCCGAGGTTGTGACCATGGCGTCGAACTCGGCCCACGCCAGCGGGATCAGTTGGTGTCCATCGCACTCCAGCGACCGGCCGGCCGCTTCGATGGCCGCCTGCCGGGCGGGGTCGATTGCATAGCGGCCGCCGAAATCGGTGAGCATGCCGATGCGCAAAGAGCTAGTATCGGCGCCGAGCATTTCGGGGTTCGGGAAAGGGCCGCGCGCTGAGCCGGAAAACGCCGCGAACGCCGCCGCGGTGTCGCGGACGGAGCGGCAGACTGCCAGTTCGGTGGCGATGCCGCCCAGGTAATTGCCGAAGCCGGGCCCTGCGGGCATGCCCCCCCGCGATGGCTTGAGCCCGACCAGGCCGCAACAGGCCGCGGGGACGCGGATCGAGCCACCCGCATCGGTGGCATGGGCGATGGCGACGATGCCGGATGCCACAGCCGCAGCGGCGCCGCCTGAGGAGCCGCCCGCCGTGCGGGTCGGATCGAGTGGGTTGCGGCATATCGGGCCCATAGCGGGTTCGCTGCTGAGCGCCAGCCCGAATTCGGGGGCGGTGGTGCTGCCGAAGAGGCAGAGACCGCTGGCGCGGAAGCGCCGGGCGAGGTCGGAGTCGGCGGTGACATCGTCGGCCAGGGTGCGCGACCCCGCCCGCATGGGAATGCCGGCAAACGGGCCGCCCAAATCCTTGGCCAGTGTGGGCACGCCCAGGAATGGCAGGGTCGGATCAGGTGCATGGTCGTAGGCGGCTGCCGACGCCAAACCAAGTTCGGCATCGAGCAGCGCCATGGCGCCGAACGGGTCGACTTTGGCCGCTGCGATTGCAGCTCTCATCGCTTCGGTCGCGCTCGTGCGCCCGGCGGCGACGGCGCTTGCAAGCGCCATCGCGTCATCGGATCGGGTCGGTGTCGTCAGCATCTATGGGAAACGATCAGGCTGGTTCGTCCATATTGATCGGCACTTCGAATTGACCGGCCTTGATGGCGGTGCGCTTGGCCTCCATGGCCGCTACGGCCTCGGCCGGCGCAGCGTCGGGCACATAGACGATGTCGTTGCCGCCGTCCTTCATCAGGCTGGTCGGCGTGTAGTTCTTGCCCACAGGCGTTCCGGCCGCGACATCGGCCAGCGCAGCGTTGAGCAGCGGGCGGAAGTACCACATGGCGTTGGCAAAGACGGTATCAGGGTAGCGTGGGGTGTAGTCGATCAGCGAACCAACGGACTTGATGCCGCGTTCCTTGGCGGCGTCGGCAGTGCCGATGCGTTCGCCAAACAGGATATCGGCGCCAGAGTCGATCTGAGCCAACCCGGCTTCGCGCGCCTTCGGCGGATCGAAGAACGTCCCGATGAACGCAACGAGGGTCTTCACCTCGGGGTTCACTTCCTTGGCGCCCAGGTTGAAGGCGTTTATCAGCATGTTGACTTCGGGGATTGGAATGGCACCGACAGAGCCGACGACGTTGGACTTGGTCATGGCGCCAGCCAGCATGCCGGTGAGATAAGCCGCTTCATGGTTCCAGGTGCCGAAGGTACCGAAATTGTCGCCCGAAGGCCCTCCGCTCGAACCCATGAGGAATGCGGTATCGGGATAATCAGCAGCGACCTGACGGGCTTCCGCTTCCACGGCGTAGGATTCGCCGACGATCAACTGATTGCCCTGCTCGGCATATTCGCGCATGGCGCGCGCATAATCCGTGCCCGAAACGCCTTCAGAGAACACATATTCGATCAGGCCTTCCTTGGCCGCATCGAGCATCGCTTCATGCAGCCGCGAATTCCAGGCGTTTTCGACGGGCGATGCGTGAATGCCAGCAACCTTGATGACTGTCTGCGCACGAACGGCTGGCACGAGTGTCGTTGCGCCCAGCGCGAGGCCGGTGGCGAGGACCGTTCGCCTCGACATATTGAAACTGCTTGCCATTTCCTGTCCCCATTTTTGACCAATTGGTAAGAATACAGTGATCGCCTGCCCAAAATTATGTCAAGCGGGCGTCATGCCCATTTCCGCATCATTTAGTGCTTGGCGCGTAACCGGATGCATCGACTTGGGCCGGACGACCCGCGAGGGTAAGCGCCGTCAGCCGCGCCGGGGTTTCGGCGATCACCTTGCCCCGGCGGATGACGGTGAGCCGGTTGGCCTTGAGCCGCAGAGCTTCGACGGCGTCGCGCGCTTGCAAAATGACGAGGTCGGCGTGGCATCCGGCTTCGATGCCATAGCCTTCCAGCCCCATAACCCGCGCATTGCCGTAAGTCAGGATTTCAAACACCTTCCGCTTGTCGGTAATCGACGCCATCTGCGCGACGTGGATCGCCATATGGCCCACCTCGAGCATGTCCGCCGACCCCATCGAATACCAGGGGTCCATTACACAGTCGTGGCCGAACCCGACATTGATGCCGGCAGCCAGCAGCTCGGGCACCCGCGTCATGCCGCGCCGCTTGGGATAGGTGTCGTGCCGGCCTTGCAGCATGATGTTGATCAGCGGATTGGCCACGGCGTGAAGCCCGGCCTCGACCATCATCGGGATCAGCTTGGACACGTAGTAATTGTCCATGGAGTGCATCGAGGTCAGGTGCGAGCCGACGACCCGTCCGTGCAGGCCGAACCGGACCGTCTGGGCCGCCAGAGTCTCCACATGGCGCGACATCGGATCGTCGGTCTCGTCGCAATGGATATCCACCGGCAGACCGCGATCGGCCGCAATTCGGCACAGCGCTTCAACAGAGGCAGTTCCATCGGCCATGGTGCGCTCGAAATGGGGAATGCCGCCGACGACGTCGAGCCCCATGTCCAGCGCCCGAGACAGTGACGCCACCCCATCCGGTGCGCGATAGTAGCCATCCTGCGGAAACGCCACGAGTTGCAGCGTCAGATAGGGCGCTACCATGTCGCGCACTTCCAGCAGCGCCTCGGCGGTCACCAGACGCGGATCGCTGGTGTCGATATGGCTGCGGACCGCCAGCAGGCCCTGCGAAACGGCGAGATCGCAGTAGCGCAGCGCGCGCTCGATCAACGCGTCCTTGGTCAGCGTTGGCCGCAACTCGCCCCACAAGGCTATGCCCTCGAGCAATGTGCCCGAGGTGTTCATGCGTGGCAGCCCAAGCGACAGCGTTGCATCCATATGAAAATGCGGATCGACGAAGGGCGGCGTCACCAGGCGCCCGGTTGCGTCGATCTCGGTTTGGGCGGCGCCAGCAATCGCGCTTTCGACTGCCACGATGCGTCCACTCTGGACCGCAATATCAACGCCCTCGCGCCCATCTGGCAAATTAGCATTGCGAACGACGAGATCGAACATTAGCGGCACCTTTCAGCAACTCCAATCACTTGTGCCGGATCGTGGTCGCCTCAGCAACCCAACGCGGGGCATGAGCGACGCCCTCAAGCGCGATCGAACGCACTTGATCGACTGGGGTGGATAGCACACAGTCCAACTGGTGAGGCATCCTGTTTGTGGCAACAATGGCGACCATTCCTGGTAGTAAAGCGTCGGTCAGCCCGGAAGAAATCGAGCGCAGGACGGTGCTCCGACGACCGCTCCGAGCGCGGGGCATCAAGCGCGTCGAAGTTCTGCTCGATGCGACCGAGCATTTGCTGGCCTATACGCGCAACGAGGATATCAGCCTAGCCACCATTGCCGAGGAGGCGGGTGTGCCCCTGCCCTCGGTCTATCATTTCTTTCCCAATCGGAACGCCGTGCTGGTGGCATTGGCGGGGCGCTATCATCGCGACCTGGCCAAGCTGTCCAGCCAACCGCTCGATCCTGAACCCGCCGACTGGCAGGAATTGATCCGCATCCGCCAGCGCAATGGCGCCAGGTATCTCAACCGCCACCCGGCGGCACTGCGCCTGTTCATGGGTGCCGGCGTGAGCGTGGAGGTTCGGCACCTGGATTTGCGCGGCAACGCTGCCTTGGCAGAGCGTCGCGCGGAAGATATGCGCCAGCGCTTCGAGTGTGGCAGCCTGCAAAACCTGGAACACTGGCTGGCGATATCCATCGGCATCATGGATGGCATCTGGGCCATCTCCTACGCCGAGCATGGCAGCATTACCGATGCCTATGTGGTGGAAAGCTCACGGGCGGCTATCGCCTATCTGCGCTGTTTTCTTCCCGAGCAGCTCTCGCGGACAAAATTGACGAGCAAAAAGATAATCAAATAATCTATCATTATCTCGATATCCGTTGAGCGGCTCATCGCCGCAAGATGGCTGCAGGCTCAGTTGGCTCTGCCGGCAGGACCGTCGAAATGCCGGATTATCGCACTGCAGCGATGGCCATCCGATCATGTTGCATATCTGCTGTGCATTTTTCGTAGATGACTAGTTTCGCATCAATGCTGGCTTGAAGACCGAATTTTCTCTCCTTAACCTGACCTTAGGGAAAGGCGCATGCGGGCGCCGCCAAAGCGGGGAGAAAATCCATGGTCTGGACCAATACGCGCAACAAGGCACTGCAGGAGCGGGCCTATCAGGTCATCCCCAACGGCATGTATGGCCATGAGTCGGTGGCGATCATGCCCGACGACTTCCCCCAGTTTTTCGCGAAGGCATCAGGCACCCGCCTGTGGGATGTCGATGGCAACGAATATATCGACTACATGTGCGCCTATGGTCCCAACCTGATGGGCTATGCCCGTCCCGAGGTGCAGGCGGCCATCGCCGATCAATTGGCGCTCGGCGATACCATGACCGGCCCCGGTCCGGGCATGGTCGAACTGGCCGAAACCATGGTCTCCATGGTGCGACACGCCGATTGGGCGATGTTCTGCAAGAACGGCAGCGACGCGACTTCGATCGCCATGGTCGCGGCCCGGGCCTATCGCGGCAAGAAAAAGATCCTGGTGGCGCGTGGTTCATATCACGGCTCGGCGCCGTGGAACACGCCGTCCATGTCCGGCATCGTGCCGGAGGATCGCGCCCATATCGTCTATTTCGAATACAACGATCTCGAAAGCCTGACCAAGGCGGCAAAATTCGCAGGTGACGATGTCGCCGGCATTTTCGCCACGCCGTTCAAGCACGAGACCTTCTCGGACCAATCCCAGATCGATCCCGAATATGCGCGCGGCGTGCGCAAGCTGTGCGACGATATCGATGCGCTGCTGATCGTGGATGATGTTCGCGCCGGTTTCCGGCTGACCCGCGGCTGCTCTTGGGAAACCGTCGATGTCGACCCCGATATCGCCTGCTTCGGCAAGGTGATCGGCAATGGCCAGCCCATCTCCGCGGTATTGGGCGCCAACAAGGCGCGCAAGGCTGTCGAGTCGATGTTCGTGACCGGATCGTTCTGGTATTCGGCGGTGCCGATGGCAGCTGCCCTCGCCACGCTCAAGCTGGTGCGCGAGACCGATTATCTCGAAAACCTGGTCAAGATCGGCACCTTGCTGCGCACCTCGCTCGATGCGCAGGCCAAGGACTTCGGCTTTTCGATCCGCCAGACCGGCCCGGTGCAGATGCCGCAGATCCTGTTCGACGAGGATCCCGATTGGCGCTTCGGCTATCGCTGGTGCCAGACCGCGATGAAGCATGGCGCTTATCTCAGCCCCTACCACAACATGTTCATGAACGCGGCGATGACGGAAGCGGATGTCGCGAGGACGCTGGAGGCCACCGGCGCAGCCTTTGAAGACATCAAGGCGAACCGGGCAACGCTCGAACCCCAGGCCAAGCTCGGCGTGCTCAAGCGCCTGCTGGCCAGTTGAAGTTGAACTCTTTCCCGACCCAAGGACCTCCCGCAATGTTCCAGCAGCGTCTCACTGCCCGCATGTCCCGCCGTCACGTCCCTGCCCTCCTCACCGCCAGCGCATTGGCTTTCGCAGCGTTCACGCCGATGGTTTTCGCGCAGGATAGCGACACCCTGGTGATCGCCCGCTCAATGGACGTCAACTCGCTCGATCCGGCGCGCGCGTTCTGCGACACCTGCCAGATTTACCTTAGCTCGACCTATGAAACGCTGGTGACGCTGGCGCCGGACAACCAGTCGCTGGTGCCTAGCCTTGCAGCCAGCTGGGACATCAATCCGGAAACCACCGAATTCACCTTTCACCTCAATCCAAAGGCCGTGTTTGCCGATGGCTCGCCGGTCGAGGCCAAGGACGTCAAGTGGAGCTTCGAGCGCCTGCTCAACCTCAAGGGCTCGCCCTCGTTCCTGCTGGACGGGATGACTTCGGTCGAGGCCGTTGATGCCAAGACCGTCAAGGTGACGGTCACTGGGCCCGACTCCGAATTTGTCAACAAGATCTCGGCGACCTATGCGGCGATCATCAATTCGGACGTGGCCATCGAACACGGCGCCGTGGCCGATGCGAGCGCGGCGACTGCCGATACCTCGGAGAACTGGTTCCTCGAAAACTCGGCCGGC
This sequence comes from Devosia sp., assembly GCF_028290435.1. GTDB lineage: Bacteria > Pseudomonadota > Alphaproteobacteria > Rhizobiales > Devosiaceae > Devosia. Next base: position 5,469 of record NZ_JAQGJV010000012.1, on the reverse strand, counting down.
AGCGGCCCGTTTACGCTGGCTGGCTACACGCCCGAGAGCGAATTGCGGTTTGCGCGGAACGAAGCGTATTACGGCACCAAGTCGCCGTTCTCCACGGTGGTCATCACCCAAGTCCAGGATGCGGTGAGCCAGGCGCAGGCGCTTGAATCAGGCGCCGTCGACATCGCCATGCAGATCGATCCGGACACCGCGGCATCCATGTCCACGACGGACGTAACCACCGAAGTCGTGCCCTCGTTCAACTTCGTCTACGTCGCCTTCAGTCCCGGCGCGGCCACGGCCGAGGGCGTCCTCACACCCGAAGTCCGCGAGGCGCTGGCCTTGGCCATCGACTATGACGGCATGCTCGATTTCACGGTCGGCGGCAATGGCGTCAAGCAATCCTCGCCGATCCCCAACGGCTTCCCCGGTACGGCCGGCTTGCCGGAGCCGAAACAGGACATCGCAAAGGCCAAGGAATTGCTCGCTGCCGCCGGCCATCCCGATGGTTTCACGCTCAGCGCCGTCTATCCCAATGACAACGTCTACGGCGTCGATCTCAACCTGATGATGCAGAAGGTGCAGCAGGATTGGGCCGCCATCGGCGTCACCATCGACCTCCAGCCGCAGACCTACCCGGTCTGGCGCGACCAGCTGACCGGTGACGGCATCCCGGTCACCGCCGTCTACTATGCCCCCGACTATTACGGCAGCGGCCAGTATGTCGCCTATTTCGCCATGACCGCGGGCACGCCCTGGGCCGGACGCGCCGGCGGCAAGACGCCAGAAACGGTGGTCAATCCAGCCGAAGCCAATCTCTATGCGAAGGCCCTGGCATCGACCGGCGAGGCCAGCGCGGCGTTCTACAACCAGATCGGGCTAGAGATGATCAAGGACAAGATCATCATCCCGCTGGTCAGCCCCAATCTGGTGCTCGCCTATAAAAGCGATCTTGCCGGTGTCCGATACAGTGCCTGCTGCAACCTGCCGATCAACGAGATCACCCGCAAGTAGGATAGACCCATGCTGCGCTATCTCCTTCGCCGAATGGTGGCCATGCCGCTCCTGCTGTTGGGGATAGCCAGCGTCGTCTTCCTGTTGTCGCAGGTAACCAAGGGCGATCCGCTTTCCGCCCTGATCCCGGAACGCATGATGAGCAACGAGCAGGTGGTTGCCACGGTCAAGGCCCAGTGGGGCCTCGACCGCTCCCTGCCCGAGCGTTACCTGATCTATATGGGCCGGCTGGTGCAGGGGGATCTCGGCACGTCCTTTTCGACGCGCCGTCCTGTCAGCACCGACATCGCCGGCCGTCTCCCGGCGACGCTCGAACTGGTGATCGCCGCAATGATCTTCGGCTGTACTTCGGGTATCGGCCTGGGCATTATCGCAGCGCGATTCAAGAACACTTTCGCCGACAGCGCGGCCCGGATTTTTGCGCTGATCGGCTCCTCGCTGCCGGTGTTCTGGTCGGGGCTGATCCTGCTGTTCATCTTTTCGGTCAAGCTGGGCTGGGTTTCGGGACCAGGACGGCTTGATGCACGCACGGAGCCACCCCCCGGCATTACCGGGCTGTTCACCGTCGACTCACTGCTGGCCGGCAATATGCCATTGTTCCTCGAGGCGCTCGGCCACCTTATCCTGCCCGCCTTCGTGCTCGGCTGGTCGGTGACAGGGATCGTCACGCGGCTGATCCGGTCCAGCCTGCTCGAAGCTCTCAACATGGACTATATCCGCACCGCTCGGGCCAAGGGTGCGCCCGAAAGCGTGGTGATCCTGCACCATGCCTTGCGCAATGCCCTGATCCCGTCGCTGACCATTCTGGGCTTTACCTTTGCCTATCTGATCACCGGGGCCGTGCTGACCGAAACGATCTTCTCCTGGCCCGGCATCGGCTCATATGCCGTCTCGGCGGCGCGCTCGCTCGATTATCCAGCGATCGTCGGGGTCACGCTGGTCGGCGCCATGGCGTTCCTGCTGGCCAATCTGGTGACCGACGTCACCTATGCCTTCGCTAATCCACGCGTAAAGCTGGAGGGATAGCGATGGCTGATTTGATCGACCGGGAGCCTGCCGCCACGATCCTGGTTAGACCGGTTTTCGCCGCGCCGGAACAGCACCGGCGTCCGTCGCGGGGCACTGTCGCGTGGCGTCTACTGCGTAAGTTGCCGCCGACCGCGCTCATCGGCGGTGTGGTGATCCTGTTCTGGATCATCTGCGCCGCCACGGTGCAGTTCTGGGGCCTGCCCGATCCGCTGGCGTTGGCCGGCAAGCGGTTGCAGGAGCCCAGCGCGGCCCATTGGCTGGGCACCGACGCCCTGGCGCGGGACGTGCTGTCGCGCACCCTCTATGGCGCCAGATTTTCGGTGCCGATTGCCATTGCCGTGGTCGCCGCCGCGGTGGCGATCGGCTCGCTGCTGGGCGCCATCGCCGGCTATGTCGGCGGCTGGATCGACGGATTGGTGATGCGGGCTGTCGACGTGACGGTGTCATTCCCGCCGATCCTGCTGGCAATGACGGTTTCGGCGGCGTTGGGACCCGGCTTGGTCAATGCCTCGATCGCCATGGTGATCGTCTGGTGGCCGATCTATGCCCGCCTGATGCGGGCCCAGGTGCTCGAGGTGCGCGAGCGCGAGCATGTCGAGGCTGCCGTCGCGGGCGGCGCGGGATCCTTCCGCGTCCTGACCAAGCACATCATGCCGCTGTGCTGGACCCCGACGCTAGTCAACGCCACTATGGATTTTGGTGCAGTGGTTCTTCTCGCGGCCTCGCTGAGCTTTATCGGCCTGGGCGCAACGCCGCCGAGTCCTGAATGGGGCAGCATGATCTCCGAGGGCGCCAGCAAATTCTACAATTGGTGGATAGCCTTCGGTCCGGGCATGGCCATTCTCAGCGTCGTGCTGGCCTGCAGCTTCCTCGGCGATGGCCTGCGCGACCTGCTTGACACGAAGGAGCGCTGAGCATGCAGCACGATATGCATCTGGCGCCGCCGCCGCTTCTGGAAATCGCCGGCCTGCGGGCCAGCTTTCGCGGACCCAACGGCTATGCCGAAGCCGTCCGCGGCGTCGACCTGACGCTGCAGCCTGGCAAGGTGCTGGGCATTGTCGGCGAGTCAGGCTCCGGCAAGTCGGTGACCATGATGGCTCTACTCCAACTCCTGCCCGGCGGCTCGAAGGTGACTGGCAGCGCCAAATTCCGCGGTCGCGAACTGGTCGGCATGGCAGCCGATGAGATGCGCCACATCCGTGGCAAGCAGATCGGCGTGATCTTCCAGGACCCGCTGAGCGCATTCAACCCGGTGCTCACTATTGGCGACCAGATCGCCGAAGCCATCCGACTGCACGACAGGACGGTCAGCAAGCGCGAGGGGCTGGAGCGGGCGGAGCATCTGCTCGATTCCGTGGCAATTCCGCAGCCCAAGCGCCGGGTCAGCCAGTACCCCTACGAATTTTCCGGCGGCATGCGGCAGCGCGCCATGATCGCCATGGCGATCGCCAACAGTCCGGACCTGCTGATCGCGGACGAGCCGACAACGGCCCTGGATGTGACGGTGCAGGCTCAGATACTCGACCTGTTGCAACGCCTGCGCGAGGAACTAGGCATTGGCCTGGTGCTGATCACCCATGATCTCGGCGTGGTGGCCGGCTCGGCCGACGAGATTGCGGTCATGTATGGCGGCCGCATCGTTGAGCGCGGCGCCGTCGAGGACGTGTTCTATCGCACCCGGCATCCCTATACCCGGGGGCTATTGCGCGCGATGCCGCGCGTCGAGGATGACGGTGAGGATTTGACGCCGATCGAAGGCACGCCGCCATCGATCTGGGCTCGACCAGGCGGCTGCGCCTTTCATCCCCGCTGCGTCAACGCGCAACAGATCTGTGCCGAGGTCGATCCCGAACTCAGGCCCGCCTTGGCCACGGCAAGCGCTTGCCACTTCGCCGCGTCGCTGCCACCACTCGCGGCGCCCAGCGAACTCGTGGGAGCGCCGCTATGAACGCAATCGTCCCCATCGGCGCGCCGATCCTGCAGGTGGATGGCGTGGTCAAGGATTTCCCGATCCGCAACGGCGTGCTGTTTGGCGGTCAGGCGGATATCGTGCGGGCCGTTTCAGGCGTGTCGTTCTCGATCAACCGCGGCGAAACCTTTGGCCTGGTTGGCGAGTCCGGCTGCGGAAAATCGACGCTTGGCCGCTGCATCATGCAATTGATCACGCCGACCGAAGGCCAAGTTAAGCTTGACGGCCGCGATCTGGTCACGGCATCAAAGCCCGAGATGCGGCTCCTGCGCCGCGACATTCAGATGGTGTTCCAGGACCCGCTGGCCTCGCTGCACCCGCGCCTGCGGATTCGCGATATCCTGCTGGAATCGCTGCGCCTCGCCAAGTTGCCCGGCCCGCAGGCCAATGCCCGGGTGCGCGAATTGATCGAGCTGGTACAACTGCCCCAGGACGTGGCCGAACGCTGGCCGCATGAACTGTCCGGCGGGCAGCGCCAGCGCATCGGCATTGCCCGGGCCATCGCGCTCGAGCCCAAGGTGATCGTGCTGGATGAGCCCGTCTCGGCCCTCGACGTGTCGATCCAGGCTGGCGTGCTCAATCTGCTCAAATCATTGCAGCAGCGTCTGGGGATCGCCTACCTGTTCATCGCGCACGATCTCGGCGTGGTGCGCCATATCTCGCATCTGATCGGGGTGATGTATCTGGGCCGGATCGTCGAGATCGCCCCGGCTCGGCAATTGTTCAAGTCACCACAGCACCCCTATACGCTGGCCCTGCTCTCGGCGGTGCCGCTGCCCGATCCGATCGCCGAGCGCAAGCGAACCCGCATCGTGCTGTCGGGCGATCTGCCCAGCCCGCTGAACCCGCCCAGCGGCTGCCACTTCCGTACCCGCTGTGCTAAGGCCCAGGATATCTGCGCCAGCAAAGTTCCCGCGCTGCGCGAGATCGGTCCCGGCCAGCGCGTTGCCTGCCACTTCCCAACCGCCGAGACGGCGGCGGTCAACTAGAACCACCGGTCCCTCATGCGCTTTCGTGATTTTCTGATCTTCGCCGGCGTCTGCCTGATTTGGGCTGCCAACCTGGTGGTGAGCCGGGCTCTGTTCTCGATGTACGCCATCGCCCCGATCTTTTACGCCGCAGCCCGCTTTGCCATGGTGGCCGTGATCCTGTCGCCGCTGCTCCGGCCATTGCCCAAGCCGCTGCTGCCGGTGATCGTCATCGGCGCGCTGATGGGCGCTTTTCACTTCGGGCTGATGTTTCTGGCGCTCAATGCCGCGTCCACCACCAGCGTTTCAATCGTGCTGCAGCTCTCGATCCCGCTGACCGCCATCCTGTCGGTCCTCATACTGGGAGAACAGGTCGGCTGGCGGCGTTCGGCCGGCATAGCGCTCGCGTTCACCGGCGTCATGATCGTGATGTGGGAGCCGTCGGGCCAGTCGATCACGTTCGGGCTTATCTTTGCCTTCGCGTCGGCGGCATCCTTGGCGCTCGGCTCC
>NZ_JAQGJV010000019.1 GCF_028290435.1 Devosia sp. | reverse complement strand
GCGCTACAGTACGACGAAATCCACATCCAGCATAATCACCACGAAAAGGAACATCACGGAGACGCCACCGACATAAACCACGATCAGGATCATGCCCAGGAACTAGGCGCCCAGAAGAACAAAGAGCCCGGCGGCGTTGAAGAAGCTGAGGATCAGGAACAGCACAGAATGCACGGGATTGCGCGCGGCGATCACCATCACCGCCGAGGCGATGAGGATGGCCGAGAAGAAATAGAAGGCAATCGCTTCGAACATGTTGTCTCGTTATTGGCCGGATGGCCTATCGGTACGGTGCGTCCAGTTCCAGATTGCGGGCGATTTCCCGCTCCCAGCGATCCCCGTTCGCCAGCAGCCGGGCCTTGTCGTAATAAAGTTCTTCGCGCGTTTCGGTGGAGAATTCGAAATTCGGCCCCTCCACGATGGCGTCCACCGGGCAGGCTTCCTGGCAGAAGCCGCAATAGATGCACTTCACCATGTCGATGTCGTAGCGCACCGTGCGGCGCGTGCCGTCGTTCTGGCGCGGGCCGGCCTCGATGGTGATGGCCTGGGCCGGGCAGATGGCCTCGCACAGCTTGCAGGCAATGCAACGCTCTTCGCCATTGGGATAGCGGCGAAGCGCATGCTCACCACGGAAGCGTGGCGACACGTGACCCTTTTCGAAGGGATAGTTGATGGTCGGCTTGGGCGCGAAGAAGTAGCGCATGGCGAGGAAGAACGTTGAAACGAACTCCCGCAGGAACAGCGTGTTGACGAATTGCATCAGGCAATCCCTCCGTGCCAGCCCCAGCCGGTGAGCTGGAGAATGAAAGCGAGGACCACGACGCAGGCCAGCGACAGCGGCAGGAACAGCTTCCAGCCGATACGCATCAATTGGTCATAGCGGTAGCGCGGCACGATGGCCTTGGCCATGGCGAACATGAAGAACACCGCGCTGACCTTGAGGAAAAACCAGATCAGGCCCGGCACCCAGGTGAAGGGCGGCAGGTCGATCGGGCTGGTCCAGCCACCCAGGAACAGGACGGTGGTCAGAGCGCACATCAACAGGATCGAAATGTACTCGCCCAGCATGAACAGCAGATACGGGGTCGAGGAATATTCGGTCATGAACCCGGCGACGAGCTCGGATTCGCCTTCCGCCAGATCGAATGGCGGGCGGTTGGTTTCAGCCAGGGCCGAGATGTAGAACACCACGAACATCGGGAACAGCGGCAGCCAGAACCAGTTGAGGAACGTGAGCTGCGGTAGCCCGATCATATGGGCCAGACCCATGTCGCGCTGGGCAATGACGATGTCATTGAGGTTCAGCGATCCGACGCAGAGCAGCACGGTGATGATAACGAGGCCGATCGAGACTTCGTAGGACACCATCTGCGCCGCCGAACGGAGCGAGCCGAGGAACGGATATTTCGAGTTCGAAGCCCAGCCGCCGATGATGACGCCATAGACGCCCAGCGAGGAGACTCCCAGCACGTAGAGGATGCCGATATTGAGGTTACCCATCGCCCAACCGTCATTGACGGGGATGACGGCCCAGCCCGCAAGCGCCAGTGTGGCGGTCAGCAGGGGCGCAAACAGGAACAGCAGCTTGTCAGCGCCGGCCGGAATGATGGCTTCCTTGAGCGCGAACTTGAGCAGATCGGCAAAGCTCTGCAGCAGGCCGAACGGGCCGACCACGTTGGGGCCACGGCGAATTTGCACCGCCGCCCAGATCTTGCGATCGGCGAGCAGAATGAAGGCGGTGAAGATCAGGAGGCCAACCAGCAAAGCCAGGGCCTTATAGACGAAACCGATCTGCATGCCCCAACCGAGGAAGGGGATGCCGAGCAGATAATCGAGGGCGGAGAGTACGAAGTCCATTGTGCTCCCCTACTCCGCCGCTTGCCGCAGGCCGGCAGCCATGGCGGCGCATTCGCCCATGACGGCCGAGGCACGCGCGATCGGATTGCTCAGATAGAATTCGGCAACGGCCGAACCATAAGGAGCCGACTTGGTTTTGATGCCGGCTTTGGCCAGCTTGGTGACGTCGGCCACGGCGCCCGGCGCAATCTGGTCGATCCGCGCAAGATGCGGGAATTCGGCATAGATCGCGGCACGAAGCTGCGTCAGCGAGTTGAACGGCAATGGTTTTCCGATAGCGCCAGACAGTGCGCGGACAATCGCCCAGTCTTCCTTGCCATCGCCCGGCGGGAACACGGCGCGGTTGGTCATCTGCACGCGGCCCTCGGTGTTCACATAAGTGCCGGATTTTTCGGTATAGGTCGCGCCCGGCAGGATGACGTCGGCGCGGTGTGCGCCGGCATCGCCGTGGCTGCCGATATAGACGACGAAGGCCTTGCCCATTGCAGAGGTGTCGTATTCGTCGGCGCCGAGCAGGAACAGCACGTCGAGCTCGCCCTTGCCGGCCAGCGCGATCTGATCGGCGGAGCAAACGCCGCCATCATGCGGCACGAAGCCGATATCGATGCCACCAACGCGGCTCGCCGCATTGTGCAGCAGCGCAAAGCCGTTCCAGCCCTCGGCGACTTCCGCGCCGGTTGCCAGCTTGGCGGCCAGTGCGATGGTGTCGCGGCCGACCTGCTTGCCGAGCTTGGCATGCGAGACGGCGCCTTCACCGACGATGATCAGCGGGTTCTTGGCCTTGGCCAGGACTTCGGCGAATTCGCCCTTGCCCGCAGCCAGCTCGGCCAGGGTTTCGAAGCCCTCACCGAGATAGGAATAGCTATAAGTCAGGTCCGCACGCTCGCCGATGACAGCGATCGGCAAGCCCTTGGCGCGCCAGGTCTTGCGGATGCGCGCATTGATCAGCGCCGCTTCCTTGCGGGGATTAGCGCCGATGATGAGAATGGCGTCGGCCTGCTCGATCCCGGCAATGGTCGGGTTGAACAGGTAGGCCGAGCGCGCCATGGACGGATCGATGCCCGACATCGCCGGACGCACGTCGGTCATGCCCGAGCCGACCGAAGCCAGCAAAGCCTTGAGCGCATACATTTCCTCGACGGCAGCCAAATCACCAGCAATAGCGCCGACCTTGTTGCCGGCCTTCTTGACGCGTGCGGCGACGGCAGCGAGTGCCTCGTCCCATGTCGCAGCCTGCAGCTTGCCGGCCTTGCGCACATAGGGGCGATCGAGCCGCTGGCTCTTGAGGCCGTCCCAGATGAAGCGGGTCTTGTCGGAGATCCATTCTTCGTTGATGGACTCGTTGATGCGCGGCAGCACGCGCATCACTTCATTGCCACGGCTGTCGACGCGGATGTTGGAACCGACGGCGTCCATCACGTCGATGGATTCGGTCTTGTTCAGCTCCCACGGACGGGCATTGAAGGCGTAGGGCTTGGAGGTCAGTGCGCCAACCGGGCACAGGTCAATGACGTTACCCTGCAGCTCGCTGGTCAGCGCCTTTTCGAGGTACGTCGTGATCTCGGCATCTTCGCCGCGACCCAGCAGGCCCATCTCGGCAATGCCGGCAACCTCGGTCGTAAACCGCACGCAACGCGTGCAGTGAATGCAGCGGTTCATCGAGGTCTTGACCAGCGGGCCAATGTACTTGTCCTCGACGGCGCGCTTGTTCTCGGCGAAGCGGTTCTTGTCCACGCCATAGGCCATGGCCTGGTCCTGCAGATCGCACTCACCGCCCTGATCGCAGATCGGGCAATCCAGCGGGTGGTTGATCAGCAGGAATTCCATCACGCCTTCGCGGGCCTTCTTGACCATCGGCGAATTGGTGAACATTTCGGGCGGCTCGCCATTCGGGCCGGGCCGCAAATCCTTGACCGACATAGCGCAGGACGCAGTCGGCTTGGGCGGGCCACCTTTGACCTCGACCAGGCACATGCGGCAATTGCCGGCGACCGACAGACGCTCGTGATAGCAAAAACGCGGAATTTCCGCGCCCGCCGCCTCGGCCGCCTGCATCAGCGTGTAGTAATCGGGGACTTCGACGAGATTGCCGTCGACTTTGATATTGGCCATGGCCCCTACTCCGCCGCGATCGACGGCACGGCGCCGTCGCTGGTCGAGGACCAGGTATATTGATCGATCCGCGCTTCGATGACGGGGCGGAAGTTCTTGATCAGGCCCTGGATCGGCCAGGCGGCCGCATCGCCCAGCGCACAGATAGTGTGGCCTTCGATCTGCTTGGTGACTTCGAACAGCATGTCGATTTCGCGCTTCTGGGCGCGGCCTTCGACCATGCGTTCCATCACCCGCATCATCCAGCCGGTGCCTTCGCGGCACGGCGTGCACTGGCCGCAGCTCTCATGCTTGTAGAAAGCCGAGAGGCGCCAGATCGCCTTGATGATGTCGGTCTGCTTGTCCATGACGATCACCGCGGCAGTGCCGAGCGAAGAGCCGACCTCGCGCAACCCGTCGAAATCCATCCGGGCACCGCGAATCTTCTCACCCGGCACGCAGGGCACCGAAGCCCCGCCGGGGATGACCGCCAGCAGATTGTCCCAGCCGCCGCGGATACCGCCGCAGTGCTTTTCGATCATTTCCTCGAAGGGAATGCCCATCTCTTCTTCGAACGTCGCCGGGGTATTCACGTGCCCCGAAACGCACATCAGCTTGGTGCCGGTATTGTTGGCGCGGCCGAGGCTGGCGAACCAGGCGCCGGAACGGCGCAGGATTTCCGGCACTACAGCGATCGACTCGACGTTGTTCACCGTGGTCGGGTTGCCATAGACGCCCATGCCCGCCGGGAATGGCGGCTTGAGGCGCGGCTGGCCCTTCTTGCCTTCCAGCGACTCCATCAGCGCGGTTTCTTCACCGCAGATGTAAGCACCGGCGCCGTGATGGACGATGATGTCCAGGTCCCAGCCGTGGATATTGTCCTTGCCGATCAGCTTGGCCGCATAGGCCTCCTCGACGGCATGTTCCAGACGCTGACGTTCGCGGATGAATTCGCCGCGCACATAGATGAAGGCCAGGTGCGCGTCCATGGCGCGGGCGGCCAACAGGCACCCTTCGACCAGATGGTGCGGATCGTGGCGCAGGATATCGCGGTCCTTGCAGGTGCCCGGCTCGGATTCGTCGGCATTGACCAGCAGGTAATGCGGGCGCCCATCATTGACCTTGGGCATGAAGGTCCATTTCAGCGCCGTGGGGAACCCTGCCCCGCCGCGGCCGCGCAGGCCCGAAGCCTTGACCTCGTTGGTGATCCAGTCGCGCCCGGAGTCGATGAACTCCTTGGTGCCGACCCAAGCGCCGCGTGAACGCGCGCCCTCAAGGGTCCAGTCGCCCTGGCCATAGAGATTGGTGAAAATGCGGTCTTTATCAGCGAGCATCGTTCACTCCTACCGCGGCTTCTTGCCGAAGACGCGGACATATTCAGCTTCGCCGCCCTTGGCGAGCGCAGCGGCCTGGGCCAGCCAGTTGTCGCGGGTCACCCGACCCTTGAAGTTCAGGCTGGATTCGACCTTGGTGATATCGTCGGGACCGAAAGCGGCGATCTGGCTCCACTTGGTGATGCCAAGGCTATTGAGCCGCGCTTGCAGCACCGGGCCGACGCCCGAGATCAGCTTGAGATCGTCCGGCGCGTCGTTTGGCGCCACGAACAGTGGCGCGTCGCCACCTTTTTCAGCCACAGGATTGACCTGCGTGGCTGGGACGGCCGGTGCGACGATAGCCGGGGCCTCGGCGGTACCAGCAGGGGTTGCGCCCTCGGCTGGAGCCGACTTGGTCGCCTTGCCCGGAGCCTTGCCGCCATCGATCTTGCCGGCCGGCGATTCAGCGCCGGTAGCCGTCGGACGCATCGCAGCGTTCGGCTCGCCATTAGCCTTGGCCGACGCATTGGCGGCTTTGCGCTCGCCTTCGGCTTTGGCCTGGGAAACCTTGCCCTGCGGCGCGGGGCCCTTGAGGGCGGGAGCTGATTCTTCGCTCACGTCCTTGGGCTTGGCGGCAGTCGTCGGTGCCTGCGCAGCGGCGGGAGCCGGCGCAGCAGCGGCTGGTGCTGCTGCAGGAACGACGGGCGCCTCTGGCGGAACCGGCGGAATGAACTTTTCGCGCGTCGCAGTCGGCGCTTCGAGCAGCGTCGTGCGGCCACCGGCAGCAGCCGAAGTCACACGATCAACTTGCGGACCCGGCTTGACGGTGTCGCCCTTGCCGGCGGCGAAGGCATCGACCAGCGTCTCGAAGGTTTCGGCGGTCAGGTCTTCATAGGTGTCGTGGAAAATCGCCACCATGGGCGCGTTCACGCAGGCCCCGAGACACTCGACCTCTTCCCAGCTCATCGTGCCATCGGCATTGGTGGTGTGCGGGTCGTGGTGAATCTTGTGCTGGCAAATCTCGATCAGTTCGCCCGCCCCGCGCAGCATGCACGGCGTCGTGCCGCACACCTGGATATGGGCGCGCGTCCCAACCGGCTTGAGCTGGAACTGCGTATAGAACGTCGCTACTTCCAGCACGCGGATATAGGCCATGCCGAGCATGTCGGCGATGGTCTCGATGGTGGCGCGGCTGACCCAGCCGTCCTGATCCTGAGCGCGCATCAACAGCGGAATGACGGCAGACTGTTGCCGGCCGGCCGGGTATAGCCCGATCTTCCATTCCGCCCACTTGGCGTTGTCATTGCTAAACGCGAACGATGCCGGCTGAACCGAATCTTCCGCTAGGCGACGCGAAACCATTAGCGGTCAACCTCTCCGAACACGATATCGAGGGAACCCAGGATCGCCGAGACGTCAGCCAGCATGTGGCCGCGGCACAGGAAATCCATGGCTTGCAGATGGGCAAAGCCCGGCGCGCGAATCTTGCAGCGATAGGGCTTGTTAGTGCCGTCGGACACCAGGTAGACGCCGAATTCGCCCTTGGGGGCTTCGACGCAGGCGTAGACTTCGCCGGCCGGCACCTTATAGCCCTCGGTGTAGAGCTTGAAGTGGTGGATCAGCCCTTCCATCGAGCGCTTCATTTCGCTGCGGCTGGGCGGCACGACCTTGCCGTCGAGCGAGGACACCGGGCCCTTGCCTTCGGGGGCGTTCAGCTTGTCTACGCACTGCTTCATGATGCGCGTGGACTGGCGCATTTCTTCCATGCGGATCAGGTAGCGGTCGTAGCAGTCGCCGTTCTTGCCGATCGGAATGTCGAATTCCATCTCGTCGTAGCATTCATAGGGCTGGCTCTTGCGCAGGTCCCAGGCAGCGCCCGAGCCGCGCACCATGACGCCCGAAAAGCCCCAGTTCCACGCATCGTCCAGATCGACAACGCCGATATCGACGTTGCGCTGCTTGAAAATGCGGTTGTTGGTCAGAAGGCTGTCGATATCGGCCAGAGCCTTGGGGAAGGTCGTGCAGAAGGTATCGATATCGTCGACCAATGCCTGCGGCAGGTCCTGATGGACCCCACCCGGGCGGATATAGGCGGCATGCATACGGCTGCCCGAGGCGCGCTCGTAGAACACCATCAGCTTTTCGCGCTGCTCGAAACCCCAGAGCGGTGGGGTCAGCGCGCCAACGTCCATCGCCTGCGTGGTCACGTTCATCAGATGCGCCAGCAGGCGCCCGATTTCCGAATAGAGCACGCGGATCAGCTGGCCGCGGCGCGGCACTTCCAGGCCCAGCAGCTTTTCGACGGCCAGGGCAAAGGCATGCTCCTGGTTCATCGGCGCCACATAGTCGAGGCGATCGAAATACGGCACGGCCTGCAGGTAGGTCTTGCTCTCGATCAGCTTCTCGGTGCCGCGATGCAGCAGCCCGATATGGGGATCGACGCGCTCGACGATTTCGCCGTCGAGTTCCAGGATCAAGCGGAGCACGCCATGCGCCGAAGGATGCACGGGGCCAAAGTTGATGGTGAAATTGCGAACTTCTGCTTCGGCCATTAGTTCTTTGCCTTCTCGTCACCGGGCAGCACGTAGTCCGTACCCTCCCAAGGTGACAGATAGTCGAACGTGCGGAATTCCTGCATCAGCTTGACGGGTTCGTAGACGACGCGCTTGCGCTCCTCGTCGTAGCGAACTTCCACAAAGCCGGTGACCGGGAAATCCTTGCGCAGCGGGTGACCGTCAAAACCGTAGTCGGTCAGGATGCGGCGCAGGTCGGGATGCCCCGAAAACAGCATGCCGTAGAGATCGTAGGCTTCGCGCTCGAACCATTCGGCGCCGCGGAAGACGCTGACGATGCTCGGCACCGGGGTGACGTCGTCAGCCGCCAGCTTGACGCGGATACGGCGATTCTTGGTCGGGCTCATGAAATGGTAGACCACCTCGAAGCGCTGGTCGCGCTCGGGAAAGTCCACGCCGCAGATATCGGTGATGGTGAAGAACCGGCATTCCGAATCATCGCGCAAGAAGGTCGCTACTTCGACGATCGTCGATGGGTCGATGGTCAGGGTCAATTCGCCAAAGCTCAGCGAAACCGACTGCACAGCCTTGCCCATCGCCTGCCCGACATAGTTGCCGAGCGCCAGCAGCGGATGGACCTCTGGTGTTACGTCTTCCGTATCCATGGCGTCCTACCGTTCGATGGTGCCGGTGCGGCGAATCTTCTTCTGCAGCAGCAGGATGCCGTACAAAAGCGCTTCGGCCGTCGGCGGGCAGCCGGGCACATAGATGTCCACCGGAAGCACCCGATCGCAGCCGCGGACTACAGAATAGGAATAGTGGTAATAGCCGCCGCCATTGGCGCAGGAGCCCATGGAAATGACGTAGCGCGGCTCTGGCATCTGGTCATAGACCTTGCGCAAAGCCGGAGCCATCTTGTTGGTCAGCGTGCCGGCAACGATCAGCACGTCCGACTGGCGCGGAGAGGCACGCGGTGCGGTGCCGAAGCGCTCGATATCGTAGCGCGGCATCGACATCTGCATCATTTCGACTGCGCAACAGGCCAGGCCCGTCTGCATCCACATCAGCGAACCGGTGCGGGCCCAGGTGATGAGTTCATCGGCGGCTGCGACCAGGAAGCCCTTGTCGGCCAGCTCGTCGGTCACGTCGGTGAAAAACGGGTCGTCGGCGCCGGCAGTCTTGTTGGTACGCGGATCGATCAGGCCGCGTGGACGCGGAGCGATCGCAGTGGTCTCGTTCAATCCCATTCCAGCGCCCCTTTGCTCCATTCGTAGATAAAGCCGACGGTCAGGACACCCAGGAAGATCATCATCGACCAGAAGCCGAACCAGCCCACGTCCCGGAAGGCCACGGCCCAGGGAAACAGGAAGGCAACTTCCAAATCGAAGATGATGAAGAGAATCGACACCAGGTAGAAACGGACATCGAACTTCATGCGCGCATCGTCGAAGGCGTCAAAACCCGCCTCGAAGGCCGAAACCTTTTCGGGGTCAGGGTTCTTCACCGCGATGATGAACGGCGCCACCAATAGCGACAGCGCTATAACGGCGGCGAGGCCAATGAAGAGGACAATCGGCAGATAGTCGCTGAGCAAATCAGTCATGCGGCAGCCTGTTTTCTAGACCGGTCGGGCGACCGGGCCCGCGCGGATTACGCAGGCAATTGGGGCGAGCGAACCGACACAGAAGATGATGGCTAGGGCTTAGCCCTTCGGCTAATGCGTTTCAAGGAAAAGAAAATATGAGAGAAATAATCATATATCGTGAGGGGGTGCCGGCAGAACAATCAACTGCCACGGCGCCAGTCCGGCGGATAGCTGTCGCGCCAATGAGGGATTGGAGAGGATAGCTGGCGTTGCCGATGGGGCCGCTGCCTTGGCCTTTTCCGACCTTGATCGCGGCCGGGACGTCCTTCGCCGCGACGCCGATGGGTCGTGCGGGCGCCGCGATTTGCACGTTGTGCATTGAGACAATGAGTCGGCTGCGGTGGCTTCGCCCTGCCCGCTCGCAGGCATCCGGTTTCTCCAAAACGCAAAAAGGCCCGGACGAACCGGACCTTTTAAAGCCAAAACGGCGAACCAGTGAAGGTTCGCCGAATCGGGTTTGCAAGACGCTGTTGCGAACCGGGCGGCGTACCGCCCGGACCACCTGCAATTAGAAGTGGTAGAACACGCCGACGGTTGCCTTGGCAGCGTCGAAGAAGTCGTCATTGGCATCGTCAAAGTTGCCGAGGCCGAGGATTTCGCCACGAACCGACACGTTGTCGGTGACAGCGAAGTCAACGCCAGCGCCCAGAGCGTACACGCCCGACGAATCGCCGTTTGCAGTGATGGCACCGAAGCCGCCAGCAGCATAAACGAGAACCTGGTCGGTCACGACAGCACCAACATGGCCGAGGGCCAGGAAGAGGCCAGCGTCAGTGGTGTTGTCGCCTTCGAACACGTAGTCGCCCTGCAGCTCAAGGCCGATAACGATCGGATCAGCAACGGTGAAGTTCACACCGACCACTGCGCCGATGAGGCCACGAGTGTCGTCGGTGTCGTTGAACAGGCCACCGGCTTCAACACCAGCATAGAGACCATCCCAAGAGAAGCCAGCCGACTCATAGATTGGCTGGGGAGTGGTCGGGATGATCAGATCGGCCGCCATTGCGCCCGACGAGAGAAGTGCCACAGCAGCGACACCGAGAGAGAGAGAACGTACAAACATATCTTGCACTCCATAGAGTTAACCGTAGTCGTGACGATAGATGCCTCAGGGGCACCCTTATGACAACCCCGCACCAAGGCAAATTTGGCGGTGCGGATAAGATTTAGTGTCCATTTCGGGGCAGGTGTTGCGCGAATGCATCCGATATGGCCCAATTTGATACAAATGCGACGGATCGCGGCGCCGATAGGGCGACGAGGTGTCGCACAAGCGGCGGAAGATAAGGGGTTTTTCCGAACTCCGGAGATTCCCCTGCAGGCATTGGCGGCCCCGCCGAGGCGGGACAACCGGGTCGAATCAGCGCCTAGAAGTGGTACTTGGCGCCGATGGTAAACTGGTCCTTGGCATTATCGCCCGTGATGGGGAACCCATGCAGGTATCGGGCGTCGACCGACACCGAGTCGGTGATCGACAACTCGACGCCACCACCCACGAGGACATCGTCCTCCTGGGGCGCGCCTAGATCGATTCCATAGCCGCCGGCCGCATAGACCACGACGTCGTCAGTGACGACGAGCCCTGCCCGGCCCAGAATTTGTCCGTAGCTGGTATCGCCGACGCCGCCGGTGAGTCCGTGCACGGCAACTTCGGCGCCCAGCAGGTAGAAATCGAACTGGGCGTTGACGCCCGCGCTGATTCCCAGCCCCAACTGATCGCCGTCGGCGCCGCTGAACTGGCCCACGCCATAGACCCCGGCATAAAAGCCGCTCCAGTCGTAGGCCATGCCTTCGGCAACAGGCATTTCGACCGGAGTTGAAGTGGGCACGGTAATCATGTCCGCCGCCATGGCGCCGCCAACCGGTAGTGCAGAGCACAGGGCGGTCAGCGCCAATGTCTTGAACAAGCTCATCATGCCGTTCTCCTGGGGTCCGTATTCCATTCAGAGGCGCAACGCCGCATTTGTCAGGGAGTTCCGGCCCGGTCAGCGGGCCTCTTTTCACCGATTTCTGCGTGTCAGCGGCGTTGGAGTATCCCCTGACAAGCCTAGTTTTGCTGGACTTATTGACTCAAATGGGTCCCGTGGGCGGCCAAAACAAGGCACCCAATGACCGTTGCAGATCGGCCACAAACGACGCCGCCCGCATCTGTGAGAACAGACGCGAGCGGAATTGACGGTCCGGAGAGGCGGATTAGAGCTGGCCGACCAGTACTGGCTGGTCGGTGTACTCGGTGGGGAACAGGTCCTTCAGCGCCGCGACCTTGGGCAAGTCGTTGATGACGATGTAGGGATAGGTCGGGTTCAGCGTCAGGAAATCCTGATGATATTGCTCGGCCGGGTAGAAGGTCTTGCCCGCTTCGATCGTGGTGACGATCTTTTCGGGAAAGGCCTTGGCCGTGTCGAGCTGGGCGATATAGGCCTTGGCCAGCGTTGCCTGCGCATCGGTCGCCGGGAAGATGGTGGAGCGATACTGCGTGCCGTGGTCCGGGCCCTGGTAATTCAACTGCGTGGGGTTATGGGCCACCGAGAAATAGATCTGCAGCAGTTCGCCATAGGTGACGACGCTGGGATCGTAGGTGACCTGCACCGATTCGGCGTGGCCGGTGTCACCCGAGCCGGTCATTTCATAAAACGCCGTGCTGGCGTCGCCGCCAGTATAGCCCGAAACGGCTTTGGTCACGCCTTTGACATGCTGGAACACGCCCTGCACGCCCCAGAAGCAGCCGCCGGCAAACACCGTTACGGCTGATGGGCCGGTTTCGGCGATATCCTGCGTCGGTGCGGAAATCACCACAGGAGCCTCCTGTGCCATGGGCCTGACCTGCCAGAATGCCAGCGCGAGCAATGGCACGACCAGTAGGGAAGCCCAGATCACGCGGGGCGATGGCATCGAACGGTTTACGAGTTTGGCTTGGGCGGACATAGGAGCGATCCTCTTTTGAGAGCTGACTGCTCATCAGTTCGCTTTATATGGCTGTTTGGTTACGCAAGATCAGTGGGCTCACGTCAAAATGAAGCGCACTGGCTGCGAGCGTTGTGAATGATGCGGATGTGCGGGCCTCGACCCAGCGCCACTCTTCGATTTCTCAACGATTATGAGAAAGAGAGTGGCGCGAGAGACGGGGCTCGAACCCGCGACCTCCGGCGTGACAGGCCGGCGCTCTAACCAACTGAGCTACTCCCGCAGCGGCCAAGGTTTCCCTCGGCGCAACGTGTGGTTCGTTTACGGGCCACCACGGGGTAAGTCAAGCGCCCAAAAGACGATTGCGTGACTATTTCAGTATGGGTTGGGGATATCGTTGGCGAAGCGCCATGCGCGCACAGGCTGCGGGAACAAAACCAAGGCGAATCCGTGGCTTCTGATCGTCTGCTGATGTTTGACAACAAGTGGCGCGTAGCGACCGCGACGGACCTAAGCGGCCCAGCAAGCATATGGTGCGGAGTGTCCGGCTGGCCTGCCGAGCCGTAGCGCATGGCGCGAAGGCTGGTGGGCGATGACGGACTCGAACCGCCGACATCCTCGGTGTAAACGAGGCGCTCTACCAACTGAGCTAATCGCCCTGGGGCCTAAAGGCCGGGTCAGGTGGCGCCCTATTAGGGTGCCTGCCCCTGCCCGTCAACTGCCAACAGCATCGGCGAGCCATATCGGGGCAAGGAAACGGCCCCGGCGCGCTGCGCTCGGGGCCGATCGATCGTATCAAACCGTTGCCGGTGATTAGTTGATCGCGTCCTTCAGGCCTTTACCGGGCTTGAACTTTGCCTGGTTGGAAGCCGGAATCTGGATTTCCGCGCCAGTGGCGGGATTGCGGCCAGTGGTGGCCTTGCGCGCGGAGACGGCGAAAGTGCCGAAACCGACGAGACGGACTTCATCGCCGCCCTTGAGCGAAGCCGTGATGGCTTCGAACACTGCGTCCACAGCTTCGGCGGCCTGTGCCTTGGTGATCGTAGCCTTGTCGGCAACGACGCCAACCAGATCGTTCTTGTTCATAGCGTTTCCTCACAGTGAATGCCCGCCATGGCTGGCGAACCAAAACGCCGCAACCTTTTTGCGATTCTGAGCAGAAACGCAAGGATATCCGGGCTTTTTGGTCCACCAAGCGGTGCAAAGCTGTTAATGAACTGGAATTGTGGGGCGAACAAGGGTGGTTTTGCGGTTTTGCCCGGAGTTCCGGGCTATTTTGCAGGTTTTCCGTACATTTCTAACCTTGGACGGGCGTTTTCACGCTGCGGCGAATGCCAAGCATTACCGGCAGCGCCAGCAGGTAAATCCCCGCCCCCACGATCCAGATCAGCCCCGGCCAGGTCGGGCGGATGGCAAAATAGACGAAGCTGAAGAACAGCGGGCCGAACACCGCGGCCAGACTCACCAGGCTCGCCAGCACGCCCTGTAGCTGGCCCTGCTTGTCGCCATCCACCTGGGTGGTGGTCAGCGATTGCAGCGCCGGCATGCCGATGCCGCCCATCGCGAATAGTGGCGCCACTGCGAACATCACCCAGCCTTGCGTCGTGAATCCCAGAATGACCAGCGCGGTCAGCTCGAACGCCATACCTGTGATCAGTGCCCAGCGCTCGCCCAGCCGCGCCACGGCCGGCCCCGTGAGGAAAGCCTGCGCGCCGGCGTGGAAAAACCCGAACGCGCCCAGCGAAAGCCCGATCATCAGGCCGGTCCAGCCAAAGCTGTCCTCGCTCACCAGCGCCCAGACAGTGCCGTACATGGTGCCGACGAAATTCATGATGACGAAGATCGCCATCATGGGAATCAGTGCCTTGAAGGTCAGCGCCCACTTCAGCGGGATGAATGGATTGAGCGTTTTCCAGTCGAATTTCGTTCCCGCCTGCCCTGCCCGCGATTCGGGCAACACGAAAAATGCCAGCGAGAAATTGACCGCGTTGAGCAGTGCCGCGGCGATGAACGGCGCGCGCACCCAGTAATCGCCCAGCAGGCCACCCAGCACCGGTCCGATGATGAAGCCGATGCCGAACATGGCGTGGAAATAGCCGAAGCGCTTGGCGCGTTCCTCCTCCGCGGAAATGTCGGTGATATAGGCCGTTGCGACGGCCATATTGGCGCTCGTCAGTCCGGCAATGGCACGCCCCAGCACCAGCATCCACAGATGCGGCGCGAATGCCATGATCAGGTAGTCGATCGCCGCACCGGCCAGCGAGATCAGCAACACCGGCCGGCGGCCGAAGCGGTCGCTCAGCACACCGAGTACCGGCGAGAACAGGAACTGCATCGCCGAATAGAGGGCCAGCATGATGCCGAACAGCGTCGCGACCTCGCCGGTATGGGCGACGTCGCGCAGCAGCGCCGGCAGGATTGGAAAGATCAGCCCGATGCCGATGGCATCAATGGTAACGGCAGCCAGAATGACGACTAGAGCCTTGTTCATCTCGACCTCGTTGATCAAACGCAGGCCGATTTCCCCTCAGCACCGCAGGCACAGTGATGTAACTACCTCACGGATGCGTTACAAGGGTGTTCATGGTTTATTCTTTTCGCAACGCGGGGTCCGTTCCCGCCATCCTGGCTCCAAAAACAAAACGGCGCCCTGAGGCGCCGTTTCATCGCAAAGAGTATTCGACTTATTCCGCGGTCGCTTCGGCCACGCACTCGTCCGAGGTATAGCGCATGTCTTCTTCGCCGGTGCTGAGCGCTGCGACGGCGGACGAGACGTAGAAATCGGTCAGGCGGTCATATTCGCTAGCCTCGATGCCATCGGCATCCAGCGCAGCCTTGGCGCGGGCAAATGCCAGGTCCGCCATGTGGTCGGATGCCGCCTTTTGATCGGCAGGCAGATCGTCCGACATCGAGGCGACGGTGAAGGCCGCGCCACACCAGAACGCGATATCCACCGCATCGCTCACCTGGTCTTCAGCCGGAACGGCGTCCTCGGCATAGGCGGGAAGCGAAAGGGTCATCAAGGCGAGGGCGGCGACGGCGAGCAATTTGGTGCGCATCTGGATTTTCTATAATGGGGGCCGGGCCATTCCGGCGACCTCTCATATCGTGCAAATCCTTGGCCTTCCTAGCGCTTTTTGAGGTGTTGGTAAAAAACGGCGCTCATCGAGCGCCGCTTTCAATGCTGCGAACCATTTAGACCGGCGGACCGTGGATTACTTCAGGTCGAGCGCGTCGCGCATGGTAAAGTAGAGGTCGGACTGGTCGGTTAGGCCCGACACGTTAGCACCGTGCGGACCGAAAGCAGCGATGCGCAGTTGGGCGCCGGTATGGCCCTGCGAGTCGCCCTCCGAATTGCCGTAGCTGATGTCCATGACAGCGCCGTCCTTGGTGGTCAGGCGAGCAGTGAGGCCAGGCGCTTCGGTGCCTTCTTCGACGATCTGGCTGGAATGGGCATGGTCTGCGGTGACGATGACCAGGGTATCGCCATGTTCCTTGGCGAAGGCCAGGCCAACCTGGACAGCGGCGTCGAGGTCAACGGTTTCACCGATCTGGCCGCACGGATTTGCGGCGTGATCCTGCTTGTCGATCGAAGCGCCTTCCACCTGCAGGAAGAAGCCCTTTTTGTTGGTGCTGAGCAGTTCGATGGCCTTGGTGGTCATGTCGGCCAGCGACGGCTGGGTTGCTGGACGATCGGCATTGGGCGTGCAGGTATAGGCCGGCACGTCGAGATTGCCGTGATATGTTGCCTTTGGCCCCACCCAGCTAACCGGCAGATTGCCTTCGGCAAACAGGCCGATTACCGGCTTGTCCTGGTTGGCCGCGGTCAGCGCCTTCATCTCGTCGGCATTGGTGACGATGACGAAGCCGAGTGCCTTGGCCTGCTCCATCAGGGTCTTGCCCTTGTATTCGCCGGCGGCCGCAACTTCAGCGAAGCTCTTGGCGCCGCCGCCGAGAACGAGGTCGGCACGGGCGGTGAGGTACTGTTCAGTGATCGAGCCGGCCCCGCCGTTTTCGAGGGCGTTGCTGGCGCAATCCTTGGTGGTCGCGACCGGACCGTAGCACCGGCGGCCAGTGATGTGCGAGACCAGCGCCGCCGGGGTGGCGTCCTGGATTTCCGAGGTTGAGACATCGCCGGTGGCGAGGCCGTTGGCCTTGGCCAGTTCAAGGATCGTCTGGTGCGGCGCTTCCTTGATATCGACGCCGAGCGCGCCGTTATAGGTCTTTACGCCGGTCGACCACGCGGTCGCCGAAGCCGCCGAGTCAGTGACGTAGTCCGGCTTGCCGGTCTCCTTGTTGAGCGCATAGTGGGTGTACTGACCGGTGATCGGCAGGGCATCGATGCCCTTGAAGAAGCCGCCGGCGCCCTCGGCATAGTTGCGCGCCACAGTGATTTCCGAATCGCCCATGCCGTCGCCGATGAACAGGATGACGTTCTTGGCCGGGGTGTTGACCAGCGAAGCCTTCAGCGCCTCGGTGATATCCCCGCTCAGGCGACGGGCGCCGCCCGGCTGGGTGATGTCGCCGGCAGCGCCGCGAACCATGATGTCAGCCTCTTGGGCAATGGCCGCTACGCTGGACAACAGAGCCAGGCTCAAGGCGAGCATTGAGGTACGGGCGAGGGTCATGAAGAATCCTTCCATGAAAATGTGAGGCAGTCCGCGTAGAGCGCGGGTCCGACCGTTTTTTAGGAAGGGGTTGCGAACGTATCGCGACAGTTCACGGTTCAGCTGTGCACACACAAAAACGGCGCCCCGAAGGACGCCGTTTCTCAATCATGATCGCCGCTTAGTGCGGCAGGCCTGCCGTGGCTTCATCGACATCGACGACGGCCGGAGTGACGACCTTCTCATCGAAGTTCCACTCGATCGGCTCGGGCTGGCGCACCAGCGCGTGCTTGATGACTTGGTCCATCCGGCTGACCGGGATGATTTCCATGCCGTCCTTGACGATGTCCGGGATCTCGGCGAGATCGCGAACGTTCTCCTCGGGGATCAGCACGGTCTTGATGCCACCGCGCAGCGCGGCCAGCAGCTTTTCCTTCAATCCGCCGATCGGCAGCACCCTGCCCCGCAGCGTGATCTCGCCAGTCATGGCGACATCGTTGCGCACTGCGATACCGGTCATCACCGAAACGATGGCGGTGGCGAGGCCGATACCAGCCGACGGACCATCCTTGGGGGTGGCGCCTTCGGGCAGGTGGACGTGGATGTCACGCGTGTCGAACATCGGCGGCTTGATGCCGAAATCGATCGAGCGAGACCGAACATAAGCGGTCGCCGCGGTCAGCGATTCCTTCATCACTTCCTTGATGTTGCCGGTCACGGTCATACGACCCTTGCCCGGCGTCATCACGCCTTCGATCGTCAA
The DNA here is from genome assembly GCF_028290435.1 of Devosia sp. Taxonomy (GTDB): domain Bacteria; phylum Pseudomonadota; class Alphaproteobacteria; order Rhizobiales; family Devosiaceae; genus Devosia. The sequence goes on along the minus strand of NZ_JAQGJV010000019.1, from coordinate 1,004 downwards.
CAGCTCGCCGCCAACCGAGGTCCAGGCGAGGCCCGTGACCAGACCAACCTGCGCTTCGGCTTCGATTTCGCCATGCGTGTAGATGTCCGCGCCAAGATACTTGGTCAGCAACTCTTCGTTGATCACCACCGTCTTGACCTTGGTCTTGACGATCTCGGCCACGGCCTTGCGCATCAGCTTGCTGATTTCGCGCTTGAGGTTACGCACGCCCGCTTCACGGGTGTAGCGCTGGATCACGGCGGTCAGCATTTCGTCGCTCAGCACGAACTCGCCATGGGCCAGCCCGTTTTCCTTGAGCGTCTCCGGAATGAGGTGCTGCTTGGCGATCCCGTGCTTTTCCTGCTCGGTGTAACCGGACAGGCGGATGATCTCCATGCGGTCCATCAGTGGGCCGGGGATGTTCAGGGTGTTCGAGGTGGTCACGAACATCACGTCGCTGAGGTCATAATCGACCTCAAGGTAGTGATCGGCAAACGTGTGGTTCTGCTCCGGATCAAGCACTTCGAGCAGTGCCGACGACGGATCGCCGCGGAAGTCCTGGCCCATCTTGTCGATTTCATCGAGCAGGAACAGCGGGTTGGACTTCCCGACCTTCTTGAGCGACTGGATCACCTTGCCGGGCATGGAGCCGATGTAAGTCCGGCGATGACCGCGGATTTCGGCTTCGTCCCGAACCCCGCCCAGAGCCATGCGCACGAACTCGCGGCCGGTCGCCTTGGCGATCGACTTGCCGAGCGAGGTCTTGCCGACGCCTGGAGGGCCGACGAGGCAGAGAATCGGGCCCTTGAGCTTACCGACGCGGCCCTGCACGGCCAGATACTCCAGAATGCGTTCCTTGACCTTCTCGAGGCCGTAGTGATCCTCGTCGAGGACCTTTTCGGCCAGGACCAGGTCACGCTTGACCTTGCTCTTCTTGCCCCAAGGCATCCCGAGCAGCACGTCGAGATAGTTCCGCACGACCGTGGCTTCGGCCGACATCGGGCTCATGGTCCGGAGCTTCTTCA
>NZ_JAQGJV010000002.1 GCF_028290435.1 Devosia sp. | reverse complement strand
TGATCGAGGCCTCGCGCGCCGAAAAGGGCGTGCTGGTTTATTCGAACATGGGCGAAATGAACTGGAAGCCACTGATCGATGCGTTCAACGCCGAATATCCATGGATTCAAGTGCAGACGTTGGATCTGGGTTCGAGCGAAGTGTTCGAGCGCTATTATGCCGAGCAGGCGGCCGGCACCAACGAAACGGACGTCGTAGTTTCGCACAGCGCTGCGACCTGGCTCGATTTCATTGCCAAGGACGGCGTCAACACGGATTACGTCTCGGCCGAAGCCGACAAGCTGCCGGACTATTCCAAGCCGTCGCCGGGCGTCTACACCATTTCGGTAGACCCCTATTTCATCGCCTACAACAAGGCGCTGCTGCCTGAGGCCGAATGGCCCAAGTCGATCCAGGATATCGTCGATTTGGTGGCTAAGGACCCGGCCCGGTTCGCACACAAGATCGCCACCGGCGTGCCGATGTCCAATGCCGCGAGCCAGAACCTGTCCAACAGCTATATCCAGCATGTCGGCGTCGAAAAGGCGCTGGAGCAGTACACCACCCTCGGCCAGGCCGTGGACATCTACCGCTCCGCCGGCCAGATCATGGAAAAGCTGACCACCGGCGAAGTGCTGATCGGCTATATGCTGTCGGGCATCCAGGTGTTCCCGCTGCTGGCCGATCCGGCCCGCGCCAGCATCATCGGCTATGCCTTCCCCAGCGACGGCACCGTCATGCTGATGCGCCACATCGCCATGTCCAAGACGGTCAAGAACCCGAACTCGGCCAAGCTGTTCATCGACTTCGTCCTGTCCAAGGCCGGCCAGACCGCGCTCTCCGCAGGGGGGCTGATGTCCTATCGCGACGATGTCGAGCTGCCCGATGGCCCGACCGGCTATACTTACAAGAAGATCGCCGCCGAGGTTGGGGCCGATAGCCTGATTCCGACCGGGTTCGATCCCAAGGTGATGATTCCGCCGCAGGACCTGATCGACAAGGTCAATGCCGCGCTTCACGTTCAGCCATAAACCGATCGGGGCGATAAACCGTTCATGACCAAATCCACGGAGAAATCCGCCCCATCGGCAGCCACTACGGCGGGCATGATCTTGCCCGCCGGCATTCCCGGTTCGCGCCTCGTGCGACAGGTCTACGGCTCGGCGCCGCTGGTGTGGCGCTGGGTGTTCACCCTGCTGCTGGTGGCGCTGCTGATTTCGCCCATGCTGCCGCTGATCTATCAGGCGTTCATCGATCGCCCACTGTATGAAAGCGGCGGTCTCGGCACCTTCGGCAATTTCACGCGCCTGTTCGCCGATCCGGGCTTCCAGGGCGCCTGCGTCAATACTTTCTGGTTCGCCGTCATCGGTACGGCGATTTCGACCAGCGTCGGCTTCGTCGCAGCACTGCTGCTCGAACGGCTCGACCTGCCGGCGCGCAAGACGCTCAAAATCCTGTTCTTGGCGCCAATTTTCGTCTCGGCGCTGATCCTGGCGCTGTCCTGGTCGATGCTTTACGGCCCCAGCGGCTATGCCGATATCCTGCTGCGCACCACGACCGGGCTGAGCCTGCCGAACCTCAATACACTCGGCGGCATGGCGCTGCTTTCGGGCGTGTCGTCGGCGCCGGTCAGCTACATGCTGTTTGCCTCGGCGCTGGCCAATATTCCCTCGACGCTGGAAGATGCGGCCCGGGCCGCCGGCGCATCGCCACTGCGGGCGACCATGAGCATCGTCGTGCCGCTGATCCGGCCGTCGATGCTGTACTGCATCATGCTCAATTTCGTGCTCAACATCGATCAGTTGGCGGTGCCGCTGATCATTGGCGGGCCAGCGCGGGTTCAGGTGCTGTCGACCTATCTCTATGACAATGGCATCGCCGTGAAGGCCGACTACGGCCTGGTCAGCGCCGCCGCGGTGGTCATGCTGGTGATGATCCAGCTCTTCGTGATCGGGCAGAAATACGCGCTGGGCGACTTGCGCCGCTACACCACGGTGGGTGGCAAGACGCTCAAGCGCGGGCTCATTCCCGTCGGCCGGGCCGGCTGGCTGATTTCGGGGCTGGTGCTGCTCTATATCGTCATCACCACGCTGATCCCCAGCCTGTTCCTGATCCTGCGCTCGTTCACCTCGTTCATCACTCCGCTGGTGCCGATCACCAGTGTGCTGACGCTGGATAATTTCAAGTTGGTGCTGAGCTACGACGCCTATGTCCGCTCCATCTACAATACCATCATCGTCGCCGTGGGTGGCGGGTTTGGCGCCACGATCCTGACCTTTATTGGCATCGTCGTCGCCTATCGTTCCCCTGCTTCGGTGCGCCGAGTGGTGGAGATGGCGTCGTTCATTCCACGCGCCATTCCCGGTATCGTCGTGGGTATCGGCATCTTCTACGCCGCTGTCATCCTGCCCGGCGGAAGTATGCTCAACGGCACGCTGGCCATCCTGATGATCGCCTTCACCATCCGCTATTTCCCCACCGGCTTTGCCATGCTGGGACCATCCATGCTGCAGATCGACCAGGACATGGAGCGCGCCATGCGGGTCGCCGGCGGCGGTGAAGCACGCTCGATCGTCGCGGTCGTCCTGCCGCTGCTGAAGTCAGCGCTGATCGGCTGCTTCCTCTTGTACTTCGTCTCCTTCTTCAAGGAATACGCGGCGGCATCATTCCTGTTCGGTCCGAACACGGCCGTGATCGGCACCACCATGTTGCAGCTCGATATGATGGGCAATCTCGGCCCTGTCGCGGCCCTCTCGGTGATCACGCTGTTCCTGACCCTGCCTATCGCCATCTTCGTTTACGCTCGGGACTAGACCTATGACCAATGCTGTCGAACTGCGTCACATCAGCAAGTCGTTCGGGCTCGTCAAAGTGCTCGACGATATCGATCTGGTGGTGCCCGAAGGCTCGTTCACCTCGCTGCTCGGCCCCAGCGGCTGCGGCAAGACCACCTTGCTCAACATTATTGGCGGGCTCGACAGGCCTAGCGAGGGGCAGATCAGCTTTGGCAATGACCTGATCTATTCGGCTAAGGATGCCGTCGACCTGCCGACCGAAAAGCGCAATGTCGGCTACGTGTTCCAGAGTTATGCCCTCTGGCCGCACATGACCGTCTTGCAGAATGTCGGCTATCCGTTGCGCATTCGCGGCCTTTCGAAGGCCGAACGCGAGCAGCGTTCGCGCGACATGCTGGACAAGCTGGAGCTGGGCGCGCTGGCCGACCGCTATCCGTTCCAGCTCTCGGGCGGGCAGCAGCAGCGGGTCGCCATTGCCCGCTCGCTGGTTTATCAGCCGCGCCTGCTCCTGCTCGATGAACCGCTGAGCAATCTCGATGCGCAATTGCGCGAGCGAGCCCGCGCCTGGCTCAAGAGCGTGCACGAGACCTTCAAGCTGACCATCATATTGGTGACCCACGACCAGTCCGAAGCCCTGTCGCTGAGCGACCATATCGTGCTGCTGAGCAAAGGGCATATCGAGCAACAGGGCCCGGCGCTGGAAATCTACGAGCAGCCGCGCACCGCCTATGCCGCCGAATTCGTCGGCAGCGCCAATGTGATCTCTGGCAAGCTCGACGAGACCGGACAAAAGCTGATCGCCGCCGATGGCACGCGGATCGCCACCATGGGCACCCCAGGAACGCCGGGCGCTGCAGCCGGCGTCGCCATCCGCCCGCAGGCCGTTCACTTTGCCCTAACGGGCGACGGCGCGGCGGAAGGCACCGTTCTGCCATTCACGCCGCAAACCACGCTTTACCTGGGCGGCCTCTACGAGATTACCGGGCAGACCCCGTTGGGCGAAATGCGCGTGCTGTCGCCGACCTCTCCTCAGGGGCCGGACCAGAAAATCCTCCTCCCCATCAGCGCCTGCGTGCGCGTGCTGCCCTGATCCCGCCAGCAGGCCAATTTTATCCGAGACCATCATGACCACTTTGCAAGCCACCCCAGACTATCGCGACCTGCCCGCCAGCGGCATCAAGATCACCAGCGTGAGCGTGGCCGATTACGAATGGAAGCGCGAGCGCGCCATCACCAATGGCCTGCACACCTATGAAACCTCGGACATGAGCGTGATCACCATCGAGACCGATGCGGGGATCACCGGCTACGGCATCGGCCGGCCCCGTCCGGGTGAGAAGGAATTTCGCGCACGGTTCCTCTCCACCCTGGTGGGCAAGGACCCGACCATGACCGAGGCGATCTGGGCCGCGCTGTGGAGCCCAAAAATGTCAGGCCGTCGCGGTTATGAGACCCGCGCCCTCTCCTCCATCGATATCGCCCTATGGGACATCAAGGCCAAGCTGGCCAATATGCCGCTCTACAAGCTGCTCGGCGGCTACCGCAAGGAAATCCCGATCTATATCGCCGGTGGCTATTATGCGACCGGCAAAGACCATAGCGAACTGCAGACAGAGATGGCCTCCTACGTGGCGCTTGGCGCCAAGGCGGTAAAGATGAAGGTGGGCGCCCTGCCGATCAAGGAAGACATTGCCCGTATCAAGGCGGTGCGAGAGGCCATCGGGCCGGATATTGGCCTCTTGATGGACGCCAATTGCGCCTATCGCGCCTATGAGGCGATCCAGTTCGCCAAGCGCGCCGAGGAGTATGAGCCATATTGGTTCGAGGAAGCGGTGCAGCCCGACGACTATGACGGCTTCGCGAAGATCGCCGCGGCGACCAGCATTCCGCTGGCCACGGGCGAAAACGAATATACCAAGCACGGCTTCCGCGACCTGATCGCCACCAAGGCCATAGCCATCCTCAATCCCGATGTGCGCTACATGGGCGGGGTCACCGAATTCATGAAGGTTGCCGCCATGGCGCAGGCCCATGGCCTTGATATCGCGCCCCATGGCGACCAGCAGGCGCACCTGCATCTGCTGGCGGCCATCCCCAACGGAAAACTGCTGGAATTCTACCCGCCCCAGGTCAATGCCATGGCCGTCGACATCTATCTGCACGCGCCTTCGGTCAACGCCAATGGTACGGTGACCGTGCCCGAAGTGCCCGGCGTCGGCCTCGACCCCAACGACAAGGCGCTGGCGCCGTATCGCATCGCCTGACGATTACTCGACAAGATGAGGGCGTTGCTCTAATCGCCCTTGCCAGCCCCGTTTGCGACCGGCAACAACTAGTCGCCGCAGGCGTGGCACAACACCGGAGCCGATTTGACCAAGGGTATGGACGCGGACGAAAGCGCAATCGGCGGCACCAATTATGGCCGGGTGCGCGACGCGATCCGCGACCGCATTGTCGGGGGCATCTACCTGCCCGGCACGCGCCTGAAGGTGCACGACCTGTGCGATCAGTTTGGCATCAGCTCCAACCCCATCCGCGAAGCCCTGCAACAATTGCAGGGTGAAGGCCTGGTGGTAATCCTGCCCAATAAGGGCGCCACAGTAAGGCTCATCGACGAGCACATGATCCGCCATATCTACGAGATCGGCGAAGGCCTCGACGGCATCCTGGCCAATCGTTGCGCCGCCATCGCCACCCCACCCCAAGTGGAGCGCCTGCGCGATATCCAGCACCATATGGAAGCCGCGGCGGCGGCCGGCGACAGCGAGGGCCGCGCCAACTACAATGGCGAGTTCCACACTCACCTCGGCGCCATCTCCGGCAATACCGAAGCCGTCGACATCCGCCGTCGGCACCAGAACCTGATCCGCACCATTCGCCAGCGCTACGGCTATTCGCCGTACCGCATCGAACAGATTCATGTCGAACACTGGGCCATCATCGACGCCATCGCGGCGCGTGATGTCGCTGCCGCCGAACTTGCCGCTCGAATCCATTGCGTGCGTTCTTGCGAAGACATGCTGAGCCGCTACAAGGGCTTCGGAGCGGAAGTGTCTGAACACGAGAAATAGACGCAGCTTTATCGCTCCACGGGACCACCAGGCGTCGCTTCCGGCCACATTGGGCGATCGCCGAATGTCTGCTCTTTGACCGGCTGCCCTAGAAGCAGACTGTCCACAAACCACCTCATTTCGGCCATCGTTGACCGACTCATTGGCGCCGCTTGGCGAGTAATCGCGATAATGGAGAGGACTGGGTGCAACGCGGTTGCATCACGGCTGCCCGGTCACTTCAGGGCATACCCATATGTGGCGTCACGTACCCGGCTTTGCGCTTGGTAACATCACGGTCGCGAACGGCCAGAAGTGACAATTTCTGTAGTCGCCTAAACCCTGGCGTGACATCAGGCAATGGCAGGGTTGGGGCCGGAAGAGGACTGGCAGGATTTGGATCGGCAAAGCTAAAAGCAGATGTCGACGTCTAAATCAAAACTGTTTCGTGGAGGCACGTTGTCCGTCGTAATCGCCCGACACTATTGGAACCCCATCGCCCGGATGGCCAGCGCGTCGCGGAGTAAGGTTGCCCGTGGCGCGGAGGTCGAGGTCGGCTTCGATGTGATCGATATGAGCCAGCACCAATTGGGCCGCTTGCTCGCCGTCCCAGGCTTCGAGGGCGCTTAGGATATTGCCGTGATCGCCGTGGCCGCAGCTCGATGCGCCGGAGCGACCATAAAGCGCGATCACCAGCGACGAACGGGCGACCAACTCTTCCATGAAGCGCAGAAGGATAGTGTTGCCGGCGATCTTGGCCAGCAGCAGGTGGAAGTCGCCAGAGGCATGGATCTCCGCGCGCCGCGCCGTCGGCCCGCGCTGATTCAGCAAGTCGCTTTCGTGATGCAGCCGCTCGCGGAAAGCGGCGACTTCGCTGGTTGTCATTTGCTGCGCGGCGGCGGGCGCCAGTCCGGGCTCGATCAGGCGGCAGGAGGCGAAAACCTGGCGGGCCTCGTCCGGGGTCGGATTGGCGACGAAAGAGCCACGATTGCGCTCGGTCTTGACCAGGCCCTCGAACGCCAGCGCCTGCAGCGCCGCACGAACGACCGTACGGCTGACGTCGAAGAGTGTGCCAACCTCAGCTTCATTGAGCTTGGTGCCAGGAGCCAAACGACGATCAACGATGGCATCGCGCAAATGATCGCGGATCATCGCCGAACGGTCTTCGGCAATAAATGGTCCGGCGAAATTCTAGTCGGCACGCGTCATGGGTCGCCCGATCACCCATTTATAGGGAGAATCGGGGAAGAGCGAAAGCGCGAAATAGAATACAGTTACCGGTAAGATTGCATACAATTTCGGCACGAGGTGCGAACACGTGCCCATGAATCGGGCATATACCCGCCGTGCTTATAAGTCGTTCAATTGTGATGAATAGTGATTTTCAAATGATACCATGAAGTTAATGCCGCTCCGGCCGACTGGCACGGCGGATGCATAGTCATGTCCCGACAATCGGGGATGCTGGATGTCCAAAGCTGCAGAGATCGATATCGCTTCCGTCTCCAAGATCTACGGGAAAACCACGGCGGTCGATGCCATTAGTCTCAAAATCCCGGCGGGAAGCTATTGCTGCCTGCTTGGGCCTTCGGGCTGCGGCAAGACTTCGACGCTGCGGATGATCGCCGGGCACGAAAGCGTCTCGATCGGCGATATCGTGCTGGGCAAGGAGGTGGTGACCCACCTGCCGCCGGCGAAGCGCGGCACGGCGATGATGTTCCAGTCCTACGCGCTGTTTCCCCATCTCGACCTCGTCGACAACGTCGGCTTCAGCCTCAAAATGGCCGGCGTCGACAAGGAAACCCGTCGCGCCAAGGCGATGGACATGCTCAAGTTGATGCAGATGGACGCCTATGCGACCCGTCGGCCCGCCCAGCTCTCCGGTGGCCAGCAGCAACGCGTGGCGCTGGCCCGTGCGCTGATTACCGACCCCGAAGCGCTATTGCTCGACGAGCCGCTCTCGGCGCTCGATCCCTTCCTCAAGATCCGCATGCGCGCCGAACTCAAGAAGCTGCAGAAGCAGCTCGGCATTACCTTCGTGCACGTCACCCATAGCCAGGAAGAGGCGATGGCGCTTGCCGATATCGTCGTGGTGATGAGCGATGGCCGCATCGAGCAGGCAGCCAGCCCGCGCGACGTGTTCGAGCGTCCGGCGACCGCCTTCGTGGCCCGGTTCATGGGCGATCACAACGTCATTTCCGGCAAGGTCATCGGTTCCGACAACAGTCTTGTCACCTTCGAAGTCGTTGGCGGGGGCACCTTCTCGGCTTCTGGGGAACCCAAACCGGCCGGCGTCGATGTCGACGCCGCCATCCGCACCGATCACGTCCGCATCGGCGAGAGCGCGGTCAAGGGACTCGGTTTTACCGGCATCATCTCCAATATCGAATATCGCGGCGCCAGCGTGAAACTCTCCATCGAAGGCGCCGGCATCGCCGAATTCACCGCCATCATCACCGACAAAGCCTTTTACGCGACCCCGGTCGCGGTAGGCGATGAGGTGCCACTCCATTGGGATGTCGAGGACGCGATCATACTCGGCACGCTCAATTCGTAAATCAAAACTAGCCAACAGGGATAAGAGGCTATGACAGACACCAAGAAGACGGGCATTTCTCGACGTAATCTGCTCAAGACCGGCGCCGCTGCCGCTGGTGCCGCGCTCGGCGCCGGGGCCATCACCGGCTTCCCCACCATCTGGGCGCAGAACCCGATCACCCTGCGCCAGTTCGGCACCGGCGTGTCCAACCTCAACGCCATCGCCGAGAAGTGCAAAGCCGACCTCGGTATCACGCTGGAAATGACGGCAACCGATTCCGACGCCGCCGCCCAGCGCGCTGTGACCCAGCCCGACAGCTATGATATCGCCGACATCGAATACTGGATTTTGAAGAAGGTCTTCCCCACCGGCGTGATCCAGCCGATGGATGTGTCCAAGCTGACCTATTACGACAAGATCGTGCCGCTGTTCAAAACCGGCAAGCTGCTGCCCGACAGCGTCATCGCGCAGGGCACCGCGCCGCACACCGTGGGCTATGTCGACGCTCCCGGCGACAAGACGTTTGCCGCAGGTGAGACCGGCTGGTTCACCATGGTTCCTACCATCTACAATGCCGATACCTTGGGCATTCGCCCGGACCTGGTTGGCCGCGATATCACCTCGTGGGCCGATATCATGGACCCCGCTTTCAAGGGCAAGACCGCCATCATCAACGTGCCATCGATCGGCATCATGGACGCTGCCATGATCATGGAGGCCATGGGCAACATCAAATATGGCGACAAGGGCAATATGACCAAGGAAGAGATCGACAAGACGATCGACTTCCTGATCAAGGCCAAGCAGGATGGTCAGTTCCGGGCCTTCTGGAAGAGCTTCGACGAGAGCGTGAACTTGATGAGCTCGGGCGAAGTGGTGATCCAGTCGATGTGGTCGCCGGCCGTCGCCGCCGTGCGCTCCAAGGGCATTGCGTGCCGCTTCCAGCCGCTCAAGGAAGGCTATCGCTCCTGGGGCGGCGGCCTCGGCCTCGCTGCCCACCTCGAGGGCGCGCAGCTCGACGCGGCTTACGAATATATCAACTGGTACACCTCGGGCTGGGTCGGCGGCTATCTCAACCGGCAGGGCTACTACTCGGCAGCCATGGACACCGCCAAGGAATTTATGTCGGCCGACGAGTGGGGCTACTGGATCGAGGGCAAGGCCGCTCAGGGCGACATTCTGGCCCCCGATGGCACGGTCATGGAAAAGGCCGGCGCTCTGCGTGACGGTGGCTCGTTCGAAGAACGCATGGGCAAGGTCGCCTGCTGGAATTCGGTGATGGACGAAGACCGCTACATGGTCCGCCGCTGGAACGAGTTCATCGCTGCTTGATGAAGTGAGGGGTGGCACGATTCGGCCACACCCACCGCACGGCACCTCCCCCTTAACGGGGGAGGTTGGGAGGGGGTGGTCGGAGCCACGATATCGGGGCAGTCATTCCGCTCCCTGACCCTCCCCGCAAGGGGGAGGGTGTCGACTTAGAGATGAATGCCCGGGGAATCCAATGAACAACCTTCTGAGCCGCGCCACGCCCTATCTGCAGGCCACGCCGCTGCTGCTCATTCTGGGCTTTTTCCTCGCCATTCCCATCCTGTTGCTATTGGTCGTCAGCTTCTGGGACTATGACTTTGCCGGCATGATCCCCGGCTTCGTCACCTTCAACTACACCGAGACGCTCGGCTCCTGGATCACCTGGAAGACCTACGGCAACACCATAAAGTTCGCCATCATCGTCTGGGGCATCACCACGTTTGTGGGCTTCTGGGTCGCCTATTTCCTTGCCTTCCACATCCGTACCGCTACCATGCAGATGGTGCTGTTCCTCGTCTGCACCGTGCCATTCCTGACCTCCAACATCATCCGCATGATCTCGTGGATACCCGTGCTCGGGCGCAATGGACTGATCAATTCGGGCCTGGTGGGCGCTGGCATCATCGACCAGCCAATCGAATGGCTGCTCTATTCGGATTTCGCCGTGATCCTGGCCATGGTGCATCTCTACACGCTGTTCACGGTCACGCCGATCTTCAACACCATGATGCGCATCGACAAATCGCTGGTCGAGGCGGCGCGTGACGGTGGCGCCAATGCCTGGCAGATCATCTGGAACGTCATCCTGCCGCTGGCCAAGCCGGGCATTGCTATCGGCACCATTTTCGTCGTCACGCTGGTGATGGCCGATTTCTCCACCGTGCAGGTCATGAGTGGCGGGCAGAGCGCTTCGGTGGCGCTGATGATGCGCAACCAGATGAGCCTGCTGCAATATCCGGCCGCTGCCGCCAATGCCATCGTGCTGCTCGTGGTGGTTCTGTTCATGGTCGCGGGCATCCTGCGCATCGTCGATATCCGCAAGGAGCTTTGAGATGGTTCGCGAGAAACGCAGCGTCGGTTTCTATGTTCTGGCAGCCTTCTTCGTGCTGTTCGTATTATTCCTCTATGGACCACTCTCGGCGGTGTTCATCCTCAGCTTCCAGGGGCCGCAGGGCGGACTGACCTTTCCGCTCAATGGAGTCTCGCTGCGCTGGTTCCAGAACCTGTTCGAACGCCAGGCCGTAGGCGATTTCGGCGCCAGCTTTGGGCGCTCGCTGATGCTGGGCCTGATGGTGATGGCGGCGACGGTGGCGGTTTCGCTGTTGGCCGGGCTGGCGTTCCGCCGCAAGTTCGTGGGTGCCACGCCGCTATTCTATCTGACCGTCGCCAGCCTCGTCGTGCCCTCGATCATCGTCTCGCTGGGCATCGGCGTGCTGTTTCAGCAATTCGGCTTCCGCCCCGCCTGGTTCAGCTCGGCCTATGGCGCGCACCTGACGTGGACGCTGCCATTCGGCGTGCTGATCATGTTCGCTGTGTTCAACCGGTTTTCGCCGGCCTATGAGGAAGCGGCACGTGATCTGGGGGCCAGTTCATGGCAAACCTTCTACCATGTCGTGCTACCGATGATCGCCCCTAGCCTGATCGGCGTCGGCCTGTTCGGCTTCTCCCTCAGCTATGACGAATTCGCCCGTACGCTGATGACCTCGGGCAGCACCAATACCCTCCCGCTCGAAATCTACGGCATGACCACCAATGTCACGACGCCCGTGCTCTACGCTTTGGGCACCGTTACCACCGTGTTCTCGTTCCTCGTCATCCTGGTGACCCTCGGCATTATCCTGCTGATGGGCCGCCGCCGGGCTCGCGCATGACCCGGATCGCCGTCGTCAACCCCAACACCACTGCCAGCATGACCGCGACCATTGCCGAGGCGGCGCGGCAGGCAGCAGCGGCGGGCACACAGATCCACGCGCTGACCTCGTCCATGGGCCCAGTTTCCATCGAAGGCTATTACGACGAAGCCTTTGCATTGCCGGGCCTGCTGCGCGAAATCGCCGCGGCCGAGCGCGAGGGCGCCCAGGCGGCCGTCATAGCCTGCTTCGACGATACCGGGCTCGATGCCGCCCGCACCATGGCCTGCATTCCCGTCATCGGCATCTGCGAGGCGGCGCTGATGACCGCGGCGCTCATCGCCAAGCGCTTTACCGTGGTCACCACCATGGAACGCTCGCGCGTGCCGATCGAGGAACTGGCGCACCGCTATGGCATGGCCGGCCGCGCCCGCATTCGCGCCGCCAATATCTCGGTGCTGTCGCTGGACGATCCCAATTCGGGCGCGCGCGACAGGCTGCGCAGCGAAATCGCCCGTGCTGTGGCCGAGGACAATGCCGAGGCCATCGTGCTGGGCTGCGCCGGCATGGCCGATCTCGCGCGAACCCTGCAGCACGAGTTCGGCATGCCGGTCATCGATGGTGTGGGCGCCGCGGTCAAGCAGGCCGAGGCCCTGGTGGCGCTCGGCCTCAGCACCAGCAAGCGCGGCGCCTATGCGTCACCTGTGCCGAAGCGCTATACTGGCGCACTGAGCGAGTTTGCTCCGGCGTGAGGCAGATGATCCGCAATCTCGATCTCGGCGGAATCGCCACCCTGCTGGAATGGGCCGCCGGCGAAGGCTGGAATCCCGGTCTCAACGATGCGCCAGCGTTTCAGGCGGCAGACCCGAACGGCTTCTTCGGCGTCTTTGTCGATGGGGCGATGGCCGCCGGCATCTCCGCGGTCTGCCATGACGCGCACTTCGGCTTCATCGGCCTCTACATTTGCCATCCCGATTGGCGCGGGCAGGGCCATGGCAAGGCGGTATGGGAGGCAGGCATGGCCTATCTCGGCAACCGCACCATCGGCCTTGATGGCGTGCCCGAACAGCAGGCCAACTATGCCAGCATGGGCTTCGCCGCCGCCTATGACACCGTCCGCATGAGTGGGCGTCTCTTGGCGACCGCCGCGCCCTTGCCGGCCGCCAGTCTCGGTCTTGTCCGCGAACTGGAGTACCAGTGTTTCCCGGCCAGCCGTGACGCCTTCCTGACCAGTTGGCTGACGTCACCCAATCAGGGCATGGTTCACCTGGCGCAGGGTATCGTTGACGCCTACGCCGTGCTGCGCCCCTGTCGCGATGGCTCCAAGATCGGCCCGCTTTTCGCCCACAACCTGGATGCAGCCATGGACATCCTCGCCACGCTGTCGGGCCCGGTCCATATCGACGTCCCTGCCGCCCAGACCGCCTGGCTGGCAGCGCTGACCGAGCGCGGCTTCACCCCCAGCTTTTGCACCAGGCGCATGTATCGAGGTACACCGCCAACGCTTCACATGCAGAGCATATTCGGCATATCCAGTCTTGAGTTGGGGTGAGCTGAAGCTCTGCCCCCGCGCAAGTGACCAATGTCGTCTGTTTTGCAACTTGGAGGAATGGCGAAGCTGATCTGCTGACCAAGGTGCGCGATCACGCGTTCCAGTGGCATAAATATGCCTTGTCACCCATTTGCTCGAGTCCGCTTTCAGGACGCATGGTGTCTTTGCTGAATGACCATGGGGCGCGTTCCCGTCTGGCAGCTTACGACCCCATTTCGGCCGTTCATGAGCAAGTCACGAAATCCCAAAAGCGGCCACTCGGCTGATCAACGCAATGTCATTCTCACTCTCAGATCAGTTCGCTGATCCGAAAATTAGACTTCGTTGAGCGAGGCATCCTCGATTGGGGTCTGAATTCTACCAGGCCGTGACGCGCTTCTCAGGAGCAAGCCACATCGGATCGCCTTCCTTGATATCAAACGCCTCGTAGAAGGCGTCCAGGTGCTGGAGTGCTGCGACGGCTCGGTACACGCTTGGCGAATGGGGGTCGCTCTGCACCTGGTTCTGCAGGTGCTGGTCAGTAGACTTGGAAGCCCACATTTGCGCCCAGGCGATAAAACATTGCTGATCCGGCGTCAGGCCGTTGACCGAAACATCTTCCTTGGGATGGTCGGCGAGATAATCACGCAAAGCGGCATGGGCCAGCGTGATGCCGCCCTAATCGGCCATGTTCTCGGTCACCGTGAGTTCGCCATTGATGGTCACGCCCGGCAATCCCTTGAAGCTGTTTGCCTGGTCGATCAACTTTTGCGCCTGTGCATCAAAGGCGGTGATGTCTTGGGGCGTCCACCAATCACGCAGGTTGCCATCCGCGTCGAACAGGCGGCTGTCGAAGCCGTGCGTCATTTCGTGGCCAAGTATCGCTCCAAGTCGACAGAAATAGACCGGTGCCGGCAGGTCAGGTTCAAACACGCCCGGCTGCAGAATTGCTGCCGGCACCTCGAAGCCATTGATCTGCGGATTGTAGGCGGCGTTGACCACGATGGGCAGCATGGCGCTATTGGCAAACTCGTCATTGGTGACCGGCTCGCCCACTTTGGCCAGTTGCCGAACCGTCTCGAACTCCACCAGTTCATGACGTTTTCCACGACGTCGTCCTGCGTAATCTTGACGCCGCTGTAGTCGATCCATTGCTCGGGATAAGCGACGCGGAAGCTCAACTTTTCGAGCTTATCCAGGGCCGCTTGGCGGGTCGCGTCCGTCAGCCAGGTTCGCGTCCGCATGCGTTCGAGGAACGCCTGCTTGATCCGAACGATCATATCGGTGGCCTTCGAGCGGGTTTCAGGCGTGAAAAAGTCCTGCACATAAATCTGGGACAGCGGCTGGCCCAGCTTTGCAGTGATTTGGCCGAGAGCAGTCTCCTCGCGCGGCGGCTGTGCGGAAACGCCAAGCAGGCTTTTATATAACTCCTGCGTCGGCGCTTCGAACTTGCTGCCCAACAGGCCGCTGTATCCTGCGATCACCTGCAAGCGCAGGTAAGCCTTCAAATCGCCCAGCGACCGATCGTTCAGCAATTTGGAGAGCGCCGCCAGATAGCGAGGCTCGGTCTGCACTACCGTATAAGGCTCGGCCAGTCCGAACTCGGCCGTCAAGGCCGTCAGATCCAGCAGGGGTACTTCCTGCTGCATAGCGCTGAAGGGCATTGGGTCGTATGAGTTGCGTGGGTTGACCTTTTCGACCGGCGTGATCTTGCCAGTGTGTAGTGCCCGGTCGATCTCGAGTGCAATCTGAGCGGTGCTGGCAGCAACTGCCGGCGTGTCCCCGGCCACTTCAAGCAACTCACGAGTAAAGGCCAGGTAGGCGGCCACCATCCCCGAGCCGGCAAGGCGTAATCCATGGACCGTCTGGAGCACGATGGCCTCAGCAATGCTGCATGTGGGGGTGCTGGTGTTCTTCCTCTGGCAACCGCCGCCTGACCATGCCGATGCCGCACCACC
>NZ_JAQGJV010000001.1 GCF_028290435.1 Devosia sp. | reverse complement strand
AATGGTACTAAGTCTCAAGGCTTGGGAGAGTAGGTCGCTGCAAGGTCTGCCAAAAACGTATGGGTCTCAAATACAATGTCGAAACACAAAACCCCCAGTCAGAAATGACTGGGGGTTTTTGCGTTTCCAGGGCGCCCAGAATGCCGCCGCGTGCCGTTGACAGCCACAGCCCCAACAATACCCTCCCGGCCATCGGCCATCGGCCATCGGCCATCGGCCATCGGCCATCGGCCATCGGCCATCGGCCATCGGCCATCGGCCATCGGCCATATGAGCCACCAGTCATCGGCCATTTGAGCCACCCGACGCGCCCTAAGCCGCCGGCAGCAGGTACCGGGACGCGTCGACGCCCTCGAGCCGCAGCAGGAAATGCTTCACCTCGAGACCGCCAGCGAAGCCAGTGAGGGTACCGTCGGAGCCGAGGACGCGATGGCAGAGCGCAATAATCGAGATCGGGTTCTTGCCATTCGCCGCGCCAACCGCCCTGAAAGCGGTCGGCTTGCCGATTTGTTCGGCGATCTGCCGGTAGGTGCGGCTTTCGCCAAACGGGATCGACGGCAGCGCCTGCCAGACGCTCTTCTGAAACAGTGTGCCTCGGAAATCGAGCGGGACAGTGAAGCGCTGCAATTTGCCGGCGAAATAGGCGCGAAGCTGCCGCTCGGTCTCGATCAGTATGGGCTGCTCGCGATCTTCCGTCGTAGCATCCAAACGCACGCGTTTTGGATCATCATCTGGCCAAAGAATCGCCGCGAGGCCTTTGGGGCTGGCGACTAGCTTGAGTTGCCCAACCGGCATATCGACGAATTTGTGTGAGAGCGTCATGATGTTGTCCTAGGGAATGCCTCGGCGGCATTGGCCGCAACCTCTAGCCCGCGTGCATGGATATTGCGGCCGATCGTGGCCGGGAAGCGACCGAGTTTATACATTGCCAACCGTTCTTAACCAGATCAGGCACTAACCGCCCATGTCGCAACTGACCGATGATCTGCCGGAGGGCGCCGCCACTATTTCCGGGCTGGCGGACATACTAGCGCCGAGACTGTCGATCGTGTTCTGCGGTATCAATCCTGCCGCGACGGCTGCGATTTCGGGGAAACATTTTTCCAGTCCCAGTAACCGATTTTGGCGGACGCTACACTTGGCCGGCTTCACGCCCACTCAGATTACTCCAGAACAGGGCGACTCGGTATTGGACTATGGCTATGGCCTGACAACAGCGGTCGCCCGGCCAGCGCGGCAGGCCAGCGATTTGACGCGGCTGGAGCTGGTCCAATCCGCAGGCGTGTTGCAAGCCAAGATCGAAACCTACCGGCCCGTCGTGCTGGCCTTCCTCGGCAAGGCTGCCTATGGGGCGATCTCTGGCAAAAAGGATATGCCCTGGGGACGGCAGGACCATCGGTTCGGAGGGGCGATCGTTTGGGTACTGCCCAATCCCAGCGGCCTGAACCGAGCGTTCCCGCTGGTCCGGCTGGTCAGCGCCTATCGCGAACTTCGCGATGCATTGGATGCCGGAGAAACGGGGCGCGCTTTCGACTAGCCGAGAAGCCCTGTGATATCCGCGCGCAGCACCGGCAGCAGTTCGGCTTCGAACCAAGTGTTCTGTTTGAGCCAGCCGCTGTTGCGCCAGGATGGGTGCGGCAAAGGGATGGTTCGGGGCGTTGCGGAGCGGTGATAGATTTTCCGCCATTCCTGCACCGTGCCGGTCAGTCCCGTGGAGGTGTCCGAGCGCTCGAGGTATTGGCGCTGCGCATATTGGCCGATCAGGAGCATTAGTTCGATATTCGGCAGATGAGCAAAGACGGCTTCATGCCAAGCAGGAGCGCATTCGCGGCGCGGCGGCAGGTCGCCGCCTTTGGCGTCGTTTCCCGGAAAGCAGAAGCCCATGGGAATGAGCGCGACCTTTTCTGGATCGTAGAAATCGGCTTCGCCGATGCCCAGCCAGTCCCGCAACCGATCGCCGGAGGCGTCGGTAAACGGGCGGCCCGATGCATGAACTCGCGTGCCCGGCGCCTGGCCGACAATGCAGATGCGCGCTTGGGGCGCTGCCTGGATCACCGGGCGTGGCTCGTGCGGTAGCGGTCCGCCGAAGCTGGGCGTGTCGTGGCAGATGCGGCAGGCGCGGATGCTCCCCAGCAGTGCCGTGAATTCGGCGTCCGGCGCGGATACAAGCTTGGCAGGTGGCTCGCTCATAGTGGGACTCTCATTGGAGTTTTCCGGGCGAGCAGAGCATGGTGGAAGCCTGCCGGAGAAGATAAAACTGTCATAACACCGTATCCAACTGGAGACCCCAATGAGCCTTACCACTGAAGAGAAGCGGGCAGCGTTTCGGGCGTTGCATCGAGAGGGATGCTTTGTGCTGCCCAATCCGTGGGATGTGGGCAGCGCGCGCATGTTGCAGCATTTGGGGTTTAGTGCGCTGGCATCGACCAGCAGTGGTTATGCCTGGACGACCGGGCGGCCGGATTATGCGGCCACGCGGGAAGACGTTCTGGAGCATTTGCGAGCCGTGAGTGCGGCGGTCGATCTACCGGTCAATGCGGATTTCGAGGCGGGATTTTCGAAGACGAGCGAAGGCGTGGCGGAGAATGTGAGGCTTGCCATTGCGACCGGGATCGCCGGTCTGTCCATCGAGGACCGTGATGTTGAAAATGGTGGGCTCTATGACATGGCGACGGCGCTGGAACGGCTTAAGGCGGCGCGGTTGGCGATCGACCAATCGGGCGAGGATGTGCTGCTGGTTGCCCGCACTGAGGGACTGCTGATCGATGGGGATGCGTTGACGCCGGCCATCGACAGGCTGGTGGCGTTCGCCGATGCGGGCGCCGATTGTCTTTATGCCCCTGGTGTTGCCAGCAAGGAGGCCATCGCCACCATGGTGCGGGCAGTGTCCCCCAAGCCGCTCAATGTGCTGGTCTGGGATCCGGGCTGGACGGTGAGCGAGATGGCCGATCTTGGCGTGCGACGCTTGAGCGTGGGCGGCTCGCTGGCCTCAGTGGGTTGGGCGGCGACCATGGCGGCGGCCACGGCGATCAATGGCGGCTCGTTCGAGCCGTTGAGCCAAGGCGCATCCGGGCTCAATGGCATCTTCGAGAAATTCCCGGACAGGCGCTGAGGGCAGTGCCGCCGGCAGCGGTGAAGCGCAAAGTGGATCGTTTCGCCCCGCGCTTCAGCCTTTGAGCGGCGACCAGTCGGGATCGGTGCTCATCATCCAGGGGTAGGAGAAGGCCGCGAAGCGCTCGGCGACGTCCACGGCATTGGGCAAGCGGCTGGCGACGGCGGCGACCAGGGCCTCGATCAGGGCCAGGATAGCGGTATCCGAGGGCGGGTTGTATTCGTGATAGGCCTCGACG
This sequence comes from Devosia sp., assembly GCF_028290435.1. GTDB lineage: Bacteria > Pseudomonadota > Alphaproteobacteria > Rhizobiales > Devosiaceae > Devosia. Next base: position 5,432 of record NZ_JAQGJV010000001.1, on the reverse strand, counting down.
AATAGCGACAGGTCGCCCACTGCGGCCAAGGGCGAATTCAGGTGGTCGGTGATGGTCAGCACCGGGATGCCGTGGCGCTTTGCGTGGCGGGTGACGACCACGGTGTCGCGCATATAGAGCGAGAAGGCGATGGCAATCACCAGGTCGTCGGGGCCGAACTTGAACAATTGTCGGGCCGCGCCGACCGTGCCGCCACCATTCTCGACAGTGCGGGCATTGCCGCCGGTCAGCTCGATCCCCACGGCCAGGATATTGGCGAGGCTGGCGGCATTCTCGAAGCCGACGATGAAAATGCGCTTGGCCTTGACGATCATCTCGACTGCCCGCTCGGTTTTGTCGGGCGTCAGCTTGGCTATGGTGGCTTCGATATTGGCGATGTCCTCGCGCAGTGAGGCGATCATCACGTCTTGGGGGCTGGCGCCCTCGGCCAGCTTTTGCTTGAGCTTTTCCACGGGCGCAAACAGCTTTTCGAAGCCGCGGATCAGCTCATTGCGAAAATCGGCATAGCCGGCAAAGCCGATCGTGGTGGCGAAGCGGTTGGCAGTGGCTACCGAAACCCCCACCGTTTCCACAGCTTCATGGATGCTCATCCGGGCCAGTTGCAGGGGCTCGGCCAGCACGAAATCGGCGAACTGGCGCAGCGCCGCCGACAGCTTGGGATAGTGCGTCGCGATCCGCTCAGCCACCAGAGTTTGTGCAGGAAGCCCATTTTTTGGGCGGTTATAAATTTCTGCCAAAATCATCCTCATTGCCGGTTGAATGTATTGTTACATATGCTAACGTCGTCTGTAACAAAAATAACATCGCCTCGGGGGAGGCGCCGTCAAGCGTCGGCGAACGTCCCGTTTTCGCTGCCAAGGAGCGTAACCGCAAATGACGAAGCTGCCATCCTTTTCTCTCAACCGCCGGCAAATGCTGGTCAGCCTGGCCGGTACCGGCCTAGCCATGAGCATCCCCGGCTGGGCCGTGAGCCAGACCCTAACGCCGGTCACGACCGCGCTCGGCTGGATTCCTAATGCCGAATATGCCGGCCTGTGGATCGCCATCGAAAACGGCTATTTCGCCGAAGAGGGCATCGATATCCATTATACGCCGGGCGGCCCCAATGCGCCGGGCGTGCTGGTGTCGCTTTCGGCCGGCGACGCGCAATTTGCCGGCGGCGACTGGATTCCGTTCCTCGAAGCGGTCGGCAAGGGCAATGATTTCGTGGTGCTCGGCGCCGCTTTCCCCATCAGCCCCGCAGCGCTGATCTCGCTGGCCAAGCATCCGGTCAAGGAGCCCAAGGACCTCGTCGGCATCCGCATTCTCAACCAGATGCCGGCCGACAAGAACACCGTGGATTTCATCCTCAACAAGGCCGGCCTGCCGCTCGATTACACCCTGGTGCCGACGGGCTTTTCGCCTGAGCCGTTGGTCGCTGGCGATGGCGATGCCTATTTCGCCTTTGCCACCAACCAGCCGATTACGCTGGAGAATATGGGGCTCAAGCGCGACACCGATTTCTTCGTCACCCTGATGGCGGACCTGGGCTATGCCACCCCGGCCGGCATTATCATCGCCGACAGGAAATACGTCGCATAAAACCGTCCGCTGGTGGTAGGTTACCTCAAGGCTCTGGTGCGCGGCTTGATCGAGAATGGCAAGGACCCCAAGGTCGCCGCCCAGTTGATCGTCGACAAATACGGCGCCGATTTCGGCCTCGAACTGGCCCAGCAGATCCGGCAGAACGAACTCGGCCAGCCGCTGATCCAGGCTGCCGGCGCGCCTGGTCCATTCTGGTTCGATCCGGCCGTGGTGCAGACCACGATTGCAGCGATCGCCAAGTCGGCGGGTATCACCACCATGCCGCCAACCCAGCAGATCGTCGATCTCGGTCCGCTCGAAGAAGCGCTGGCCGCAATCAAATAAAAAGGGGTTTTGAAGGGGACTAGTCCCCTTCACCCTGTCCTTTTTCTTCAAATCTGGAATGCTTATGACGGTCCCGGCCATTCGGCTCGATCATGTCGGCAAAAGCTTTGCGCTGGATGGCGGCAAGCAATTTACCGCCCTCTCGGATATCGATCTTTCCATCGGCAAGGGCGAGTTTGTCGCCTTGCTCGGGCCATCCGGGTGCGGCAAGAGCACCATCCTTCGGCTGGTGGCGGCGCTGGAAGCGCCCAGCACCGGTAAGGTCAGCATCGAAGGTGCCGATCCGCAGGCGCTGAGCCGCTCGCATCGGTTGGGCGTCGCCTTTCAGGACCATGCACTGCTGCCCTGGCTGGATGTCCGTGCCAACGTGGCGCTGCCGTTCCAGGTCGCCGGCAAGAAAGTGGATAGCGCGCGGGTCGCCGAATTGATCCGGCTGGTGGGTCTGTCGGGCTTCGAAAAGGCCCGTCCGCGGCAGCTATCTGGCGGCATGCGCCAACGTGCTTCGATTGCCCGCGCTTTGGCGCTGCAGCCCGAAGTGCTGTTGCTCGACGAGCCGTTCGGTGCGCTCGATGCGGTGACGCGGCGGCAGATGAATGTGGAGCTGCAGCGCATCTGGAGCGCCCAACGCATCACGACACTGCTGGTCACCCATTCGGTGGATGAGGCACTGTTCCTGGCCGACCGCGTCATCGTCATGAGCGGCCGCCCGGGGCGCATCATCCGCGATATTACCGTGCCCTTCGAGCGGCCGCGCAAGCCTTCGGTGATGCGCGATCCGGCTTTCCATCAACTGGTGGACGAGCTCACCCTGGCGCTAGAACCGGAGGGCGAGGCGGAATGACGGCGCGATCCGACGGATTGCAGCGCTTCCTGCTCGGGCTGGTTGGGATCGGCCTGTTCCTCGGCATGTGGCAGGTTATTGGGGTCTATCGGTTGGCTGGTCTCACCTGGCCGCCGCTGACCGATGTTCTGGTCTTTGTCGCCGATCCGTCCAAGCGGACGCTGTTTGCGCGGGCCATAACTGCCAGCTTTATCGCCGTCGTCACCGGCTATGGGATTGGCGTCATTGCGGGGATTGCGCTGGCCATGCTGGGCCGCGTCGCCACTGTGCTCAAGCCGGGCCTCGATCGGCTGATCGCCGTGATCCACGCCATTCCGCTGGTCGCGCTGGCGCCGCTGTTCATGGTCGCGGCGAACCGCGACTCCACCCCGGCCTCGATTGCGGCGCTTGGCGTTTTCTACATGATCTATGTCGCCACCACGTCCGGCCTCAACGCGGCTTCGGCGGCCCATCGCGACGTCTTCACCGCGCTCGGCGCCAGCCCGGTCACCCGCTTCCTGCGTCTCGAACTTCCCGCCGCGCTGCCGGACATCGTCTCGGGCATGAAGCTGGCCATCCCCGTCGCGTTCATTGGCGCCATTGTTGGCGAGTGGTTCGGGGCGTCGCGCGGGCTGGGCTTGCTGATGGTGTCCGCGATGCAGAATTTCCAGATACCGCTGCTTTGGAGCGCGGTGCTGATCGTCACTGCCTCTTCACTCGCCCTGTTCGGACTGATGAGTCTGGTCGAACGCCTTACCTACGGACGCTATCAATGAGCGGCGTGATCAAAGGCCTGGGGCGCTTCCTGTCCAACTATTGGGGCGTCATCGCCATCCTCGTGCTGTGGGAGGCCTGGGTCAATATTTCCGGGCTCAACGCCATCGTGTTGCCCAGCCCGGCCAGCGTGTTCCTCGATCTCGCCTCGGCGCCCGGCCTCTATGCCGCCAATGCGGCGCAGACCTTCATCGTGGCGCTGCTCGGACTGATCCTAGGGCTGGCCGGCGGCATCATCCTGGCGTTGGTGGCCTGGGCGTCGCGGCTGCTCAATGGGTTGTTGACCCCGCTCGGGCTGATCTTCTCCTGCGTGCCCGTAGTGGCTTTGATCCCGATCATTGCCCGCCTCTTGGGCTATGACATGCGCACCGAAATCGCCATCGTCGCCATCGCGGCGTTCTTTCCGACCTTCGTCTTTGTCGGGGCGGGGCTGCGCGCCCTGCCGCCGGGCAGCGACGATCTGTTTAGGGTGTTCGGCGCCAGCCGCACCCAGCGCTTCCTGCGTCTGGTGCTGCCCGCGGCCGTGCCCAATCTGATGATCGCCCTGCGCCTCACCGCGCCCGAGGCGATCCTCGCGGCAATTCTCGCCGAACTGCTGATGGGCAAGTCGGGGCTGGGCTTCATGTTCCGCGAGGCGTCGGGACGCTTTGCCATGGAGCGCGCCTTCGGCACCTCGATCATCGCCACCATCACCGCCGTGATCTGCTTCGGGCTGGTCATGGCCGCCGAGCGGCGCGTCGCAGCGCGCTGGCAGTAACCTCTTTTATCTCAGGAGCCATTCTCATGGTCAAAGTGCAGCAACCCCCCGATCCCTGGCAGCGGACCACCACCGAAAACGGCTTTGCGGCCGACGAGGTGATTTCGGCGCTGCAGAAATGCACGCGCCGCGGCATGACCGAAAACGTGCTGCTGCTGGGCTGGGAAATGTTCATCACCAGCCCCGAAATGGAAGAAATGCTGTGGTCGCGCCTCTGCGTCATCGCGGTCGAGGATATAGGCTTCGGCAATCTCGACGCGCCGGTACTGGTGGAAACGCTCTACCAGCAGCACAAGCGCTATCCGCGCCCGACCGGCGACCGCTTCCTGTTCGCCGTCCACGCCATTCGGGTGCTGACGACGTCCAAGAAGGATCGCACCAGCGACGACATGACCAATTGGGCCAAGCGCGTGGTGGAGCTGGGCGAACGCGTGGCCGAAATCCCCGACGTGGCACTCGACATGCACACCCGCCGCGGCCAGGAAATGGGCCGCGACTACTATTTCTTCATGTCGGAGGCCTCCAAGGTGATCCCCGAGATCAACGACAAGGATCACAAATACCGAGACTGGATCATGGCGGCCTTGGCTGACGGGAAGCTGGTATGACGCCCACCCACAAGGTCTATATCGCCGGCCCCGAAGTGTTCCTGCCCAATGGCAGTGAGCAGGTGGGGCTCAAGGGAAGGATGGCGATGGAGCATGGGTTCTTCCCCAGCACTATGGCCGAGGACGCGCTGGATCCAACGGGCGTGACGCCATTCGCTTTCGGCTGCCAAATCAGCGCCGCCAACGAGGCGATGATGCGCGATGCCGATCTGGTGATCGCCAACCTGACCCCGTTTCGCGGCATTTCGGCCGATATCGGCACCGCCTTCGAGGTTGGTTTCATGTGCGCGCTGCGCAAGCCGGCCTTTGGCTATACCAATACCACCCGCGGCTATTTCGAACGCCTGTCCGAGGATTTCTATCATGGCGCGACCCGCAAGGACGCCCAGGGCGTCATGCGCGGCCGCGATGGCCTGATGTTGGAAGACCACGGCATGGTCGACAACCTGATGCTGGATGGCGGCATTGAGGCGTTGGGCTGCGTGCTGGTCCAGCGCGAAGTATCGCCCGAGCGGCTGCTGCAGGATCTCGACGCGTTCCAGGAATGCCTGCGCCTGGCGCGGGC
>NZ_JAQGJV010000035.1 GCF_028290435.1 Devosia sp. | reverse complement strand
TGGTCGGCGATGTGCAGGTGCACGATGCGCTCGATATGGCCGGCCATCACCTGTTGGGGTACTTCGTCCATCACCATGGAATGGTAGAGGTCGTAGGTCAGCCCGATCTCGGGACGGTTGACGGCGTTGACGATATCGAGGCCCTCGGCTGTCGAGGACAGATAGTAACCCTTGTGATCGACGCGAGTGTTGAGCGGCTCCAGCCCCAAGCGCAGGCCGCTTCCCTTGAGCACATCGGCTGAGCCGGACATCGCTTCGATCAGGGCATCATGCTGGCTGGCGCGGGAAACGCCGGGCAGTTCGGGACCGCCTTGGGCGATGAGCATTTTGGCGCCGAGGCGCAGGGCGACATCGCGGCTTTGGGCGAGGCCGTCGAAGAAGCGCTGGTGATCGCTGGTGCGGGTCAATTCGGCAAAGGGTTCGGCGACGATGCCGGCGAGCGTCAGCCCGGTTTCGCCCAGGGCGTCCTCGATGGCATCAAGGTTCTTGTTGGACCAGAGCCAGAATTCCACCGCATCGAAACCGGCGGCCTTGGCGAGGCGAATGCGCTGGGCGGGGTCGGAACTTTCGGGGACGAACAGCATGTCGATGCAGGCGGAATAGCGCATTTTTTGGTCCCTCTTCGGCGTGCCGCTTTAAACGCGGCGCAATCGAACATCTTCGATGGAGTGGCTTTTGCCCTTCTTGAGAATCAGATCGGCGCGGCCGCGGGTGGGTACGACGTTCTGCTGCAGGTTGGGCAGGTTGATGGTCTCCCAGACCATTTTGCCAAAAGCGCCGGCCTCGTCCTTGCTCATCTCGGCAAAGCGGCGGAAGAACGAGGTGGGATCGCGGAACGCCGTCTCGCGGAGCTGGAAAAACCGCTCCATGAACCAGGATTCCAGATCCTCGTTGTCGGCGTCGATATAGATCGAAAAATCGATGAAGTCGGAGGCGAAGAGGATCGGCTTGCCGGTCTTGGGCAGTTCGCCGGGCTGCAGGATGTTGAGGCCCTCGACGATCAGGATATCGGGGCGGTCGATCACGACCTGCTGGTCAGGCACGATATCGTAGACCAGATGGGAATAGACCGGCGCCGCGACATTGCCCTTGCCCGATTTGATATCGGCGAGGAACTGCACGAAGCGGCCGCGATCGTAGCTTTCGGGGAAGCCCTTGCGCTGCATGATGCCACGCTCGGTCAGAGTGGCATTGGGCAGCAGGAACCCGTCGGTGGTGACGAGATCGACCTTGGGGCTGGAGGGCCAGCGTTGCAACAGCGCGCGCAGGATACGCGCCGTGGTGGATTTACCCACCGCCACCGATCCGGCGACGCCGATGATGAAGGGCACTTTCTGGTCGGGGGTATCGAGGAAGCGGGTGGAGATATTGTGCAGGCCCTGCACAGCCTCGACGTAAAACGAGAGCAGGCGGGTCAGCGGCAGGTAGACCTCTTCGGCCTCCTCGAGCGAAATCGGATCGCTGAGGGTGCGCAGGCGCTTGATGTCTTCGGCGTCGAGCGTCATCGGCTCGTCGGCGCGGAGAGCCGACCACTGGGCCCGGGTGAAGCTGTGATAGGGGGCGAGGACCGAGCGGCGCTTGGTCATCAGGACGGTTTCCGCGCGGCTTTTTCAGCTAGACCGGATTGGGCCTGGCGGGATTCCAGTTCGCTCATCACGGCACTGAGCGGCACGTCGACGGCGCGCAGTAGCACCAGCAGGTGGAACAGCACGTCGGCGGCCTCCTTGGTCAGTTCGGGCTTGTTGGCGGTGACGCCAGCGATGACGGCTTCGGTGGCCTCCTCGCCGAGCTTTTGCGCGCACTTTTCCACGCCGCGCGAAATCAGCTTGGCGGTGTAACTCTCATCGGGAGAGGCGGCAGCGCGCAGGGCGATGCGGGCATCGAGGTCGTCGAGGGTAAAGGGCATGCGAGGCTCCCACTATTGCGAGGGGCTTAGAGCAAACTTCGAGGCGGGAGTCACCTGGCTCAGGCGGCGCGATCCATGCGGACGGGAATGCCGTGATCGGCCAGATACTGCTTGGCCTGGGGGATGGTGTAGGTGCCGAAGTGGAAGATGGAGGCGGCCAGCACGGCGCTGGCATGGCCTTCGCGCACGCCCTCGACCAGGTGATCAAGATTGCCGACGCCGCCCGAGGCGATGACCGGGACATTGACTGCATCGGTGATGGCGCGGGTCAGGGCGATATCGAAGCCGGACTTGGTGCCGTCGCGATCCATCGAGGTGACCAGCAATTCGCCGGCGCCGAGTTCGACCATGCGGACGGCGAACTCGACCGCGTCGAGGCCCGAGGCGTTGCGGCCGCCATGTGTGTAGATTTCCCACTCAGAGCGGTTGTCGCCGCCGACGCGCTGGTCGAGCCGCTGCTTGGCATCGACGGAGACGACGATGCACTGATTGCCGAATTTGTCGGCGGCACGGGCGATGAAATTGGGATCGTTCACCGCTGACGAATTGATCGCCACCTTGTCGGCGCCGGACAGCAGGAGCTTGCGGATATCCTCGAGCGTGCGCACGCCGCCACCGACGGTGACGGGCATGAAGCAGTGTTCGGCGGTGCGGGCGACAACATCGAAAATGGTGTCGCGGCCCTCGTGGCTGGCGGCGATATCGAGGAAGCACAATTCATCGGCGCCGGCCGCGTCATAGGCGATGGCGGCTTCCACCGGATCGCCGGCATCGATCAGATCGACGAACTGCACGCCCTTGACCACGCGGCCGTCCTTGACGTCGAGGCAGGGGATGAGGCGGGTCTTGAGGGTCACGGGGAAAGTCCTTGTTCGACGACCAAGATAGGAACGAAGCGTTGGCGATGCCAGTCAGTGGCCGGCCCGGATCGCGCGCGCCCAGGCGGCGTGGTGGATGGGCAGGATGATCAGCCAGACGATGAAGGCGCCCAGCCCGAGCGGGACGCTGACCAGCATCAGCCAACCGAGCACGCCCATGGTGTAAAGCGTTTCGCCCCAGTCGCCCATGGCAAGGCAGGCATAGAGGCTACCCTGTTGGGGGCCGCAGCCATTGGCATCGGCGATGCCGAAGGTCGTGGCGAGCAGACCGATGGGCCACAGGGTGAAAATGGCGATGAACACCAGGGCCGTCCAATAGGCCCACCAGGGGAACCGGCTCTGGGGAGCCAGCTCGGTCATGCGGCGGCCTTGAGCAAAGCGAGTGCTTCACGTGAATCAATGCGGCCGTCATAAAGCGCGCGGCCCGAAATGGCGCCTTCGAGGGCGCGGTATTTCGGATCGGCCAGGGTGGCGATATCGGCCATCGAGGCGAGGCCGCCCGAGGCGATCACCGGAATGGCGGTGGCCTCGGCGAGCTTGATTGTCGCCTCCCAGTTGATGCCGGCCAGGATGCCGTCGCGATCGATATCGGTATAGATGATGGCCGCGACCCCGGCGCCTTCGAAGCGCTTGGCGAGTTCGATGACGGAGAGCTGCGAGGTTTCGGCCCAGCCTTCGACGGCCACCATGCCGGCGCGGGCATCGATGCCGACAGCGATTTTTCCCGGATATTTTTGGGCGGCCTCGCGGACCAAGGCGGGATCGCGCACCGCGACGGTGCCGAGGATGACGCGGGACACGCCCTTGGCGAGCCAGGCATCGATATGGGCCATGGTGCGGATGCCGCCGCCAAGCTGGACGGGGAATTTCACTGCGCCGATGATGGCTTCGACGGCGGCGCCGTTGACGCTTTCGCCCGCGAAGGCGCCGTTGAGATCGACGACGTGAAGATATTCAAACCCCTGGTCTTCGAACAGTTTGGCCTGGGCGGCGGGGCTGTCGTTGAACACGGTGACCTGGTTCATGTCGCCCAGCTTGAGGCGAACGCACTGGCCGTCTTTGAGGTCGATGGCGGGAAAGAGGATCATGGGGACCAGGTGAGGAAATTGGAGATGAGGGCGAGGCCGAGGGCCTGGCTTTTTTCGGGGTGGAACTGCGTGCCGAAAATATTGTCGCGGCCGACGATAGCGGTGACGGGCCCGCCGTAATCGGTCGTGGCGATGGTCAGGTCGGGCCGGTCGGTCTGCAGGTGATAGGAGTGCACGAAATAGGCGTGCAGGCCCTCGGGGATGCCGGCGAGGAGGGTGTGGGGCCTCTGGATGCGCAGCGTGTTCCAGCCCATGTGCGGAATCTTGAGGGTCGGGTCGGACGGGGTCAGATGGACCACCGCGCCGTCGATCCAGCCGAGGCCGGGGGTGATGGCCTTTTCGCGGCCTTCGGTGGCGAGCAATTGCATGCCGACACAGATGCCGAGGAAGGGCGTGCCGCCAGCGATGACGCGTTCTTCGAGCACGTCGCGCATGCCGGGGACGGCATTGAGGCCGGCGGCGCAATCGGCAAAGGCGCCGACGCCGGGCAGCACGATACGGCTGGCGGCGCGGACCTTTTCGGGATCGGCGGTGACGAGAATCTCGGAGGGATCGTCCATGAGCGCGGCCTGGCGCTCGAAGGCGTTGGCGGCGGAACGGAGGTTGCTCGAGCCGTAATCGATGATGGTAACGAGGCTCATTTGGATTCCAGCCAGGACAGGGTCGCAAGATCGGGGGCGGTGGCGACGCGGTCGCCACGATGGCTCCAGCCGCGATGGCTCAGCGCCTGGCGGCGCAGGCCGGGGGCGGCGAAGCCGATCCAGAGTGCGAAGAGGACGTAGAGCCAGAAGGCCGCGGCACCACCAAGGATCGCGGCGGCTAGGCCCAGCGCGATGACGGCGACGATGTAGGCGATCAGGGGCAGCCAGAGGCCGTGGACGAGCGCGAAGACGGGCGGCAGCAGGAAGGCCAACCAGGAGAATTTTTCCGGGATGGCGGCTGGGGTAGAAGTGATACCGAGCTTGGGCTCGAAAATGGCGAAGAGGGTCATGGCGGCTCCGAGGCAATGACCATCCCGCACACTCGGTGTCATACCGGCGAAGGCCGGCACCCATCTCGAGATCTCAGGATGGGTCCCGGCCTGCGCCGGGGTGACATCGTGGTTGTGGGTGATTTAGGGCAAAAGGACGACGAGCGGAAGACCCCTCACGTGCAGCCACCCGCCGTCCGACCCCGTGAGCCTACCGCAGCCCAAGCCGGACGCGGTGGTCGTGGGGAGGGGCCCGCGGATCAAGTCCGCGGGAAGGAAGGTTGGTGGGGTGACAATGCCTTTTACAACGTGCCCTTGGTGGAGGGGATGCGATCGGCCTGGCGGGGATCGATCTCGACGGCGTCGCGCAGGGCGCGGGCGACGGCCTTGAACATGGACTCGGCCAGATGGTGGTTGTTGTCGAAGTAGAAGTTCTCGAGGTGCAGCGTGATGCCAGCATTCATGGCAAAAGCCTGGAAGAATTCGCGGAACAGCTCGGTATCCATTTCGCCGATTTTTGGGGCAGAGAAGGAGGCGCGGAAGACGAGGAACGGGCGGCCGGAGACGTCGACGGCGGCGCGGGTCAGCGTGCCATCCATCGGCAGGTCGGAACTGGCATAGCGGCGGATGCCCTTCTTGTCGCCAAGGGCTTTGAGGAAAGCCTGACCGAGAGCGATGCCGACGTCTTCCGCCGTGTGGTGAAAATCGATGTGCAGGTCGCCCTTGGCGGCGACGGTCATGTCGATCAGCGAGTGGCGCGAAAGCTGGTCGAGCATGTGATCGAAAAAGCCGATGCCGGTCGCCATGGAATGGGTGCCGGTGCCGTCGAGGTTGAGCGAGACGGTGATTTCGGTCTCGTTGGTCTTGCGGGCAATCTCGGCGGTGCGCATGGGTTTGTCTCCAGAATAGGCGGCTGACTAGCAGATAGGCACGGACGCGTGAAGATCACGTTAGAGGGCGCCATTCGCTATTGTGCCATAATCGGCTGACGAACTGCGCGTTTGACCTCACGGAGTTGGCCAATGCGTTTCCTGCCCCTGCTTGTCCTGGCCGCCTTGCTGACAGTGTCGCCCGCCATGGCGCAATCGAGCCGAACCGCCTGCGACATGGTCTCGCCCGGGGTGCTGGAGGACAGTTTCGGCGGGCTTGCCACGATCATCGAGCAGAGCGAGCAGGACGGCGTGTCGTTTTGCAATTGGCAGGGCGGGGACGGGCTCTATGCCAAAGTCACGTCCATCACCGCCGCCAGCCAGAACATCACCGGCGGCACGCCGCTGCAATATTTCGAGCAGTCGCAGGCCGGCATGGCAAGCAATGTCGGTGCCGAAAACCTTGCCCCGCTGGAGGGGCCTTGGCAGGCAGGCTTCATCGTGGATCCGGCCGAGAACCCATCGAAGGCCTATAGCATCAGCTTCATCAACAAGGACGATACGGTAACCGTCCAGACCTTCGGCTTAGCCAGGGACGAGGCCGTTTCCCTCGCCGAGGCGGTCGCCGCAGGCATGTAGCGCGCGCCACATTGCAATCGCCCAAGCGTGCCCTAAATATCACTCAACAGTTCTGGAGTTTCTTCCCAATGAGTGAGAGCAATAATTTCCCCGGCTGGCACGGGACGACGATTGTCGCCGTGCGCAAGGGCAACAAGGTGGTGGTGGCCGGCGACGGCCAGGTGACCATGGGCCAGACCGTGATGAAGCACGGCGCGCGCAAGGTTCGGCGGCTGGGCGATGGCAACGTGATCGGCGGCTTTGCCGGCGCGACGGCGGACGCCTTCACGCTGTTCGAGCGGCTCGAGGCCAAGCTGATCCAGTATCCCAATCAGTTGATGCGCGCCTCGGTCGAGCTGGCCAAGGACTGGCGCACCGATCGCTATCTGCGGCGGCTGGAGGCGATGATGATCGTCGCCGACGCCAAGGAGACGCTGGTGCTGACCGGCACGGGCGACGTGCTGACGCCGGACTATGGCGTGACGGCCATCGGCTCGGGCGGCAATTACGCGCTGAGCGCAGCGCTGGCGCTGGCCGACGCGACCGAGCTGGACGCCGAGGAAATCGCCCGCCGGGCGATGAAGATCGCCGAGCAGGTCTGCGTCTATACCAATTCCAACGTCACCCTTGAAACGATCGAGTTCTAGCAATTGGATTACTCGATCCGGATGCTGACCGCTGCTGACGTCGCCGCCTATCGGGCGCTGCGCCATGAGGCCTTGGTCAATCATCCCGATGCCTATGCGAGTTCGGCGGAAAGCTTTGCTGCCCGCGGCGATGACGATCTGGCGGCGCTGCTGGGTCAGATGGCATTTTTCGGCGTCTTCGCCGAAGGCACTCTGGGCGGCATCGTGGCCTTCGGCCAGACCAAGGGCGAGCGCGAACAGCATCGGGGCTGGCTCTATCAGGTCTATGTGCAGCAGCGTTTACGCGGCACCGGCGCGAGCCTGGCGCTGATCGAGACAGCGGTGGCGCATGCCCGCAGCCGGGTGATCCAACTGCACCTGATGGTGGGTGCGCATAACACGCCGGCTATCGGGCTCTACGAAAAGGCGGGGTTCAAAACCTATGGCACCGACCCCCGCTGCCTTTTGGTGAACGGTCGATATATCGACGAACACATGATGGTGCGCTTCTTCGATGAGGCACCAGGAAAGACAGAAAATGAGTGAGACCAATTTTTCCCCGCGCGAGATCGTATCCGAACTCGACCGGCACATCGTGGGCCAGCATGACGCCAAACGCGCCGTCGCCGTGGCTTTGCGCAATCGGTGGCGCCGGCAGCAGCTGACCCCCGAATTGCGGCGCGAAGTGACGCCCAAGAATATCCTGATGATCGGGCCGACCGGCGTCGGCAAGACCGAGATCGCGCGACGCCTGGCGCGGCTGGCGCAGGCGCCGTTCATCAAGGTGGAAGCGACCAAATTCACCGAGGTGGGCTATGTGGGCCGCGACGTCGAGCAGATCATTCGCGATTTGGTCGAGGCCGGCATCGCGGTACTGCGCGACAAGAAGCGCGCCGACGTGCAAGCGCAGGCGCATCACAATGCCGAAGAGCGGGTGCTCGATGCGTTGGTGGGCACTTCGGCGCTGCCGTCGACGCGAGACTCGTTCCGCAAGAAGCTGCGGGGCAATGAGCTGGACGACAAGGAAATCGAGATCGAGCTGACGCCATCGGCCGGGGCCGGCGGGTTTGAGATTCCCGGCATGCAGGGCGGGGTCGGCATGATCAACCTGCAGGACATGTTCGCCAAGATGGGCGGCAAGGGCACCAAGCGGAAGTTCAAGGTGAAGGACGCCTATGAACCGCTGATCGCCGAGGAGGCCGACAAGCTGCTCGACCAGGACCAGCTCAAGAGCGAAGCCATCGAGCTGGTGGAAAACCACGGCATCGTCTTCATCGACGAAATCGACAAGGTGGCGGCGCGCGATGGCGGCGTCTCGGGTGGTCCATCGCGCGAGGGCGTGCAGCGCGACCTGCTGCCGCTGATCGAGGGCACGACGGTGTCGACCAAGTATGGTCCGGTCAAGACCGACCATATCCTGTTCATCGCATCGGGCGCGTTCCATGTGAGCAAGCCCAGTGATCTGCTGCCGGAATTGCAGGGCCGCCTGCCGATCCGGGTGGAGCTCAAGGCGCTGACCCGCGAGGATTTCATTGCCATCCTCAACGATACCGAGGCTAGCCTGATCAAGCAGTATGTGGCGCTGATGGCCACCGAAGGGCTGACGCTGGACATTACCCAGGACGCCATCGCGGCGATTGCCGACGCGGCGGTCAAGGTCAACAACTCGGTCGAGAATATCGGCGCGCGCCGGTTGCAGACGGTGATGGAGCGGCTGGTGGAGGATATTTCCTTCACCGCGCCGGACAAGCAGGGCGAGACCATCCGCATCGACGCGGCGTTTGTGGCCGAGAAGGTGGGTGTGTTGGCGGCGGATACGGATTTGAGCAAGTTCGTGTTGTAAGAACTCGATGGTTGCCCTGCCTCCCCCTTGAGGGGAGGGACTGAGGGTGGGAGGCTGCAACGGGAGTGGCGCCAAGCCAGACGAAATCCGGTTTGCGGCTCGTTCCCCCCACCCTGGCCCTCCCCTCAGGGGGAGGGGACGAGGAGCTGGGAATTCAAAGACAGCCGCCAGGTTCGCCTGGCGGCTTTTTTATGGCCGCGGCTTGTTGGCCCGGCGCTGCAATTCGGTGCGGAGGGCGATGAGGTCTTCGGTATTGAGCTTGCCGATGGCGGCGGCGAGGCGGTTGGTCAGTTCGGTGGCCTCGGGGGCAAGGCCCCCGGTATCGATGGTGATCTTGGGATCGGAGAGTTCGGCGAGGCGCTGCAGCTCTTCGGCCTCGTCCCAGATGACGTTGAAATAGGCGATGATGCGATGCAGCAGGAAGCCGGTGGGCTTGCCGCGGCGGCCGTGTTCGAGGGCGGACAGATAGGCGCTCGAGACGTTGAGCGCCGCCGCCATCTCCTTCAGCGAGACGCCGCGTTCCTCGCGCAGGGCCCGCATTTTTGCGCCCAAGGGCGTCATGGCCGGCGCAGGCGCACATACCAGGCGCCCTCCCCACCATGGCCACGGGCGGCCACGGTCCAGCCGGACACGAGCGGCGACAGCGACGGCTCGCTAAGCCAGACCGGCAGCATGGTGCGCAGCACGCCGCGCTCGGTCATGGCGAGGGTGTAGTCGTCGATGGTCTTGATGCCCTTGCCGGTGATGACCAAGATGGTGCGGTCGCCCCGCGCGGCCCGAGCCTGGATGAAACGATAGAGCGCGGCCCGGGCTTCGTCCTGGCGCAGGCCATGCAGGTCGATGGTGCCATCGATCTCGATACGACCGCGCACGACCTTCTTCTTGATGGAGGGCTCGAGCGCCCGGTCGGGGATTTTGCCATGCGGGGGCATCGGCGCCTGGTAGGACGGCACCTGGAAGCGGCGGCGTGGCTTTTCGGGAGGCGGCGGAGCGGGCGGCTTTTCGGCCGCCGGCTCAGGCAGGGGCAGCGGGCCGTTGGCCATCTTCAGCAGACGCTTGCGGCGCAGCGGATCGATGGTGGCGGCAACGGCCGTCCACAGGTGGAAGTCGTGTGGCAGGCGTTTT
Organism: Devosia sp.; assembly: GCF_028290435.1. Classification (GTDB taxonomy): domain Bacteria; phylum Pseudomonadota; class Alphaproteobacteria; order Rhizobiales; family Devosiaceae; genus Devosia. The sequence continues at coordinate 49,211 of NZ_JAQGJV010000035.1, read as the reverse complement.
GGATCACGCTTGGACATGAAGGCAAAGACCCGCCCGCCGCGCCGGTTAGTCGAGCTGGCTGGTGGTGACCACTTTCCAGTTCGGATCGCGCGACTTTGGGTTGCGCGCAAAGGTCCATTCATCGGCTATGGTCTGCACCTGATCGGCATTGCCATCGACCAGCGTGCCGTCCTTGTCGCGGGTGGCCGACACCACTTCGGCGTGGAAGCGGATGGTGACGTTGACGTTCTTCTTGTCGAATTCGGCGTCGGAGAATTCGACCTTGGGCAGGCCAACAAAGGTGAAATCCACCTTCTGACCGGCGGCCTCGCGATCGGCGATGGCGCGCTGGAAGCCGTCGAACACGTCTTTTTCCAACAAGTTCTTGAGGGTGTTGCGATCGCCGGCGGCAAACGCGGTGACGATCATCTCATAGGCCTGCTTGGCGCCATCCATGAAGGATTTCGGGGTAAAGCTCGGATCGGCCTCAGCCACGGCCTTGAGGCCCTCGGCCAGACCCGCATTGCCCTTGGAGAACTGCTCGATTTCGGCCTCGGTCTTGCGGGCGCGGCGGTCCTCATCGAGATCGGGATTGCCGGCGCCACGCGGGCGGATCGGCACGATAGTGTCTTCGGTGGCGGGTTTGACGCTTTTGGCATCGGACTTGACCCGGCGTTCGACCGGAGGCCGCTCATTGCCGGTGCGTGTCCCCAGAACCGAGCGCAGGCGGAACAGGATGACGATCGCAAGACCGATAACGATGAGGGTAGGCAGATCGAGAAATTCGGCCATGGACAAACACCTATTGCAAAACACGTCGGCAAAATCGCATCCGGATGCGACGCGAGCGCTCGCAGCGCGCCCAAACTGACCTATATATAGGAAAAGTTCACCCCGAAACCAGTTCACGATGGGGCGAGTTCTCTTTTGAGGCTCGATCCCGGTTTCGGCAAGAGAGGAATGACCCGGTTGGCTCGATTTTTCCTGCTTGGCCTGCTGGCCCTGCCCATCGTGGAAATTGCCCTGTTCATCAAGGTGGGGCAGACGATCGGGCTGTGGCCGACGTTGGCTCTGGTGATCGGCGCGGCGCTGTTGGGCGGGGCGCTGCTGCGCCAGCAGGGGCTGGCCGTGCTGATGCAACTGCGCGGCAATGTCGCGGCCGGCAAGCTGCCCGGACAGACCATTGCGGATGCGGCGCTGATCGGGGTGGCGGCGGTGCTGCTGATCCTGCCGGGTTTTTTGAGCGACGTGGTGGGACTGAGCTTGCTGGTGCCGCCGATCCGACGCTGGATCTACAAGACGCTTGCGGGCAATTTTACCGTGGTGCAGACCACCGGCTTTCGCGCGCAACCCAGTCCCGAAGATGGCCGCATCAAGGGGCCGGGGGTGATCGATCTCGACGACGAGGACTATCGGCCGCGTTAAGCGAGACGGCTGGTCCTCCTTGTCCGGTTGGCGCAAAGATGCTAGCCAGCCCGCCAATAAATGGTGTCGAGGAACCCCAAAATGGCTGACGATAATCAGGGCGCTGCCGCGCCGCAGGCAAATACCGCCCCGATGATGAACCTGGTGGGCCAGTATATCCGCGACCTGTCGTTCGAAAATCCGGGTGCTCCGGCCTCGATCATGCTGGGCTCGGGGGCTCCGGCGTTCAACGTCTCGATCAGCGTCGGCGTCAAGAAGCAGGCCGACGATCTTTATGCGGTGGAGCTGACGCTGACGGCCAAGGCCAATCGCGAAGCCACCGTGCTGTTCAATGTCGAACTGGTCTATGGCGGCGTGTTCCGCCTGCGCAATATCGTCGACGCGCAGCTCAGCCAGCTGTTGATGATCGAGTGCCCGCGCTTGATCTTCCCGTTCGCGCGGCAGGTTCTGGCCAGCGTCACCCAGCAGGGCGGCTTCCCGCCGCTGATGATGGAGCCGGTTGATTTTGCCACCATCTATCGCCAGAACCTGGCGAACCTGGCCGCCAAGCAGAACGGTGCGCCGGCCGTGGCGGATGCGGATACGACCAAGCCGAACTAATTTTTGGGTTTTGGAATTTGAAGGCCTCGGACATTTAGTCCGGGGCCTTTTTGTTTAGGACGCTTGCGCGTACTCATTCCAGAGCGCATCGGCGCCCATGGTGGCGATCAGCGCAGCGTGGGCAACCGCAGCCTCAGCCGATACGCGCGAGGGCAGCGGCACGGGGCGGCGGATGGCGGCGACCATGGAGGCAATGCCTTCGGCGCCCGAGATGCGGTTTTCCGCCACCAGGGCCAGGCCCGCCTGGCGGCCGCCAATCAGTTCCAGATAGACCTCGGCCAGGATTTCGCTATCGAGCAGAGCGCCATGCAGGGTGCGGCGCGAGGTGTCGATGCCATAATGCTTGCAGAGGGCGTCAAGGCTCACTCGGGCGCCCGGATGGCGCTCGCGGGCCAGCATGACCGTATCGATGACGTCATTGGTTAGCTTGGGCTGGCCCAGATTGGTCAGCTCGGCATTGAGGAAGCCCATATCGAAGGGAGCATTGTGGATGATCAGCGTGGCATCTTCGATGAAGGCGCGGAAATCGGCGGCCGCAGCGGAGAATAGCGGCTTGTCGGCGAGGAAGTCGTCGGACAGGCCATGCACCCGGAACGCCTCTTCGGGCATCGAGCGCTGCGGATTGAGATAGACGTGGAAGGTCCGGCCCGAAGGCAGGTGATTGACCAGCTCGACGCAGCCGATTTCGACCAGGCGGTCCCCCGTGGCGGGAGAAAGGCCGGTGGTTTCGGTATCGAGCACGACCTGGCGTGTCACGGCGTCTCCCCTAACGTCTTTTACTGTTGCGCCTGGCGCGCCTGGATGGCGGCGACCAGCGCTTTGACCATGTCGGTCGTTTGCTTGATGCTGCCACCCGTGTCGAACGCATAGGTGGCGCGTGCCCTCTTTTGTGCCTGCGGGAGCTGGCGGGCAAGGATGGTGTCGAGCTTTTCCACGGTCATGCCGGGACGCGCCAGAGCACGCTCGCGCTGGATGGGCTCGGCCACATGGGTGACGCCGATGGCATCGAAGCCATAATCATAACCGCTCTCGAACAGCAGCGGCACTTCAACGACGGCCAAGGCTGCGCCGGATTTTTGCGCGTTGTCCATGAAACGGGCAATGCGGGCGCGCACGAGGGGATGGACCACGCTCTCGAGGCGCTGGAAGCCAGATGGGTCGGCGGCGAGACGCTGTGACAACAGGGCTTTGTCGATGACGCCATTGACCGCGACGCCAGGGAACAGCGCTTCGACGGGTGCCACGGCGTCACCAGCATAAAGCTCGGCCACGGCGATGTCGGCTGAATAGACCGGGACACCGAAGGTTTTGAAGGCCTCGAGCACGGTAGATTTTCCCGTGGCGATCGAGCCGGTAATGCCGATGCGCCACATGCTCAATGTTCCAACGTGGCTTCGATGCGAGCCCGCAGGGCGGGCGTGACGAGGGGGCGCGTGCCGAACCAGGCCTCGAAACCGGGCACGGCCTGATGCAACAACATGCCCAAGCCATCGACGGTCCGCAGGGCAAGCGCCTTGGCGTCGGCCAGCAGCGGCGTGACCTGCGGGGTGTAGACAATATCGGTCACCAGCGCCGTCTTCGGCAGCAGCCCCAGATCGAGTCCTTCAAAGCGCGTGCCGTGCATTCCGATCGAGCTGGTATTGACCACAAGGCCCGCCTTCGGCCCCAGTTCGGCGAAGGCCTCATAGCCATGGGCGCTGAACGGCCCGTCGATATGGGATGCCAGTTGTGCCGCATTGGCGACGGTGCGGTTGAGGATATGGACCTGTCTGACCCCGCGGCTGCGCAGGGCGACGAGCACGGCGCGGGCCGCGCCGCCGGCGCCCAGCACAATGGCCTCATCGAGGCTATCCGCCCAGCCAGGCGCGCCGGCATCGAGATTGCCCAAAAAGCCGAGATAATCCGTATTGGTGCCATGAACCTTGCCGTCGCGCACCACCAGCGTATTGACCGCGCCGATGGTCTTGGCCAGCGGATCAACGCTGTCGCAGAGCGCAAAAACCGCTTCCTTATGGGGAATGGTGACATTGCCGCCGGCAAATTCACCGCCACGCAGGCGCTCGAAAAACGCCAGCAGCTCGGCGGGCGCCACATCGATGGCCTCGTAGCTGCCGTCGATGCCGTGTTCGGTGAGCCAAGTGCCATGGATCAGCGGCGAGCGCGAATGGTTGATCGGGTGGCCGATGACAAAGGCTTTGGTGGTCACGCCGTCTGGTCCTTGAGCACTTCGGGGGCAAATTCGCGCAAGGCGGCCAGCAGCGGCAGCAAGGGCAGGCCCAGAATCGTGAAATAGTCGCCGCTAATGGCCTCGAACAGGCGGATCGAGGGTCCTTCTAGGCGATAGCCACCCACCGAGGACAGAATGCCTTCGCCCTCGCGGGCCAGCACGTCATCGCGGTCGGCGTCGGAAAACTCGCGCATCGTCAGCTCGGCCGTCTGGATATCGGACCATAGCAGCACATCGTCCTGCACCAGGGTGACGGCGGCATGCAGGCGGTGGGTCTTGCCCTTGAGCCGGTCGAGCTGGAGCGCCGCATCGGCGCGATTGACGGGCTTGTGCAAGAGCTCAGTGCCGAGGGCCAGGGTTTGATCGGCGCCGATCACAAAGGCGCCGGGATGGGTTTTGGCGACAGCGGCCGCCTTGGCTTTGGCGAGCAGCAGGGCGTTGTCGCGACCATCGGCGCCTGCCTCGTGGGCGGCGCTTTCCAGCGCGCGTTCATCGATGTCGGCGGGCATAGTCGAAAACACCAGACCGGCTTGAGTCAGCAGGGTTTTTCTGGCGGCGCTGGCAGAAGCGAGGATCAACATGGGACTAGGTTTTCCACACTGTCATCCCCAGCTCAAGGCCCACCTGTGATAATGACTCATGGTTTTGGCCTTGGGCCCGACTTGTTCGACTTGGTTATCAAAACATTAACATTTGGACTCGGCCCCCGGCGAAACCGGGCTGGGGACAAGAGTGGGGAAAACTCCGCAACGGCGCGATCCTGGCGCCAAGCGCTTTTACACAGGCCAAGACTCCGCTGGACTCCGGCGAGTCCCGAATTAATGAAGCGTTAACTCTTGTGGCGGCGCGCCTTGGATCGTCCCAGGCCCACAAGCTATTCACACCCCGTTAACCAAACTGCTGCGCCCATCTGTCGCCGGAGGGGCGATTGTGGACGGCAATGAATTGATGCAAAACACCGCCATGATAATACAAATACTAAGTCTAAGACTTCTCTTTAGGGCTTTGGAAGGGAAGGGCGCGTGAGCGCTCCTGTCCATAAGCCGCTGCTCGCTGCAGTGCTGGGAAACCGCCAAGAGCGGCCACCAATCTGGATCATGCGCCAGGCGGGACGTTATCTGCCGGAGTACCGGGAGGTGCGCGCGCGCTCCAAGGGATTTTTGGACCTGTGCTACACGCCGGACCTGGCGGTCGAGGTCAGCCTGCAGCCGCTGCGCCGGTTCGATCTTGATGCAGCGATCATGTTTTCCGATATTTTGGTCATTCCCGATGCGCTGGGACAATCGGTTCGCTTCGAGGTCGGAGAAGGCCCGGTGCTGGACCCCATCACCGCAGAGACGCTTGGGACATTAAGACCCGAGCGCGTGCTGGAGCATGTGGCACCGGTGCTGGAGACCTTGCGGCGCCTGCGGGCGGCACTGGAGCCCCAAAAGACCCTGATCGGCTTCTGCGGGTCGCCCTGGACCGTGGCGACCTACATGATCGGTGGCAAGGGATCGCCTGACCAGGCGGCGGCGCGGCTGTTCGCCTTGCGCCATCCCGACGCCTTCGCCACGCTGATCGATATTCTGGTGGCGGCGAGCATTGATTATCTGGTGGCGCAGTTCGAGGCGGGCGCCGATGTGGTGCAATTGTTCGAGAGTTGGGCGCTCAATCTCGACGAGGTGGCGTTTGCCAGCCAGGTCATCGCGCCCAATCTGCGGATCGTCGAAGGCGTGCGGGCCCGCGTGCCCAATGCGCCGATCATCGGCTTCCCGCGCGGTGCGGCGGGCAATATCGCAGCCTATGTCAAAGCTACCGGGGTTAATGCGGTTGGCCTCGATTACGCGACGCCGCTGAAATTTGCGGCCGATCATGTTCCAGCTGGTGTGCCGGTCCAGGGGAATCTGGATCCGCTGCGGCTGGTAGCAGGCGGCGCGCAGATGGAAAATCGCGCCCGGGAGATCATTGCGGCCTTTGCCGATCGGCCGCATATTTTCAATCTGGGCCATGGTATCGTGCCGGAAACGCCGATTGAGCATGTGGCAAAACTGGTCGATCTGGTTAAGGGGAAATCGTCATGATCGAATGGATCAAGGCGCTGCATGTCATTTCGGTGATCGCTTGGATGGCGGGCATGCTCTATCTGCCGCGGCTGTTCGTCTATCACGCCAGCGCCGAAAAGGGCTCGGTGCAGTCGGAAACCTTCAAGGTGATGGAGCGCCGCCTGCTGCGCGGCATCATGACCCCGGCGATGATCGCAACGTTTCTGTTCGGCATTGGGCTGGTGAGTTCGGGTGTCGTTGACTGGTCGCAGGGTTGGCCCTGGGTCAAGGCGGCGTTCGTACTGGCGCTGGCCGGCTTTCACGGTTTTCTGGCGCGCTGTTACAAGGAATTTGCCGCCGATAAAAATGAACGGCCGGCCAAGTTTTTCCGCATGATCAACGAGGTTCCGACCGTGGCGATGATCATCATCGTCATCATGGTCATCGTTAAGCCGTTCTGAGTTGACCGCAGAGGGACGCGGATCAATCGGCCGGCGTTTCACGTGAATCCGTGCTGCGGTGTTGTTTCAATCTTGAAAGTGACGCCGGATCACGCTACATGCTGGTCAACGCATCAAGATTGTCTCGGCCTCCCCGGCCGCTGTGTGGTGCCTACCCATCCCAAATTTTCGACTCATTCCGATTTCCCTAAAGGGTCATCCACCACATGCAGAATATGAAGCTCAGTGAGCTCAAAGCCAAATCCCCGGCCGAGCTGCTGGTGTTCGCCGAAGAACACGAGGTCGAAAACGCTTCGACCATGCGCAAACAGGAATTAATGTTTGCCATCCTCAAGGAACTCGCCGCTAAGGATATCGATATCACTGGCGAAGGCGTCGTCGAAGTCCTCCCCGATGGGTTTGGCTTCCTGCGCTCCCCCGATGCCAATTACCTGCCGGGTCCCGACGATATCTATGTCAGCCCCAGTCAGATCCGCCGGTTCGGCCTGCGCACCGGCGATACGGTCGAGGGCGAGATTCGCTCTCCCAAGGAAGGTGAGCGCTATTTTGCGCTGCTCAAGGTTTCGACCATCAATTTCGAAGACCCCGAGGCGGTTCGCCACAAGGTCAACTTCGACAATCTGACGCCGCTTTATCCCGAGGAACGGCTTCGTATGGAACTGCCGGATCCCACGCTCAAGGATCGCTCGGCGCGAATCCTTGATCTGGTGGCGCCACTCGGCAAGGGTCAGCGCGCGCTGATTGTTGCGCCGCCACGTACCGGTAAAACCGTACTGTTGCAGAATATTGCACAGTCGATCGCCACCAATCATCCCGAATGCTACCTCATCGTGTTGCTGATCGACGAGCGGCCCGAGGAAGTCACCGATATGCAGCGCTCGGTGAAGGGCGAGGTTATCTCCTCCACCTTCGACGAGCCGGCATCGCGCCACGTCCAGGTCGCCGAAATGGTGATCGAAAAGGCCAAGCGCCTCGTCGAACACAAGCGCGACGTGGTCATCCTGCTCGATTCGATCACCCGCCTCGGCCGCGCCTACAACACCGTTGTCCCATCGTCCGGCAAGGTTCTGACTGGCGGCGTCGATGCCAATGCCTTGCAGCGCCCGAAGCGTTTTTTCGGCGCGGCGCGTAATATCGAGGATGGTGGTTCGCTGACCATCATCTCGACCGCGCTGATCGATACCGGCTCGCGCATGGACGAAGTGATCTTTGAAGAATTCAAGGGCACGGGTAACTCGGAAATCATCCTCGATCGCAAGGTTGCGGACAAGCGCGTCTTCCCAGCGCTCGACATCACCAAGTCGGGCACGCGTAAGGAAGAACTGCTGGTCGAGCCCGATATCCTCAAGAAGATGTACGTTCTGCGCCGTATCCTGACCCCGATGGGCACGATCGACGCGATGGAATTCCTGATGGACAAGATCCGCCAGACCAAGACGAATTCCGATTTCTTCGACTCGATGAACACCTAACAGAGCAAGGCGCGAAAAAGTGGTAACCGGTTTTTCGCACCAAGCCTTGCGGCACTAAGACATGCGCGACGGCGATACCATCGTCGCGCTGTCTTCGGGGGCCGTCCCCGCGGGCGTGGCGGTGATCCGGCTCTCGGGGCCCGATGTTCCCAATATTCTCAACGCGATAGCCGGCGGGGTCCCAAAACCCCGCCGTTTGACGTTGCGGCCAATAGGTACCGATACGGCGCTGGATCGCGGCCTCGTCGCGTACTTTGCTGCACCGCATAGCTTCACCGGCGAGGATTGCGCCGAATTGCAGGTGCATGGCTCACCCGCGGGCGTGCGGGCCATCCTGAGGCTGTGTACCAGCCTGGGCGCGCGGTTGGCGGAAGCCGGGGAGTTCACCCGGCGCGCGTTTGAGAACGGTAAGCTGGATCTGGTTGAAATCGAGGGCTTGGGCGATCTGCTCGATGCCGAGACCGAAAACCAGCGGCGCCAGGCCATTGCGCGGCTGGAGGGCGGGCTGACCGCTCAAGTCGATCACTGGCGCGACCAATTGCTGGATTTGCGCGCGGAAATCGAGGCGCGTCTGGATTTTTCCGATGAAGGCGATGTCGGTGAACTGCCAGCGAGCTTTGCGCAGAACCTCGACGCGCTGGCGCAGTCCATCGGCGCGGCGCTGGGCACGGTTGAGCGTGGCCGCATCGTCCGTGAGGGCCTGCGCGTGGCTTTGGCCGGCGCGCCGAACGTGGGGAAATCCAGCCTGCTCAATGCCCTGGCCAAGTCGGATATCGCCATCGTCACCGATGAGCCCGGCACCACGCGCGATGTGCGTGAGGTCCCCATCGATATTGGCAGCCAGTTGGTGATCTTCCTCGATCTGGCCGGCTTGCGAGAGACCGCGAGCAAGGCAGAAGCCGAGGGTGTTCGCCGCGCTCAGGCCGAAATCGAACAGGCGAACCTGGTACTTTGGCTGGTGGCGCCTGACGTGGCCGATGTCGACTTCATTGCCCCCTTCGGCGCACCGGTCTGGCGCATCGGCACCAAGTCCGATCTGGGCCGCTCGGCCGACTATGTTGATCTGGCCCTGTCGACGCAGTCGAAGGATGGTCTTGATGACTTGCTTGCGCGGCTGACCGCGTTTGCGTCGGAACAGTCCGGATCGGGCGAACCGATACTGGTCAGTCGCGAGCGCGATCGGGCCGCGCTGGATGAGGCCGGGACCGCCTTGTCGAGGGCCAAGCTGGCGCTCGGCGACCCGGAGTTGGCTGCGGAGTCGCTGCGGATTGCATCGCAATCCCTTGAGCGCCTGGTTGGGCGGATCGATGCGGAGCGCGTGCTGGACCGGCTGTTTGCCAGCTTCTGCATCGGGAAATGATTCACGTGAAACACCAGAAGCCCGATGTGAGACGCGCTCACATGGCTGCTTATTAGACGCGCGAATTGATTCACGTGAAACATTGGACTATTGAGCGCGCTCGGAGATCTGCACCATGAGCGACTATGCCGTCATCGTTGTTGGGGGAGGCCATGCCGGCTGCGAGGCCGCTGCGGCCTCGGCACGTCTCGGTGTCCCGACGGCACTCATCACCCATAAGTTCAGCACCATTGGCGAAATGAGCTGCAACCCCGCCATTGGCGGTCTTGGCAAGGGCCATCTGGTGCGCGAGATCGACGCGCTCGATGGCCTGATGGGCCGCGTCGCCGACGCCGCTGGCATTCAGTTCCGGGTGTTGAACCGCCGCAAGGGCCCTGCCGTGCGGGGTCCGCGCGCCCAGGCCGATCGAAAGCTCTATAGGCAGGCCATGCAGGCGGCTATTACGGCACAGCCCGATCTCGACGTGATTGAGGGTGAAGTCGACGACATCGAGGTGACGGACGGCGTCGTGTCCGGCGTTGTGCTGCTGGACGGTCGCCGCTTTGGCACCAAGGCGGCGGTGCTGACCACCGGCACCTTCCTGCGCGGCCTGATCCATCGTGGCGAGGAAACGACGCCGGCCGGCCGCCTTGGCGAAAAGCCGGTTCTCGGCCTGTCGACGCGGCTGGAGGAACTGGGCCTGCAGTTGGGCCGCCTCAAGACCGGCACGCCGGCACGACTTGATGGTCGCACGATTGATTATTCGGTGCTGGAAAGCCAGCCGGGCGATACGCCGCCCGAGCCGTTCTCGGCGTTTACCGCCGCGATCACCACGCCGCAGGTCTCCTGCCATATTACGCGGACCACGACTGAAACGCACCGGATCATCAGCGATAATATTCATCGCTCCGCAATGTATTCAGGGCGAATCCAAAGTCGAGGACCGCGGTATTGCCCGTCGATCGAGGACAAGGTGGTTCGCTTCGCCGATCGCGACAGCCATCAGATTTTCCTGGAGCCTGAGGGGCTTGACGATCCGACCGTCTATCCGAACGGGTTGTCGACTTCGCTGCCGGCGGATGTGCAGGAGCAGTTTCTGCGCTCCATGCCGGGGCTGGAAAACGTCACCATCATCCGGCCCGGCTATGCGATCGAATATGACCATGTCGATCCGCGCGAGCTGAAGCTGACGCTCGAGGTAAAGCGCCAGCCGGGTCTTTACCTCGCAGGCCAGATCAATGGCACCACCGGCTATGAAGAGGCCGGCGCCCAAGGCCTGCTGGCTGGCGCCAATGCGGCACTGGCGGCAGCCGGACGTGAGGCCCTGACGCTGTCGCGGACCGAAAGCTACCTCGGCGTCATGGTGGACGACCTGGTGACGCGCGGTGTCAGCGAACCTTATCGTATGTTCACCTCGCGGGCCGAGTTCCGGCTGCATTTGCGAGCCGACAATGCCGATCAGCGGCTGACGTCGCTGGGCCTGGCTACCGGGCTGGTGGGTGAGGAACGCGCTGCGCATTACGAGGCCAAGGCTATCGCCCTGGAGAGTGGTCGCAAGCAGCTCAAGGGCCTTTCCACGACGCCGAATGCTGCTCGCAAGGCTGGTATCGACGTCAATGAGGACGGCAAGGCGCGAACCGCCTTCGAACTGCTGTCCTATCCGAGTGTTGAGCCGGCAGACGTCGCCCGACTTTGGCCGGAAGTTGCGGCAATTGCGCCGATGATCATGGATCAGCTCGTGGTGGACGCGCAGTATGCGGTCTATCTCGATCGGCAGCGTGCGGATATCGAGGCGGTGCGGGGCGATGAGCAACGGGCGATCCCCGATCAGCTGAACTATGCCGATATTCCAGGCCTTTCGGCCGAGTTGCAGCAGAAGCTGGCGACGCAGCGTCCGCAGACCATCGCGCAGGCGCAGGCGATTGACGGGATGACACCGGCGGCGATTACCTTGATGCTGTCGATCATTCGCCGCGGCTCGCTGCGCAAGGCGAGCTGATGCAAGAGCACGAGCAGGCGATTTCCGCCTATGCCGAGTACCTGTCGCGGCCAGTTTATGAGGTCGCGGCCGATCTGGAATCTTATGCCCGGCTTTTGCGGAAGTGGCAGAAGGTTCAGAATCTTGTTTCACGTGAAACATTGGACGCCGTATGGACACGGCACTTTGCCGACAGCCTGCAGGTTCTAAAGCTGCTGCGCCCGACCGATCGGCTGATCGTGGATATGGGTAGTGGGGGCGGTTTTCCGGCGCTGCCGCTGGCAATTGCGCTGAAAGGTGTCCTAGTCAAGTTCGTGCTGGTTGAGCCAAACGGCCGCAAAGTCAGCTTTCTGCGGACGGTGGCACGGGAGCTTGGACTCGCGGTCACGGTTGAGTCGCGGCGCAGCAATGAACTTGATTCACGTGAAACTGGCGCGGTCGACGTGATCACCGCCCGTGCCTTGGCGTCGTTGAATGAGCTTTGCGCCATGGCACGACCGCTGTTTGGGCCGCAGACCAGGGCCATTTTCCATAAAGGTCGTGAACATCTCGAAGAGTTGGCCGAATCGCGTTTGGTCTGGGACCACGACGTGGTAATACTGCCCAGCGACACCGATCCGAACGGCGTTTTGCTCGAGCTTTCCAATTTAAGCTTGAAAAACAGGTAGTTAGCGGCAATCTCCTGGAGAGTACCTTGGCGCCTCGTATTTTGACTTTGGCGAACCAGAAGGGCGGCGTTGGTAAAACCACGACTGCGATCAATCTTGCGACTGCTCTCGCGGCGGTTGGCGAGCGGGTGTTGATTGTCGACCTCGATCCGCAGGGCAATGCCTCGACGGGCTTGGGGATTTCGCGCAATGACCGCGAGGTTTCGGCGTATGACCTGATGGTCGGCGAAGCCACGGTTGCGCAGGCCGCGATCATGACCAGCGTGCCGCATGTGGCGATCGTGCCATCGACGATGGACTTGCTCGGCGTCGAGCTGACCATTGCCGGGCAGGGCGACCGTGCTTTCAAATTGCGCAATGCTTTCAAGGGTCTGCATGAGTTGACGATTACTGGCAAGCCGGTGAGCTATGTGCTGATCGACTGCCCGCCGTCGCTGAACCTGCTGACTGTGAACTCGCTGGTGGCCGCCGATGCGGTGCTGGTGCCGCTGCAATGCGAGTTTTTTGCGCTCGAAGGCTTGAGCCAACTGCTTCAAACCATTGAGCAAATTCGTTCGACGCTGAACCCAAAGCTGTCGATCCAGGGCGTGGTGATGACCATGTTCGACAAGCGGAATAGCCTCAGCGAGCAGGTGTTGCAGGACGTGCGCAGCGAGATGGGCGATCTGGTGTACGAGACGGTCATTCCGCGCAATGTGCGGTTGGCGGAGGCGCCATCCTATGGCAAGCCGGCGCTGCTCTATGACTTGAAAAGTGCCGGCAGTCAGGCCTATCTGCGGCTGGCGACCGAAGTGATCCGCCGCGAGCGGCAGTTGAACGCGGCATAAGGACAAGCGAGCATGAACGACAAACCGACACGTTTGGGCCGCGGCCTTGCCGCCCTGATTGGCGATATGGCGGTGCTAGAAGGCGGCCGCGTTACCGACGGGCAGGGCGGCGTGAAGCGGCTGCCAGTGGACGTCATCATTGCCAACCGTGCCAATCCACGGCGGACATTCAATGCGGACCAGCTTGAAGAGCTAACCAATTCGATCCGTGAGAAAGGCATCATGCAGCCGCTGCTGGTGCGGCCGAGCGAAGATCCCAATATTTTCGAGATTATCGCTGGGGAACGGCGCTGGCGCGCAGCGCAGCGCGCCGGCCTGCATGACGTACCGGTTATTGTGCGGGATGTGGGCGACAAGGAAGCGCTCGAACTCGCCATTATTGAGAACGTGCAACGCGCCGATCTAAATCCGCTTGAAGAAGCAATGGGTTACGGGCAGCTGATCGAACAGTTCGAATATACGCAGCAGGATTTGGCACAGGTGATCGGCAAGAGCCGTTCGCACGTCGCCAACACTTTGCGTTTGCTGCGACTGCCCGAGGATGTGCGGGAAATGGTGGCGAGCGGTACGCTGACGGCAGGGCACGCGCGGACGCTGATTACGGCTGACGATCCAGCGGCGCTGGCGCAGCAGATCGTGCGTGGCGGGCTTTCCGTCCGCGATGCGGAGGCCCTGAGCCAGCAGCGCGACGTGCCGGCGCGGGCCAAGCCGAACAAGGATGATCGCGACACCGATACGGTGGCGCTGGAGCGCCGGCTGTCGGATGCGCTTGGTCTATCGGTGTCGCTGGCGCATGGCGAGCGCGGCGGCAAGCTGGAAATCCGCTACAAGACGCTGGAGCAGCTCGACGGGATTTGCCTCAGGCTGACTGGCACGAACTAACTGCGTTTCACGTGAAACGCGACGTTTCACAGAACCCCCACTCTTGATTTCTCCCACAAGGGCGAGGGCGTCGACTGTGGTTTCCGTGAAAATCCTTACACGGCAATATCTTATGCGGCGCGCGCGTCAGTGCGTCGCGGCGGTCATGCAGAGCGACAGCAGGACCCGGCGCATGGTGGCTTCTGCTAAAGAAGGCCGGCGGCGACTGTCGGCGGTGGCCTGGAGCAGGCGCTCGGAGGCGGTGGCCAGCGCGTGGTCGGACCAGAGCCGGACCTGCTGTTCCAGGGTGCCGGTGCGCGAAAAATGCGGCTTGGGGCGGGCATTGTTGACCGCGTCGCGCGCGCTTTTGCCGGCATCGACCTCGCTCCGCCAGCGCCGGAGCGCGGCAAAATGCAGATCGGCGGAGCGGAGCAGGCGCTGTGGGTCCACGGCCGAGGCCAAGGCCCGGTTGAGGGCCAATTCCAGCTTTTCGGCATGGCCCGAGCCGGTGGAATCCAGGATCGTATCGATCACCAGCGCGCCATTGTCGGCGCAGAGCAGCAAGACGTCGTCGGCGGTCAGCGTTTTGGTCGTGGCGGCATAGAGGCAGAGCTTTTCCAGCTCGCGCCGGGTGATCTCGCGATCATTGCCGAGGATTTCGCGCAGCACGGGCACCACATCATTATCGACGCGGATTGCCTCCTTGGCAAAAGTGTCGCGTATCAGGGTGATCAGGGTCTCGTCGCTGTCGGGGTAGCAGGGCAGGGCCCGGCCAAGGCTGGCGGCCTCCACGAGGGCCCGCAGGGCGTCCTTGGGCAGCAGATTACCCGCCTCCAGCACGATGACGGCGCCGGCCGGATCGTCGCGCAGCTCGGTCAGGGTCATGACCATAGATTTGGTGGCGCCGCGCACGCGGATGATGCGCTTGCCGCCGAAAAGCGAGACCGATTTGGCCTCCATGGCCAGGATCGACGGGTCGGCATCGACTTCGCTGCCGTCGAGAACCACCAGGCTGGCCGATTGCGGATCGTCGCCGGAGAAGTAACGCACCAGTTTTTGCGCGGTTTCCCGAACCAGGCCGGCATCAGGACCGTAGACGAGGAAGATTCCCTCGCTCAGGTCGGGGCGCGCCAGGTAGCGCGCCACCTCGTGGGCCTTGAGCGCCGTCATCAGCGCGTCAGCGTCGCCAGGATCGCCAGCCGGAGCGATTCGGCCGCGGATTTGGCGGCGCGTTCGGAGGCTTCGGTATAGGCCGACTGATCGTTCAGGATTTGCGCGCCGGTCTGGTAGTTCGCTGTCGCTCTACGCGTCAGCACCAGGGGCTTGGCCTTGGGATCGTTGTTTTGCTCGATGGTCAGTGTCGCCGTCACCGTGACTTCATAGGTCTTGTTGGGGTTGGCGGTGACGGTGTCGACTAGGGTTGTCCCGCTCGCGCTGGTCGATACGGTTGCCACAGGCGCCGTCGGCGATTTGCCGAAGCGTAGGGCCAATTCCTGAATGACAACCTGGTCGAGGCGGCTGGTCGGTGCAGCAAAGGCCAATTCGAGATTGGGGTTTTCGGCGAGACGCCCGCTATAGACGGGCGTCAGCGTGCAGGCGGCAAGCAATGGTGTGCCAACCAGTGCGATGGCCGAAAAGCTCAGGATTTGCAGGCGTTTAGACCACAACATTGACGATCCTGTCTGGTACGACGACGATCTTTTTAGGCGCGTTGCCATCCAGAATGCGGACAATTTCGTCCAGAGACAAGACCAGGGCCTCGACATCGGCGCTGGCGGTGCCTTTGGCGACGACGATTTCGGCCCGGCGCTTGCCATTGATCTGGATCGGCATGGTCACGGAATCATCGACCAGCAGGGCCGGATCGACGTCCGGCCATAGCGCGTCGGCAACGAGGCCCGATTTGCCCAGGGCCTCCCAGCAGGTTTCGGCCAGGTGCGGCATCATCGGGGCCAGCAGCTGGATCAGTCGGGCGACGCCATCTTCCAGTGCCGCAAGGCGCGAGGAGGGGGCTACGGCGGCGATGCCGGAGGCGCGTACCAACGCATTGGTCAGCTCGTAAATCTGGGCCACGGCGCGGTTGAATCGCAGGCCCTCGATGTCCTGGCTGACATTGTGGACAGCGCGATGGGCGGCTTTGCGCAAGGCCTTTGCTTCATTGTCATCTGATTCACGAACAGAGTGCGCGGACTGTTTCGTGATCTCGATGGTTTCGCTGACCAGCCGCCAGATGCGTTGCTGGAAACGGCTGGCGCCTTCGACACCGGCCTCGGTCCATTGCACATCGCGTTCGGGAGGCGAATCCGAGAGCATGAACCAGCGGGCGGTATCGGCGCCGTAGCTGCCGACGATCTCGTCGGGATCGACCACGTTCTTCTTGGATTTGCTCATCTTTTCGATCGAGCCGATGGTGATCGCCTCGCCCGAATGCAGGTGCAGGGCCTTGCGGTCCTCGCCCAGCGTTTCGATGATCACCTCGGCAGGCGCGACCCATTCGCCGGCAGGCGATTTGTAGGTCTCGTGGGTCACCATGCCTTGGGTGAACAGGCCCTTGAACGGCTCATCGATGCCGACGTGGCCGGTGGCCTTCATGGCGCGGGTGAAGAAGCGCGAATAGAGCAGGTGCAGGATCGCGTGTTCGACGCCGCCGATATACTGATCGACCGGCAGCCAGGCATTGGCCACGCCCGGAATGGTCGGCGTCGCGGCCTCCGGCGCGGTGAAGCGGGCAAAGTACCAGGAACTGTCTACGAAAGTGTCCATGGTGTCGGTTTCGCGTCGCGCCGCTCCGCCGCATTGCGGGCAATGCACGTGCTTCCAGGTGGGGTGACGATCGAGCGGGTTGCCGGGCTGGTCGAATGTGACGTCCTCGGGCAGCACGACCGGCAGGTCCTTCTTGGGCACGGGAATGGTGCCGCAGACTTCGCAATGGATGATCGGGATCGGTGCGCCCCAATAGCGCTGGCGCGAAATGCCCCAGTCGCGCAGGCGATAGTTGACCTCGACCGTGCCCTGCGGCTTGCCGTCAATGGTCAGCGCAGCGAAGTGGGCCGCAGCGGTCTTCTTGGCCTCGTCGATGGAGAGGCCATCGAGGAACCCGGAATTGAAGATGTTGCCAGCGTCAACATAAGCCTCGTTGCCCACGGCGAAGTTGGCTGCATCGGCGTCGGGCGGCAACACCACCGGGATCAC
Organism: Devosia sp.; assembly: GCF_028290435.1. Classification (GTDB taxonomy): domain Bacteria; phylum Pseudomonadota; class Alphaproteobacteria; order Rhizobiales; family Devosiaceae; genus Devosia. The sequence continues at coordinate 32,158 of NZ_JAQGJV010000035.1, read as the reverse complement.
CGCCAGGTCGTATTTTCGGGCGAAATCCAGATCGCGCTGGTCATGCGCTGGGCACCCGAAAATGGCGCCGCTGCCGTATTCCATCAGCACGAAATTGGCGACGTAGACGGGCAGGGTGGCGCCCGGCTTCACCGGGTGTTTCACGTGAATCTGGGTGAAATAGCCCTTCTTCTCGGCCTTTTCGATCGCTTCGGTCGCGGTGCCCTGGCGGCGGCATTCGGCGACGAACTCGGCGAGAGCCGGGTCATTGGTGGCCAATTGGGCGGTCAGCGGGTGGTCTGGCGACAGCGCAATGAAGGACGCGCCGAAAATGGTATCGGGGCGCGTGGTGAAGACCTCAATGCTGCTGGCATCGGCCTTGTCGTTCGGCACGACCTCGAACTGCAGGCGCAGCCCTTCCGACTTGCCGATCCAGTTGCGCTGCATGACGCGCACCTTTTCGGGCCAGTCGGTCAGGGTATCGAGCCCTGCCAGCAGGTCCTCGGCGAAATCGGAAATCTTGAAGAACCACTGCGTCAGCTCGCGCTGCTCGACCAAAGCGCCGGAGCGCCAGCCGCGGCCGTCGATGACCTGCTCATTGGCCAGCACGGTCATGTCCACGGGGTCCCAATTGACCTTGGACTTTTTGCGCGTGACGAGGCCCGCCTCGAGGAAATCGATGAACAGGGCCTGCTGGTGCTGGTAATATTCCGGCTCGCAGGTGGCGATTTCACGGGTCCAGTCGATCGACAGGCCCATGGATCTGAGTTGCTCCCGCATCGCCGAGATATTCTGGCGGGTCCAGGCGCCCGGATGCACCTTGCGCTCCATGGCGGCGTTTTCGGCGGGCATGCCGAAGGCGTCCCAGCCCATGGGGTGCAGCACATTCTTGCCGCGGGCGCGGTGATAGCGCGCCACCACGTCGCCCATGGAATAGTTGCGCACGTGGCCCATATGGATGCGGCCCGACGGATAGGGGAACATCTCGAGGACGTAGTACTTTTCACGGGCATCATCGTCGCGCACGACGAAGCTCTTGGCCTCGTCCCACACTTTTTGCCAACGGGGTTCCATTTCGCGCGGATTGTAGCGTTCGCCGCTCACTTTTTAGTCCTTGAAGGGTCGACAGCAGCGCCAGGAAAAGTCGGCGCGGCTTGCGTTTGCTGGGGATTTTGGTTACCGGACCATCATCAGAATTCCCCCCCAAGGTCAACACAAACAGGGCGAAAGCGTGGAGCAGGCAGTAAGCGACGCTCAGGATCGACTCAGCGAAATCCGCGCGCGGATCGAGCATGCGCAGCAGCGCTTTGGCCCGCCAACGGCGAGCGTGGCGCTTGTCGCCGTGTCAAAGACCTTCGAGGCGCATGAGATCGAGCCGTTTCTGCTGGCTGGGCAGCGCGTGTTCGGTGAAAACCGGGTGCAGGAGGCCGCGGACAAATGGCCGGGGCTGCGCGAGCGCTACGGCGACGTCGAGCTGCACTTGATCGGGCCATTGCAGACCAACAAGGCGCGCGAAGCGGTGGCGCTGTTCGACTGTATCCAGACGCTGGACCGCGACAAATTGGCCGTGGTGTTGAAGGCCGAGATGGAGCGCGCGGGCAAGAGAATGCCCTGCTTCGTGCAGGTCAATATCGGCGGCGAAACGCAAAAGAGCGGCATCGCGCCCGCCGAGGTCGCTGCGTTCGTGGCGCGTTGCCGGACGGTGCATGGACTCGATGTGGTTGGGCTGATGTGCATTCCGCCCGATGGACTGCCGACCGGACCTTATTTCGCGCATCTGGCGGTGCTGGGCGCGGCTGCTGGGGTGCAAAAGCTGTCGATGGGGATGAGCGGGGATTTCGAGACCGCCATCGCCATGGGCGCCACCCATGTGCGGGTCGGCTCGGCATTGTTCGGATATCGCCTAAAAACTTGATGCCGCCTGCAACTCTTGTTGCTCCGTGCCGTTGCTGAAATGTAACGCCGATGTGATTGGCCGGTCCAAAACAGGTCGCAATAGTGTGACCGATGGCAAGTCTGATCGAAATTGTCCGGAGAAAACAATGAATAAGCGACGCATTCTGCTGGTAGATGACGATGCGGATTTGCGCCAGACTATTGTGGACCAACTGGCCCAGCACCGGGAATTCGACATTCTTGAAGCCGGTAGCGCTAATGATGCGCTCAAAGTCACGCGCGAAAACAATATTGACCTGATGATCCTGGACGTCGGACTGCCCGACATGGACGGACGCGAGGCGGTCAAAGTGCTGCGCACCGAGGGGTTCAAAAGCCCGATTCTGATGCTGACCGGCCACGACAGCGACGCCGACCAGATCCTGGGCCTGGAATCGGGCGCCAATGACTATCTGACCAAGCCGTTCCGCTTCCCGGTGCTGTTGGCGCGTATCAATGCGGCACTGCGCCAACACGACCAGAGCGAGGACGTGGTTTTCACCATCGGCCAATACAGTTTCCAGCCGGCAGCCAAGATGCTGGAGGCCAATGACGGCGGCAAGGTTCGCCTCACCGATAAGGAAACCTCGATCCTGAAGTATCTCTATCGCCAGGGTCCCAAGACCATCACACGCGACGTGCTGCTCAAGGAAGTGTGGGGGTATAATAACCGCGTCACCACCCACACGCTGGAGACACATATCTATCGCTTGCGCCAGAAGATCGAGCGCGATCCCTCCAATGCACGCCTGCTGGTGACCGAAGAGGGTGGATATCGCCTCGTTCCTTAGGCTTTAGGTAAAATTTCCGTTCAGAGCCGGGAAAGAAATGCCCTATAGGATGAACAGCGTCGGCTGATTTCCAGGTCAGCGGGCGATTGTGCTCATCCGGGCTAGGGGCGTATGCGATTTGACAATGCGGCCGGCGTTCTTGCGCAGGCCGAATTCTTCGATATTTGCGACGACGAGCAGCGACGTCTGCTGGCCTTTGCCAGCGAACGGCGCAGCTTTGCCCCGGACGAAGTCATCTACAAGGCCGGCGACGTGCCGGGCGGCGCCCATGTGCTGGCGTCGGGCACGCTTAAGGTCAAGCCCGAGGGGCAGGGCGCGCTGGGCAAGCCCTACGCCATCAGCGAGCCCGGCAGCGTGGTTTCCGCCATGGCGCTGATCCTGCCCAAGCCTCGCCCCGTGACCATTACGGCCGTGATCGACTGCGAAACCCTGTTCGTGCCGCGGCAGGCGTTTCTGAAATTGCTGGAGCAGTCGCCGGACCTGGCGCAACGCGCCGTGGAGCGCATCCAGAGCGATCTTGGGGCGTATCTGGGGGCGCTGGAGCCGATGGGCGCCAAGATGCGGGACGGGAAGTAGGAGCCGACCTCGCGCACTCCTTGAGCAAGGCCCTGGTGCGCATCGTGTCGCGGCAACATCTTCCTGCGGGCTTGACCGGCCGGCCTTCCGCCGCAAACACGAGCTTATGCGCGCTTGGTCAGTGACCCACGGGTCAAGCCCGTGGGAAGATCGAGATTGCGGTAAGCTCCGGCTCTAAAGCCCCGCAAACCGTGCAATGACCGGCACATGGTCGCTTGGCTGCGGAGCATAGCCGCGGAATGCCTTGATGATTTCGGCGCCGATGCTGTGTTCGGCGACGTCGCCCGTTGACCAGATGTGGTCGAGCCGACGACCCTTGTTGGCGTTTTCCCAATCGGCGCTGCGATAGCTCCACCAGGAATAGAGCTTCTGGTCATAGGGGACGTGCTTGCGCACCAGGTCGACCCAGGTGTGGCCGCCATTGAGGATGGCGTTGAGCGCCTCGGTTTCAACGGGCGTGTGGCTGACGATCTTGAGGAGCTGCTTATGGCTCCAGACGTCGTTTTCATGCGGGGCGATGTTGAAATCGCCGGCGATCAGGTGGCCGCGCTGGAAGATCGGCTCGGCAAACCAGCTCGTCAGCTCGTTGAGGAAGCCGAGCTTGTGCTTGAACTTGGGATTGATCTCGGGATCGGGCTCATCTCCGCCGGCGGGAATGTAGAAATTGTGCAGCGTCAGCGGACCGTGGCCAAGGTCGGTCAGCGCCGAGACGTGGCGCGATTCGGGGATTTCGCAGAACACGCGGCTCGATACGTCAGTCAGCGGGAACTTCGAAACGATGGCGACGCCGTGATAGCCCTTTTGCCCATGCACTGCCTGGTGGGGATAGCCGGCCTCGGTGAGGGCATTGGTCGGAAACTGGTCATTGGTGCATTTGATTTCCTGCAGCATCAGCACGTCGGGCTGATACTTCTGCAGAAAATTCAGCACCATGGGCAGGCGCAGACGAACCGAATTGATGTTCCAGGTGACGACGGCAACGGACATGCTTTTGGGACTTTCAGACGCGGGACTTCTTTATGGCCGCAGCCTGACAAGGGGTAAAGCCGGAAATGGCGGGGCTACTGCCAAGGGGTGTCATGAGCCGTCATATTGCTCCGACCTCGCCCCATCCCGATCTTCCTGCGGGAAGGCGGAGTTTGGGGTCCCAAGTAACAAAAAACCCGGCCTTGCGACCGGGTTTTTCAAACTCTTATCGAAGGCGAGATTACTCGGCCTTGGGCTCGGCAGCGGCGGCTTCTGCAGCAGCGGCCTGTGCGGCGGCAGCAGCAGCGGCTGCGGCTTCGGCGTCCTTGGCTGCAGCTTCAGCGGCGAACGCCTCGGCAGCGGCAATCTTTTCCTGCTCGCGGGCGTTCTTGGCTTCGAGAGCTGCAGTGCGCTCGACGGCCTCGATCTTCTTGGTACGCGAATTGGTCGATTCGAAAATACGGGCGGATTTACCGCGACGATCGCGCAGGTAGTACAGCTTGGCGCGACGCACCTTGCCGCGCTTGAGAACTTCCACCGAAGCTACGTTCGGGGAGTAGAGCGGGAACACGCGCTCAACGCCTTCGCCGTACGAAATCTTGCGCACGGTGAAGCTTTCGGTGATGCCGCCGCCGGTGCGGGCAATCACGATGCCCTCATAGGCCTGCAGGCGTTCTTTTTCGCCTTCGCGAATCTTGACCCACACCTTGACGGTATCGCCGTGGGTGAATTCGGGAAGGGTGCGCTTGGCGGCCAGCGCCTCGACTTGTTCGGCGTTGATCTGCTGAATGATATTCATGTGATCCGTCCTGATCTTTTCAATGGAGCATTGTTCGGGAAACTGATCCCGACTGCCCGGTCTTGGTTACAACGGAGGTTTTTTCGTCTTTTTGTTTTGTGCACGACGGGTCCGAATAGCCCATGCGCGCGATAGTAGCGGCGCTATAGGGGAAAAAAGGGCCGGAGTCTATGGGGTTTTGGCCGATTTGTGACTGTCGGGGCTTACTTCTCGAGTAAATCCGGGCGCCGCGCCTGCGTCAGCGTCAGGCTCTGTTGCTGCCGCCACTTAGCAATTTTCCCGTGATCGCCGGAAGTCAGCACAGCGGGTATCTCAACGCCCTCAAAACTCTGCGGCCGCGTGTAATGCGGGTATTCGAGCATTCCGTTTTCGAAACTCTCGTCGGCATGGCTTTCGGCAGCGCCGAGGACCCCCGGGATCAGCCGCACAATCGCTTCCAGCAGCACCATGGCGGCGACTTCGCCCCCGGCGAGCACATAGTCGCCAATCGAGATTTCCTCGAGCTGGCGGGCATCAATGACGCGCTGGTCGACACCCTCGAAGCGGCCGCAGACGATGACGGCGCCGGGGCCGGCGGCCAGTTCGCGGACGCGGGCTTGGGTCAGCGGCTTGCCGCGTGGCGACATCAGGATGCGCGGGCGCGGGTCGCCAGCCGGGGCCACAGAATCGATGGCGGCGGCCAGGATATCGGGTTTCAGCACCATGCCGGCGCCGCCGCCCGAGGGCGTGTCGTCAACCGTGCGGTGGCGGTCGGTGGCGAACTCGCGCAACTGCGTCGTTTCCAGCGACCACAGGCCGTCGGCCATGCCACGGCCGATCACCGAAGCGCCCAGGGGGCCGGGGAACAGGTCGGGGAACAGCGTGATGATCGAGGCTGAAAAGCTCAATTGGGCTCTTCTTCCTCGCCCCATTCGGTCTCGGTGGGGGCGACGATGGTCAAAAAGCCCTGGTCGATATGGATGGCGGGCACGACGGCCTTGGTGAAGGGGTAGAGATAGGTGTCGCCCGACTGGGTATTGCGGATTTCGATCAGGTCGCCAGCGTTGAAATTGGGGATGGCGGTGACGATGCCGATCACCGTGCCGTCCTCGAGCCGAGCTTGCAGACCCAACAGGTCGGCATGGTAAAAGTCGTCCTCATCCTCGGTATCAGGTAGGCGCGAGCGGTCGACGAACAGCGAGACGCCATTGAGCAATTCGGCGGCGTTACGGTCATCCACGCCCTTGAGGCGGGCGACAACCACGGTTTTCTGCACCCGCAGATTGGTGATGGTGACGGTCAGTCCCGCCCGGTCGGTTTCCAGCGGCCCGTAGCCGGCAATGGCCTCGGGATCCTGGGTATAGGGCGTGATGCGCACCTCGCCCTTGATGCCATGGGCGCCCCCGATAATGCCCATCAGCAGGCGATTGGAATTGGTCATGCGATCACCATTGGCTTGCCCCACCACTGACGGCCAGAGGATGTCGAGAGGTCCCTGCCGTCAAGACGAAAAGGGCCCCGATACGAGGTATCGAGGCCCTGCATCAAAACCCCAGAGGGTCTTACTCAGCCGGAGCTTCTTCGGCCGGGACTTCCTTGGGGGCATTCTTGGCGGCTTCGGCAGCAGCGGCAGCCGCAACGCGGGCTTCAGCGCGCTCGGTTGCCTTAGCGCCGGGGATAGCCTTTTCCGGGTTGTTGCGGGCTTCGCGCTTCAAGAGGCCCGCGGTATCGAGGAAACGCAGCACGCGGTCGGTCGGCTGGGCGCCGACTTCGAGCCAATGCTTGGCGCGATCGGTGTTCAGCACGACGCGGATTTCATTGTCCTTGGCGAGCAGCGGGTTGAACGTGCCCAGCTTTTCGATGAAGCGGCCATCGCGGGGCGAGCGGGCGTCGGCAACGACGATGTGGTAGAATGGGCGCTTCTTGGTGCCGCCACGGGCCAGACGAATCTTGAGAGACATATTTTTGGTCCTTTAGATGGAGTTTTGGGGGTTACTTTTTCTTGCCCAGGCCGGGAAGGCCGGGGAAACGGGGAGCGCCACCAAGGCCGGGCAGGCCGGGGGCGGATTTGAACAGGGCGCCGACATCGGTCGGCAGTTTGTCGGCGAGCTGAGGCTGGGCGGGAGCGCCCATGCCCTGCTGGAGCTGTTTTGGATCGATGCCGGCCTGGCGGGCCATGGCTTCGAGCTGCTTGGGGTCCATCTTGGAGAGATCGGGCATGCCGCCCATCATCCCACCCATCTTGCCGCCGAACATGCCGGCCAGCGAGCCCATGCCGCCTTTGCTGACCTTCTTCATCATGTCCGCCATCTGGCGGTGCTGCTTGATGAGCTTGTTGATCTCGGAAACTTCGACACCGGCACCCGAGGCAATGCGCTTGCGGCGGCTGGCATTGAGAACGTCCGGTTCGGCGCGTTCCTTCTTGGTCATCGAGCCGATGATGGCGATCTGGCGATCGAACACCTTTTCGTCGATGTTGGAATTGGCCATGGCCTTTTTCATCTGGCCGACGCCGGGCATCATGGCCATCAGGCCATTCATGCCGCCCATTTTCTTCATCTGCTGCAGCTGCCCGCGCAGATCGTCGAGGTCGAACGAGCCCTTCTTGAGCTTCTTGGCCATCTTCTGGGCGTCTTCGGCCGAAACGTGCTCGGCGGCGCGCTCGACCAGCGAGACAATGTCGCCCATGCCGAGAATTCGGTCGGCGATGCGCGAGGGATGGAAATCCTCCAGCGCATCCATTTTTTCGCCAGTACCGATCAGCTTGATCGGCTTGCCGGTCGCGGCACGCATCGACAGGGCTGCGCCACCACGGCCATCGCCGTCTACCCGGGTCATGACGATGCCGGTGATGTCGACGCGCGCGTCGAACGAACGCGCGAGGTTCACCGCGTCTTGGCCAGTCAGCGCATCGACCACCAGCAGCACTTCGTGCGGATTGGAGACGGCCTTGATCTCGGCCGTTTCGGCCATCAGCTCTTCGTCGATATGTGTGCGGCCGGCGGTATCCAGGATGAGGATATCGAAGCCGCCCAGCTTGCCTTCGCGCGCGGCGCGGCGGGCGATCTGCACCGGGTTTTCACCGGCAACGATCGGCAGCGTGGCGACGCCGACCTGCTCGCCCAGCACGCGCAGCTGTTCCATGGCGGCCGGGCGGCGGGTATCGAGGGAGGCCAGCAGAACCTTCTTGTTCTGCTTGTCCTTGAAGCGCTTGGCGATCTTGGCGGTGGTGGTGGTCTTGCCCGAGCCCTGCAGGCCCACCATCAGAATGGTGACGGGCGCCACGGCATTGAGGCTGATCGGCACGGCCGCTTCGCCCAGCACGGCGACCAGTTCGTCGTGGACGATCTTGACGACCTGCTGGCCCGGGGTGACCGAACGGGTGACCTCGACGCCGATGGCGCGGTCGCGCACCTGCTCAATGAAAGCGCGCGCTACTTCGAGAGAAACGTCCGCTTCGATCAGCGCGCGGCGAATTTCGCGCAGCGCCGCATCGACGTCGGCTTCGCTCAGCGCGCCGCGGCCACGTAGACCATCGAAAATTTTGCCAAGCCGGTCGGAAAGGCTCTCGAACATATTTTTGGTCCTTGTCTCTTCGGGGTATCCGACGAGATATGGGCTTCATCGAGCCAAACGCAAAACCCACCCGCGGGCGCAACGCGCTGGCGGATGTTGGCCTCCGGGATCGATTTATACCCTTAGGGTCCCGGTCGGCTGGTCAGGGCTGGGCCTGATGAATGGCCGCTGCATAAGCCGGTTGGGCAGCGGAGTCAAGAAAAGCCAGAGTTTGCTGGCCGCCCGATCCGAGCGAATGCGGGTTTCGAGCTAAACTCGTCTTAACCGGCGTCCTGTATTGCTGAAGATTGCTGGCATAGGCCTGGTCATCCGCGCGCAAGTGGAGGCGGGGGCAGCGGGGGACGCATGAGTTTGAGCGAGCGGCTGGACACAATGGCTGGAGCAGAGCCGCTGGACGCGGCCGCAGTGTCGCCGGCGCTGGCCCAGGTCACCGTGTTGGACAGTTTTGAGGCGGCGCGCGCGCCCTGGCTTAATCTGGAAGCCCGGGCGGTGCAGACGCCCTATCAGCGCTACGACTGGATGGCGGCGATGCATGCCAATGGCCTCGATCACGGGCGATTGGTAATTGCGGTGCTGGGGCCGGTCGAGGAACCCATCGCCATCCTGCCGCTGGTCATCGCCTGGCGCCGGGGCGTGCGACAGGCGCGGCTGGTGGGCAGCGATTACGGCAATAGCGACTGGCTGGTGTTCGATCCCCAGGCGGTGGGCCGCCTGAGCTTGCCGGTGCTGCAGAATTTTCTCGCCGAGATCGCCCGCCAGGCCGGTGGCATCGATATCGTGCGGTTCAGCCAGTTGCCGGCGCAATGGCATGGTGTGGCCAATCCGCTGCTGGCGTTCCGGCACCAGCCGGCGCCCAACAATCTTTATGTCGTCGAGATCGGGGCCGTCCCTCGGCCGTTCATCGATCATGGCATTACCAGCAAGCTGCGCGCCAACCTGCGGCGCGGTCGCGCGCGGCTGGAAGAGCAGTTCGGGCCGGTCAGCGTGCGGCGCATCGTCGATGCCGAGGCGCTGAGCCCGGTGCACGCGGCGTTCCTGGCGCAACGCGGTGAGCGCTTTGCCCAGATGGGCATCGAGAACCTGTTTGCGACCCCTGGCATGGTGGGCTTTTTCCGCTCGCTGTGCGAAAGCGCCATGGGACAGGATCGTCCGGCCTTCATGGCGCATGCGCTCTATGCGGGCGACGAGATCCTCGCCACCTCGTTCGGGGCGGCGGCGGGCAACCACTATAGCCAGTATATCAACTCGACCAGCGCCGGCCCGGCCAGCAAATACAGCCTGATGGGCATCCTGATGGTCGACATGCTGGACGACCTGATCGCCTCGGGCATCACCGGCTTCGACATGGGCACCGGCGATTTCGCGTACAAAGCCGACTGGAGCAAGCCGGAGACGGTGTTCGATAGTGCGGTGGCGGTGAGCGCGCTGGGCCGTGCGGCGCTGCCGGTGCTGGATTTGATGGTGGGCACCAAGCGGGCAATCAAGCAGAATCCACGGCTTTGGGCGCTGGCGCGGAGGGCGCAGAAACTGCGGTATGATTTTTTGGGTAGGCTTAAGCGCTGAGCGTTCGGCCCGAATCCCCCTCATCCGGCCCTTCGGGCCACCTTCTCCCCAATGGGGAGAAGAATAAGAAACATCGAGCCCTCAGGATTCCTCTCCCCATCGGGGAGAGGGTGGCCGAGCGAAGCGGCGGCCGGGTGAGGAGGAACCTGCCCACGCCAAAAAGAAAACGGGCGACCCGCCGGCCGCCCGCTCCACATTCATCCTGTATCTAACCCTTACATCCCGACCTTAGCCTGCGCTTCCTTGGCCTTCTGCGCCTTGTAGTAGTAATTCGCGTCCTTGCCCAACACCACCGAGCGGATCAGGCGGCGCAGGCCCTCGCTCTGGCGTAGCGGGGCGGCAAGGCCCTTGCCGATCTGCATGGCGGCAACCTTCAGACCGTCCCAGGCCGGGTTGATCCCCGGACCCTTTTGCGGAAAACCGCGGTCGCGCAGCATGGAGTTGGCGACGTAGAGGTCGTTGCGGCGGCTCACGGCCTTGGTCTTCCAGGTGATGGCGACCGAGATCGAATAGGTGTCCTTGGTGCGCACCCAGTGCGGCCACAGATAGGGCACGAACACGCCTTCGCCGGGCTTGAGATCGTTGTGCATTTCCTTGGCGACGTACTTTTCGTCGAACTTCAGGTTGCGGTGTTTGGTGATGCAGTGCTCGATCTGGTCGTCGGTGGCGATCGATTTGTCCTGATTGTCATAGACGTTGAAAATCTTGTCGCCGTGCACCTGGACGAAGAAATTGTCCTCGCTGTCGAGATGGAACGGGGTGGTCGAGCCGGGGGACGAGACGAACATGAAGCCCTGCACGTCCGAGAAGCCGGCTTCATCGAGGCTTTTGAAGCCTTGGGCGGTGGCAACCGACATCAGTGCCTCGTCGAGCAACGCCTTGTAGGTGGGGTGGATTTCGACGCGCTTGAGCACCATCCAGGCGCCGGCGGTCTCGATTTTCTGGATCACGTCTTCCGGGTCGAGATCGACCAGCGGGGTCGTGGTAGGGTCCTGGCTGACGGCGGCCTTGCCGGAATTGTATTCGATGCGGTCGCGCGGCATCTCCTTGACCAGCTCCAGAATCGCAGGGAGCGTCAGGCGCGGATCGCCGACGAGTCCATGGTTGATGCGGAACGGCAGCAGCGGAAACTTGGCTTCGAAGGCGGAGGCATCGGCGGTCAGCAGTGTGCTCACGATTTTTTCTCCCGGATGGATTTGACAAAGCGGACGAGGCGCTTGGCTTCTTCGCGCGCGTGGCGGCGAGCCATGATGAGTTTGCCCAAAGCGGGGCCGGCGGGATCGTGTGGGCGCGTGGGGATCAGCAGGTCGCCAACCGACAGGCGCTCGCGCCAGACATGGTCGATCATGGGATGGCCGGCGGCTGCAGTGGAATCGACCAGCGCTATGGCGGTGTTGGCGGCTAAACGCTTGGTCAGTTCGAGGGTCAATTGCACGCCGGGCGAAAAGCGGGCGAGTTCCTCGTCATAGGCAATCTTGAAGAAGAAGGCGCGCTCACCCTGGCGCAGCACCAGCCCGGCGGCGATGGTGGCGCCGTTCAGGGTCAGTTCGGCCACTTGGAAAGCGCCACGCGCGCCTAGATCCCTGGCAGCTGCGGTGATGAAGGCGGTGTCGCATTCGGTCTGGCCAAGGCCGGTGCCGCGTTCACCCTTCCACCCGCGTGCCTCGAGGGCGAGGAAGCGCTGCAGCGCCGGGGCGATGGCGAGCGGCGTGGCCGCGACAGTCAGGGCAATCTCGCCATCATCGGCCAGCCGATTGCGCAGCCGCCGCAGTTCCTTGAGGCGCTTGGCGCCCATGCCGGCGCGGAAATAGTCGTCCACATCCATGGTGGTGGCGTCGAAGGCAGCGCGCTGATGGGCGTTGTCGGTCAAAGCGACAAGGCCGCGCTCGGCCAATGCCGCAGAAAACGCCAAGGCGGCGGGGCCGTCCAGAACCATATCGGGCAGCACTATCAGATGTGCGCCGGCGGAAGCCGCGCCATCGATTAGGGCGCCAGCGGCCTCGATGGCGTGGTCGGCATTGAGCAGGGGGGTGGAGAGCGGCGAATAGGGCTGTAGGGCCACCAGTGCCGGAATGGGCAGCTTATAGGCCTGCCAGGCGCTGATAACCGGCAGCAGGCCGAGCATTTTCCCGCGATTGGCGGTGTCGTAGGCGACCAGTGCGTCAGCCCCCTTGCCGCCTGCGGCGAGGGTCGCGGCCGGCGTGGCGAAGCCGGGATCGAAGAACACGTTGGGTTCGATGGCGGCCGCGCACAGCGCCTCCCAGGCACCACGCGGGACGGCGGCAATGTCGAGTTTTTGGGCGGGCATAAATGTCGTGGCGCTGGCCGGCCGGTTGCGAGGCGCGGCCATGGTGAGCGTGGCGCTATCGGGCATTATTGCGCTCCGCGATAGAATTCGTAGCCGCAGCAACACAAAATTTACCAACAGAAACGCGGAAGGTGCAGTTCAAAACTGACCCTGACCAGATGTCAGCCGGCTGTGCCGTGAACCGATACCAGCGTGATTGCACTTGATTGGCCCCAGATCGGCTGCGGCGCGGTTGGCGGCCGAGTTTTGATTGCGACTTTGATGCTTATTACAATACGCGGGATTTCGCGGAGACGCCCGTCTCACCTCGTTGCCTGGTTAAGCGGGAATGAAGCGCTATTGGCCGCCCTAAGCCTCAATAATGCGTCAAGCACAGGGCCCGCATTTCCCCAAACACTGGCAATCGGGCAGCCTTTGCGCCATATAGACGCCAACAACCATTTCCCCCTCCCATGAGGCCTGACGTGAGCGGCGTGCCGTTTCTCAAGATGAACGGTTTGGGCAACGAGATCATCGTGGCCGATATGCGCGGACGCACCGACCGGGTAACGGCGGCGGCGGCGATCGCCATCAATGGTGCGTCCGACACCAAGTTCGACCAGATCATGGCGATCCACGATCCGCGCACCTCGGGCACCTTCGGCTATATCGAGATCATCAACTCCGATGGCACGCGGGCGCAGGCCTGCGGCAATGGCATGCGCTGCGTGGTGCAGGCGCTGGCAGCCGAGACCGGCCAGAAGAGCTTCGTGTTCGAGACGCTAGCGGGCATCCTGACCGGCGACGAGCATGATGATGGGCTGATCGCGGTGGATATGGGCAAGCCGCATTTCGGCTGGCAGGACATCCCACTGGCCGAAGAATTCATCGATACCACTGGGATCGAGCTGCAGATCGGGCCGATCGATGCGCCGATCCTGCATACGCCGTCGGTGGTTTCGATGGGCAATCCGCACGCCACGTTCTGGGTCAAGGACGATGTGTGGAACTATGCGCTCGACCGCTTCGGGCCGCTGCTGGAAAACCACCCGATCTTTCCGGAGCGGGCCAATATCTCCATCGCACAGGTTTTAAGCGATGATCACATCATCCTGCGCACCTGGGAACGTGGCGCCGGCCTGACCAAGGCCTGCGGTACTGCCGCCTGTGCGGCGCTGGTCAACGCCGTGCGTACCAAGCGCACCGGCCGCAAGGCCACGGTGACGCTGCCGGGTGGCGACTTGCTGATTGAGTGGCGCGAGAATGATCATGTGATCCTGACCGGTCCGGCCGAGCTGGAATTTGCCGGCGTGGTGGATCCGGTCACCGGCGTCTGGTCGCGGAACGAGGAAGCCGCCTGATGGGGATCGAAACCCTCACATTCGGCTGCCGCCTCAACGCCTATGAATCCGAAGTGATGAAGGCCGAAGCCCTCAAGGCCGGGCTGGACAATGCCATCATCATCAATACCTGCGCGGTGACGGCCGAGGCCGTGCGGCAGGCCAAGCAGGCCGTGCGCAAGGCGCGCCGCGACAATCCGGACGCCAAGATCATCGTCACCGGCTGCGCGGCGCAGACTGAGGCGCGTTCGTTCGGCGATATGGCGGAAGTCGACCTGGTCATTGGCAACAATGACAAAATGAGCGCCGCCGCCTATGCGCCGATGGTGTTCGGCACGCCGCTCAACGACAAGGTCCAGGTCAACGACATCATGAGCGTGCGGGAGACCGCCGGCCATCTGATCGAGGGCATGGACGGCCGGGCTCGCGCCTTCGTGCAGGTCCAGAACGGCTGCGATCACCGCTGCACTTTCTGCATCATCCCGTTTGGTCGTGGCCCGTCGCGCTCGGTGCCGATGGGTGTTGTCGTCGATCAGATCAAGCGGCTGGTGGACAACGGCTATGGCGAAGTGGTGCTGACCGGAGTGGATATCACCTCATATGGGGGCGATCTGCCGGGGCTGCCGAGCCTGGGCAAGCTGACCCAATCCATCCTACGCCATGTGCCCGGCCTGCCGCGCCTGCGGATTTCCTCGATCGATTCCATCGAGGCCGATGAGGCGTTGTATGACGCGGTGGCCAGCGATCGCCGGCTGATGCCGCATCTGCATCTGTCGCTGCAATCGGGCGACGACATGATCCTCAAGCGCATGAAGCGCCGGCATTCTCGGGACGATGCGCTGGCGATTGTCGCCAAGCTGCGCTCCTTGCGGCCGGACATGGTGTTCGGCGCCGATATCATCGCCGGCTTTCCCACCGAGGATGATGCGATGTTCGACAATACCTTGCGGATCGTGGAAGAGGCCGAGCTGACCTATCTGCACGTCTTCCCCTATTCTCCGCGCGAAGGCACCCCGGCGGCGCGGATGCCGCAGGTGGATAAGGGCGTGGCCAAGCGCCGGGCCGCGATGCTGCGCGCAGCGGGCGAGCGGCAGGTCGCCAAGTTGCAGGCCAGCCGCATCGGCATGGTCGAAAACGTGCTGATCGAGCGCGACGGGTTGGGCCGCACTGAACAATTCCTGCCGGTGGCCGTTGCTGGTACACAGCCGGGCGAGCTGCTGGCCGTGCGCGTGATCGGGGCCGGTGCCGATGGCCTTGTCGGCGAGTCGGTTCGTGACGCGGCCTGATGGGCGTTTGAAAGTATGGCGATGACTGAAAAGAAGCCCGGATTCTTCAAGCGGCTGTTCGGCGGCGAGACGCCTGCGCCAGAGCCAGTGCCGAATGTGCCATTGCCGATCAATCCGGAGCCGCCTGCGCCGCCGCAGCCGGTCGAGCCGACGCCGCCGGCACCCGAGCCGGAAGTTCCACAGTCAGAACCCGAAGAAGTGCCCTCGCCGGGGCCGCCCGAAACCCAGCCGGAAGCGTTCAGCGCGGTGCCGACGGTGGCAGAGGTTTCGCCGGTGCCCGAAGCGCCGCGCCTGGGCTGGTTCGCTCGGCTAAGCACCGGGCTCAAGCGATCATCGGATCAGCTCACCGGCTCGATCGCTAATGTGTTCACCAAGAAGAAGCTCGACGCGGCGACGCTGGAAGAGCTGGAAGAGGTGCTGATCCAGGCCGATCTGGGCATGGAAACAGCGACCGCGATCACCGAGACCCTGCGGCGCGACCGCTTTGACCGCGATGTCAGCGGCGAGGATGTGCGGGCGGTCTTGGCGGCCGAGGTCGAGAAGGTGCTGGGACCAGTGGCGCAGCCGCTAGTAATCGACAGTTCCAAAAAACCGTTCGTCATCCTGATGATCGGGGTCAATGGCTCGGGCAAGACCACGACGATTGGCAAGTTGAGCCAGAAATTTGCCGCCGAAGGCAAATCGGTACTGCTGGCAGCGGGCGATACGTTTCGCGCCGCGGCGATCGAGCAGCTGCAGATTTGGGGTCAGCGCACCAATACGCCGGTGGTCAGCGGTCCGGCCGGGGCCGACGCGTCGGGTCTCGCGTTCGATGCGATGACGCGCGCCAAGGACGAAGGTCGCGATGTGTTGATCATCGACACGGCCGGCCGGTTGCAGAACCGCGACGAATTGATGAGCGAGCTGGAAAAGATCATCCGCGTGATCAAGAAGGTCGATCCGACCGCGCCGCATGCCACCTTGCTGACACTGGATGCGACGACGGGGCAGAACGCGCTGCGGCAGGTGGAAATCTTCGGCCAGCGGGCCGGAGTGACGGGGCTGGTGATGACCAAGCTCGATGGCACTGCGCGGGGCGGCATCCTCGTGGCGATCGCGCGCAAGTTCGGCATGCCGGTGCATTTCATCGGCGTTGGCGAAGGCGTCGATGATCTGGAGCCGTTCCAGGCCGCTGATTTCGCCCAGGCGATCGCCGGCGCCCCAATCGCTTAGCCGCATTTGCACCATGCTTGAGCAGTATCGGCTGCTTGCGTCTCGCCGCATAGCGGACCACATTAGACGAAACCTGAAAGCATCTGAGCCATGAGCGATAACAAGGCCGAAGCCGCCGAACCCCAATTGAACTGGGACGAGATGCGTCCGCAGATCATCAAGCTGGTGCTCGAGCTAGGGCCGCTGGTGGTGTTTTTTCTAGCCAATGCCAAGGGCGAGGACATTTTGGCGGCCAATCCGACACTGAGCGGTTGGTTCGCCGGTCATGCTATCATCTTCGCCACGGCGGTGTTTATGGCGGCGATGGCGATTTCGCTGCTGGTGGCCTGGTTGGTGCTGAAAAAGGTCGCGGTCATGCCGCTGGTGACCGGTATCGTGGTGATGGTGTTTGGCGGCCTGACGCTGTGGCTGCAGGACGATACTTTTATCAAGATCAAGCCGACCATCACCAACCTGCTGTTTAGCGGCACGTTGCTGGGTGGCTTGTTGTTCAAGCAATCGCTGCTCAAATACGTGTTTGGCGATGTCTACAAGCTGCTGCCGCGCGGCTGGTTTCTGCTGACCCTGCGCTGGGGTCTGTTCTTCCTGGTGCTGGCGATTGCCAATGAAGTGGTGTGGCGCGGCGCCAATGCGTATTTCCCCAATGACACCAAGGCGGCGGGCGATGTCTGGGTATCGTTCAAGGTCTGGGGCGTGATGCCGCTGACCGTGCTGTTCTCAGTGCTGCAACTCCCGACGCTGACCAAATACGCGCCGCCGGCCGAGCCGCCGCATGTGCCCCCGATTGTGGTCGAGAGCTAGGCTGCTAAAGCCCGCCCATCTGGCAGATCAGTTTCCATTCATCGTCGCGCACCGGCGAGACGGACAGGCGCGACAGCTTGACCAAAGCGATTTCGGCGAGTGCCGGGGTTGCCTTGATGGTGGCCAGCGTCACTGGCTTGGGCAGCGGTTTGACGGCTTCCACGTCAACGCATTCCCACATCACCTTGCCGTCCTTGCCGAGTTCGGCGGTGTCATCGGGGTGGGCCAGGGCAATGACGCGGATGATGCCGACGATCTCTTTGCCGATATTGGAATGGTAGAAGAAGGCCTCGTCGCCAAGCTTCATGGCCTTCATGTTGTTGCGGGCGGCGTAGTTGCGCACGCCATGCCAGGATTCGGGTTCGCCGCGCGCCGTCTTGGCCGTCATGTCCGCAAACGAGAACACGTCCGGCTCCGATTTCATCAGCCAATAGGCCATGGTCAGACCTCGCGGCCGGTGTGATTGAATGCCACGCGCCAGGGCTTGATGTCGGGCGCGCCGAAAATGCCTTCGGCAAAGAACGGGTCCTGCATGAAGCTCGTCGTGGCCGCCTCAAGGGTGTCGGCTTCGAGCACCAGCAAGGAGCCTTCGGCGTTGCCATCGGCACCCATCAGCGCGCCGCCCATGACCAGTTTTTCGCCGAGCGCCTTGAGGTGTTCCAGATGCACTGGCCGGACAGCCAGGCGCTTCTCGGCCATTCCGGGCTTGTCCTTGACGATCATGACAAACAGCATTGGTCAGTCCTCGCGTTTGAGCGGGCGGGACATCAGCCCAGCCACGATGGTTTGAATGGTGCCGCGGCCAGTGAGCACCGCGTTGACGGCATCGATCAGGGGGACGTCGACATCGAGGCTGCGCGCCAGTTCGGCGGCCACTGGTGTAGTGCTGACGCCTTCGGCGAGCTTAGCGCCGGCGGCGATGATGGCCTCGACCGTCCGACCCTGGCCCAGAGCGATGCCGAACTGGTAATTCCGCGATTGGGTGGAGGTGCAGGTTAAGGTGAGATCGCCGAGGCCCGCGAGGCCCGTCAGCGTGCTGGCGGAGCCGCCCATGGCGACCACCATGCGGGCCATTTCGGAATAGCCCCGAGCCAGCAGCGCCGCTCGGGCCGACGCGCCCAGATTGGCGCCTTCGACGGCGCCGCAGGCCAGCGCGTAGATGTTTTTCAACGCACCAGCGATCTCGACGCCGATGCGGTCGTCGGCCGCATAGGGGCGGAAGCTGGGACCGGCCAGGGCCGCAGCCAGCGACGAGGTAGCGCTTGCATCGTCACCGGCCAGGGTCACGGCGGTGGGCCGGCCAGCGGCGACATCGGCGGCGAAGCTGGGGCCGGACAGGACGTAGGGAATGGCATCGGGCGCCATGTCCAGCACGATCTGGCTCTGGCGTTCTAGTGTGCCGGTTTCCAGCCCCTTGGCTGATACGATGACAGGCCGGCCGGCCAGGTAATTCGGATCGATTTCGCTGAGCATCATGCGGGTTGATTGTGCCGGCACGGCCAATACGACGATATCTGCAGGCTGTATGTCGATTGTTGCGCTGATCGAGGCGTGCAAGGCCTGCGCGTCCAGGAAGCGCGTATTGGTGTGGTGCTCGTTGATTTCGTCGGCCTGTGAGCCGTGACGGACAACGAGGGTTACCGAGCGGCCCGCCATCGCGGCAGCCTGTGCCAAAGCCGTGCCCCAGGCACCTCCGCCAATGACGCTGACAGTTTCAAGCGGCATGGGGCACCACCTTCATGTCCGGCAGGTCGAGCGGCCAGCGGGGTCGGGCGACAGTGTCGAGAGCGTTGGTGGCACCCAGCGCGAAGCGCTCGGCTCCGGCCCAGGCCACCATGGCGCCATTGTCGGTACAGAGGGCGATGGGCGGCACGGTCAGGGTGGCACCATGTTTCGTGCAGACTGTCTGTAATGCGGCGGCGATCGCGAGGTTGGCGGCAACGCCTCCGGCGACGACGAGATTGAGTTCTTGGCCCGCACACTCGGTGCTGAACCGCGCCAGTGCCTGGCTGGCGCGGAAGGCGACAATATCGGCTACCGTGGCCTGGAAGCTGGCGGCAATATCGGCGAGGTCCTGATTGCTCAACGGCGCCAGGGATTCGGCCTTGAGCCGCACCGCGGTCTTGAGGCCGGAGAACGAAAAGTCCAGCCGCTCCTCGCGCAGCAGCGGGCGGGGGAACTTGAAGCGGGTGGCATCGCCGGTTTTGGCAATGGCTTCGACGGCCGGACCACCGGGATGACCGAGGCTGAGGAGCTTGGCCACCTTGTCGAAGGCCTCGCCCAGCGCGTCGTCGATCGTAGTGCCCCAGCGCTCGTAATCGCCCACGCCGCGCACCAGCACGAACTGGGTGTGCCCGCCCGACACGAGCAGCATCAGATAGGGAAACTGCACGCCATTGGTCAGCCGCGCGGTCAGGGCGTGGGCTTCGAGATGGTTGATGGCGAGCAGCGGCTTGTCCAGCGCGGCGGCCAGCGCCTTGGCGGTGGTCAGCCCGACCAGCACGCCGCCGATCAGGCCGGGGCCCGCGGTGGCGGCGATGGCGTCGACCTCCTCCAGTGCAATCCCCGCCTCGCGGCAGGCCTGGGCGATTATATGATCGAGATAAGTCACGTGGGCACGGGCGGCCAGTTCGGGGACAACGCCGCCGAATGCCGCATGTT
Organism: Devosia sp.; assembly: GCF_028290435.1. GTDB lineage: Bacteria > Pseudomonadota > Alphaproteobacteria > Rhizobiales > Devosiaceae > Devosia. The sequence continues at coordinate 12,407 of NZ_JAQGJV010000035.1, read as the reverse complement.
CATCCAGCTGGGATCGCACCACATTGGAGACGATGGTACCGTTGCCCGCTGCGTCGCGCATGACAATGGAGGCCGCGGTCTCGTCGCAACTGGTCTCGATGCCCAAAACAATGGTCGAAGCTTGCCCGGTCATGACGAACTGGTCTACTCCCTGACATGAGCCTGTTGCCTACTATAGGACACCAAGACATTGCAATCGCAACCGCCCTTCGCCCGGATCGGAACTCGCGGCTCGCCGCTCGCCCTGGTGCAGGCGCGGCTGGTGCGGAGCCTGTTGGCAGCGGCGCATCAGGTCGATCCCGAGCGTATTGAGATCCAGGTGATTTCCACCGGCGGCGATCGTTCGCAACAGAGCAATGCCAGCCTGACCGAAATTGGCGGCAAGGGCCTGTTCACCAAGGAAATCGACCAGGCGCTGCTCAATGGTGTGGTCGATATCGGCGTGCATTCCTCAAAGGACGTGGCGACCGTTCTGCCAGCGGGGATCATGCTGGCGGCGTTCCTCGAACGCGAGGATGTGCGCGATGCCTTCATGTCGGTGACGGCCAAGAGCATCGAAGACTTGCCGCAGGGTGCCAAATTCGGCACGTCCTCGATCCGGCGGTCAGCGCAGGTGCGGCGGTTGCGGCCGGATCTGATGATCGTCCCGTTCCGCGGCAATGTGGATACGCGGCTGCAAAAGCTGGCCGATGGTGTGGCGGATGCCACCATGCTGGCCGTGGCTGGGTTGAACCGGCTGGGCAAGGGCGACCGTATCACCGCTTTTCTCGATCCAGAGCAGTTCATGCCAGCGCCGGCGCAGGGTGCCATCGGCATTGCGGTGCGCAGTGGCGATGAGCGCTTTGCCGGTATCGTGGCGCCGCTTGATCATCACCAGACTCATCGCGGTATTACTGCCGAACGCGCCATATTGCGCGTGCTGGATGGCTCCTGCCGCACGCCGGTGGGGGTGTTATCGACCCTGGATGGCGAAACGCTGGTGCTGAAGGGCGAGATCATCAGCCTCGATGGGCAAGCCACCTTTGCCGATAGTGTGACCGGTCCCGCCGCGCAGGCCGAAGCGCTGGGGGCGGCGCTGGGACAAAAACTGCTCGATTTGGCGGGTACCGACTTCCTCGCGCAATGGGCGCAGAGTTGATGCGCATGCTGGTGACGCGGCCGGAGCCCGATGCGCAGGCCACGGTACAAAAGCTGGCGGCCCTGGCTATCGAGGCCGTGGCAGCTCCCCTGATGAGCCGGTGGACGCTGGACACCAGCCTGCCGCGGGCGGCGGGGTTTGCCGCACTGGCGCTGACCAGCACCAACGGATTGCGCGCCTTGGCCGATCGCGGCGTGGTGGCGCAATTCGCGCAATTGCCAGTGTTCGCTGTGGGCGAACGCACGGCGCTTGAGGCCCGCAGTATGGGCTTTGCCGAAGCTTTTGCGGCGGCAGGAACGCTGGCGGACCTAGTCAACCTGATGGCGCGGGCGCGTCTGACGGGGCCGGTCTTTTATCCGGCGGGCAAGCATTTGTCGGGTGATCTGGCCAAGGCGCTGGCGCCGTTTGGGGTGATGGTCGTAACGGCGCGCGTCTACGACATGGTGCCGGTCGAGGCCCTGCCCGATGTCATCGTGTCGGGACTGGCGAGTGGCGATATCGGCGGGGTGCTGCTTTATTCGCGGCGCACGGCCGAACTTTTGGTCAAGGCGTTGGACGGGCAATTGGATCGGACGCAGCGTTCGCGCATTGCCATGTTATGCCTGTCCGAAGCGGTGGCGGAGCCCTTAATGGCGGCGCATTTCAATCGCATCAGCCTAGCCGACTATCCCAGCGACGAGGCCATGATGGCACTGGCTTTGGCTGTTACGCGCGAACAAAACCGGCCATGATGCGGGCCAGCAAGATGGAGCCGTCCCATGGTTGATCCTAAACGAGACGATCCCAAGCCCACCGAGACCAAGAGCGGCCCGGTCAAGCCGCCCGTGCTGGATTTGAAGGCGCGGGAAACCAAGCCGGAGAACGAATCAGCGAAGGCCGAAGCCGCCAAGCCGGCCGAGCCAAAGGATGCGGCCCCAAAGCCGACGCCGCCCAAAACGCCGATGCCGGTCGAGCCTGAGCGCGAGTTCGCCTTTGGCGCGGCAATTGCCGGCGCCGTGCTGGGACTGGCGGCGGCCTACGGGCTGGCTCTGCTGGGTTATTGGCCGAGCGCACCAGCGCCGGTGGTGCAGGCCGATCCGCGACTGGCCCAGCTTGGCAGCGCCATTCCCGAATTGCAGACCGTGACGCAAACCACGCAGTCTGAACTTTCGGCCCTCAATGCTCGCGTGGCTGGCCTCGAAAAGGCTGGTGGTGCTACTGCGGCCAGCGCCCCGGCGGTCGATCTGGGCGGCATCCAGGCCGATATCGCGGCGCTCACGGCACGGGTCGAGGCACTTGGGGCGGCGCCAGCTAACGCGGTCGCGCCGGCGGATATCGAGGCGCTCAAGACCAGCCTGACCGGTTTCGGCACGCGACTGGACGAGCTTGGGGCGCGTATGGGCACCACAGAAGCCGGTGTGCGGACGCTGGAGACCAGCGTCACCGCCACCACGGCCGCCTTGGCCGAGCAGCCGGCCGATGTCGGCGCGGTACTGCAATTGCCGCTGGTGCTGTCCGGGTTCGAATCGGCGTTCGCCACCGGAAGGCCCTATCAAACCGAGTTGGCGGCCTTGCGCGCGGCAGTACCTACTGCCAGCATTCCCACCGATATCGCCAATGGCGCCACCACCGGCCTGACACGGCCCGACGTCATCGCCAGCAAGTTTGCTACCGTGCTGCCAGCCATGCTGGCGGGTCGTCCGGCCAATCCCGAGGCCGGCTGGCAGGATGGCGCGCTCGATTGGCTGCGCTCGGCCATTGCGCTGCGGCCGACCGGGGAATTGCCCGGCGATGATCCCGAGGCTGTGGTCTCGCGACTGGAAGCGGCGATTGCGCGGCGGGATTACCAGGCGGCGGAAACACTGATGGGTAGCTTGCCCGAGCCAATGCGGGCCGCGGCGGGTGACGTCCCTGCCTTGATCCATGCGCAGGCCGAGGCCGGCAAATTCCTAGAAGCCTTGCGGACGCAGGCGCTGAACGGGAGCGCTTCATGATCCGGCTGGCCTCTTGGATTGTCGGCAGCCTGTTCATCACCGCGCTGGCGGCTTGGCTGATCTCGCTCGATGGCACGCTGGCGCTGGAAGCGGCGGGCTATCGCATGCAGCCGCGGCTGGGCGTGGCGATTTTCCTGTTCCTGCTGGTGGCTATCGTGGTCATCGTTGTCTGGGCCGTGCTGCGGCGCATCATTTCGGCACCGCGCTCCATGGCACGGCGCAATCGTGAGCGGCGCAAGGAGCAGGGCGTCGAGGCCCTGAGCGATGCGATCATTGCGCTGCAAGCCGGCGATCCAGTGCGGGCACGCCTCTTGGCGCGCGAAGCGCAGGCGCGGCTGCCGACCAATCAGGCGGCGCGGCTACTGGAGGCTCGCGCCGATCTGGCAGTGGGCGATATGGCAGCGGCGCGCGAGCATTATCGCGCCCTGATCGCTGACGAGCGCACGGCGCTGGCGGCTCTGGCCGGACTTTACGAGCAGGCGCGCACCCAGGCCCGCCCCGAAGCTGCGTTGACCTTTGCCCGCAAGGCGCAAGCGTTGGCCCCACAGGCCGGCTGGGCGGCAACCGCAGTTTTCGAGGATTTGGTGCGGCGCGGTCAATGGGCCGAGGCGGTCGCCATGGTCAATGTCGAAGCTACTAATTCGCGTGAGCAGCGGGCCCACAAGCGCCGCCGTCAGGCGGTGATCGAGACGGCACGTGCTCGAGAGACCGAGACCAGCGCACCGCTGCCGGCCCTCGACCATGCGCTGACGGCGCTGAAGCTGCTGCCCGATTTCGTACCCGCGGCATTGATTGCGGCGCGCATCCACATCAATCGCGGCGAGACCCGCAAGGCCATGAGCCTCTTGCGGCGAATCTGGCGCGCCACTGGGCATCCTGACGTGGCGCTGCTTTATGCCCATGCCCAGCCGGGCGCTTCGGCGGTGGATCGGCTCAAGCGCATGGGCGAGTTGGTCGAAATGCCGCCGCCGCATCGGGCTGCCGCGCTGGTGCTGGCCCGCTCCGCCATCGATGCCTATGACTGGAGCAGGGCGCGAGACGCGCTGGCGCCGTTTGTCGGCACGGACGCCACGCAGGGCATTGCCAGCCTGATGGCCGAAATCGAGGAAGGCCAATCGGGCGACCAGGGCAAGGCGCGCGAATGGCTGGCCCGCGCCGTGCGGGCGCCGCGCGATCCGGCCTGGACCGCCGATGGCCTGACCAGCGACGAATGGGAGCCGATCTCCCCGATTACCGGGCGGCTCGATGCGTTCGAGTGGAAGGTGCCGGTGGTTGCGAGCGTGCGTCCGGCCACCGCTGAGGCGGCTTTGCCGATGGTGCAACAGCATCCTGCGGTGTTGCCTCTTGCACAGGCCGGAAACCCTCAGTAAAAGACGCCCATCGATCGGCCCACCGATCAAGCCGCTTTAGCTCAGTTGGTAGAGCACATCATTCGTAATGATGGGGTCAGGTGTTCGAGTCACCTAAGCGGCACCACTTCTCCCGGTTGGGCGATTGCCTCCACAATCCCGATAGTGACCGCCGATGAGCGATGCCGAGCCCAAACCCACCAAGCTGATCGTTCTGCTGGCCTTCGATCGCTCGGAGGATGGCGAACTGTTGCCGGCGTTCGAGCCGCGCGAGATGCGCGACGAGGGCACGGCGATCCGCACCGCCAGGGAAATGGCGCGGCGTCATGTCGGGGTGATCGCCTGGTCGCGCTCGGCCGATCTGCTGCTCGGCGAGTTCGGGCCGCCGGTGGTGCTCTATCAAGAAGGTGATGTGCCCGATCTGGACTGAGCGTCAGCCGGTTGGTACGAGACGTACAAATCGGCGTTCATTCGATCGTCTGGAACGATTGTGCTCCGATCTGCTTGCCGCCCGGCAAGATCGAGTGCACTGATTGGCGTGTTGAGGCGAATGCGTCGCGCCAAAACCCCATTTCAGCGACAGGCCAAGAGCGACCAAGCGTGAGCGCAGACTTTCAGCACGATATCGATGCCGTTAAAGGCATTGAAGCCGTTCCCACCATCCTCGAAGTCGTGTGCCGTACGACCGGCATGGGCTTTGCTGCGGTCGCGCGCGTGACCGAGGATCGCTGGATCGCCTGCCAGGTGCTCGACAATATCGATTTTGGCCTCAAGTCTGGCGGCGAATTGCGGGTCGAGACGACGATCTGCCACGAAATCCGCCAGACCGGGGACGCGGTGGTCATCGACCATGTCGACAACGACCCCGCCTTCCGCAACCACCATACGCCGCTGCAATATGGCTTTCAGAGCTATATCTCGATGCCGATCACGCTGCCCGGTGGGCGCTTCTTCGGCACGCTCTGCGCCATCGATCCGCGCCCGGCGCGGCTGCAGACGCCTGAGGTGATCGGCATGTTCAAGCTGTTCGCCGAGCTGATCGGCTATCATCTGGAGGCGGCCGAAAAGCTCAATTCCAGCGAGGCCCATTTGCTGACCGAGCGGCAGACGTCCGAATTGCGCGAGCAGTTCATCGCCGTTTTGGGGCATGACCTGCGCAATCCGCTGGCCTCGATCCAGGCCGGCACCAATCTTTTGCTGAAGCGGCCGCTCGACGACAAGGCGATCACTATAGTCAAGCTGATGCAGAGCAGCGTGTCGCGCATGGGCGAACTGATCGAGAATGTGCTGGATTTCGCCCGTGGCCGCCTGGGCAATGGGCTGGCGCTGCGCGACGAGTCAGCCGAGATCGAGCCTTTGCTGAGCCAGGTGATTGCCGAACTGCGCGCCAGTTGGCCCGACCGCGCCATCCAGACCGAATTTGCGCTGGACCGCCAGGTGGTCTGCGACCGGGTGCGGATCGCCCAATTGTTCTCCAACCTTTTGGGCAATGCACTGACCCATGGGGCGCCCGACCAGGCGGTGCGGGTCGGCGCCAGCACGCGCAATGGAGCGTTCGAGCTATGGGTCGCCAATGCGGGCGAACCGATCGATCCCGCGACGCTGGGCCGATTGTTCCAGCCGTTTTATCGCGGCCATGTCCAGGCCAGCCAGCAGGGATTGGGGCTGGGCCTCTACATCGCCTCGCAGATCGCCGCGGCCCACGGGGGCACGCTCGAAGTCACCTCGTCGGACGCGGAAACACGCTTCACTTTCGTCATGCCGCTGAACTAGGCGGCGCCCATCTCGATCATCCGCAGGCGATGGGCCATGCGGGCGGTGGGGGCGATCGCCTGCACCGGTTTGCCCAGGCCATCGAACAGCTTGGCGCGCTCTTCGGGGGTCGACATGAAGAACGGGAAGCGGTCGGCGACGCGATCGCGGATCACCGGCACATCTGCGGCATAGAGGCAGACCGGGAATCTCAGTTCGCCCCAATTGCGCTCGTCGCCCAGTTGCTGGGAGCCGAAGACGCGGCGGTAAAATGCCGAATGCTCCGAGCGTACTGAGGAAATGCAGTAGCGCACGGCGAAATGCTCACAGGCCATGGCGACGATGCGCAGCGTCAGGTAGGGCAGGGCGGGAATGTCCAGCGAGGCATCGTGGTCGGCGGTGAAGCGGCTGGGGTCGATATAGCTGTCGCCGCGCTCCAGCACGGGCTCGAGGATTTCGGGCCAGATGGTGCGGCTGGGCGAGGTCGGATTGTCGGGCGTCACCACGTGAAAACGGATCGAGCTGACCAGGACGTCGTCGATATAGACGCCGAAGCTGTAGCAGTTGGCCGCGTCGTCATAATCGTCCCGGGTCATCTCCTGGGAATTGACGGGCACGAAGTCTTCGCGCCGATAAGCGGCGTAGCGCAAGGCATAGACAGGGTCGAACTGTTCGTCGACCGAGACCCGCCGGTATTGCACGCGATCGAGCAGATCAATCAGTGTAACGGCAAAGCGCGACGCTGCGCTGCCGGTTGAATCGGTTGCCGCACTCATGCCCAATCCCCAAACGACTGGGGTTATGTTAATCTTTTGTTAGCCATAGCAAACACGAGAAATAATGGCTGCGTTCGACCGAAAGCCCAAGCGACCTCCATTTCGCCAGTTCGTACAAATGCTTAACGGGGGTTAACCATGCTTGCGGATTAGCGCGGCCTGGGCGGGGTTGGCGTTCAGACGACTGATCAGCTCGGCAATATCGCGGGGCGGCAGCGGCCGGCTGAAGAAATAGCCCTGCACCTGCTCAATGCGGGTCTTGGCCAGCATGGCATTGAGCTGCTCTTCGGTTTCCACCCCTTCGGCGGTTACCGTCAAGCCCAGATCGCGGCCCAGCCGGGCCACATTGGCCAGGAGCTTGAGCGAGCGCTGGTCGGTGGCGATATCGACCACGAAGCTGCGGTCGATCTTGAGCTTGGTGAAGGGCAGCGCGCTCAGATAGCTCAGCGACGAATAGCCGGTGCCGAAATCATCCAGCGCAATGGAAATGCCTTGCGCCGCCAGGGCATTGAGCACTTTGAGCGCGATATCGCGCTCCTCGATGAGCACGGTTTCGGTGACTTCCACCTCCAGCCGGGCGGGCGGCAGGCCGGACAGCTCCAGCGCCCGCGCCACCATGGCGCCGATATCGCCGCCGCGGAAATCGTGCGCCGATATGTTGACGGCAACGCCGATATCGCCCGGCCAGCTCTGGCACTGCAGGGTCGCCGCCTGCAGCACCCAGGCGGTGATTTCGGAGATCAGGCCCATTTCCTCGGCAAGGGGAATGAAGGTGGAGGGCGGAATACTGCCCAGTTCGGGATGATCCCAACGCGCCAGCGCCTCGCAGGCCACCACCTTGCGCGAGGCGATATCCAGTTGCGGCTGGAACGCCAGCATCAGGCCGCCGGTGCGCACGGCGGTGCGCAGGTCGGTCTTAAGCCGCTGGCGGTAATGATAGTCGATATCCATCTGGGCATGGAAAATCTGGCTGCGGCCCTTGCCGTCACCCTTGGCCATATAGAGCGCCAGGTCGGCCTTGGTCATCAGCGCATCGAGGTGGTCGTCGAGCGAGGTGCTGGTGACCAGCCCGACGCTGATATTGGTCGATAGCGCCATGCCGTCGATGGCGAAGGGCGTGGCGAAGGCGGCGATAATGGCCGCGACTTCGGCGTCGGCCTCGGCGGGGTCGCCGATCGTGCCGCGATAGATGATGAACTCGTCGCCGCCCAGCCGCGCCAGCACAGCCTCGGGGCCCACCGAGCCGCGCAGGCGCTGCGCCACTTCGGTCAGCAACCGGTCGCCCACGATATGGCCCAGCGTGTCGTTGACGTGCTTGAAGTCGTCGATATCCAGGATCATCAGCGCCACGGGGCGGGCCGGCTCGCCATTGCGCTCGCGGGTGGCCAGGTCTTCGGTCACGATCTCGCTGAAATAGGTGCGGTTGGGGAGGCTCGTCAACGCATCGTGGCGGGCCATGAAGCTGATGCGTTCCTCGGCGGCGACGCGGTCGCTGATATCCTCGAACAGCAGCACGCTGCGCTCCTGGCGCGAGCTGACGGTGACTTCGTAATAACGGCCATGCGGCAGGCAGAGCAGCACCTTGCCCGAGGCACGCCGGCTCACGATATCAAGCAACCGGTCGACGGCGGTGCGCGGCAGGCGGCCGTTTTCGCCCAGCTTTTCAAGCACGCTTTGAAATGACTGCCCGACCAAATTGGTCATGTTGATCAGCGAGAAGGTGCGCACCGCATGCTCGTTGGCCACGGTGACGACGCCGCTTTCATCAAGCATGCACAGGCCATGCTGCATGGTGGACATGGCCATATCGAGCTCGGCGGCCAGGCGCGAGGCCTCGACCCGTCCATGCACGGCGCTCAGCAGGATGGTGCGGATATCGCCGGCCAGCCGGCGGAAGCTGGACAGCATGACGACCAGCAGCACGGCGAGGATGGCGTGATAGGCGTCGCCATGCAGGAACAGCCCGATCGCCAGCGGCACGATGACCAGCAGGAGTTGGGTGGCAACCAAGCGATCGAGGCCGAAATTGCGGGCGATCAGCCCAACCATGACGGCAATGGACAGCGAGGCGCTGACCAGTTCGGCATAGGGATCGCTGGTCCATGCCATGGTGACGAGGCACCACACCCCATAGGTGAGCGCAACTGCCGAGCCGCCGATCATAGCGCGCAATTCCCAGCGCTCGGCCGCATCGGCATCGTCGCTATCGATATTGGCGCGCCAGAAGGCCTGCATGTTGAAATAGCGCGCCGCGCCAAAGATCAAAAACGCGCAGGTGACCAGCGCGAGGGGGATCGAATGGGCCTTGTAGGCGGTCAGGCCCGCCGCTGATGCGGAAGCGAAGGCGCCAGCCAACAACGCCCGCCTATCTCCATAGACGGAGCGGACTATCGACACGTAGTCGAGGGTCGGCATTGATTTGCGGGCCGAATTGAGCACGCGGGCTTCCTTATTGTGACCTCCCATGAGCCATGCACGGCGTTAAGATGGTCTTGCCACAATGAAGCAGCCACTCAAGAAGGTGCGGGATAGTCGCCCGAAAGGTGAATGCCACTTTAATGAAAACTCTCGTGTTCACCGCGTAAGGGATTGTCCGAATGCAGAACGGCACGGGTTTGCGCCCGTGCCGCATCGTTACAGGCAAGTTTATCGCCTAGTTAACGGCGCCGCGCCGTTCGACCAGCTCAAAACTATCCGCCTTGGTGCTATCAACCTTGAGGGCCAGTTGCTGGCGGTCGAGTTCGGCCAGCCAGGCGGTCCAGGAGCACGGGCTCATGCCGTCATCCTGGCTGGCCGGATCGTTCTTGGCAGCATTGGCCCGCTGGAAACTCAGGCGCAGTTGCGCCCGCACTTCGCCGAAGCTGTTGCGAACCCGGGCGATGGCAGGAATACCGCGTCGGTCCGTGACCCAGTTCTGGATATCGCGGTGGCGCGTAAGGGTATGTACGTCAGTCATCATGGCCTCCTCTCCATAGACACATTGGAACAAAATGCCCGCACCCCTCCTCAGGTTCCGGTCGTTGGCTGATTTTCCAGCGCGGTGACCAGGCGGTATTTCGTCAGTTCCTCAGGCGTAAAGTAGTAGAGCCGATCCGGTGGCGTTTCGAGGGCATGTACCCAAACGGACGGATCAACACCCACTATATCCAGAAAGCGGGTGATTCGGGCAGTTGTGGTTTGTGCGTCCGCCATGGCGGCGCCGGCAACACGCAAGGCTGCCTGCGGATCGTCCGAAAGCTGGGCAGCATAGATCTGGTGCACGCCGATCGCCGACTGCGGCGTGGCGAGGCGCCCCTTGCCGGCGGCGAACACCAATGGGCAGGACGAGGCACAGAGCGCGCCGGCCGCCACAGAGGTGGCAAACCCCTTGTCGTGGATCAATGTAGCGATGGTCAGCGCGTCCTCGACCGAACCGCCCGGGGAATCGAGTGCGATGGTTTTGACATATTCGCCGCGCGCCGCGATCTCGGTGGCAAACCGCTCGGCGGAGCCGATATCGATGGTGCCGGTCAGGGTCAGCACGCCTCCGGGCTCCAGCGCGATAACCACGGGATCGTCGAGCAGGTCGGGGCTGGTGGTAATGGGCGGCATGGGGCCCTGGGCCGGGCCGGTCGGGTCGGTCGCGGGGGGCAGGATGGGCCGTGTGGGCACGGCCAGAGCTGAGCCTTCGCCGGCGCTCAATTCGCGATAATCGACATACAGCACCGACACAGTGCCCAGGAGCAGGCCGAAAAACGCCACCCGCATGATGGCGCCGTCCTCGAAGCCGGCGAGGAAGGCGATCAGCCGCCGGTAGAACGGGCCGTCCTTTGTGTCGGCACGCGCATTGGCGTCGGTTTTCATGGCCTGGCCGGGCCCTCATTGCGCTTGCGCTGGGCGGTATCGATGGGGGTGACGGTGGCATCGTCGGGTGGTGCCTGTGCTGCAGGGGCCAGCGGCTCGTCCGGAACCGGCTCGGCCTCGGGAGTTACGGGCATGGGGATTGGTTCGGAGAGAACACCGGTCTCCTGCATGCGTCGATACAGCGCCATGGCCCGCAGCATTTCAGCGGCCGTGATATTTTCGGCCTCCTCCAGGCTGTCGGCATCGCGGCGCAGGGCGTCGTTGACGATCATCAGCACCAGGACCAGCACAACCGGCAGCATGTCGATGGAGATGGCGCCAGCCCAGCTCGGGATGAAATCGCTCCAGTAGCGGATCACCGCCTCGGCGCTGGACAGGGGCACGAAGCGGCGTTGCTCGATCAGGGGCGTGGCGAGGATTTCGTCGGCGGCGGCGGTCAGTTGCGCCGATTGGGCGGCGACGGAGGTGCGCACGGTTTCCATCACCCGATCCTGCCGGCTGGCGAGATCGGCCGAAGCACCATCGGCGACCGGGGCGATGAAGCCGGCACTGAGATCGGCGGAGGCCCGCTTGACCGAGGCGGCGACGCCGGTCTGTTGCAGGGCGGCGATGACGGCGGTGAGCTGGACGGCTTCGGCCTGGAACTGGTCGCTTCGCGGCTCGATGGCGCCGGGGGTGGAGACCAGTTCGCGCATGGTGGCGAGGCGCGCCGAGCCCTGTTCGAACTGCCCGGCCACCTCCTCGCGGCTACCCGTAATGGTGGCGGCGAGCTGGGTCATTTGCGAGCCCATCTGGCTCAGCAATTGCACCACGCTGCCTGAGCCGGTGGTGCCGGTCAGCGCGCCCGATTCACGCTCGGAGGCGGCCAGGGTCTCGAAGCGCTCGGCGGCGCGCTGCACGTCTGGCAGCAGGCTCTGCGCAGCGAGCGCATTGGCATGGGCGTCGTCGAGGTCTTCGGCATAGCCCTGCAGGGTCACCGCCATATGTTGCTCAAGCGCGGCAGAGCCGGCCAGGGCCGCGGCGTTGAGCCAGGAGCTCATGGCCATGATCATGATGCAGCCGATCGCCATGGTGACGAAGAGGCCGATGCGCTGCACCCCAGAGGTCACCAGCGGCACGAAGCGGAGCATGAAGCTCCAGAACGCGTAGATGGCGACCGAGACGGCGGCCGAATAGATGATGGCGGCGAAGAACACGAAGGTGGCCGAGCCATCAAGGATGCCGCGCACGCCCAGATAGGTATAAACGCCCGACGCCAGGGCCAGCACGGCCAGGGCAAAGCGCGTCATCGTCTCGACGCCCTTGAGGGTTTCGTTGAGGCGATAGGCGTTGTTCTTGAGTTGCATGGACGACGGGCCCCTCGCCCGGAGCGGGCTTACCGCAGGTTAGCACGACGATCCCGGCAAGAAATGGGCAAGTGGACGCGCCGCTGGGGGTGGACCGGGCGGGTTCCTTGCCATTCGAGCGTAGCTCTCATGGCCTTCTCTCCTCAAATCGATCCACTGGATCGATTTGCCCGCAGAGCGGGACGGCTCGAAGACTGCGGCATGCGGCGAGACTTGCCTCATGGTTTTGT
>NZ_JAQGJV010000025.1 GCF_028290435.1 Devosia sp. | reverse complement strand
TCGATCGGCGCGATCGAGGTTCCTGCCAGCGCCTATTGGGGCGCCCAGACCCAGCGATCGATCGAGAATTTCCCCTTCCCTGCCACCGAGCGCATGCCGATCGCCATCGTCCACGCCCTGGCGCTGGTGAAGCAGGCGGCGGCGCGGGTGAACCGGGCGCATGGGCTCGAAGCCAAGCTGGCGGATGCGATCGAGGCGGCGGCGGCTTCCGTTGCGGCCGGCAAGTACGACGACCAGTTTCCGCTTGTCATCTGGCAGACCGGATCGGGCACCCAGTCGAACATGAACGTCAACGAAGTCGTCGCGGGAATCGCGAACGAGGCATTGTCGGGCGTGCGCGGCGGCAAGAAACCCGTCCATCCCAACGATCACGTCAACATGAGCCAATCGTCCAACGACACCTATCCGACCGCGATGCACATCGCGGCGGTCGAGGCGCTGGAGAATTACCTGTTTCCGCGGGTAGAAAAGCTGCGCGCGACGCTGCAATCCAAGTCCGAGGAATTCATGGATGTGGTCAAGATCGGCCGCACCCATTTGCAGGACGCGACGCCGCTGACGCTGGGCCAGGAAATGAGCGGCTGGGTGGCGCAGATCGAACTGGCGGTCAAAGCCATCCGGGTGACGCTGCCGCAGCTCAAGGAACTGGCGCTGGGCGGCACCGCCGTTGGCACCGGCCTCAATGCGCATCCCGACTACGGCGTGACCGTCGCCGCCGAGATCGCCAAGTTGACCGGGCAGGATTTCGTCACCGCACCGAACAAGTATGCAGTGATGGCCGGGCACGATGCCTTCGTGGGCACGTCGGGGGCGCTCAAGCAACTTGCCGCCGCGTTGATGAAGATCGCCAATGACGTGCGCTGGCTAGCCTCCGGCCCGCGTTCGGGCCTGGGCGAACTGACCATTCCCGAGAATGAACCCGGCTCCTCGATCATGCCGGGCAAGGTCAATCCGACCCAGTCGGAAGCCATGACCATGGTGGCCGTGCAGGTGATGGGCAATGACGCGGCGATCGGTTTTGCCGCCAGCCAGGGCAATTTCGAGCTCAACGTGTTCAAGCCGGTGATTGCCTACAATTTCCTGCAATCGGTGCGGCTGCTGGCGGATTCGGCACGCAGCTTCAACGATAACTGCGCCATCGGCATCGAGCCCGACCGCGCCCGCATCAAGGAACTGGTCGATAAGTCGCTGATGCTGGTGACCGCGCTCAACCGCAAGATCGGTTACGACAACGCGGCCAAGATCGCCAAGACCGCGCACAAGCACGGCACCACACTACGCGAGGAAGCTATCGCGCTGGGCCTGCTGACTGGCGAGGAATTCGACGCCGAAGTCAAACCAGAGCAGATGGTCGGCCCGCTCAAGTTGAAGAAGTAGACCTATTGCGGGCGGGGACTTCCCGCCCGTCTCCGGCTCTGGCATGGTGCGCCAATTGCAGGGAGAATTACGATGACCGAGACCGTTTATGTTGCGCCCAATAGCGGCCGCGTGCAGCAGCGCAAGGGGCCATTCATTCCGCCCCTGCTGATCGTGCCCTTCGTGCTCTACAACATCTTCGCCTTCCTGCCGTTCTTCGGCGGCAATCCGGCATCGTGGCACAATGGCTTGTTCTCGGTTCCCATGGTTTCGGGCACGCCATGGGCGGTGACGGCGGGCGACTTCCTGCTGGTGGTGGCGCTGGTGTGCCTGTTTATCGAAATCTTGAAATCCACACGCACCGGCACCTCATCGATCGTCGAGCATATGCTCTCGATGGTGGTCTTCGTGCTGTTCCTGATCGAGTTCCTGCTGATCGGCGCCGCCGCCAGCTCGGTGTTTTTTCTGCTGATGGTAATGAGCCTGATCGACGTGGTCGCGGGCTTTGCGGTTTCGATCACGGGCGCCGGACGCGACGTGACGATGGGCAATTAGGCAGGTTAGACGACGACGGTCTTCCGGTATCCCACGGGCATCCGCACCACGCTGATATTGGCGCCGGCGCTGTAAGCGCCGAGCGCACCCTCGACCGTCCCACGGCGGCGCTGACGCTGCGGCGCGAGGTTTTCGCGCGCAGCGAGCAGCTGGCTGACAAAGGCCGCGGTGGTCTGGCTGCGGCGCAAAGACGGGCGCGGGGCGGAGGCCTCAATCACCATTGGCAGGCCCGGTGCCGAAACGGGACGGTTCTGGGTGTCAAAATCGGTCATGTTCGCCTGCCTGTCCCGAAATGGGTCGAACTGTGCCATTGTTGGACAATTCAACGCGCTACTGACCAATAAGTGGCAAGCGGCGTGCCAGACGTAAACGATTTGTTAAGGTTTTCCCGTGGCGAAGTGGATCACGGTTAGGTGGGCGGCGGGCACATCAAGCCCGCCGCGTCGCCTAGAACGTATCCTTGCCCTTGCGTATGGCGGCAAACACTTCGGCAGGAGAAGCGCCCTCAAGGCCATAATGGCGGGCGAGCGCCGAATCATCGGCGCGCAGGAACGGATTGGCCAGCTTCTCGGTCCCCAGCAAAGCCGGGATGGTGAAGCGGGTGGCTTTGCGCAGTTCGGTGATTTCGGCGGCGCGGGCTTGGAGCGCTGTATTGTCAGGGTCGATCGACAGCGCGAATTTTGCATTGCTGGCGCTATATTCGTGCCCGCAATAGATCAGCGTCGCATCTGGCAGGTCGCGCAGCGCCTTGACGCCCTCCCACATCGGGCCGGGTGTGCCCTCGAACATGCGGCCCACCCCGAGTGAGAATAGCGCGTCGCCGGTAAACAGATGTCCGCCTGCCGCGTCGTAGAAAACGATGTGGCCCAGGGTGTGGCCGGGGGCGTGAAAAATGTCGAACTTTGTCTCGCCCAGCATCAGCGTGTCGCCGGCAGCAACCAGCACGTCGAGATCGGCGATCTTGTCGGCCTCGGCGCGCGGGCCAGTGACGGTGACGCCGAATTCGGCCTTGAGTTCGGGAATGGCTTCGACATGGTCGATATGATGATGGGTGATGAAGATATCGCTCAGCGTCCAGCCGCGATGCAGCAGGGCGGTCTTGATCGGGCCGGCCTCGGGGGCGTCGATGGCGGCGGTGCGGCCGGTGGCGGTGTCGTGGGCCAGGTAACCGTAATTATCGCTGCGCGCCTCGAACACGTCGACGATCAATGCCATGTTTATGCTCCTATGCTGTTCGCGTGCCTTGAAAGCCACGCAGGCGGACCTGACATGGCAATGGCGCATTAGACAAGTGGGCGGGCCTTTGGCACAGTCGATTTCATGAGCAGCGATGTCGTCCGCCTGATCGATTATTACAAATCCCCGCTGGGGCGGATTTCGCGCGCGCTGGTGCGCGAGCAGATCATGGGCCTGGCCGGCGATGTGGGCGGGCAGCGCGTGCTGGGGCTGGGTTTTGCCACGCCGTATCTGCGCTTTACGCTGGATCGCGCCGAGCGGGTGCTGGCCTTCATGCCGGCGCGACAGGGCGCGTCGTCCTGGCCGCGCGAAGGGCCGTCGCGCACCGTGCTGTGCGATCCGATGGAAATGCCGCTGACCGATGCGGCGATCGACCTGACCATCGCGGTGCATGCGCTTGAGCATATCGCCGATGCCGAAGAGCTGATGCGCGAACTCTGGCGCGTGACGGCGCCGAACGGGCGGCTGATCATCGTCGTGCCGCGGCGGCGTGGCATCTGGGCGCAGCGCGACAATACCCCGTTTGGCACTGGCAATCCGTATTCGGCGGGGCAATTGGAGCGGCTGCTGCGCGATCATAGTTTTGTGCCCGAAGGCTGGCGCGACGGGCTGTTCCTGCCGCCCTTCCAATCATCGCTGGTGCTCAAATCGACGCGGTTCTTCGAGGGCGCTGGGCGGCTGTTGGGGCCAGCCATGTCGGGCGTGATCTGCGTCGCGGCGCGCAAGGAGGCGTTTCCGGCCATTCCCCGCCGCAAACGCGAGGAACGCTTCGTGCGCGTGCCGGGCTTGAGCACCGCCACGGCGCGGCAGGGGTAACATTTGGCAACCTTCGGCGCGGTGGCGAGTTTTTCCCGCCTTCCATGGAGGCAAAAATGGCCACTGCAAAGAAATGGTCGCAGGACGTAACCGAGCATAGCGACGCGATGGATCTCGAAGAGGGCGTGTTCGAGCAGCACGACCCGAAGGCCATCGCCCGTTCGCTGAAACATTCGGCGGAGGCGAGCCATCGGCGCAAGTCCGAGCCGTACCAGTCGGCAATGTCGATGCTGACCTTCTATGTCAACCGCGCGGGCAAGAACCTGCCTGCGAGCCAGAAAAAGGTGCTCGACAACACCAAGGACGAATTGCGCAAGCTGTTCGGCCGCGACACTGAGGATTGACGCAGGCAGGCTTTGCCTTAGACGCGCGGTTTGATTATGGTCCGCCCGGTTTCCAGCCGGTAGTTTCCCATGTCCGACCGTCCCGTGCCGCAGCCCGGCATTCTCGATATCGCCCCCTATGTGCCCGGCAAAGCCGGCGCACCGGGGAGCAAGGCGATCAAATTGTCGTCCAACGAAAGCCCGCTCGGCGCCTCCCCAAAGGCGATCGCGGCGTTTGCGTCGGTGGCCGATCATCTGGATATCTATCCCGAGGGCTCCTCAAAAATCCTGCGCGTGGCGCTGGGTGAAGTGCATGGGCTCGATCCCGCGCGCATCGTCTGCGGCAATGGCTCGGACGATCTGCTGCACCTGTTGGCCCAGACTTATCTGGGGCAGGGCGACGAAGCGGTGATGAACCAATACGGGTTTTCGGTCTATCCGATCATCACGCTGGCAACGGGCGCAAAGATCGTCATGGCGCCGGAGGTGGAATACACCGCCAATGTGGATACGCTGCTGGCGGCCGTGACCGAGCGCACTAAAATGGTGTTTTTGGCCAATCCCAACAATCCGACCGGCACCTATTTGACCAGTGCTGAAGTGGCGCGGCTGCATGCGGGATTGCGTCCGGACATCATGCTGTTGATCGACAGCGCCTACGCGGAGTATGTCACGGCGGCGGACTATTCGGTGGGGATCGACCTGGTCGATACCGCCGACAATGTCGTCATGGTGCGCACCTTCTCCAAGATGGGACTGGCGGCGGCGCGGATCGGCTGGATGTATGGGCCGGACCATGTGGTCGACGCCATCAACCGCATTCGCGGACCGTTCAACGTCAACCTGCCGGCGCAACTGGCGGGCGCTGCGGCGGCGCGCGATGTAGAATTCACTGAGAGGTTGCGCCAGCACAATGCGCGTTGGCGCGAGTGGATCACCGGGCAATTGAGCTCCAACCAGTTGCGGGTGGTGCAGAGTCAGGCCAATTTCATCCTGGTGCTGTTTCCCAGCCCTGCCGAAGCCGATGCGGCCTTCGAAGCGCTGTGGGATGCAGGGCTGATCGTGCGGCAGGTCGGAACCTCCTACGGCATTGCGGATGGCTTGCGCATTTCCATCGGCAGCGAGGCCGCGATGCGCGGCGTAGTCGAAGTTCTCAAGAATCGGGTTGTGGCATGAGCGTCAAATTTCGCAAACTCGCGCTGATCGGTATTGGCCTGATCGGCTCGTCCATTGCTCTGGCCGCTCGCCGGCAGGGGCTGGCCGAAGTGATCGCCATTTCGACCCGCAAGGCTGAAACGCTGGAAGAAGCGCGCGAACTGGGGCTGGGCGATCTTTACACGCTCGATGCGGCCGAGGCCGTGCGCGGCGCGGACCTCGTGATCCTCTGCACCCCGGTCGGCGCCTATGAGAGCGTGATGCGCGACATTACCTCGGCTCTGGCGCCAGGTGCGATCCTGTCCGATGTCGGCTCGGTCAAGCAGCATGTGGTCAATGTGCTGGCGCCGCTGGTGCCAGCCGGGGTGAGCCTCATTCCGGGCCATCCGATCGCCGGCACCGAGCATTCGGGCCCCTCGGCGGGCTTTGCCGAATTGTTCGCCGGGCGCTGGTGCGTGCTGACTCCGGGGCCGGAAGTTGATCTCGCGCAGGTGGAAAAACTGGTGCAGTTCTGGGAAGCCATGGGCAGCCAAGTCGAGACCATGGAAGCCAGCCACCACGATATGGTGCTGGCCATTACCAGCCATATTCCCCATCTCGTGGCTTACAATATCGTCGGCACCGTCGCCGATCTGGAAGCGGCGACCCAGTCAGAAGTCATCAAGTTTTCCGCCTCGGGTTTCCGCGATTTCACCCGCATCGCCGCCTCCGATCCGGTGATGTGGCGCGACGTTTTCCTCACCAACCGCGATGCCGTGCTGGAAATGCTGGGACGGTTTTCCGAGGATCTGTCAGTGCTGCAGCGCGCGGTGCGGACCGGCGATGGTCCGGCACTCGAGGCCATGTTCACCCGCACCCGTGCCATCCGCCGCTCGATCATCAGCGCCGGACAGGAAACCGCCGCAGCCGATTTCGGTCGGCCACATGAGGCGACGCCGCCTCCCACGGCGCCGGTCTTCGTGCGCGAGCACGGCGGCGGGGACGACGCCTAGAACAGCGGCGGCACCGAGGCGATGGGCAAGAGGCCCGAATAGACATTGCCGCCGCGAAAGTTGAGCACGTTGGCGTGGCTGCCGTCCGGCGATGGATTGCCCAGCACCAGTGTGCGATAGGGCTCGATCAGATAGGGTTCGAGGCGCTCGGCGACCTTGGTGGAATTGATGTCGATCTGCCCGTCGAGCAGCCCGAGCGGGTCGAGTGCCAGATTGCCATTGGCCTTGAGATCGCTGTCGCCATCGGTGGCATGCGCGGAAACCAGCTTGAGCTGACCCCCGGCGGCGCGCCAGTTGATCAGCGCATCGGGCTCGGCCAGCAGCCGCACGTCGTCGGGCAGGCCGTTGACCTCGACTTCGATTTCCGCATTGCCATTGGCGATGGTGAAGCCGGGCGCCACCAGGTCCTTGGCCTGGAAATAACCGGCCAGCGCCGCTAGGCCCTTGGCGGCATCGTGCTGCTCGGGGATATCGCCCAGTTGCAGGTCGATCATGGCGCTCTTGGCGATGAGGTTGTCGCCCATCAGAGTGTCGCTCCAGTTCAGGTCCGTGCCGTTGAGCGCGATGCGGGCAATCTGCCAGCCATCGGTGCGGGCGCTGGCTTCGAGCGTGGCGAAATTGAGCGTACTTTGCGAGCCGGTGAAGGTGTCCTCGATTTTGATCGGGCCCTGCGCCGCCGCCAGCACATGGGTGGGGCGATAGACCAGCACTCTGGCGTTGATGTCGGCGATATCGATGACCAGATCGCCATCGAGCACCTGAGCCTTGGCACAATCGACATCGACGCGGAACGGGAAGCCCGAGACATCGAGAGTGCCGCAGGTGAGGCGCGGCGTGGTGACGCCATCGGCATCGGCCAGCGCCACGACGTTCTTGCGCACCTCGCCGGACAGGAACAGCCAAGCGCCCGACCACAGGGCGAGGACGACGACGATAGCGATGAAGAGAGCAATGATTCGTTTCATGGCTTTGTTCTATCCTCGCAGGGGCTTGGGCTAAAGAGCGTGCAACGGGAAAACCGGGTCGTGATGCTGGGGCATGCTCGCTATGCAGGCGGGCGATTGCCGGAAGGCAGCAATGTCCGTAGATTCTGTTGGGTTGATGACCATGCTTGAGATAATGACCGCGACAATCACCCACTGGGTTTTCGGGTACGGATCGCTGATCTGGAACCCCGGGTTCGCCCACATTTCGGCCCAGCAGGGACTGCTATACGGCGCCCATCGGAGCCTGTCGGTCTATTCGCAGGACCACCGCGGCACGCCGCAGCGGCCGGGGCTGGTGTTCGGACTGACGCGGGGCGGGTCATGCCGGGGCATGATGTTCGAGGTTGCCGATGAGGATTGGGCCGGGGTGCGGACGTATCTGCTGGCGCGCGAAAAGGGCAATGGGGTTTATCGCGAGGCGACGCGGCCGGTGCGCCTGGCGGATGGACGCGCGGTGCTGGCGCTGACCTTCATGGTCGATGAGCGGCATGTGCAATATGCGCGGAATCTGAGTCTGGAGCATCAATTGGCCATCGTGCGCGGCGGCGTCGGGGAGTCCGGCAATAATGTGGATTATGTGCTGAATACCGCGCGCGGGTTGGCACAATTGGGCATCGAGGATCGGCCGATCATGGCGCTGGCCAAACTGTTGGCGCGGGATGTAGCGGCGGCCTAGGCCGCCGAGCGCTCCTGTACCGGCTCGGCCCCTTCGAGGTCCCAGATAGTGCTCAGCCGTTCGCTGTCGGCGCTGGGGGTGACGAGGCGGAAGACGCGGTCGGCGCAATCGAGCGCCAGGCGGAAGCGCGACCGGCTGAGCGGGTCGCCGACGAGATCATGGGTCGAGCCGACCCAGAGCGCATTGCCGCCCTTGGCGATGAGATAGAGGTCATTCTCGGTCATGGCGAAGCGGTCGAGGTTTTCGCCAACCAGCCCATAGACACGGCCGGATCGCCCCATCCATGTGACCACCCGGGCGAGACCAGACTGGATGAACCGCGAATTGCTGAATGCCGTCATTTCCCCATCCTCTCCATCGCGAAGAAGAACAAAAATAGAACAAAATCGGTAAAGCGTCAAGTGGCTCTACGACTGGTGTCTATATCTATGGCGACGTTCGGCTCTAGCGTCAATATATAGTGTCAGGCGGTTGCCGCACGCGCCTGCTTGCGGGCGGTGATGGCGGCATCCAGCTTGGCGTCGATGGGCCGGTCGAGGCCCTTGTCGATGGCGCCGAGAATGAGCTTGTCCGATTCGGTTTCGATTGCGCCCTTGAGCCGTTCGAGAAACACATCGGGCGCGAGGCCAGCTTCGATGGCCGGCAGGAATTCACATTCGCCCAGGCCCGGCCAGATGACGAGGCTGTTGCGGCCCCAGAACAGGCCGGAATTGAGCGCCACCGGCACGACCGGCACCTTGAGTTCAGCGTAAAGTCGCGCAATGCCGTATTTGTAATCGGCCGGCGCCAGCGGCGCCTTGCGGGTGCCTTCGGGGAAAATGACGATGCGGCAGCCGCGTTCGACGGCGGCGTGCGCCTGTCGCATCATTTCGGGGACGGCCTGGGCGCCCTTGCGGCGGTCCACCTCGATGCAATCGAGCGAGCGGGCGGCCCAGCCGAAGAAGGGAATGCGCATCAATTCCTTCTTGACGATATAGGCGGGGCGCACGGCATGCGGGAAAATGGCGAACACGTCCCAATCGCTCTGGTGCTTGGCGGCAATGATGCAGCCGCCCTCGGGGATATTTTCCAGCCCCGATACTTTTGTGCGCATGCCCACCACCCAGCGCAGCATTTGCAGGTTGGAGCGGCACCAGTATTTCGCCAGCTCCCAGCCAAAGGTGGTGCGGCCGGCAAACAGCGCGATGGTGCCGATGGTGATGGCGACCAAAATGGTCTGTCCGATGAACAGGACATAGAACAGCGCCGAACGGATAGCCTGGACGATCATGGGTTACGTCTCTCTCGCGGCTGGGCGCCGATGACTGCTCATAATCAAACAATGATGGCTTGGCTAGAAGCGCGGCTCATTGTGATGCCGGCGCCAAACACCAGTCTTCCGCCGTTTACGCGTCAATGTACAGAACGTACGTGACAGGCGCCCGGTGCTAGGACGTCTGGGCGAGGAAGCGGCGTACCGTCAGGCGCGACGTGATGGCCGTCAGCGCCGCGATCACCGGAATGACGGCGGCGATGCCGATAATGCCATCGATGCCGAGCGCGAAGCGCCCGAACAGCACGCCGACCTGTGCACTGGCCTCGCTCGACAGCATATTGCCCGCCCCGGTGCCGACGATGAAAAAGAACAGCGTCGCCGCCAGCGCACCCAACAGCCCGCCTTGCAGGCCGATGGACAGGAAGCGCCCCTGGAACTCCCCGGCAATGAACTTGTTGGAGGCCCCGATATAGTGCAGCACGTCGACGATTTCACGGTTGGACGCCATGGCGCCGCGGGTGGCGAAGATGATGGCCAGGACGGTGGCCACACCGATCAGCCCAAGCACCATCAGGCCCGATAGCACGATGGCGCCCGCCATGGTGTTGAGCTGCTGGCGCCAGGCGGCGTGGGTATCGAGGCTCGCGCCCTTGATAGCGGTCAGGTCGCGGGTCAGCTTGGCGATATCGGCATCGACCGGATCGCCCAGTTGCACCACCACGAGCCGCGGAATTTCGATGGCGCTGAGGTCGAGACCCGCGCCGAGCCAGGGCTCGATCAGCTTCTGGCTTTCCGCCTCGGTTAGCGGGCGGGCGGAGGCGACGCCGGGCGTGGCTTCGGCCAGGGCGACGGCGGTGCGCAGGTTGCTCTCCATCACCTCGCCCTCGACCGGGCGGATCTGGATGGTGACTTCGCGGCCCACATCGGCCGACCAGGCGATAGCGGACTTTTGCACCAGCACCACGCCGCCCAAGGTGACGGCGGAGAGGAAGCTCATGATGGTGATCATCAGCAGCAGGGTGCGGCCGGCGACGCTTCGCTCGGGCACGATGGGGGCGGCGCCGCCATGGCGCGGCAGGATGGCTTTGAGGAGCCGCAACATCTCAAGCATGGATCACCAGCTCGCCCTTGGACAGCAGCATGCGCGGATAGGAAAACTGGTCGAGCAGCGGCAATTCGTGCGTGGCCAGAATGATGGTCATGCCCAGCGTCCGGTTCAGCTCGGCGAACAGGTGCACCAGGCGGCTTGACAGATCGGGATCGACATTGCCGGTGGGCTCGTCGGCCAGCAGCACTTTGGGGCGCGCGATAACGGCGCGCGCAATGGCGGCGCGCTGCTTCTCGCCGCCGGAGAGCAGCGAGGGCAGCGCATTCATGCGCTCGCCCAGCCCTACCCATTCGAGCAGCTCGGTGACATTGGGGCGATATTCGGCCTCGGGCTGGCCCAGCACGCGCAGCGGCAGCGCGACATTCTCAAACGTTGTCAGATGGTCGAGCAGGCGGAATTCCTGGAACACGATGCCGATATGGCGGCGCATCTGCAGCAGGCGGTCCTGGTCCAGATGGGTCACGTCCTCGCCGAACATGGTGACGCGGCCGCGCGAGGGTTTCAGCGACAGCAGCAGCAGGCGCAACAGGCTGGTCTTGCCGGCGCCCGAGGGACCGGTCAGAAAATGAAACGAGCCGGGCTCAATGGAAAAGCTGAGGTCCCGCAAAATTTCGGGGCCATTGCCATAGCGCAGCCCGACATCGGAAAACTCGATCAATCCGTCAGGCTCCACGCTTGCCCCCTTGCGACGCGATCGGCCCTGGCGGCGAATCAATCGTCGGCGACATCATAACAGGCGTTGGCGCCCGATGCCGCAGGCCCAGGCCAATGGGGCGCGAATACGGTGCAAATATGGTTCGCCGACAGGAAGATGGCGTTGATTTCAAGAGTTTTAACACCATCGCGTTAGGCTCGTGCCAGCGTCTCTTTCCCAACTCGTCTGACCCATGATCATCACCTGTCCACATTGCCAGACGCGCTACCAGGTCACCTATGAGGCGATCGGCTCGACTGGCCGCAAGGTGCAATGTGCGCATTGCCAGCAGGCCTGGTCGCAGAAGCCGCTTGATCCGGACGCCTTTGGCGATGCCGATCCGCTGGTGCGCGCGGTCGCCGAGGATGCGCTGGATGATGCCCTGGTCAGCGAAGAGCGCCGGGTGGCCGCCGAACTGGCCGAACGCAAGGCCGAGGCAGACGAAGCCGCCGAGATTGACGGCAGGGATGCGGCAAAAGTCGATCCGGCGCTGATCCGCAAGCGGCAGCGGGCGTTCTTGCGCCGGCAGAATGCCCTGGTGGCAAAATTGCCGATGGCGCGGTTGCAGCGGGTGGCGCGGGTCGCGAGCGCTGTCGCGCTGGTGGGCTTGCTCGCCGGCGGCTATTTCGGGCGGGTGCAGGTGGTCGAACAGTTTCCGGCCATGGCGGGCGTCTATGCGTCCATTGGGCTGCCGGTCAATGTCATCGGGCTGGAATTCGATCGCCTGACCACTTTGCGCACCCTGCGCGAAGGCAAGGAAGTCCTCGTGGTTTCGGCGCAGATCGTGGGCTTGCAAAAGGCCCCGGTCGTGGTGCCCGCGGTGGTGGTGACGCTGCTCGGGGCGTCGGGCAATGGCATTTATGAGTGGAGCGTCACGCCGGACGTGCGTGACATGATGGCTGGCGAACGTGCTACATTTGAAACCCAGTTGCCGCTGCCGCCGGTCGATGCGGTGAACGTGCGGCTCAGCTTCGCCGGCGGTGGATCGACACGCAGTGCCGCTCCGGTCCAGCCTGCCAGCACGGAGGGACATTGATGGCCCGAATTCTGGTTGCCGAAGACGATGACTCGGTGCGCGCCTTCGTCATCAGCGCCCTCAAGATGAAGGGGCACGAGGTGGTGTCCGCCGAAGATGGGGGGCTGGCCGCGGAAATCATGGATGCCGAACAGGGCCGGTTTGACCTGCTGCTCTCCGATATCAAGATGCCCATCATGGACGGGATCGCGCTGGCGCTGACGGTGGCGGCCAGCTTTCCCGAAGTGATCATCGTGCTCATGACTGGCTTTGCCGACCAGCGCGAACAGGCCCACGGCCTGCACGAGTTGATCTATGACGTCATCGTCAAGCCGTTCACGCTGGCCGACCTCTTGGCCAAGGTCGATGATGCGCTGGCGGGCCGACCGATCGAGATCGTGTCGCAGGGCCGGCAGGCGCAGGACCCGACCTAGTCGGCGACCGGCAGGACGGTCGGGGTGATCGCGGCGGCACCCTCGGTCAGGAAACCGGCCATGGCACGGCCCTCTTGGTCCACCGCCGCCAATTCACGCTTCAAGAGGGTGCGGAACGGCGTCAGGGTCAGGTTTGCGGTGTCCTTGCGCCGCGCAAGCGACCATTTTCCGGCAATGAAACCATCCACCGTGAAGGTCGACGGATAGCCGTTGACCAGTGGCATACGCGCCCGCGCCAGGTCGGACTGGATGCGGCGGCGGTCGGCAAAGCCCAGATAGACGTTGTCATATTCGGGCAGAAAGCGGGGTGGCGCGGGTGTGTCGGCATCGGGGCGCGGTGCGTCCGGCAGGTCATAGAGCGTGCGGCCATCCTCGGCGGTGAAAGTGATGAGCTGGTCGCGAACCGCCTCGAAGGCTGGTGCCAGCCGGGTCAGTCCGCACCAGTGCTGCATGTCGGCGACGCTGGCGGGGCCGAAGGCCTTGAGGTAGCGCAGCACCAATGCGGGCATGTCGATCGGCTTGGCGACGCCCTGGCCAATCCAGCTTTCGATGCGGGTTAGCAACGGCGGGCCACCATGGCCCCAGATTCGGGTGGGCGGGATCTGCACCAGCGTTTCGGCGCCCTGCACGACCTGGGCCAGCACATAGGGGTCGCTGTCGGGAAATGCCTCCAGCAGGCGCTTGCCCAAGTCGCCCGCGGTCATCGGCTGCTGGTTCAACAGCTCAACCCCAAGGGTGCGCACGGCGGCACGGTCGGCCTTGATGGTTCGGGCCTTGGCTGGCGAGGCGAAGGTGCGGTCCAGCATTGGCTGCAAGAGCGGGCGGATGGCGCGCATGTCGTCCACCGTGTGCAGATGCAGCGTCGTGCGCATGGTGGTGGCGCGCAGCAAGGTCTTGTCGGCGATGAGGGTGGTCAGGGCTTGGTGGGTGAAGCCGGACAGACGGTTCCACAGCGCCTGATAGGGCCCATTGGTGGTCTGGGCCTGCAGCCCAAGCAGAAAGGCCACGGCCTCGGGGATCAGGCTATCGACACGCCCCAGCAGTATCTGCCGGGCGAGAGTAGCGCGATTGAGTTCGCGGTCGGTGATGGTGGTCATGGTGAGCACCGATCTTGTTCCCCTCCCCCTTGAGGGGAGGGGTTAGGGGTGGGGGGAGCCATCCGCCTGAGTGGCGCCGCTCCTGTTGAGAGTTCCCCCCCCACCCTAGCCCTCCCCTCGAGGGGGAGGGGACCAGATCGAGTTCAGGGAACAATCGAGGTCACACCCAATCGGGCACGCTATCGAGCGCCAGCAGGTCGGCGATCGACTTGCGCGGGCGGATGACATGGTAGCGCGGGCCATCGACCAGCACTTCGGGGCTCAGGGCGCGCGAATTGTAGGTTGAGGCCATCACCGCGCCGTAGGCCCCGGCGCTCATCACCGCAAGCAGGTCGCCTTCCTTGACGCCCGGCATGGTACGCGCCTTGGCGAGATAATCGCCCGTCTCGCAGACCGGGCCAACGATATCGGCGGTGATGGGCGAGAGATTGGAGTGGTTGACCGGCTGGATATCGTGATGGGCTTCATAGAGCGTGGGGCGGATCAGATCGTTCATCGCCGCATCGACGATGACGAAATTGGTGCCGCCTTCCTTCACATATTCGACCTTGGTGACGAGAATGCCGGCATTGCCGACAAGCAGCCGGCCCGGCTCGATCACCAGCTTGCAGCCGAGCGAGCCGACCTTGTCGCGGATCACGGACGCATAGGATTCCGGCGACGGCGGCGCGTCCTCGTTCTCGTTGTAGGGAATGCCGAGGCCCCCGCCGACATCGACATGCTCGATCGCGTGGCCATCGGCGCGCAATTGGCCGACCAGTTCGGCCATCAACTGGAACGCATCGCCGAACGGGCCCAAATCGGTGATCTGGCTGCCGATATGCATATCGACGCCGACCGCCTTGACGTTGGGCATGGCGGCGATGCGGTCATAGACCTCGCGGGCACGGGCATAAGGGATGCCGAACTTGTTCTCGGCCTTGCCGGTGGAAATCTTGGCATGGGTCTTGGCATCGACATCGGGATTGATGCGCACCGAAACGCGGGCGACCTTGCCCATCGAGCCGGCGATCATATCGAGCCGTTCCAGCTCAGGTTCGCTTTCGACGTTGAAGCAGTGGATGCCCACTTCCAAGCCGCGCCGCATCTCCGCGACGGTCTTGGCGACGCCCGAAAACACGATCATGTCCGGCCTGATTCCGGCCGCCAGCGCGCGTTCCAGCTCACCGCCCGAGACCACATCGGCGCCGGCGCCTTCGCTGGCCATCAGCTTGAGCACGGCCTGGTTGGAATTGGCCTTCATCGCGTAGGCGAGCAGCGTCGGAATGCCCTCGAACGCGGCTTTGACGACGCGCACATGGCGGCGCAAAGTGGCGCTGGAATAGACGTAGAACGGGGTACCGACTTCGGCCGCCAATTCGTTCAGGTTGACGTCTTCGGCGAACAGCGTGCCGTCGCGATGCTGGAAATGGTGGACCAAGGCAGGCTCTTTCAGGAGGGTGACGCCGGTTGCGCCTGATCTATGCCAAGCGTGCAGAAAACAAAAGCGCCAGTTGTCAGCCGCTGCCGTAAACCGCCTCGATCCGTCGGGCGACCAGATCCTGCAATTGCCACAGATGCGGATCGTGGATGCCAAGGACTTCGAGGTGCGTGACGGTGGCGAACAGGTATTCGGCCATCGAGCCGCGTGAGCCCACGGCGGTGGCCAGCACATCGGCGATCTGCTCGACCGATAGCCCCGAGACATAGCGGCCGCTGTTCCGATCAATGCAAAACGTCAGCGCGCGAATGCTGCGCTCGCCGCTTTGCACGGTGACCCAGCGCGGCGGAAACGGCGAGGGCCGCCAGCCCATTTCGCGCTCCAACAGCTTAACCAGGTTGTCTTCGACCGCATTGGCCGGGATGCGGTAAAGCACGCCCTTGCAGGCGCCGCCGCGATCCAAAGCCAGCATCAGGCCGGGGTTTTCGTCGCTGCCGCGAAAACGGTTGTTCCACCCCAGGCAAAACGAGCGGTGCCAACCTCGCACCAGCCCGGTGCGCAGTTCCACGAAGTCGCAGGCCGGCTTCCAGATCAGCGAGCCATAGGCAAAAAACCAGACTTCGCTGGTTTCGGGCTCTTCGGCCATGAGGCTGGCAATAGTGGCGAGGTGATCCTCGCGCGTCCCCTGGATCATGCCGGCGGGTGGCGGTGGCATTTCCTCCGCGATGGCCGGTGGTTGGAGGAACGCGACATGGCGTTCAGTCAGCGCCATCGGGCGGCCCGGCTTATGCATCGTTGCGCACTCCCAATCGCGCCGCATCGATGCGATCGGCGACCAGCCCCTGCAGGCGCCACAAATAGCTGTCGTGTATGCCCATCTCCTCCAGCTTGAGTACCGTGGCATGCAGATACTCGGCCATCGAACCCTTAAACCCGCAGGCTTTTGCCAGCACGTCGGCGGTGGCCTCCGGCGTGAGCCCACCAATATAGCGCGGGCTGCTGCGGTCCATGGCGAAGGTCAGCGCGCAGACCGGACCGGCCGCGGTTTTGACCGTAATCCAGCGGCCGGGAAACGCGGTGGGCACCATGCTCATTTCGCGTCGGATCAGCACATCGAGGTGCTGCCGGGCCGTCTCGGGGGGCAGGCGATGCACCACGCCTTTGCACTGGCCGCCGCGATCGATAGCCATCATCAGGCCGGGGGTCTGCTTGTCGCCGCGGAAGCGAAAATCCCAGCCCAGCGTGAAGGAGCGGTGCCAGCCATGCGCCAAGGCGGTGCGCTGTTCGGTGAACGGGTAGCAGGGGTTCCAGATCAGCGAGCCATAGCCGAACACCCAGATGTCGTCCGGCGTTGGTGCGGTTGCCAGCAGCCGCTCGATTTCGGCGTCATAGTCGGCGTCTTCGGCGGGCCGAAAGCCCTCCAGCAGCGACGGCCCCGGATCGGGGATGTCGCGATGCACATGGGCAATGTGGTCAGGGGTCAGGCGCAGGCGGGTTTGCATGCATCCAACATCAGGCCGGGCAGGAAATTATTCAACCCCGCCATCGCCATGGCCGCCATGCTTTTTTTTGCCGAGCGGACGCGGCTCATGCGGTTCGCCGGTCAGCACCGTCTTCCAGCGCGCCGCCTGGATCAGCACATTGGCCGGTGCCGTGCCGCCATAGCTCTGCCGGGCCGCGACCGAAGCTTCAACCGTCAGCACCTTATGGATGCGCGAATCGATGCGCTGGTCGACGAACTTGAAGTCCTCGATGGTCAGCCCTTCCAGCCCACAGCCCTTCTGTTCGGCGAGCGCAACGATCTGCCCAGTGACGTGATGGGCGTCACGGAACGGCATGTTGACTTCGCGCACCAGCCAGTCGGCGATATCGGTGGCGGTGGAGAAGCCGGCGCTGGCAGAGGTGCGCATCCGCTCGCGGTTTGCCGTCAGGTCCTTGACCATGCCGGTCATCGCCGCCAGCGACAGCGACAGCGAATCCAGCGCGTCGAAGGCGACTTCCTTGTCTTCCTGCATGTCCTTGGAATAGGCCAGCGGCAGGCCCTTCATGACGATCAAGAGGCTGGTCAGCGCGCCGACGATACGGCCGATCTTGGCGCGCACCAGTTCGGCGGCGTCCGGATTGCGCTTCTGCGGCATGATCGAGGAGCCGGTGGTGAACTTATCGCTGAGCTTGACGAAGCCGAACTGGGCCGAGGACCAGATCACCATTTCCTCGGCAAATCGTGACAGGTGCATGGCGCAGATCGACGCGGCGGCCAGGGTTTCGAGGATGAAATCACGGTCGGAGACGGCGTCCAGCGAATTGGCGGTGGGCCGGTCGAAGCCGAGCTTTTCGGCCGTCATATGGCGGTCGATCGGGTAGGGCGTACCGGCCAAAGCCGCCGAGCCGAGCGGGCTCTCATTGAGCCGCACACGGGCGTCAGCCAGCCGGCCTGCGTCGCGGCCCAGCATTTCCACATAGGCCAGCAGGTGGTGGCCAAACGTCACCGGCTGGGCGCTTTGCAAATGGGTAAAGCCGGGCATGATGGTTTCGGCTTCGTCCTCGGCGCGGGTCACCAGCGCCAGTTGCAGGTCTTTGACCTGCACCAGCAGCGTATCGATGGTGTCGCGGACATAGAGCTTGAAATCGGTCGCCACCTGATCGTTGCGCGAGCGGGCGGTGTGGAGGCGCCCGGCAGCATCGCCGATCTTTTCGCGCAGCGCGCTTTCGACATTCATGTGAATGTCCTCGAGCGCGCGCGAGAACGTGAAGGCGCCGGTCTCGATCTCGTCGAGCACCTCGGTTAGACCCCCGATGATAGCGTCGCGATCCTCGTGCGTCAGAATGCCCGTTTCTGCCAACATGGTGGCATGGGCAATCGACCCGGCGATATCCTGGCGGTACAAGCGCTGGTCGAAACCGATCGACGCATTGATTTCTTCCATGATGGCATCGGGGCCGGTGCTGAACCGTCCGCCCCACATCTTGTTGCTCATCATCTGATCCTTGGGACTTGAAATGACCGATATAAACGCGCCCCGCCCCGGAGCTTCCAACCGCACCCGCCTAGTGATCGTGCTGGTGGTTGCCGTCTTGGCGGTAGCTATAGCGGCGTGGGTTTTGCTAGGCAATGGCGCGGCGGCCAAGGAATGCCCGGTGCAGAAGGACGCGGCGCTGGATATCGATTTCGCCTCGGTGGGGGAATTGGCAGGGCTCAACCCGACTGGCGAAGGGCGCGGTTACGCGACGCTGGCGTTCAAGGACGCGGACGGCAAGCCGATGGATATCGCCGATTTCAAGGGCAAGGGCCTCCTGGTCAACTTCTGGGCGAGCTGGTGCGTGCCCTGCCGGGAGGAAATGCCGGCACTGGACGAATTGGCCGCCAAATACAATTCGGATGATTTCATGGTGCTGCCGATCAATCTCGATATCGGGGAGGATGGGCTGGGCAAGGCGCGAAAATTCCTCGCCGACAACAAGTTCGCCCATCTGCCGCTTTACGCCGACAACACTTTTGCGGCCTTCGAGCGCCTGAAGCAGGAGGCGGTGACGGTGGGATTGCCGGCGAGTTTGATCCTCGATGCGAACGGGTGCGAACTGGCGGTGCTGCAAGGTCCCGCGCATTGGAATACGCCGGATGGTTATGCGGTGATCGACGCGCTGGTGAAATTGGTGAAGGGGTAGGAGGGCCCACAGTGTTGGGGGCATTGCTCCACACCCACCGGCCCTTCCCGCGGACTTGATCCGCGGGCCTTTCGCCGCTTGTGCCGTGTTGAGGGTGGCCCGCGGGAAGAAAGGTAGGGGTGCTCAATCGATGAGCGGGCCCTTCAAGAACCTTAAATCAGCCGATCCACAGCGGCGCCATTATCCACCACCGGCGCTTCGCCCTTGCCATCGGGGCTCACGGCCGCGCTCTCGGCGATCTTTTCCTGCACGGCGGTTTCCAGCCTGGCGCGTAGCATCGCGACCTTGGCCAGTTCGGCGCCGGGCGGGGTGGCCAGGCGATCGACGATGCGGTTGATCATCACGGGTGGGCTGATGCCGAGGGCGTTGCTCATGGCAATCAGGCGTATTTGTCGACTTTGAGGCCCTGGCCGGTTGGCGCCGGTGCCGATTGGACCGCTTCGGCCACCAGGGTCGCGGTGCTGGCTTCGGCTTCAGCGGCCTTCTTCAGCACGGCCGTCTGGACGCTGCCGGCGCCGACAGCGGCGCGCGACGTTGTTAATTGGATGCTCAGATCGGAATCCATAGACGCCTCCCCTTTGGGACTTCATGGCCCTAACCTAGAGGCGGCGCGTAAACAAAGCCTTCGGCGATAGATGCAATTGCAATCAATCGCCTTTTTTGAGGTCGCCATAGTTACCGGGCACCCAGAGCACGTCCTTTTCGCCATTGTTATTGGCCACGCGCCCCAGCACGAACAGCAGGTCCGAGAGGCGATTGAGATAGCGGATGGCCTCAGGGTTTACGTCGGGCTCAAGGCTGGCCAGTTCCACCACGATGCGTTCGGCGCGGCGGGTGACGGTGCGCGCCACATGCAGCGCCGATGCCAAGGGCGTCCCGCCCGGCAGCACAAAACTCTTGAGCGGGGGCAGGGCCTCGTTGAAATGATCGATCTGGGTTTCGATCCACAGCGTCTGAACGGCAGTGACCCGCAGGGACTTGTGGGCCGCTGGATCGTCCTCGCCCGGGGTCGCAAGGTCGGAGCCGACATCGAACAGGTCGTTCTGGATGCGGCCCAGCATCATGTCGATCTTGGGCATCGAGCCAGTGCCGAGACGGGCCTGGCCAATGGTGGCATTGGCCTCGTCCACGGTGCCATAGGCCTCGACGCGCAGATCGAACTTTTGGCGGCGCGGGCCGCGCACGAGGCCCGTGGTGCCGTCGTCGCCGGTGCGGGTATAAATTACGTTGAGCTTGACCATTAGTGCTTAGGTCCCCCGAAGAAGAACAGTGCGCCCAGCAGCAGCACGAGGGCCACGGCCTGGGCGATGACGCGCAGGCGCATCAGGCGCTGGCTGGTATTGCTGGAGCCGCCCTTGGCCATGTTCCACAACCCCATGCCCAAAACGCCCACGACGAAGAGCAGCACGATGGCGATGAGGATATTGACTGCGGTTTCCATGATGTCCTGCCTGGGTGGGGGCTAGCTGGTCGGCGTGTTGATATAGTCAATCAGCCCCTCCGCCAATGCGTCATAAATGGCACGAATCCGGTGGCTGGTGAACAATTCCTTGTGGGTCGTCAGCCAGACCGGCAGCATCGGGATGGCGAGATCGAAACCCAGAGCCACCATGCCGGGCGTGCGCTCGACCAGAAATTTTTGCGCGAAGCCAATGCCGAGGCCGGCCCGGACCAATTCCCAAAGCTGGGTCTGGCTATCGGTGCGCAGCACGAACTGCTCACGCCGCAGCGACAGGCCGATGCTTTCGGCGTGGTCCAGGATCGCATCCGAGCGGTCGAAACCGATCAGATCATGGCTCCGCAGGTCGACAGGCTGGCCGGGCGTGCCGCGGCGGGCGAGGTAGCTCTCATGGGCGCAGGCAATGATGGGGATGTCGCCCAGCTTTTTGGTGACCAGCTCCAACTGCGTCGGCCGGAACATGCGGATGGCGATATCGGCCTCGCGCAGCAGCAGGTTTTCAGGAGAGTCCGAGGGCACCGTTTCGATGGCGATGGCGGGATAGCGCTCACGGATCGGCAGCAGCAGCGTTGGCAATATGTAGTTAGAGACAACAGCACTGGCGGTGATGCGCACGGTGCCGGAGAATTCGGCCTGGGCGCCTTGCGCCAAAATTGCCGCCTGTGCCAGCGCGGTCTCGGCGGCAGCGACGGGCTCATAAAGACGCAACGCGGCTTCGTTCGCCTTGAGCCCGCTCAGCGTACGCTCGAATAGCGACAGGTCGAGGGCCAGTTCCAGCGCTTCGATATGGCGGCCCAAGGTCGGCTGCGACAGGCCGAGTTCGCGCGCGGCGGCCGAGAGCGAGCCGTGCTTGACCACGGCCGAAAAACTGCGCCACAGCGACCAGTCGGGCTCTCTATTCATTTTTGAAGGTCAATCCAACGGAAACAGCGAATGGCCCGACGTTAGTGCATGGCCTAACTTTAGTCCATCAACACAGGAGATCGACATGACTAAGGGTAAGGTTACGGTTCTGGGCAGCAACGGTCATATCGGCCACGCTGCGGTTCAAGCTTTCCAGCATGCTGGCTGGGACGTCACTGCTTTCGGGCGCAGCAATCGCCGTCCGGTGGCGGGCGTTCGGTTCGTCGGCGGTGACGCCAACGAGCTTGCCGCGGTGCAATCGGCGATCGCCGATGCCGATGTCGTCGTCCAGGCGCTGCACCTGCCTTATGACAAATGGGGCAATGGCGCGGCTGAAGCGCAATTGCAGGTGGTCATCGACGCAATGGGCACCAGCGGCAAGAAAACGCTGCTGTTTCCGGGCACGATCTACAATTACCGGGCCAGCGACCGCAAAGTGACGCCGCAGACCAAGCAGGAGGCCGAGGCCCCACGCGGCGAAATCCGCATCCGGCTGGAGAAGATGCTGCAAGCTGCTGCAAATGCAGGAAAATTCCAAACCATCATTTTGCGTGCCGGCGATTTCTACGGCCCCGGCAATCGCGGTGAATGGTTCGAGCAAGCCATGCTAATGGACTATGCCAAGGGCGTCGTCCACCATATGGGCGACCTCGATATGAGCCATAGCTGGGCCTACCTGCCGGACCTGGGCGACGCCTTCGTGGCGCTGGCCGAGAAGCGCAGCGAGTTCGCCGCCTTCGAGAATTTCCACTTTGCCGGCAATTGGGTCACCCATCGCCAGATGATGACGGCGATCCAGAAGGCGGTGCCGCAACAGCTCAAGGTCACGCCGCTAGCCTGGTGGATGCTGGGCGCGATCGGGCTGGTCAACTCGATGATGCGCGACGTCTATCGCATGCGTTATCTGTGGCGCAACGAAATGGAAATGAGCGACCCACGGCTCGACGCCATTCTGGGCAAGTATTTCGGGACGCCCTTTGAGGAAGCCGTTGCGGCCACGGTGGAGGAGTTTACCCAGGCGCAGGTCGCCAAAGCAGCCTAGAAACCCAGTTGGTGCCGGATGTCTTGCGGCGTCCGGCCCGCCTCTCGCAGGTCCCTCAAGCTCGGCGATCCCCTGGATTTGCTGAGCTTTTTGCCATCGTCGCCCAGCAACAGCCGATGGAAGGCATAGATCGGCGAGGACAGGCCGAGGAGGAATTGCAGGAGCACATGGATGTCGGTGGCTGCCTCCATGTCGCGGCCGCGGGTGACGTGGGTGACGCCCTGCGCGGCATCGTCGACGACGACGCTGAGGTGGTAGCTGGCGGGCGTGTCCTTGCGCTGCAGCACCACATCGCCCCAGCGTTCGGGCCTGGCATAGCGGATTTGCGGGCGGTCGCGCATGGTGGGTCCGACCAGCGTGAAGGTTAATGGACCAGTCAGCGCGAGCGCACGTTGCAGGTCGAGCCGATACTGCACGGGATCGCCGCGCTCCAGCCGGGTGGCGATGTCGGTTGGGTTCAAATGGCGGCAGGTGCCGGCGTAAAGCGGCGCGCCGTCGGGATCGGTGCCGGTGGAATGGGCGGCGATCTCAGTGCGCGAGCAGAAGCAGGGATAGAGCAGGCCCATGGCCCGCAGCTTGCCGACGGCCTCCACATAGACCGGAAACCGCTCCGACTGGCGCCAGACGGGCTCGGGCCAGTCGAGGCCCAGCCAATGCAAGTCATCGAAGATGCCTCTGGTAAATTCGGGTTTACTTCGAGCGAGGTCGATGTCTTCGATGCGCAACAGGGCTGTGCCGCCGAGCTGGCCTGCGGCCTGCCAGGTGAACAGCGCCGAATAGGCGTGGCCCAGATGCAGCAATCCGTTGGGGCTTGGCGCAAAGCGCAGAATGGGTTGAGACGGCATGACATTTCCTCGGGGCGTTTTTCTAGCATGACCATTCTGCCGCCGTCACCGCGCCTCGATAGTGCCGCAGGCATCGACTGGCATCTGGATCGGCTGGTCGCGCTCGACCCTCGATTGGCGTCCGTCCGTGCACTTACGGGCACGCCGGAGCCACGCATCAATGCCGTGGGATTCCCGGGCATTGCCAAGATCGTCGTCGGGCAACAGGTTTCGGTGGCCAGCGCCCGGGCAATCTGGGGCCGGTTCGAACTGCTGGAGGGCGCGCTGGACCCGGTGCGGTACTTAGGCCTGGAGGAGGCACAAGTCCGCGCCGTCGGATTTTCCGCAGGCAAGTTCCGCACCTTGCGGGTGATCGCCGAGGCCATGGTGGCAGGGCAACTGGATTTCGATCATCTGGAAACCCTGACCGCCGAGGCGGCTGTCGCGTATCTCGTGGCGCACAAGGGCATCGGGCCGTGGACGGCGGAGGTCTACCTGATGTTTTGCGCCGGGCACCCTGATGTGTTTCCGGCAGGGGATCTGGCCTTGCTCAAAGCCGTGCAGAGCGGTTTGGGACTGGACGAACGACCGACGATCAAGCAGATGGTTGAACTGGCCAAGCCGTGGTCGCCGCACCGCTCGGCGGCGGCGCTGCTGTTCTGGCGTCTCTTCGCGGTGATGCGCGACAAGGAAGGAATTCTGCCGTGATCCCAAAATTGTCCGGTCCAATGCTCGCGCCCCTTTCGGGCGGCGCGCCCAAGCAGGTTGTGGTGCTGCTGCATGGCTATGGCTCTAACGGGGAGGACCTGATCGGGCTGGCGCCGAGTTGGCAGCCGATCCTGCCGGACGCGCTGTTCGTCTCGCCCAACGCGCATGAAGGTCTGCCGGGCTATCCATCCGGGTTTCAGTGGTTCGCCATCGATTTTGACGGCGACCGGGTTTCGGGTCGGCAACGCGGACTTGAAGCTGCAGCGCCCGTGCTGGTGCAGTTTCTGCAGGATGCGTGGGCGCAGACTGGTTTGGGGGCCAAGGATACGATTGTCGCCGGCTTCAGCCAGGGCGCGATGATGGCGCTGCATGCCGGACTGTCGCTGCCCGAGCCGCTGATGGGCGTCATCGCCTTTTCGGGCGCGTTTGTGCCGCCGCCCGGATTTGGTGAGGCAGGTTTGCCCAAGCCACCGGTCTGCATCGTGCATGGCGACATGGACCAAGTGGTCGATCCGGCGCTCGGCGAGGAGGCCAATGCGGCGCTGGTCGCGGCGGGATATGACGTGCGCTACCACGTATCGCGCGGTGTCGGGCACGGCATTTCGCCGGACGGGCTCGGCTTTGCGAGCGATTTCATCGCGGCAGTTTCGGCTCCAAAATAGATATTCATATTCGTTAACATGCCGCTTCACAGGCCTGACACAATGGGCCTAGTATAAAGGGGCTATGGACTTACTCGATTCCCGTTCCGGGAGACTCAAGTGACCATCCACGTGTCGCCTGAGGCCTGTCCCGCGCTTGTGTTGAACGCCGACTTTCGGCCGCTCAGCTATTATCCGTTATCGCTCTGGTCTTGGCAGGACGCGATCAAGGCGGTGTGCCTGGATCGGGTGAATATCGTGTCGCAATATGACACGGTGATCCACAGCCCCAGCTTCGAAATGCGGCTGCCCAGCGTGGTGTCGCTTAAGGATTATGTGAAGCCGGCGCGCCATCCCGCGTTCACGCGGTTCAACGTGTTCCTGCGCGATCGGTTCGTGTGCCAATATTGCGGCGCCAAGGACGATTTGACGTTCGACCATGTCATTCCCCGCTCGAAGGGCGGGCGCACGACCTGGGAAAACGTG
The DNA here is from genome assembly GCF_028290435.1 of Devosia sp. Lineage (GTDB taxonomy): Bacteria > Pseudomonadota > Alphaproteobacteria > Rhizobiales > Devosiaceae > Devosia. Next base: position 72,501 of record NZ_JAQGJV010000025.1, on the reverse strand, counting down.
GTGGCCGCCTGCGCGCCGTGCAATCTGCGCAAGGCCAATCGCATGCCTTGGGAAATCAAGATGTTCCCGCGCCAGGCGCCCTATCACCCAACGGTGCATGACCTGCACAATAACGGCCGCGCCTTCCCGCCCAACCACCTGCACCAGAGCTGGCTGGATTATCTCTACTGGGATATCGAGCTGGAGGAATAGCTTGCCGGCGAACCGGCCAATAACTATTATTGGTTGGTGCAGGATGGAGCTATGTCATGGCGATCAGTGCTGAACTCGGTGAAAATCTCGAAAAAGTCGTGAACGACCTGGTGGAAAACGGCCGCTACAATTCCAAGAGTGAGGTTCTGCGCGAAGGCGTTCGTCTCGTGCAGGAACGCGAAGCACGGCTACGCGATCTGGACACGAGCATTATGCTGGCCATTGCGGAGGCCGACGCTAACGGCTGGCTGTCCGAGGAGGAGGTTTTTGCGGAACTTGAGGCGCGCTACGCTGATGGCAGCGATTAATGCGCGCCATTTATACGCCGGCCTCGCTGCGTGATCTGAAGTCGATCGGTGACTTCATCGCTCGCGACAACAGCAAGCGTGCAAAAAGCTTCGTCGCGGAGTTGCGAACTTCATGCCGCTCGTTGCTGTCGGACAGCCTGCGCTGCCCGCTTCAGGAGCGATGGCCGGGCATTCGGCGAATGCCGGTCGGCAACTATCTCGTGCTCTATCTCGTGCTCTATCGAGTGCTGGACGATGCGGTGCAAATCGTCCGCGTGCTCCACAGCGCGCGAGATGTGGATGACCTCACGCATTAGTTTAGGCGCGGGTGCGACGACCCTGGCGGTTGGCCTGGGCTCCCATCGAGATCAGGAGCAGCGCGACCGTGGCGACCATGACCAGCGCGTTGTAGCCGGCCAGAGAAATGCCGAGGAAGCGGAACTGCACCACGTCGCAAGGGACGACGCGGGCGGAATTCAGGTCGCTAAGGGCGTCGAAGCTGATTTCGCCGATGCCCGTGCCGGTGCAGGCGGTGGGACCGGGCCAGAAGCCCCATTCGACGCCGGCATGGTAGGCGCCCATGAAGGCGCCCCAGGCGAAGATCGCAGTGGCGATCGCCATGGCCAGGTACCAGACAGCAAGCGGCAGCCGGTTCCAAGTGAGCAGGATCGCTGCCAGGACCGGGAGCCCCCAGTAATAGGCCATGCGCTGCTCAAGGCACAATTCGCAGGGCACGAGGCCACCGAACAATTGCGATCCCCAGGCCCCCGCAATGGCGAGAAAAGCCAGTAAAAAAGCGAGGCCCGCGGCCTTCTTGTCGAGGGGGGCGTAGAAAGCTGAGGCCATGAAGCAATATCCGGGTGACGCTGGAACAGGGGCTGGATAGCGGCAGACGATGGCAATATCCAGACGGCTACGGCGATGTGATCAATCGCCCGGCAGGGCGATGCCCAAAGCCTGGCGCAGCGCGATGGCATTTTGGGGAGCGTGCAATTTGTCCTCGTGGACGAAATAGGCGAACACGTCCTGGCCCCCTTTGTCCCACTGACCGGCCTGGATGGCCCAGTCGGCGATATCGGCTGGCGTGTATCCGGCGGCGTCGGGGCGGGCCGGGCCCTGCAGGCGGCAATAGGCGAAATCGGCGGTGAGCACGCGCGACGGTTGCGCGGCGGTGTCGGCGATCACCGAAGCGACATTGTGGGTTGCAAGCAGGTCGCGCACTTCGGGGAGGTCGAAGCTGGGATTGCGCAACTCGATGGCGTGGCGGATCGGGCCGACATTGGCGGCGTCGGGGAATGGCGGCGATTTCAGCCTGGCATCGGCCTTGCCGGCGAGCGCCAGATAGGCCTCGACCGATTTGGGCAACAGGCCGAGGAAAGTTTCCAGCACGGCCCGGTCATAGCTGACATTGGGCGGCAATTGCCAGACGAAGGGGCCGAGTTTGTCGCCGAGCGCCAAGGGGCCCGAGGCGAAGAAATTGGCGAGCTCGATTTCGCAGTTCTTGAGCCGCTTGATGTGGGTGACCAGTTGCGGGCCCTTGATCGAAAACACGAAACCGTCGCGCGCTTCGCCGGCCCATTTGGCAAAACTCTCGGGCTTCTGGTTGGCGCGGAAGGTGGCGTTGATCTCGATGCTGCCAAGGCGGGAGCTGGCATAGGCCAGCTCCTTTTTTTGCACCAGGCCATCGGGGTAGAAGGTGCCGCGCCAGGGCTCGAACACCCATCCCGCCGTTCCGGTCCTGATCGTCATGGTTGCCCCCGTTTGGCGGAGTTTCGCGCAAGCGCCGCCTATGGGCGAAGCTTAGGGGAGTTCAATGGCATGCACCAGTCCTTGGGCTCGGCGCCGGTACGAGGTCAGCGTTAGCGCTGCTTCAGCTCGATGACGGGAATAATGTCGCGAGTGGTGGTTTCGGCGTAATTGGCGAACTGCGGGAAGAGGCCGGCCTGCTTGGCGTAGATTGCGTCACGTTCAGTGCCCTCGAGGACGCGCGCGCGAACTGGAACGCGCTTGATGGTGGTGCCGTCGCCAACTGAAATATCCAGCTCGGGATGCGCGACGACATTGTGAAACCACGCCGGGTCCTTTGGGCCGCCCCCATAGGAGGCAAATACGTACCAGGTGTCATCGTCTTGCGGCAGAAACATCAATGGCTGGGTTCGTTCAGCGCCCGATTTGGCGCCGATGGCGTGCAACAGGAGCACAGGGGCTCCTTCGAAATGGCCACCGGGCTTGCCACCGTTCCGATTGAAATCGGCGATGACCTGATCATTGAAGTCGCTCATGTCCCAAATCCCCTGCGTTCTTGCGTGAACCTACAGTTGGTGGTCGGATCGAAAAGGCGCAAGGGGATATCGACGCTAAACCGCCGGTAAGCTCATTGCGTTTCCCCAGGTGGCAGGCCGAAGGCCTTGGCTTCGCCGGCGAGCCAGTCGCAAAACAGGGATGACTTGCGGTGCTGGCGTGAGTGGCGCAGGGCGACATATTGTTGCCCGCTGGCGATGAAGCCAAGGGGCGCGGTCAGGATGCCGGCGCGAAGGTCGTCGGCCACCATCGGCCAGGGGGCAATGCAGACGCCGAGGCCCGCGGAGGCAGCTTCCAGCATGAAGTAGAAGTGCTCATATTCGTTGCCGGTGGCGTCATCCGCATCCCTGCCGGCGCGACGGCTCCAGTCTGCCCAGGCATGCCGGCGGGTACGCGAATGCAGCAGCGGGACGCTGGCGATATCCTCGATCACGCTTGCGGCCAGCGCCGGGGCGGCGACCGGCCCGATCTGCTCGTCGAACAGTGGTGTCACCTCCAGCTCCGCAGGCCAGGGTGCTGTGCCGGCGCGGATGGCGACGTCGAAACTGTCGCGCACGCTATCCACCGGCTTGCTGGAAGCGGTGAGGCGGACCTCAATGTCCGGATGCGCCTGACGGAAGCGGTAGAGGCGCGGGATGAGCCAACGCATCGTGAAGGTGCCGGGGCAGGACACATCGAGCGTGCCATCCTGGGTATCGGCGACGGAGCGCACGGCGAGGTCGAGCTGGTCGAAAGCCGGGGTCAGGCCAAGCATCAGGCGGTTGCCGGCTTCGGTCAGCCGCAGCGCGTTCTTCGGGCCCTCGAACAGGGCGACGCCCAGCAATTGTTCCAGATGCTGCACCTGCCGGCTGATGGCGCTGTGGGTGACATGCAGCTCTTGAGCGGCGAGGGTCATGCGGCCGTGGCGGCCGGCCGCCTCGAAGGCGCGCAGGGCATTGAGCGATGGCAACTTTCTCATGTGCGTTTTCCGAACATTGCGTGTTCGTTCATATCGTTTTTCAGAGCGAAGAACATGGTGTTTCCTGCCGGTGAAAGCGAGGAAAACATGACAGATTTACGACATGCGGACGGTAGTGCGGGCGACGCCAACTATGGGGTCATTGGCGTAAACTACACAAACTACCGGCAGCCGGAGCCGTTTTTTGCGGCCCGTATTGCCGAGGCCCTGGGGTCGTCGGCCAGCGTCCTCAACGTCGGCGCGGGGGCCGGTTCGTACGAACCGACTGGTCGCCAGGTGACCGCCCTTGAGCCTTCGGCGGCGATGCGCGCGCAGCGGCCGGCGCATCTGAGCACCGCAATCGATGGCGTGGCCGAGAGCCTGCCGTTCGCCGACCAGAGCTTTGACGCCAGCATGGCGACGTTCTCGGTGCATCAGTGGAAGGATTTGGCGGCCGGCCTGTCGGAGATGCGGCGCGTCACGCGTGGGCCGGTGCTGATCCTGACCTGCGATCCGGCGGCGCTGGACCGGTTCTGGCTCAACCACTACGCGCCCGAAGCCATCGTCACCGAGGCGCGGCGCTATCCGGCGATGCAGTCGATCATTGAGGGCCTCGGCGGACAGGTCGACCTCCAGACCATGCCCGTCCCCCTGGGCTGCATCGACGGCTTCAGCGAGGCCTATTACGGCCGGCCGGAGCGGCTGCTGGAGCCGGGTGCGCGCCTTGCCAATTCGGCGTGGAGCTTTGTCGATCCGGCAGTTGGCCCACGCTTTGTGGAACATTTGGGGCGCGATCTTGCCGACGGCACCTGGGATCGCCAGCATGGCCATTTGCGCAGCCAGCCGTTCTTCAAAGGCTCGCTGCGGTTGATCGTGGGCCGGCCATGACCGTCTCCGCCACACGCCTGCTGCTGCGCGAATTGCCCAGCCTTGCGGGGCAATTGCCCGATTTCGATCCCGCGACGGCAGCCGGGACGCCGCAGGACCAGTTTGTCGCCTGGCTGCGCGGGGCCATCGCCGCCGGCATCAGGGAGCCGCACGCCATGACACTGGGAACTGTGGACGCTGACGGGCGCCCGGACGCGCGTGTGCTGATCCTCAAGGACCTGGATGAGCGCGGCTGGCATTTCGCCAGCAGCCGGCACAGTCCGAAGGGGCACCAGATTACGGCCAGCGGCGATGTTGCGCTGACCTTTTATTGGCCGGCGCTCGGGCGGCAAGTTCGCATTCGCGGCACTGCGGTGGATCTGGGCCCGGACGCAGCGGCCGCCGATTTCTGGGCGCGTTCGGCGGAAGCGCGCGCCAATGCGGCGCTGGGGCGACAAAGCCGGGCTGTGGGCGATGATGCGCCGGAAACGGGGGCTGAAATATCGGCGGCAACGGCCGGCTGGGCGGTTTACGCCGTGAAGCCGGCCAGCGTCGAGTTTTGGCAGGGCCGCTCCGATCGTTGTCATGTGCGGCTGCGGTACGAGGCGCGGGGAGATAGTTGGACCACTACACGGCTGTGGGCGTGAGCTCGGTTTGATCAAGGCACTCGAACTTGGCGTTACCCGAAGAACCGATCGAACCGGCCGGTCATCTTTTCCGTAAGCCCGCCCTCATCGCGGATCAGAAACAGGGCATCAAGCTTGAGGCGTTGGGCCATTGCGGGGCCCTTGTCGGCACCAAGCACCAGCAGGGCGGTGGCCAACGCGTCGGCGCGGGCGCAATCGGGGTCGGCCACGGTGACCGAGGCCACCGTGCTGGTGGTCGGGCGGCCGGTTCGTGGGTCGATGGTGTGGGAATAGCGCTGGCCCGCAACATCGAAATAGCGGCGATAATCTCCGGATGTAGCCAGCGCGGTCGTGGGCAGGGCCAGGACATGGTGGACGCCAGTTGCTCCCGGCTCGGGCTGGCTGATCCCGACGCGCCATGGCGTGCCGTCCGGCCTAGTGCCTTTGGCCCGCAGTTCGCCGTCAATTTCGATCATGTAGGCGGCGATGCCGTGCCGCTCGAGAACCGTGGCAATCGCATCAACGCCGAAACCCTTGGCGATGCCGGATAGGTCCAGATAGACGGGCCCGGATTTGCGCAGCGCCGGCGGATCGAGCCGGACCGCGATGCTGCGGAAGCCCGGCAGATCGGTCGGCGGGGCCAGGACGTCGACCGGTGCGGCGTCGGGCCCAAAACCCCAATGGTTGACGGCGCTGCCGACGCATATGTCGAAGGCGCCATCCGTCAACGCACTGATTTCGAGGCCAAGGGCAACGACCTTGGCGAGATCGGGCGCGACGGCGAACCAATCGCCGGGCTCACTGGCATTGAAACGGCTGAGATCGGATTGTGGCTTCCAGGTCGACATCTGCGCGTCGACGGCGTCGATGGCGGCGTGGGCTTCGGCTTGGATCGCGGCGAGGTCTGGGCCGGCAGTCGCAACGAGCTTGACGCTGTAGCGCGTGCCCATGGTGTCGCCGCCAAACGTCTGCAGGCGCGGCGCGGCGACTGGCCGGCGCGTCGATCCAAAAAGCCGTCGCCAGAAACTCATGCACTATCCTTGGGAAACGAGGCGACCCGGAGGTCGCCTCGTCAGTGTTTACTTCAGCAGGTCGGCGGCGTTGGTGCCAGCGAGGGCTTCGTTGTCCGCCACGTAATCGGCAGCGGTATCACCGAAATCGTCGGCAAGCGACGTGTCGGCCTTGTTGGCCAGCAGGAACTCGATCGCGGCGGTGTCCTTGGCCTTGGAGGCGGCATGCAGCAGGGCGCTCAGCTTTTCGCCATCGACGGCGTTCACGTCGACACCAGCGTCGACGAGGTACTTGAGCACATCGACGCTCTGGTTCGAGCCAGCGGCAGCGATGAGCGTGGTGGTGCCATCGGTATTGACGGTCTTGAGGTCGCCACCAGCGGCAACCAGTGTTTCGAGCACGGGCAACGTGTCGTCTTCACGGGCGGCGGCAACGATGACCGCGGTATTGCCGTCGGCATCGGCGACCTTGGCGTCGGCGCCGGCGGCAATCAGGGCCTTGATGGCGTCGAGGCTGTTGCTTTCGGCGGCATGGATCAGCGCGGTCTTGCCTTCGGCATCAGCCGCGTTGACGTCGACACCCTGGGCAACAAGGTACTCGATCACGTCGGGCTTGTTCATGGTGGCGGCGATGTTGAGGGCATTGCGGCCCTTGGCATCGACAGCCTTCACGTCCACGCCCTTGCCGACGACATATTCAAGCACTTCAAGCGTATTGCGTTCAGAGGCGATCAGGGCGGCGTTGCGGCCATCCTTGGCGACGGCATCGATAGCGGCGCCCTTGGCTTCGAAGAACTTCAGCACGTCGAGGTTGGGGTTGCGGAACGAGGCGTTGAGCACGCCGTTCCAGCCGCGATTGTCCACCAGCAGCGGATCGACGCCGAGGCCGACAACGTATTCGACGACGTTGAGGTTGGGATTGCGCTCGGCGGCGGTGAGTGCGGCGTTGGCCTCGTTATTGTTGAGTACCTGCAGGTCGAGACCTTTGGCGATCAGCAGGTCGATCAGCTCGGTGCTCTTGGTGGCGCGGGCGGTGTAGGTCAGCAGCGTGTTGCCCGACTCATCCTTGACGTTCAGGTCGGGATTATAGGCGAAGAAGGCATTGGCGGTTTCGAGTGAGCCGCTGCCCAGCGCATAGAACAGGGGCACGCGCGCGTCGTGGCCAACGAAGTTCACATTGGCGCCAGCATCGACCAGGGCCTTGATGACATCGGCGCCGACACCCTGGCGCGCGGCCATGTGCAGGGGCGTATAGGCATCGGGATCGACTTCATTGACGTCGGCGCCACCGCCGATTGCCGCGGTGACGTCGGCAAGCGTTGCGGTCTTCCACCATTCGGCATCGACGAGCACGTTGTCGGCAGCAAAAGCGGCCACGCTGGTCATCAGGCCGGCGCTCAGCACGACGGCGCCGAGCAGGGTCTTGAGGTTCGTCATGGGATTATCCCCCTTGGTTGCGGCCCGCCCTCTGCGGTGCCGTAGAAAACTGGTCAGTAGATATCTTCGAGGTAGCGGCGCTGGCGTCGCAGAGTGGCGACGTCGCTGTCGAGGCCGGCCAGAATGGTTTCGAATTCCGCGCGCACTCCCGCCGCCATGGCGCTGCTGCCGCAGACCATAATGGTGGCACCGGCATGCAGCCGCTCGAGCAGGCCCGCGGCGTTGGCGCGGATGCGGTCCTGCACGTAAGCGGGACTGGCACCGCGCGAGAACGCCGCGTCGAAGCGGGCCAATCGGCCGGTCTCCAGCATTTGGCGTGTGGTGGTTTCGTAGAGAAAATCGGAGTCCGGCTTGCGTCCGCCCCAATAGAGCTCGATTGGCCTGGTGCCGCGTTCGCTGCGGATCATCCCGATAAATGGCGCTATGCCGGTTCCGGCGCCCACCATGACGACGGGGCTTTTGCGGCGCGGCAGGTGAAATTCGGGATTGGTGCGCACATAAGCATCGATCTGCGCGCCAACGGTCAGGCCATGGAGAAACCCCGAGCACAGGCCGGCTTGCATATGGCGCACGCAAATTTCGACGCAGCCATCAGTGGCGTTCGACGCGAGGGAGTAATACCGCGCGACCTGCGTGCCGGGCGCGATGACCCCGATCAGGTCGCCAGCCACGTGATGGGGAACACCGTTGCTCTCGGACTTGAAGCGCAGAATTGCCGTGGGCGCGCCGACGCTGGCGCCGTACTCGATGCGCTCGACCAGCGTCAGCGGCTGAGTGGCTGGCCGGGGCGGCACATAGCTCAGCGCCAGCGGCATATTGAGCGTTGTACCGAGGTCTTGGCCCCATTGTGCAAAGGCGTGGGCGGACCCACGATCGACCTGCGCCGGCGCCAACAGGCGCCGGGCACCCCGCGCGGCCAGAGCTGCATCGGCATCGAGCGAAAAGCGGCAATAGTGCTCGAAGGACTTGTCGCCAAAACCCAGGACGGCGAAGGGTGGCAAGTGGCCGCCGAACGACGATAGTTTTGGCATGAATCGGTTGGCCGATTTGGGCGCGTGGCCATCCCCATAGGTGCCGGTCAGCACCAGCAGGCCTTGCGCCTTGGGATATGCAGGCCGCAAATCGTTGAGCGCGGCGAGGTGGACGCGGCGTCCCGCGGCAGTCAGCTTTTCATGCAGGTGGCGCGCGAAACCCCAGGTCGTTCCCGTCTCCGAGCCCACGAGCACGACCATATCGGCGCTCGTCGCGGGCGCATTGCCGACCACGCGGGCGCCGCCCTGGCGCAGGCGCGTCAGCCAGATGGTGAAACCGCTCACCGCGAAGATCGGCACGCTCAGCGCCGTCAGCCCGAGGATGAGGCCCCAGAGCCACGCGCCCTCGCCGGTATGCAGCAGGGTCACCCATTCCAGGCCCACAGTTGCGGGGTGATACGGCTGGGTGTCGAGCGTCTCGCCGCTGAACTGATCGATGAAGACGAAGCCCGCACTGGTCTTGAGCGCATAGACGTCGAACCAGTCGCCGGGGATCGGATAGGTCACCTCGCGCAGGTCGGCTAAGGAGATTTGCTGCAAGCCAGCCAGATCGCTCGCCGGCACGGGATCGAGTTCCTCAAGGCTTTCCGGATAGCGCGGCGGGGTCTCGTTGCCGCTCGGGATGATGAGGAACGTCACCAGCGTCAGGTAGAGCCCGGTCAGCGCGGTCAGCAGCAGCGGCACCATGGCGATACGACCGCTGGTCGCGTGCAGCCGTTCCATCGGCTTGCCCCGCACTGGCCCGAAGACGGCGCGGATGCCGCCAAAACGCTTGATCAGCAGCGTTGCGCCGGTCACACAGAGCAGCGTCATCAACCCGGCCCCAATGCCCGCCACCAGGCGCCCGGCATTGCCAAGCCGCAGCGAGCGGTGCAGGTCCTTTACAAACTCAAAGAAGGCGCTGTCCTGCTGCGGTCCCAGTACGGCGCCGGTACTCACATCGACATAGTCGTGCAGCACGGTGCCGTCTTCGCGGTGCGTGAGCACGAAGGCGCCCGCGGAGGTGCGTTGCAGCTTTTCGATTTCCTCGAAGTTCGGGGTCAACACCGCAAGCGCCTGGGCGACGCTGAGGTCACCGGCCGGCCGTGCATAAGGGCCCAGCGCATCCACCGCCGGAACCACCGACATGATGGCGCCGGTCAGCGCCAGCAGGGCCACCAGCAGCATGCCGCCAATGCCGAACAGGGAATGCAGCCAGCGCCACATAGCGCGCGTCCGCCCCGCTTATTCCCAGCCGGCGCGCATGACGCGAACATAACCGGTGCCGTCGATGCGAGCGCCGTTATTGTCGTCCTTGAGCTCGAACAGCGCGTCTTCCTCGTGCGCGGCGCCCGCCTCTACTGCCGATTCGACGCGAATCGCGTAGCCGACGTTGAACCACTCGTCCTTGAGATCGAGTTTGAGAGCGACGCGGTCGCCGCCACCGGCACTGGCGCCCGTAATGGCATCCAGTTCCTGCGGTGCGCGCGACAGGTAACGCCACCAGCGGGGGAGATAGGAATGATATTTAGGGTCCTTCCCCGAGACCCATAGCGTGGTCTCGTAGCGGCCCTCGGCATTGACCAGATAGACCGCCAGATAGGCCTCATGGCCATCATAGTTGACCATCTGGATTTGCGCCGTCACGTCCTTCGCTGCAGCCGCGGGGGCGAACGACAGCGTGGCCATAAGCGCCATCGCGCCAAGGGTCTTGTTCATATCGATCTATCTCTGGGTCGCGCGGCGGAGCCCACGCGAATAAGCCCCCTCATAGATAATATGATTTCTACAATCAAGTTATTTTCGGTTAGGACGACTACTTCTGGACTGACCGACGCGAACTGCCACCGGCCCATTGCGATGGTGCGAGGGTGACCTTGTCGAACTGGTCGCGAGTGCGGGTGTAGCTGTGGCCGCCGAGGCGGCCAACGGCGTCCATTTTCATCTGGTCGATGTGCAGGTTGGCGGGATTGACCGCGTCGCTGCGGACATGGACGCCCACGACCTGGCCGAGGATGATTTCGCGGGCCGGGCTGAGCTCCAGCGTCATGTAGCGCCGGCATTCGAGCGCGGCAGGGGCCTCGAGGATGCGGGGGCTTTTCACCATCGTGCCGGGGACGGTGTGCAGGCCGGCCTCATCGAGTTCGTTGACGTCCGGGCCGAACTTGATGGCGCAGATTTCCATTTCCTCGACCATGGCATCGTCGCAGATGTGGACGGTGAACTCGCCGGTCTCGCGGATATTGCGGGCGGTGTCCTTGAAGCGCATGTCGGCATAGTTCTCGACGCCGATGGCGACGATGGCCGGGTCATGCGTCAGCACGTTGAAGAAGCTGAACGGGCCCGCATTGGGCTGGCCGTTGCGGTCGACCGTGGTCACCAGCGCGATCGGGCGCGGGATAACCGTGCCGATCAGCAGCTTGTATTTTTCGCGCTCGGTCAGCTCGCCGAAGTCGAAATGCGTGTGCTCTTTGATCTCGCCCATCAGACGGCGACCCGATGGGTTTCGAGTGGCGTGTGGCGGCTGAGGTTTTCGAAGCCATCGGCGGTGACCAGATAGCAATCGCCGACATTGCAGCCGGCCGAGAGCGGTTCCAGCCATTGGGTGTGCAGTACGAAGATCATGCCTTCTTCCAACCGGTCGTAATTGTGGGATGAAACGTTGAAGCTGTTCTGCGACCCCGCCATACCGACGGAGTGGCCGAGGTTCGGATTATGCGGGCCCTGCGTTGCCGGGTAAACGTGGTTCAGCGTGCGGCCCTGCGCTTCCCAGTCCACGTCCTTGACGTATTGCTTGCCGATCAGGCGCGGCCCGCCATCCTCGGCCGATGCCCAGTTGTAGGGCATGGTGCGGGCATCGGGGGCGGTGAGGAAACCGCGCTCGATATAGGGCTCGAAAGCGGCATTGTTGACGTCGCTGATCAGGGCGCCCGGCTTGATGAGTTTTTCGGCGCGCTTGACGCCGTCGGTGCAGGCGGCGAGCACGTCTTCCTGATGGGCAGTGATTTCGCCGACGGCGATCATGCGGGCAGTCTGGGCGGTGTAGCCGCGATAGGTGACGTTGGAAATGTAGAGGTTGATCAGGTCGCCGGGCCGCACGACGTGGCCATAGGGCTTGCCGCAATGGGTGCCGTATTCGTTGATGCCGATCTGGTAGCCGTCGCCGGTCTCGCCGCCGCGTGCCAGTTGCGCCCAGGTGAAGGCAGCATAAATTTCGGCATCGGTGACACCGGGCTTGGCCACGTGATAGGCGGCTTGGGTGCCGATGGAGATCAGTTGCGCTGCGGCGCGGAACATCTCGACTTCGCGGGGCGAACGGATTTTCTGCATGCGGTCGATGATGGCGTTGTCGGCGACGAACTTGGCCTTGGGCATCAACTCGGTCAAATAGCCATAAAATTCACTGCTGGTGCGGTCGCCGAGTCGGCCAATCTGCCCCGTGCTGAGGCCGAGGTCGCCCAGCATCTTGGCGCAGGCTTCGGCGGTCTTGACCGTCGAGGAACCAGGCCGATCGGCATATTCGCGGCCGATGGCGCCGATCTGCCAGAGTTGGTCGATCAGCATGGGCTCGCCGCCCGGCGGCAGGATGACCGATTGGGTGAAGAACGACAGCAGGATCAGGCCTTTGTCGCTATCGGTAGGAATGATCAGCACGCCTTCGCGCATCCAGTCGCAGATGTAGCGGAGATAGGCGTTGGAGGTGTGGAACCAGCCAACCATGTCGGTGTGCACGACCACAGCGTCATGTCCGGCAATGACCGCTTCGCGGCGGATGCGGCGCAGGCGCTCGGCAAATTCGGCCTCGGGCAGCGGCGGGGGCGCCACGAAGTCGAAATCGGGCTCGAAGCCGGCAAGGAGCGACGCCATGGAGGCGGTGTTGTGGGTATTCACGGGAGAGACTTTCTGTGTTGCGTCGTCTTGGGGCGACGATCTGGTTTAGGTTTTGGGACGGGACGGCCCGAACAGCCGGTTGCCGATGAGGACGCCCACAAAGGTGACCACGATCAGGATGCCGGATATCGCCGCCACCCGCGGATCGAGCGATTCCTGGATCAGCGCGAACATGCGTAGCGGCAGGACGGTGGTTTGCGGGTCGGCGAGGAACAGCGAGATCGAGACGTTGTCGAGCGACTCGATGAAGACGAGGAACGCGCCGGCCATGATGCCGGGCACCAGCAGCGGCAGGATGACCCGCCGCAGGGTGGTGAGGCTGGAGGCGCCCATGGTGGTGGATGCTTCCTCGAGGGATGGATCGAGGCCCTGGGCTACGACGGAGGTGGCGCGGTACATCAGCGGTCCGAACACCACGATGTGCCCGGCGACGGTCAACCAGAGCGACGGCCTGATGCCGATGAAATTGGCGACGATCAACGCGGCCAAACCATAGACGAGGCTGGGCAGGACCAATGGGGCCAGCAGCAACGGTTCGAGCACATTGGCCGAACGGCCCTTGGTGCGCGCCATGCCGATGCTGGCGGGGACCGCAAACAGTAGGGAGCCGATCACGGCAAGCACGGCGATCTTGAACGAATTGAAGGCAGCGATGTGTTCAGTGCCGGACACCAGCGGATCGAGCAGTGCCTGATACCAGCGCAGCGAGAAGCCCTGCGGCGGAAACTTCAGCGTCTGTCCATCGGTGAACGACATCATCAACGCGATGACGATGGGCGCGACGAGATAGACCAGCGCCAACCCGCCAAGGCCAAAGACGAAGGCCCAATAGAGCCAGACCGGCAGGCGGCGGGCAATATGATCACGCATGACCGACGAGCCTCCGATGACGGGAAATCAGCGCCAGAGCCATCAGCAAGGCACCGGTCGAAAGCAGCAGGACCATGGCGATGGCCGAGGCCAGCGGCCAGTTGAACAGCACGCCGACCTGGCGGGTGATCAACTGCGGCACATAGACGTTGCGGGCCCCGCCAATCGCGGCCTGCGTCACGTAGGAGGCGCTGGTGCTGGCAAAGACGAGGATCCAACCGGCGAGCAATCCGGGCAGCATCATCGGCAACAGGACCGTCACCAAGATGCGCCAGTGACCGGCGCCCGCGACTTCGGCGGCTTCGGGCAGTTGCCGGCTGGTGCGGGCCAGAATGGCGACCAGCGGCAGGATGATCAGCGGCAGGTCGATCTGGACCATCGCCAGCAACAGGCCGAATTCGGTGGATAGCAGGCTGGTCGGCGCGCCGGTCAGGCCGAGGCCCAGCAAGGCCTGGCTGATCGGGCCCTGGCGGCTGAGAATGACGATCCAGGCGAAGGTGCGCACCACATTGCTGGTCAGCATCGGGATCAGCGACAGGAACACCACGACCTGCCGCATCCGCCGCCCGCTGTGCCAGTAGAAGAGGCCAATCGGAATGCCCAACAAGGTCGTGCCGATCACCGTCTCGAAGCCCAGCCGCATGGTATTGGTCAGCACTTTGAAGTTGAACGGATCGCCGAAGAATTCGGCAAAATTGTCCAACGTTACGCCGGTTGGTCCGGCGAAACTGAAGGCGAGCAGGAGACCGAGCGGCGTCGCAAAAAAGACGACCGACAGGAGCAACATCGGTAGCAAATATGGGAAACCGCTCGATCTCATGTCAGGTCACGACGCGATCAGGGCGATGAAGGTGCTGGTCCATTCGTCGCGGTATTTGTTGATGCTGACCCAGTCGGGATAGGCGAGGCCCGCAACCTGGTCGCGGGTCAGGACCGAGGAGATATTGGGCGTCAGTTCCACGTCCGAATTGGTCGGGAACATTTCGGTTGGCGGGGCTTCGAAGGTCGCCTGGGCGCCGGCATCGAGAGCGGCGTCCATATAGGCATAGGCGGCGTCGACATTGGCTGAGCCCTTGGTCAGGTGGATATTGACCGGGGAGGCCGGCGAGCCGGTCTCGGGCTGCACGAATTCGGCGTTGAGGCCGAGCGACTTGAGATGGGCCACATTGTTGGTCGAGCCCATGAACACGGCGATTTCGCCCTGTTGGTACAGCGCCATCTGGTGGTTGGTGGTGTCGGTCACGCCGGCGCGCAGATCGGCATTGTCCTTGAACAGCTTGAACACGGCGTCCATGTCGTCGGGGCCGGTGCCGAAGATCTGGGCGATCTGGGTATAGGCCATCACAGCGGTGTTGGAGTCAAAGCCCGTCCACGACACCTTGCCCGCATAGGCCGGGTTTTCGAACAGGTCGCGATAGCCCTTGGGCTTGGGAACCACATCGGGATTGTAGACGATGCCGTCGATCTGCACGGTGACGGTCGGGCCGTATTCGCCCTGGAAGGCCGGCGCGAGCTTGGACCAGTTCTTGAGGCGGGTCGGGTCGATCTTGACGATCAGGTCGTTCTCGATGGCGATGGCCATCTGGCCGGGCGAGATCAACAGCGTATCGAAAGCCGGGGCACCGGGGCTGGCCATGACCTTGGTCAACTGGTCCTGCGACAGAGCGGGCGCGACGGTCAGGTCATAACCGGCGGCCTTGACCAGCGGCGTCAGCACCGAGCGGTAGGCATCTTCCCAGGAGCCGGGAAAGGTTGCGGCGACGAGGCCGCCGCTGGCCCGGGCCATGGAGGGGAGCAGGCTGGAAGCGGCAGCGCCGGCGACCAGCATGCCGAACATGCGTCGATTCAGTCGGAATTCATTCATAGTTTTGCACCTTTGTTGAGTTCAGACGGGGAGATGGAGTGGACGGGAAACACGTGGCAGTGATCCGCGTCTATGGTGACGTGGACCTGGTCGCCAAGAGAGGGCACGAAGGCCGCCCCGGAGCGCATCTGGCTGGCGCGGACCTGGGTGCCGTCGGCGAGTTCGAGGTCGTGGACCAGGGTCGGGCCGAGGGGGACCGAGACGATCAGGCGCGCCGGGAGGCTGGTGGCCGTAGCCGCGGCATGAACAGAGACCTGTTCGGGCCGGCAGGTCAGCACGATCCGGACGCCGACCGCGTAATCCAACCGCCGCGCCAGCGTCAGGCTCGAACCGGAGGCGTCGAGCTTGAGCACAGCGCTTTCGGCTTTGGTCTCGACGACCGTCGCGCGAAGCTGGTTGGCCTGTCCGATGAAGCTGTTGACGAAGAGGGTCTTGGGGCGGTCGTAGACAGTGGAGGGCGTATCGATCTGCTCGACATGGCCCTTGTTCATCAGCACGAGACGGCTGGCGAGGCTTTGTGCCTCTTCCTGATCGTGCGTCACGATCAGCGTGGTGATGCCCACCGATTTCTGCAGCCGCAGCATTTCCACCTGCAGGTCGAAGCGCAGTGCGCGGTCGAGGGCGCCGAATGGTTCGTCCAGCAGCAGCAGCGCGGGGCTGGCAGCAAGAGCGCGGGCTACGGCCACGCGTTGCTGTTGCCCACCGGACAGTTCGCGCGGCAGGCGCCGGCCGAAGCCATCGAGCTGGATCAGCGCCAGCAATTCGCGAACACGCTCTTTCCGGGCGGCCTTGGGGACGTGTTGGCAAGCCAGCGGATAGGCGACGTTCTCTTCGACAGTCAGGTGCGGAAACAGCGCGTAATTCTGGAACACCATGCCGATGCCGCGCTCCCGGGCGGCGACACCGCCCAAATGCTTGCCGGCCAGCATGATCTGGCCCTGTGCCGGCTGGATCAGCCCGGCAATGGCGCGCAGCACCGTCGACTTGCCGCAGCCGCTCGGTCCGAGCAGCGCGACGATCTCGCCGGGAGCGATATCGAAAGAGACGTCCTGGATCGCCAATTCGCCCCCGTAGGAGTGGGTTAGTCCGTCAACCAGAAGAGCGCCGGATTGGGTTGCCATTGGAGTTCTTGTGTTGCGTTCGGTTGCAACCAGCAATGCAATCAGCGTGCCAAGTCAAAAATTTCGGGACAATTATTGGCTTAGTATTTTGATATATCTAAGGTTTTACAGTATGCGCGTATTCATGCGTAACTATTTGCGAAACTATGTTCGTATGTCGTATCGCATTAAGTGGTGCACAAAGAGGCGCCAATATGCAATAAAGCTAGGCATTCAAGTCCGAGAGTCTCATGGCCAAACGACCCGTATCAGCGACCCGACCGAAGCCCCACGTCAAGGCGATCGAAGCAGAAGTGGATGGCATGGATGTCGGCGATGACGTCACCAACCGCATCTGCGCGACGCTGGCCGCCGCGATCGGCAATGGTGCATTGAAGCCCGGCACCAAGATTCTGGAAGATGCTATCGCCGAGCATTTCGGCGTCAGCCGCACCGTCGTCCGCGGCGCCCTGGGCATCCTGCAGCGCGACCATCTGCTGGAGCGCAAGCGCAACCGCGGCACCTTCGTGGCGGAGCCCTCCATCGAAGAGGCCACGCAATTGTTCGAGGCCCGCCGCACGCTCGAGCATGCGACCATCGAGCGGGTTGTGGCACGGGCGACCGAAGCCGACCTCGACCAGCTCGACACGCTCAACGAAGAAGAAAAGCGCCTCTACGATGTCGACGGCCAAGCGGCTGGTCATGGCCTGTCCGGCCAATTTCATCTCGAACTGGCGCGGCTAGGCGGCAATGACGTTTTGACCGAACTGTTCAACAACGTCACCGCGCGCCTATCGCTGGTCATGGTTCTCTACGAAGAAGAAAAGCGCGACGACTGGGGCGCCGATCACCATCACAATATCGTCGCCGCTATCCGCAAGCGCGACGTCAAACTGGCTCAGAAGCTGATGGACGAGCACTTGGTCGACATCGAAAGCCGCGTCCGCCTCACCCAATCGCAAGGCGACCGCCACACCTTCGTCTCGGTGCTGGAGACGTTTTCCGCCAAGTGACGTGAGGTTTTCCTGGCAGCTTGAAACGGCCTCTGATCGTATCAGAAGCGTATTCGGAGGCTCTGGTCGGTGCCCATTAGCCGACCCGTCAGCGGGTTCAAAGCGCAGTGGAACCCGCCAACGACCAATCGAGATCCCAGATCCACTACACTGAACGACTGCTCGTTGGATCTCGAAATTCTGCCGCAAATGACCGGAATGGGGTCGGATGCTGCCGACCGCCCAGATACTTTATGCTAACCCCGATCGAGACCTCGCCGAGCGATGTCTTTTGATTAATGCCATCAGCAATGTCGCACGCTGGTAGAGATTTCTCTTTCCACATCTACTGCCAGACTGAGCCATGGCGCGACAGCGTGGAATAGGGCAGAAAAGCATTGATGCCCACGTCCACTCGACAGCTTATCCGCTCAACATCCGTGTTCCTGCTTGTCGGGTTCCTGGCCCTCATGGCTATCGTCGGAATGAACTTCTGGCTGGGGGAACGGGCACAGGCCTATTTTGCCGATGCGATGGCCGCCCGCGATACGCGCGTCGCCGCGGTGGAACTGCGCAGTGCCATGCAGACTGCGGAATCCAGCCAGCGCGGCTTCATCATTACCGGCAATGAAATCTACCTTGCGCCATACCAGTCGGCCAAGGCGCAGGACCAGCGATACCTGCTGGCCCTGCAATCCCTGTTGCTCCCCTACCCCAACGCGGACGCGACGCTCAGCCGGCTGTCGGAAATCCTCGCGACCAAATTCGATGAGTTCGATCGTACCATTGCCCTGAAGCGGGACGGGCGGGATGACGACGTCATCGCCATCATCCGCACGAACAGCGGCAAAGCGCTGACCGACGAAGCCAACGTGTTCTTCGCCGGCATCATCGGCATGGCCGATAGCCGGCTGACGGCCGGCGTCGCCGAACAGAGCGCCAATGCGGCATGGCTTCGCCTTGTCTCGGGGATCGGCGCACTGGTCATTGTCGCGGTGGTTGGCGGAGCGGCCTATGGCATCACGCGATATACGCGAGAACTGCGCGCCACGGGCAACGAGGTCACCGCACTCAACAACGAGCTTGAGCGGCGCGTCTCGACCCGAACGGCGGATCTGGCGATCGAGCGGGACCGGGCCGGCGTTTTGCTGGCTGAGGTCAACCATCGCGTGGCCAATAGCCTGTCGCTTGTATCGTCATTGATTACGCTGCAATCGCGGGCGGTCGCCGACCAGGTCGCCAAGGACGCATTGGCGGAAACGCAGGAGCGCATCTTCGCCATCTCGCTGGTGCATAAGCGGCTCTATGGCTCTGCCGATGTGCGGTCTGTGCAGCTCGATGAATACCTCACGGGATTGCTGGAACACCTGAGCACGTCACTGCGCGGCCAGGGGCATGGGGTGTCCTTGTCCTTCGCTATCGAGCCGATCGACCTCGATACCGACGCGAGCATCAGCCTGGGCGTGATCATCACCGAGTTGGTGACCAATGCGTTCAAATATGCCTATCCCGACGGTGTCGGCGAGGTCCGTGTTCGGCTCGCCAAGGCCGGCGAACAGATCGAACTGACCGTCGAAGACGATGGTGTCGGCCGCGCTGAGGGTGCGCCGGCCAAGGGGACTGGCGTGGGGACCCGCATCGTCAAGGCGATGTGCATGAGCCTGTCGGCAACGATCGAATACCGCCCTCGCCAGCCGGGCACTGCGGCTCACCTCATGTTCACGCCGAAATCGACTTCGTCCGCTGCGGTACAGTAGACCGGCTAGCTGAATATGTGAAAAGGTCCGCCAAAGAGACACGCGATCGGCGTGGCGGCGAGGGACGAATGGCATTGTATCGAAGTGTTCGCCGGCGCCTTGTCGTACCTCTGGCTCTCGTGCTCGCCGCGATAATCGGCGTCCCTGCCGCAATCGCCCAGGAAGGGCCGTCCGGCATCACGCAGCGCACGGTGTTTCCGGCCTTCAATCCCTCTGCCCCGGCGTGCACGGCGCCGGAAGACGTTTCCCGGGTGCTGGCCTATGTGCAGGAGAATGGGCGCGATTTCCTGCAGGGCATCGGCTATGGGCTGGGAATGGCAGCCAAGGATCGGGGCCTTGAATATCGCCACAGTGTCACCGACGACGACGTCGCCAAGGCATTGCAGCAGATAGCGGCGTTTCGCGAGGCGAAGGTCGGCGGCCTCGTCGCGACATCCTCGGACCCGACGGCGATCAGCAAAAGCCTGCAGCAGGCCATCTGGGCAGGCACTTTCGTCGGTACCGTCGTTCCGCCTCCGGCGACCTTGCTGCTCAACGCACCGCAATATGCCACCGGCAAGGCGCTGACCGACGCCGCCATCGCCCACATCAATGCTCATCTCGGCGGCAAGGCCAACGTGGTTCTGCTGACGCAGGACAGCATGGAATATCTGACGCCGCGGTTCGAAGCGATGCGGGACGGCTTCAACGCCATGCCGGGGGTAACGATCGTCGCCGATATCGCGCCAAGTCCCGTAAGCAAGGAGGGCGGGTTCGCGACGATGAATACGATCCTTTTGGCCAATCCGAATATCGACGTCGTCCTGGGCGGCGATGCCGTCGTGCTCGGCGCGCTCGATGCTCTGCGGGCCGCCGGCAAGGATCGTCCCGACCAGTTTTTGGGCGGCATCGATGGCGAGGCCGAAGGGGTGGCCGAAATCATCAGGGGTGACAGCCCGTACAAGGCCAGCATCGCCCTATCCTCGCCGGTGTTCGGCTATGCGATGGGCCAATTTGCCGCCGACTGGCTGGACGGCAAGAGCGTGCCGCAGGCAATGGACATCCTTCCCGTCGCGTTGACGGCAGACAATATCGTGCAATACCAGGCCGATCTGGCCGATCCGGCATCTGTCTTTGCCGATCCTGCCCGGCGCGCCTCCTATCTCAAGATGTATGGCAACACTTGCTCCGACACACGCGACCAGTACGTCAACTTTCCATGGTCGTCCGAACTGAAAGATTGAACGGCCTACCTGACACGCCTTGGCGTTCTGGTGCTTCATCATCGGCGTGCGGCCATTACATCAGGGCATATGCTTGCGTGACGTACCCACTCGCCCCGTTTGTAACGACAGGGTCACCGCAAGTTAGAATAGACGACATTTCGCCTAGTTTAGAGCCCGATATGGCGTCCGAGCAGCATACAAAAATCGCGCCTTCCGACTGAAACCGGCTCGTTTCCGGCTGGGCGGCAACGGGGTGGGTAACGGTCAGTCCGCTTCGAGTCAGTTGCGGCAAAGAGCAGCCGTTCCCCTCATCTGATGCGCGAGTGTGTAGGCCGAAATTAACCGCCTGCTTCACTGAGCCAAGCTGCAACCAGGGCGATTGGCGTGGCAGCGGCGAGAATAAGAAGTTTATATATGAGTGGATGCGCCTTCTGCGGCGTGGGCAGCAGTATTTCAGCGCTCACAGGCACCAATGCCAATGCCGCTCCGATCGCAACTCGAACTTCGGGCGGCCCCGGAATAAGGAAGGCGCTCACGCAATAGGCGATGAAAATCGCGCTCAACGAAAATTTGAATAATTCTGACCGATGCCCCAACACCTCAGGATATGGTGCGGCGTCGATGCCTCTGAGCCGCGAGAATAAGAACGAAAGCTTAGGACCCCCTAACATCACCAGGCTGATTACGGCTCCCAGCAAGAGCCAGCTTGTATATTTTGGGCCATAAAAGATTGCGAAATAAAGGGCCAACAGTACCAGCAACCAACATGCAGAACCTGAAGCGATAATAATAAGTCGCGCTCGAAGCCCGAAGGGCCTCAAGAAACTTGTCGCTGGATTTGGTGCAATCTGCATGTGCCCTCCAACTCGCACACTAGGAAAGCGCCTTGCAGAAATGAAGTCGGTTCTGTGGTCTCAATAAACAGAAAATGAAGGGCCAGTACCTTACAGTCTGCAATGCAGAATACAGGCGCGCAACCGGTTCGCTGATCGCAGGTCCGCTTTTAGGAACCTGACGACTAAGGTCCTAGGGCAGCAATGGGGTCGGCCCCCGCCGCTCCTAACGTTGCCAAATCGTTTCTCTTTCGGCCGCTTTGCCGCAGCAGGCCTGGAATGCGGGCAGGCAGGTTGGCGCTAAGCGCGCTCCAAAAGTAAGACAGATTTAGTCGATCCGCTTCATTCTCGACCGTGAAGGCAGGATGAGAGACCGCGCGTCCTTCGACCTCGCGATCGATAGCAAGCTTCGGGGGCTGCGACCTGGTGAAGATCAAGTTTGGTACGTTGGTGGCCGGATCGACCATCGGCCCCCGATCAATATCTCGGCGTGGACGTCGATGACGCCCTCTCGCTGTCCGAGGATACTGAAATTTGACCTTAGCGGCTTCGCCGACGATCATTGGGCCGTCGTCGGCGAAGCGCCCCATTCCTGCCGTAGCGGGTCGGTGCCCGCGCTGGGTAAAATCTGTCGCTCAATGGGCTTGCATTCAATGTCCGTGGGACGCGAACCTACAGATTAGCGATCGGCGGTCCAGACTTGCCGAATCGAAGCGAGACGACAGCGGCACGTCCCGTACGACCGCCGTCCTAATTTGGCTATCTATGCGAAATTGGCCGCAATTTTCGCCAGATACTCTTCGATCGGCACGCTGTTGCGCAGTGCCATCAAGTCCTTGCCCGCCCGGCCGACCAGCGTCCTGAACCTCTGGTTTTCGCCCGTCGCCAAAGCGTGGATTTCATCCACAATGTCCTGTGGATCATCCAAAGCTGCGTCTTTAGCGGAGGCGAACATAGCCTGCACCTTGCCGAGCATGGCGTCGTAGTCGGTGATCCCGGAATGCGTATTGAACACGACGCTGTCGAGGAAATTATTGCCCTTCGATCCTCCCTGTTCGATCAGGCGAAGTTCGATATTGAGGGGCTTGAGTTCATAGTAAAGGCCTTCAGTCAGGCCTTCGAGCGCGAATTTTGACATGTTGTACAGTGAGCCGGTCGGCACCGCAGTGGTGACCCCCATGAACGAGCTGATATTGATGAACATGCCGCCCTTGTTGGCGCGGAAATGGGGCAGGAAGCTGCGGATGACATTGATCGGGCCACGCACATTGAGGGCGAATTGCCAGTCGATGGTCTCCTCGTTCGCAAATTCCAGCGGGCCATAGGAGCCAGCGCCAGCATTGTTGACGACGACGTCGACCTTGCCAAACGTAGCAATTGCCGCCTCAGTGGCCGCTTGGACCTGCGCCACATCGGTCACGTCCAGCTTGAACAGCCTGATGTTGTCATATCCCGTCAGCTCGGTTTCCTTTTCCGGCGTCCGCATGCTGGCCGCAACGTTCCAGCCCGCCTTGGCAAAATGCATTGCCGTCAATTTCCCGAGGCCACTGCTGGTGCCCGTGATGAAGATGGTCTTGGTCATCGTCTTCTCTCTTGGTTGGTATAGAAATTATAGACTATTCAGTCTAAAAAAGGGCGTGCGGAAGCATGCGGAGCTTGCTTTGAAGCTCTAGGCCAAACTCCTCAGCGCCAGGCGCATAATGTCTCGGAGGGCTTCGAGGGGCGCGCCGCCACGGGCCGCAACCTTTATCCCCGAGAGGGTCGCCATAACGAAGTGGGCCGCCGCCGTTTCGTTGATGCCTGCATCGATCTCGCCAGATGCCTTTCCCTCCGAGATCCGCCGCTCGAGTGCGGCGCGCAGGGCCCTGGCTGCGGTGTCGTTCAGCATGGCAATCTCGGGGTCCCTATGGCCGAACTCGCAGACGGCGCTGACCCCTAGGCAACTCTTGGAAGGCCGGAGAATAAAGGCATTGAGCATTGACTCGATACCCTTGAGCGGCGAGCCGCCATTGAGCGACTGCAGCTGCTCGGCTATGCTCTGGGCCGCATAGGTCTGCAACGCTTCCAGATAAAGCTGCCGCTTATCGCCATAGGTATTGTAGAGGCTTTGGCGGCTGATATTCATGGCGTCCAGCAACTTGTCGGTCGAGGTGCCTTCATAGCCGTGCTCGGCGAACGCCGAAATGGCGTTCCCCAATGCTGCTTCGCGATCAAACTCTCTTCGTCTAGCCATGAGCGAGGATGTAGTAATTCAAGACTGAGTTGTCAAGAATTTGGATGGTTTCGATCCCGAAGGACGCGGGCCAATCTGAGCAGTGCCCACTGACCACATTTTGTGAGACAGGTCTGCCGGCATTCCTGTGCTGTGCTCGCATGACCGAACTGGTCGACCGCGGAGGCGAAAGGCCGCCTCCTGCTCTGTGGCACCAGAGGAGCCCGTCAGCAAGGCGTCCGTGTCGACCGTTCAGCGAAAACTGCGTACGTCCTAAAAGCGGACATCCGGACGAATGGCCTGTTCTGTCTGCGGATCGAAGATATGGATTTTTTCCATGTCGATACTCAGCGCCATCTGCTGACGCGATGGCGGCGCCGCCTCGGGGATGACGCGAGCGCAGACAACAATTTCGCCAATGTTGAAATAGAGCAGCGTCTCCACGCCCAGGGGTTCAACAATATCCACGTTGACTAAAATCGGAGCGGCATTCTGCCGCCCCACAGGCTGACTGATGGTTTCGGGCCTTATACCGACAATAACCTGACGGCCTTCTGTCAGAGCGGGGCTTCGCATGGCGGGTGGCAAAGCCAGCGCCGTGCCATCGGCCAAAACGAGGCTGATCGCATCCGCACCGAACGCTACCCGCGCTGGCAACAGGTTCATTGCGGGCGAGCCAATGAACCCGGCGACGAACAGGCTGACCGGGCGATGATAGAGCTCCTGGGGCGGGCCGACCTGCTCGATGCGGCCTTTGTTCATCACCACTACCCGATCAGCCATGGTCATGGCCTCGATCTGATCGTGGGTGACGTAGACCGTGGTGGTCGGAAGCGCCTGATGCAGCCGCTTGATCTCGGTGCGCATCTGCACACGCAGCTTGGCATCCAGATTGGACAGGGGCTCATCGAACAGGAAGACTTTCGGATTGCGCACAATGGCGCGGCCCATGGCGACGCGCTGACGCTGGCCACCCGAGAGCTGGCCGGGCCGGCGCTCGAGCAAGTCGGAAATGTGCAAGGTTTGCGCCGCTGTGGCGATGCGCTGGGCGATCTGCTCCTTGGGCATCTTCTTCTGCTGGAGGCAAAAGGCAATGTTCTCGGCAACGCTCATATGCGGATAGAGCGCATAGTTCTGGAACACCATGGCGATATCGCGCTCGCCCGGCCCCAGATCGTTGACCACGCGCTCATCGATGGCGATCTGGCCGCCGGAAATGTGCTCCAGCCCGGCAATCATGCGCAGCGTCGTCGACTTGCCGCACCCGGACGGTCCCACCAGTACGACAAACTCCTTGTCGGCCACCTCGAGATCGATACCACGCACCACCTGGTGCTCCTGATAGGCCTTGATGACCTTGCGAAGGGAAAGCTGGGCCATGATGTTTCCTATTGCTCCCGGAGCCAGACGAGCATGCCGCCGGCCTGGCGGTTGGCCCAAAGGTGATACGGAATTGCGGTGAGCGTTGCGGCTTCCTTCGACGGGCGACTGCGCTGGTACAGTTTGCCGTCCCAGCCTGCGTCGCTGGCCTTGCTGGCCGGCGCCGAGAGACGCACTGCCCCTCCGAGCAGGTCTGCGTCGAACGAATGACTGATCGCCGCCTCGGCCGGCAGGGAAAGGCGTTGTGGAGCAAACCCGATATCGGCTTGCTCCACGCAGTAGACCACCGGCCCGCGCTTGAGCGCCACGCGCCCGGCATCTTCGCTCACCTCGGGATGGGCATAGAGGCGCTGGACCGGCATATCCAATGACAGACGAATAACGTCCCCCGCCGCCCATTCGCGCTCAATAGCGAGATAGCCCTTGCGCGCTGCGGCGACATCAACCGCATTGCCATTGACCCACACCTCCGCCTTGCTGCACCAGCCGGGCAGGCGCAAGCGCACCGTGAAATGCGCCGGAGTGACGGGATCGACCGTCAGCGCGATATCGCCATCCCACGGATAGGCCGTGACCTGCGCAATACGCACGGTCTGACCCGCGATTTCCGCCTCGGCGGTGTTGGCGCCGTAGAGATGGACCGCCAGTTCATCAGGCTTGGTGGTGTAGAAATAGCTCCCAAGCGAGGCGATCAGCCGGGCGATGTTGGTCGGGCAGCATGGGCAGTAGTGCCACTTCCAGCGTTGGTGCTGGCCATGGCTTTCCAGAACATTCTCATAGAAATAGTGCTCGCCATCGCGGGCGATGCCCGAGAGCGCACCATTAAAGATCGCCAGTTCGACGTGGTCGGTATAACGGCTGTCGAGATCGATCTGCGCCATGCGATGCCCCCAGAAGGCCAGCGCGATGGCCGCGCAGGTTTCCGCATAAGCGCTTTCATTGGGCAGGTCGTATTCGCGGGTAAAACCCTCATTGGCGCCCGATGGGCCAAGCCCCCCGGTCACATAAAGCTGGCGTCCGGTCAGGTTGTCGAACAGCCGGTCACAGGCCGCCAGCAGCGTCAGATCGCTTGTCTCAGACGCAAGGTCCACCATGGCCGAGAACAGATACATCGCCCGGACGGCGTGCCCAACCACTTGCGTCTGCTCGCGCACCGGGCGATGGGCCTGACTGTATTCATAGTTCTGGCCATAGTGATACTTGGCCGGATCCTCGCCGCGGCGGCGGGCTTCGTCGTCATAGTAAGACGGTTGCTGGCCACGCTCATCGACAAAGTATTTGGCGAGCCTGAGATGCTTGGGATCCTTGCTCACCCGGTAGAGCTTGACCAGCGCCAGTTCGATTTCCTCATGGGCGTCATAGCCGCGCAGCTTGCCGGGCTCGGGCCCGAAGGTCGCGTCGATATGATCGACGGCTTTGGTCATGACGTCGAGGAACCGGCGCTTGCCGGTCGCCTCGAAATAGGCGACCGCGCCCTCCAGCAGATGTCCCATCGAATACATTTCGTGCAGGTCGCGCAAATTGGTCCAGCGCTTGTCCGGCTCGCGGCGGATGAACCAGGAGTTGAGGTAGCCATCCTTCATCTGCCCCTTGGCCAGCTTGTCGACGATATCGTCAATCTTGGCTTCGAGCGCCGGATTGGGATGGGCCTTGAGGGTGTAGCTGGCCGCCTCGATCCATTTGCCGAAATCGCTATCGAAGAAGTGCTGCATCGACAGCCCGGACGGCTGAATCGGGCGTGCCAGATCGGCCGGGGGCTGATCGAAATTGAGCACTTCGAGGAAGCGCTCCTCATCGAGTCGCATGTGCTGGGTCGGCACGGTCACCTTGCGCACCGTTTCACTCCAGCTCTCCCAGAAGCCGCCGGTGAAATCGACCTTGGCGTGATCGACAGGAACATAGCGATCGAGGCGCGCGCGT
The DNA here is from genome assembly GCF_028290435.1 of Devosia sp. GTDB lineage: Bacteria > Pseudomonadota > Alphaproteobacteria > Rhizobiales > Devosiaceae > Devosia. The sequence continues at coordinate 45,810 of NZ_JAQGJV010000025.1, read as the reverse complement.
GTGGATTGGTCAGTCATGAGGCAAACTTTCGGAAGAGAGTTATTTGACGGCGCCGGCCGTCATGCCGCGGACGTAGTAGCGCTGCAGCAGGAGGAAGAGGATGAGACAGGGGATCATCGTGACGGTGACACCGGCCTGGAGTGCGCCCCAGTCGATGATGCCGTAAATACCGGACGAGACGTTCACCAGCATGATCGGCAAGGTGAATTTGTTCTGGTCCGACAGGAAGATCAGCGCCGCCAAAAACTCATTCCACGAGTTGAGGAAGGCGAACAGCGCCACGGTCGCCACGCCCGGAAAGGCGATGGGGATCATGATGCGGCGCAGGATGGTCCATTGCGATGCGCCATCGATCCGCGCGGCTTCGATCAGCGCCTTGGGCACGGCATCGAAGGCGTTGCGCATCATGAAGATGGAGAATGGCAGTTGGAACGTCGTGTAGATCAGCACCAAACCCACGAGACTGTTCTGCAGCCGGAGCGCCTTGAGGATCAGGAATAGCGGCGTCAGGATCGACTGGAACGGGATCATCATAGTGGCCATGATGAGCACGAACAGCACGATCTGTCCGGGGAAGCGGAACTTGGAAAACCCATAACCAGCCGGCACTGCGATGAGAACTGTGAGCAGCACCGTGCCGGCGGCAATCATCAGTGAATTGCCGACATAGACATACCATCCCGCCCCAACCCCTTCGAGCCGCCGATAATTGTCGAGCGAGAACGCCTTGGAAAACAGCGCCAGCGGATTGGCGAGGGCCTCCGCTGGTGGCTTGAACGAATTGGCCACGGACCAGATCATCGGTAGCAGGAACAGCACCGCGATGATCGTCGCGACGATGTAGAATGCCATGGTGCCGATGAGCTGGCGCCGGGACTGGCGGTTGAGCGGCGCGTTGAGGCTAAGGTCGGCCATCAGCTTTCCTCCGGACGGGTGCGCAGGAAGGCGAGCTGGATCGAGCTGATCGCCACCAGAACCACGAGCAGGACCAGCGACAGCGCCGAGCCATAGCCCAGGCGATAGGAACTGAATGAGGCCAGATAGATCTGGAACACCGCCGTGATGGTCGAGTTCTGCGGCCCGCCTTGAGTAATGACGAAGAACTGATCGAAGGCGAGCATGGATGAGGTGACGTTGAGCACCAGCGCCAGCAGCACCGAATTGCGCATCAGCGGCAGGGTGATGTTGCGAAAACGACTCCAGGCATTGGCGCCATCGATCTTGGCTGCCTCGATGATTTCGCCCGGCACGCTTTGCAGGCCCGTGAGCAGGATCACCATGGTGAAACCGGCGCTCTTCCACACCACCATGAGAATGATGACGCCGAGCGCGGGCCAAAAGCTTTCGATCGGCCGAGGCGCCGCGCTGACCAGATGCAGGCTGCGCAACAGCTGAGCGAAAACGCCGCTATCGGGATTGAGCAGCCAGAGCCAGAGCGTTGAGGCCGCGCCAAAGCCGATGACCACCGGCATGAAATAAATGGTCCGGAAAAATCCGGCGGCGCGCAGTGGCCGATCGACCAGCAGCGCCAGCGGGAACGCCACGGCAAACAGGGCCAGCGTCACCAGCACCGTATAGAGCATGGTGAAGCCAACGCTGTTCCACAGCTGGCTATCACCCATGATCTCGACAAAATTGCCGAGGCCGATGAAGCTCGAGCGACCCAGCAAAGGCCAATCATGCAGGCTCATCCACACCGTCATCAGCAGCGGTACGATGAAGAAGACGCCGATCATGATGAGGCTTGGTACGATAAAGAAGGCGCCCAACCACTGGTGCGGCTCGCGCGTGTGGGGTGCCGGCTGGTCTAGAGGCACGGTCAAGATAGGTCACTCCGTACTGGCGGATCAGACGGCGGACGGAACAGGGTTCCGCCCGCCCACGCTTCGGGAGGAGCGTTACTTGGGATTGGTGCGATCGAGAATGCGGGTAAAATCTGCCTGGGCCTTGGCGATGGCCTCATCGATCTTGCCGTCAAAGATCGCCGACTGCAGCAGATTGACCCATGGACCGGTGCGAGCGACGAACAGTTCGTCGGACGCATAGGTATAGGGGGTCTTGGCGCTGGCCAGGATGTCATAGGCGACCAGATTGCGCGGATCGAACGCACCATAGGCCTCTTTGGCCAGGTCCGTACGAGGGGGCATGCCCGACTCTTTGGTAATCAGCACCTGTTGTTCAGGCTGCATGTAGAAGTCGATAAAGCTCTCGGCCACGGCCTTCTTCTCGGGGCTGATGCCCTTCATCAGGGAAAGGGTATCGCCACCGGCAAAGCTGGATGCGCCACCATCCGGCCCCGGAATTGCCGCGACGCCGAAATTGACGTCCGGGTACTGGCTGGTCATCAGGTTGACGATGTAGGAGCCCGTCATCAGCACGCCGACCTTACCCGAGGCGAAGGCCGCGACAGCATCATTGCCGACGCCCGAACGGGAGGTCGGATGAATGGCGCCGGCTTTCCACATGTCATTATAGGCGGCCAGCGTCGCGCGCATCGCCGGCGTGTCAATCGTGGCCGTGCGGCCATCTTCGGAAAGGATATCGGCTCCGGCAGCCCAGATATGGGGCGTGAAGTCATAAACCAGCCAGCTGCCCGAACTTGCCACAAAGAACAGGCCGTAGGTGTCATTGCCAAGTGCGGTGATCTTCTTGGCGTCCTCGGCGATTTCAGCCAGCGAGGCCGGTGCCTTTTCCGGATCGAGACCCGCCTTGGCAAAGAGATCCTTGTTATAGGCAATGATCGAGGCATCCGGCAGCGCCGGCACGCCGTACTTCTTGCCATCAAACGTGGCGAGACGGATATGGGACGGGCTCAACGCGGCGGCATAAGGCAAGCCGTCGATGAAATCGGTGAGGTCTTCGAGGCTATCGGTGGCTGCAAATGTCGGCAGATAAATCAGGTCGAGCACTGCGCCGTCTGGCGCTGCGCCAGCGGCGATCGACGCACCAAGCTTGGGCACCATCTGTTCGGCGGTGATGCCAGTGATGACCACCTTGTCGTCATGGCTGGCATTGTAGAGGTCGGCGAGCTTTTCGAGCACGCCGGCGGAGGAGGTGCGTACCCACAGATTCAAATCCTCGGCTTGCACCGGCATGGACATCAGTCCTGCGGTCGCAATCGCCGTGGTCATCAGCATCCAATTCTTCATCATCGTCCCTTCCCTTTATCCCTGTTGACCAAGGCCCCTCGGCTCCTGGATTTCGCCCGCCCTGCGGCGGGGCAGATGGTCGTCGTCGCTTTCTGCGTCTAGCAGTCCGCCTCGTGCGGAAAAGCGGGATCTAAAATATGCGAAAACGCTTTCGCAGTTTCGTCAGACTATCGTGAATTTCATTGTGATCAAGCGGATTCTCGAAGACAAATTCGCAGGTTTTGCGAAAACATGCGAAAATACCCGGGGCGACCACTTCTCCGAATACGCAGCGCCTGCTACGAGACCGCATGAAAGCCCCGCTGACGCCCCCTGACCAAAAGCCCAAAGTCGCCACTCTTGAGGATGTCGCGCGCGCGGCAGGCGTATCGCTGGCCACGGCATCCAAGGCGCTGAATGGCCGCGACCGGGTCAGCGATACGACGCGCTCGCGGGTAGAGGACGCTGCACGGACCCTGTCCTATGTGCGTAACCCCATGGCTAAGGGGCTCTCGGAGGGGCGCTCCGGCACTGTCGGTCTACTGACATCGGACCTGGAGGGGCGCTTCAGCCTACCCATCCTGATGGCGGCGGAGGACAGTTTTGGCGCCGGGCAGATATCCGTATTCCTGTGCGATGCACGCGGCGATGCCATTAGGGAGCGTCACTACATCTCAGCCCTATTGGCGCGGCGGGTCGACGCGATCATGGTGGTGGGCAGCAAGACCGATCATCGCCAGCCCATCGGCCGCGATCTGCCGGTGCCGGTGGTCTATGTCTATACGCCGTCCCGCGATCCTCGTGATTTGTCCATCACGCCCGACAATGTGGTCGGCGGCCGTCTGGCGGCGGAGCACTTGCTCGCCACGGGACGCAAGCGCATTGCCCACCTGACGGGCCCGCGGACCGAGCGAGCTGCGGCAGATCGCGCCATTGGCATTGGCCAGGTTCTTGCGGAGACAGGAACCAGCCTGGTGTATGAGACCGGCTATGGCGAATGGAGCGAGCGCTGGGGCCGCTCGTCCTGCGCCATGATGCTGGACCAGGGGATCGCCGTCGACGCCATCCTCTGCGACTCCGACCAGATCGCCCGAGGCGCTCTCGATGCGTTGCGCGAACGCTCCATTCGCGTGCCTGAGGATGTCGCTGTCGTCGGCTTCGACAATTGGGACGTGATCGTGGAGGGCACGCATCCAGCCCTCACCAGCATCGACATGAACCTGGAACTGCTGGGGCGCAGTGCCGCCGAAAAGCTGTTCGCCGCCATCGGTGGAAAGCCGCTGGCACAGGGGGTCGAGCTAGTCGACTGCCGCCTTGTGGTGAGGGGCTCGACGACCCAGACAATCTAGGGCATGGCCGCCGGCATTGATTGACTGTCGCCGCACCCGTTTCGAAGCATTTTCGGCTGTGTCAGGGGGCAGAACACAAGGCGTCGCCGTAGGCATTTTTGAGACTTTACATATAATAGTACTTTATATAGCGTCCCTCTACCGTCGCAGGCGAATACGCCGTGACGGCCACATGGGAGGACATCGTGACCATCATTTCCAAGCTTGCCATCGCGGCAAGCCTCGTTACCGCTTTGACTTCAGTCAGCTTCGCGCAGGAAAATCTGAAGGGCCTGACCATCGGCTTCAGCCAGATTGGGTCTGAATCCGGCTGGCGCGCCGCCGAGACATCGGTGACCAAGCAGCAGGCCGAAGCCTTGGGCATCGATCTCAAATTTGCCGATGCGCAGCAGAAGCAGGAAAATCAGATCAAGGCTTTGCGCGGCTTCATCGCCCAGGGCGTCGACGCCATCCTGGTTGCCCCAGTGGTCGCCACTGGCTGGGAAGACGTGCTGAGCGAAGCCAAGGAAGCCGAAATTCCGGTGATCCTGCTCGACCGCGGCGTTGATGCCCCCGAAGACCTCTACCTCACCTCGGTCGCGTCGGACCAGGTCAAGGAAGGCCGCGTTGCCGGCGACTGGCTGGTTGGCGCAGTGGGTGATGCCGATTGCAAGATCGTCGAACTCCAGGGCACCGTCGGCTCGACCCCGGCAATCAACCGCAAGAAGGGTTTTGAGGAAGCCATCGCTGGCCATGCAAACCTGACCATCGCGCGCAGCCAGACCGGCGACTTTACCCGCGCCAAGGGCAAGGAAGTGATGGAGGGCTTCATCAAGGCTGAAAACGGTGGCGCCGATATCTGCGCGGTCTATGCCCATAATGACGACATGGCCGTAGGCGCCATTCAGGCGATCAAGGATGCCGGTCTCAAGCCAGGCACCGACATCAAGGTGGTCTCGATCGACGGCGTGCCGGATATCTTCCAGGCCATGGTCGCCGGCGAAGCCAATGCCTCGGTCGAACTGACCCCGAACATGGCCGGTCCGGCCTTCGCGGCCCTTTCGGCCTACCTTGCCGACGGCACGGCACCCGCCAAGTTCATCATCACCGAGTCCAAGCTCTATACTCCGAAGGACAACCCGCAGGGCGAGTATGACACCCGCAAGGGTCTGGGCTACTAATCCAGAGACGAAGACGGGCTCCGCCGGTACGCTGGCGGGGCCCACTGTTGCGACACGACAAAAATGGCGGCGCGACGTGAATGGGGGAGGGTTGCATGGCAGATGGCGAATACGTGCTCGAAGCACGCGGCGTCATGAAGATTTTTGGCAACCATGTCGCCCTCGACACTGTCGATTTCGGCCTGCGTAAGGGCGAAGTGCATGCCTTGCTCGGCGAGAACGGCGCGGGCAAATCCACGCTCATCAAGGTTTTGACGGGCGCCTACCAGCCTGACGGTGGCGGCATTTACATGGATGGCGCGCAGATATCGCTCGACAATCCGCTCCACGCGCAGTCTTTCGGCATCGGCACGGTTTATCAGGAGGTGAACCTGCTGCCCAATCGCTCGGTGGCGGAAAATCTCTTTCTCGGTCACCAGCCGCTGCGCTTCGGCTTCGTCAACTTCCGCAAGATGGAAGCAGACGCCCGCGTGCTGCTGGCCAATTACGACCTGCAAATCGATCCAGCCAGCGAACTGGGCACCCATTCGGTGGCCGTCCAGCAGATCGTCGCCATCGCCCGCGCGGTGCAATTGTCCGGCAAGGTGCTGATCCTGGACGAGCCCACCGCGAGCCTTGATCGCAACGAGGTGGAACGCTTGTTCGAGGTGATACGCGGCCTCAAGGCCAAGGGCCTGGCGATCATCTTCATCACGCATTTTCTCGATCAGGTTTTCGCCATTTCCGACCGCGTTACCGTGCTGCGCAATGGCAAGCTGATCGACACGCGCCCGCTCGATGATCTGAGCCGCACCGACGTGGTGCGCCTGATGCTCGGGAAGGACATCGCCTTTTCGGGCGCCACTGACATCGAGAGCAACGCAGCGCAAAACGAGGTGCTGGTCGAATTCAAGGGCTATGGGCGCAAGCGCGGCGTGCTGCCCTTCGACTTGACCATCCACAAGGGCGAGGTCGTCGGCGTCGCAGGCCTGCTCGGCTCCGGCCGCACCGAGGTGGCGCGCATCATGTTCGGCGCCGATCCTGCCGATCAGGGCACTGTCACCGTCAACGGCCAGCTCACGGCCATCCGCAAGACGACCGACGCCATCCGGCACGGCTTTGGCTTCTGTCCGGAGGATCGCAAGGCCGAGGGCATTCTGGGCGACCTGTCGGTGCGCGAGAACATCGTTATTGCACTGCAGGGCAAGCTGGGCTGGTTCAAGGCGCTCAACCGCGACGAACAGTTTGAGATTGCCGGCAGGTTCAGCGAGGCCATGGACATCAGGGCCGCCTCGCTGGACATGCCGGTCAAGCTGCTCTCGGGGGGGAACCAGCAAAAGGTCATCCTGTCGCGCTGGCTGGCCACCGATCCGGCATTTCTCATTCTCGACGAGCCAACGCGCGGCATCGACGTGGGCGCCCATGCCGAAATCGTCCGCACCATCAACCGGCTGCGCGACGAGGGCATGGCCATGCTGGTCATCTCGTCCGAGCTTGACGAGGTCGTGGCCTACAGCTCCCGAATTGTGGTGATGCGGGATCGCGAAATGGTCGCCGAACTGCGCGGTAAGAATATCAACCCCGGCATCATCGTGCAGGCGATTGCCAATAACACTGACGAGGCTGTCGCATGAAGCGGCTCCATCTCGAACGCCTCGCCAATCCGCAGTTGCTGGCGCTGGTCGCCGTCCTGCTGATCAACTGGCTGCTATTTCCCAACTTTTTCCGCATTGCCTGGCAGGACGGGCGCCTGTTCGGCAGCATGATCGACGTCATCAATCGCGGTGCGCCGGTGGCAATCCTGGCCATCGGGATGACCGGCGTCATTGCCACCAAGGGAGTCGACCTTTCCGTCGGCGCTATCATGGCAGTCTGTGGCGCGGTGGCTGCGACCATGGTGGTGGCGGGCTATCCGACCCCGATCGCCGTCATTGCGGCGCTGGCCGTCGGCTTGGCTTGCGGGCTGTGGAACGGGTTCCTCGTCGCGGTGCTCGATATCCAGCCGATCATCGCCACACTGGTCCTGATGGTCGCAGGGCGCGGAATCGCGCAGCTGATTACCGAAGGCTCCATCGTCACATTCAACGATCCGGCTCTGGTTTACCTCGGCACCGGCTCGTTCTTCGGCTTTCCGATGGCGGCGGTCATCGCCCTGGTGTTGATGATCGTCGTGACCCTCTTGGTGCGGCGAACCGCCATTGGCCTCTTCATCCAGGCCATCGGCGTTAACCGGGCCGCTGCATCGCTGGCCGGCATTCATAGCCGCATGCTGCTGATGCTGGTCTATGCGCTCAGCGGCTTCTGCGCCGCCATTGCGGGCATCGTCGTGGCCGCCGACATTCGCGGTGCCGATGCGAACAATTCCGGGCTATGGCTCGAACTCGACGCCATCCTCGCTGTGGTCATTGGCGGCACCTCGCTGCTGGGCGGCAAGTTCTCGATCCCCCTGGCCGTGGTCGGAGCGCTGATCATCCAGGCGATGAATACCGGCATCCTGGTGTCCGGCTTCCGGCCCGAGTTCAACCTCATCGTCAAGGCCGGGATGATCATCCTGATCCTGATGCTGCAATCTCCGCTGCTCGGAAACGCCATCGGTTTCTTCAAGCGCGACCCCAAGCAGGCGAATTCCCGATGAAACGCAGTCTTCGTCCGCTGGCCGCCACCGCCGTCATCTTCCTCATCGCTTATGCGGTGAGCGTGCTCCAGTTTCCGGGCATGCTCTCCACCCGCGTACTGGGCAATTTCCTCACCGACAACGCCTTCCTTGGCATCGCCGCGGTGGGCATGACCTTCGTCATCATCTCAGGCGGCATCGATCTGTCCGTCGGCGCGGTGATTGGCTTTACCGGCGTATTGGTGGCGGTCCTTATAACCTGGTTCGGCGTGCATCCGCTTGTCGCATTCGCCATCGCGCTTTTGGTTGCTGCGCTGTTCGGCGCCGCCATGGGCCTGACCATCCACTATCTGCAGGTGCCGTCCTTCATCGTGACGCTTGCCGGCATGTTCCTTGCGCGCGGTGGCGCGTCGGTAATCACCCAGGACTCGGTGCCGATCAATCATGAGTTCTACCGCACCATTTCCGAAGCGATCATCCGCCTGCCGGGTGGGGGCCGCCTGAGCTTCATTGGTCTGCTGATGGTGGCTGTGTTCCTCGTCGGCGCTCTGCTGGCACACCGCACCCGCTTCGGCTCTTATGTGTATGCCCTGGGGGGCAATACGGTTTCCGCCCTGCTGATGGGCGTGCCGGTGGCGCGCACCACAGTCCAGATCTACATGTTATCGAGTGTGCTGGCGGCCTTGTCGGGGATCGTGTTTTCGCTCTACACCTCGGCGGGTTATCCGCTGGCCGCGGTGGGTGTCGAACTCGACGCCATCAGCGCGGTGGTGATCGGGGGTACGCTGCTGACCGGGGGCTATGGCTTCGTGCTTGGCACCTTTGTCGGCGTCATGCTGCTGGGGCTGGTTCAGACCTATATCATCTTCGACGGTACGCTATCGAGCTGGTGGACCAAGATCGTGATCGGCGTGCTGCTGTTCTTGTTCATCGTGTTGCAGCGCATCATATTTGCGGCCTCCGCTCCCGGAGAAGAGTCGTCCGAGAAAGTGTAGAATGATCGAAGCAGGCAGCCTTATTCGCTCTCTATCCGGGCGACCCGCTGCACGGAATTTCCACACCTTCGTTCTGAATGAAATCGGCCTTGGCATCGTCACGGGCAGATTTCCTGTCGGCTCGATCCTTGCAAGCGACGCTGTCATGATGGAAACCTATGGGGTGTCGCGCACCGTGTTGCGCGAGGCGCTGAAGACGCTCGAGGCAAAGGGCATGATTGAAGCCCGGCCCAAGGTTGGCACGCGGGTTTCTCCCCAAAGCCGCTGGAGTTTCTTTGATCCCCAGGTCCTCAGCTGGCATTTCTACGCCAAGCCGGACCGCAGATTTTACGAGAGCCTGTTCGATATCAGACGGGCACTCGAGTTACGCGCCGTTATATTGAGCAGCAAACATCGCACCGCCGAACATGTTCGCCTGATGAAGTACTGGCTTCATCAGATGGACATGTCTGAAAGCACGTTGGAAACGCATGGTCTGGCTAGCCTTGAAATCCACAGGGTGATCGCCGAAAGCTCGGGCAACATTCTGCTGAGGTCGGTTACCGGCATTGTTGAGCTTACTTTGGCTTTGGCACTTAAGTCGCTCGCAGGGGCGGAGGCGGTCAGTTACCGCAATGGCGCCATGGAGGCTCACACAAGACTTCTGGTGGCCATCGAAGGCGGCAACAGCGCCGATGCCGAACATGCGGTCAGCGAAATCATCGACATGGATGCCGAGCACGCAATGAAAGCTGTTTCATCGCAATCCATGTAACGCTCGCGCCAATGCCGATACCCGACATGCGAATTGACGCGTTCCGCCCCAGTTTCAGCTCCATTCCGCACTACGCGCCGCCTGACCTTGGCGCTCAATACGATTGGCACAGACCGGTATTTCACGCCGACATGTCGATGTCCGCGTTCAGAATGGCAAAGAATGCCTGAACGTCCGAACGGGTGCGCCTAACCGCCGTCGGCAGGAGCAACAGAAAAGTCTATCAATTCGCCCGCAGCACCGCCTTGCAGGCGTTGGGGAGGTCGGCCAACGTCAGTGGCGGGGATGGAGGGCTGGTGCTTGGCCGATAGGGGGCGTCGGTGAACCAATAGTCGAGATCTGACCCGCAGCCATCACCGGCTGGAACCGGATTCTGATCGATACAGGATTGAGACGCGGCGGGGCATGCCAGCCTCACATGGAAGTGGTCGTCATGCCCATACCAGGGCCGAAGCTTGGCAAGGAAGCTTCGCTCGCGCCAGTTGATCGCACAGAGCGACCTCTTGATGCCAGGGGCGACAAAAACACGAGCGACGCCAGGCAGTTGTGCCGCGCGATAGATGAGAAGGCGCTGGGCTTCGCCGAATAAAGCAGGGTCAATGTCGCGAGTGCCCGCCTTCAGCACCGATATGGCAGACAGGCTCTCCCGCTCGTTCGCGGCAATGGTATGGTTCGGCATCGGCTGCAACCAGATATCCACATCGAGGCCGATTTGATGGGAAGCATGCCCACTCGCCATCGGGCCGCCACGCGCCTGCCCCATATCGCCCACAAGGATGCCCGATAGGCCATCCTGCGCTACCGCCTGGGCCAGCGACTCGATGTACTGGACAAGTTCGGCGCTCCCCCAGCGCCGGTCACGCGATAGCCGCATCGCCTGCCAACCCGGTCCATCGGTTGGCAACTGCACCGCGCCGCCGATACAGCCCTTAGCGTAACTGCCGATGACCAACTCGGGGCCCGCGGCGGGCTGGTGCATCGCGCCAAAGAGATCGCGCGCGGGCTGGGCAAAGGCGGGAGAGGCCAGCAACAGGGCGGTGATGAATGCAGCAGCCAGAATACGAAGAAGCGTCATCGCCATGCCGTCCAAATCCAACCCGCCCAGCGCCGGTCGCTGTTGGGATGTCGCAAGCAAGCTAGCATCTTGGACACGAGATGGCGACGTCATGGACTCCCGGTGCCGCTTCGCTTTGCGCCTTTGCCGGGCAATGCTGTCGTCAGCCCGTGATGACGCTTATCGGCTCTGCATACTGACAGGCCGTCAAAAGCATTGGGTCGTTCCCGCGAGCCATCAGTTCGGGAGCCTCGCGAGCGCAAAGTTCGGTGGCCTTCCAGCATCGCGTGCGGAAGCGGCAGCCGCTTGGGGATTGCTTGGGCTGGGCAGGTCACCCTGGAGCACGATCCGCTTGCGCTTGCCGCGCTGGGTGGGGTCGGGCGTCGGCACCGCCGAAAGCAGTGCCTGGGTATAGGGTGGGAAGCGCGATTGAAGATTACCTGTGGGGCCGCTTTCGATGATCTTGCCCAGATACATCACCATCACCCGATCCGAGACGTGGCGCACCACGATGCGGAACCAGTTGGCGAGGAGGTTGAAACTCATGGTGGTGAGCATGACGGCAAGGCCGGGGAAACAGGCGAGCCACCAGGCGGTCGCCAGATAACCCTGTCCCTGCGCCACCATCAGGCCCCAGCTGACGGCCGGGGCCGGATGCCGAGCCCCAGATAGGACAGGCCTGACTCGAACAGCATCGCGGCCCCACCATGCTGATCCTGGCCTCGGTCAATGTCGCCATGGTGACGATGGGCAGGATGTGATTGCGCAGGATCCAGAAAGGGCTGGCCCCGAACACGCGCGAGGCGAACAGGCGCTCGCGCACTTCGAGCGCTTCGGCGCGGGCGACGCGCATGTAGGCCGGCATGCGGGTGATGGCGAGCACAAGGATGAGATTGGTGATGCTGGGACAAAACAGGTAGAGCCCGACCAGCGCCACCAAGAGGGTTGGGAAGCCATGACGATATGGGACACCCGCATAATCAGATTGCCGACATGGCCGCCGAAATAGCCGGCCGCTATGCCGATCGACGCGGAGGCCGCTTCCGCCAGACGCGCCAGCAAGGGGCGGCCCAAAGCATCGGCGCTGAGCCAGAGCTTCCAACTGAATGAAATATCGAAAGGCGCAGGTTGCGCGCCTTGAGGTCGATGCGGTCGCCGGAGAAGGCGCCCAGGTTGAAGGCGATAATGCCCGCGACCACAATCAGGAGCCAGATCACGGCGGCCAGTGCCGTCGGGTCCCCGACCAGAGCGCGCCACGGCATTTGAGCCGGGACAGCAGGGACGAGCTGGGCGTCCGGCTTTCAACCGCACTCATTGTTCGATCCTCACGCGCGGATCGATGGCGGCATAGAGCATGTCGACAGCGATATTGATGATGAAGATGGCAACGCAGAAAATCGACGCCTGCACCAGCGCGAAGGCGCGCTTGAGAATGCCGTCGATCAGTAGCTTGCCGATGCCGGGAAAGCCGAACACCATCGTCAACCACGCCGCCACCGCCGGCAAACTGCGCCGCCAGATCCCGGTCACCGTAATGGCTGGCAGTAGCGCATTGCGCAGGGAATGCACGAAGGTGACGCGGCCGGTCCGGGTACCCTTGGCGCGGGCGGTGCGGACGAAGGCGGCATTGAGCGCCTCCCAAGGCGCGGTATGAAGTCTGGCGCCTGCAGAATAGGTGAGGTTCCTATGGAGGCACAAGCTCGCTTTGCCAGGCTAGCGTCGTCGAAATATCGGAGACCGTTTCTCCTTGAAGGCGGCCCGCCCTTCCCTGGCGTCCTCGGTTGCAAAGCAGATGGCCTGGAGATCGCGCTCATAGGCAATAGCGTCCTCAATGCTGAGGGCCCAGGCGGCGCGGAGATTGAGCTTGGCGGTTTCGGCGGCGATGGGTGCGCGCGAGGCGATGGTTTTGGCGATGGTTTTGGCTTCGGCCATCAGGGTCTCCCGAGGCACCACGCGGGACACAAGGCCCCAGCGTTCGGCCGTTGCGGCGTCGATTGGGTCGCCAGTCATAATCATCAGAGCGGCGTTGGACGGGCCCACGGCGTGGGCGAGGTTGACCGCCATGCCACCGCCGCCGATCCAACCCAGCTTGATCTCGGGCGCGGCCAAGCTGGCATTGGTGGAGGCGATGCGGATGTCACAGGTCATCGCTGTTTCGAGGCCACCCCCAAACGCGTAGCCATTGACCGCCGCGATCGAAGGCTTGAGCAGCGCCCTTATGGCGTCGCAATAGTCCGGCCGGTTGCGGAAATTCCACGCCGAGTCGTAATCGTCCAGCGTGCGGATATCCGAGCCCGCGCAAAACGCCTTCTCGCCGGCCCCGGTGATGATGACGCAGCGGATCGCATCGTCACCGTTGAAATCCTCGACCGCCGCGACCAGCGCGGCGGCCATATCCGGCGTCATCGCATTGAGCTTTTCCGGGCGGTTGATGGTGATGATGCCGACCCCATCCTCGCGTTCGACCAGGATACTCATCAGATCTTCCCCTGCACGATGGCGCCTTCGCCCAAGAGCCGGGCGATGGTGGCCTCGTCGTAGCCCGCCTCGCGCAGCACGTCGGCGGTGTCCTGCCCCGTCACAGGCGCGCCGCGATCGACGGTCGAGGGGGTCTTGGAGAACCGGATCGGAAAGCCCGGCGTCTTCACATGGCCTTCGGTTGGGTGGTCATATTCGACAAAGGTGCCGTTGTGCTTGATCTGCTCGTCCTCGAGCAGATCGGCATAGCCGTAGACCGGACCGCACCAGATATCGGCGGCGCGCAGTAATGCCAGCCATTCCGCCGAGGTTTTGGTCTTGAGGCGCTCGCGAGTCTTGGCGAAAATTTCGTCACGCCGGCTCCAGGTATCGACCTCATCGTCCATGGTCAGGAAACTGGGCTCACCGATGGTCTGCCCGAGGTTGGCCAGCTTGGGGAAGGCGACAATGATGAAGCCGTCCGAGGTGGCGAAAGCGCCGTAAGGCGCTCGGATGTAGACGTGCGCATGGGGCTCGGCCGAACGGGTCTGCGGCTTGCCGCCGACTGTGAACACCGAGAGTTCCTGCATCTGGATGGTGGTGATGGCGTCGAGCATGTTGACCTCGACTTTCTGGCCCTCACCCGTGCGCTCACGATGCAGCAAGGCGGCCAACGCACCTTCGAAGGCGTTATAGGCGGTGATGCCGTCGACGAGGTATTGCCCGGCGGCATTGGGTGGCTCGCCCTCTCGGCCGGCGGATAGCATGGCGCCCGACATGCCTTGCAGCACCAGATCCTGGCCCGGGCGGTTGAGATAAGGCCCATCCTCGCCATAGCCTGAGATCGAGACGTAGATCAGCCGCGGATTGATGGCACTCAGCGTCTCATAGTCGACGCCCAACCGTTTGGCGACGCCGGGGCGGTAGTTCTGCAGGAACACGTCGGCGGTCTTGACCAGTTCGAGCAGGATGGCCTTGCCGTCGGGGTGTTTGAGGTCGACGGCGAGGGACCGCTTGTTGCGGTTGAGCGAGAGGAACGAGACATTGACCTTGTTGCCGCGCGCGCCACCGGCAGCGGTATGGCGCTGCCATTCGCCAGTCACCGGCTCGACCTTGACCACGTCGGCGCCGAGATCGCCCAAGCGTTGCGCCGCGAACGGGCCGGCCATGGCGATGGAGCAATCGAGAACGCGATAGCCGCTGAGGATACCCATGGGAACTCCGGGTCAGTACATGATCCAGCCGCCATCGACATTGATGGTCTGGCCGGTGATGAAGGACGCTGCGTCCGAGGCGAGGAACATCAGCGCATTGGCGATATCGTTGGAATTGCCGCGGCGCTTGATCGCCTGGCTGTCGAGAATGCGCTTCTCGTAGGCAACGAGATCGGGATGGATCTTTTCGGCGTCGGTCGGGAAGGCACCGGGCGCGATGGCGTTGACGGTGATGCCATGGGCGCCGAATTCACGGGCCCAGGCGCGCGCCAGGCCAACCACGGCCGCCTTGGACTGCACGTAGGGCGTCAGGTCCGACCAACCGCCGCTGCGGGTGATCGAGGACATGTTGATGATCCGCCCCCAGCCCTTGGCCTTCATGAACGGCAGCGCGACCTGCACGCAGACGATGCCGGCATCGACATTGATGGTCTGCACGCGCTGCATTTCGGCCAGCGTGTAATCCTCGAATTTCTTTGAGGGATAGATCGCCGCATTGTTGATGACGATATCGAAGCCGCCGATGTCGTCAGCGATGGCCTGCAAGGCGCGACGCAGGCCTTCGAGATCGGATAGGTCGAGCTTGTGGATGGCGAGGCCATCGAGCTTTTTCTCAGCGGCCGCAGCCCGCAGCGTGGCGATCTTGGCGTCGTCGTTATCGACGGCGATCACGCGGGCGCCGGTCCCCAACAGATGCAGCGTGGTTTCGAGCCCAAGGCCGCCGGCGGCACCGGTATAGAGCACCGTCTTGCCCGCCAGCGAGCCGAAATTATCCTTGCCCATCAGCCGCGTCCTTCGATCTTGATATGATTGTTCGACGGCACCGGATAATCGTCATCCGGCTGTGCGGAAATGGCGCGGATGCGCGTCTCCGATGCTGCGATGGCGGCGGCGCCATCGAGAATGCGGAAGGTTGAATCATACCGCCGCTCCTCGCCATGCTGCAGCCAGATCATCTCGCCGCGATCCCGCGCCGCCTGGTTGCCCAGCACGTGGTGGGTCGATGGCTCGATGCCCAGAGCATATTGACCGGCTTGAAAATTCTGCCATTCGAACTGGCAGGGAAACTGGTCCTTGCGGGTCGTGACTTCGAAGCCAACGCCCAGCCGGTCGTTGACCAGCGCCACCGGCACTTCCCCGTTGGCGTCAGCGCCAAGCTCGTGCTGCCAGACCTGTTCGTGAAAACCGAGCTTCGGCGCCGGCAGCGTGCGATAGCCGGTATCCTGCTTGCGGTAATCGGCGCCGGCATGCGCCGCCCAGACCACGTCCTTGATCGGGGCGAGGTAGCGCGAGCCCGCGTCGAGCACCGGATGGCCGACATTGATGTGGTAACACAACATATGCGGCGTCTTGTAGAAGCCGTGATTGACCACGCGATCGGTGAGCCGGATTTCGTTGGTCCCCACCTCCGCCTCGATCCGCCGGATCAGGTGCAGGTCCTCGCCAAACACGGCCGATTGCTGCACCACGCCCTCGGCCCAGAGCAAGCAGCGGTCGCCCTCCCAGCGCTCGCCATAACCGACGAGGCGCGCCGGGATGGTGCCGACGCGGCCATGCAGCGAATGGCTGACCGTCTGCTTGGGCGAATAGACATAAGTCTCGGCGGAGACCTCGTTCATGAACAGGATATGGTCGAGACCGCAGGTGACCATCAGGCCGGAGAACGAGCGGGCCCAGGCTAGACCACCTTCCCCTTCATATTCGTGCAGACCCGGATGCCGGAAGCCGGCCGGGGAGTTCCAGCCGATGGCCAGCCCCCTGAACTCGCAATCAGCGATGTCCATCGCCCGATCGACCAGCGCCGTGAAGCGCAGACCGGTGCCGGTGCGGAATTCCAGCATGCGGATGCCGCGCTCGACGCCGTCACCCAGCGTCATCAGCCGGACGCCCGCGAACTGGCTGAGTGCGCCGGCATTTTGGGCGATCTCGCGGCGGGTATAGGTCCGTCCATTGAGCTGCACCATCGAGGTCTCCTCAGTCCAGGTGGTAGATTTCGGGGATAGTGCTCCACCACTCGCCTGGCGCGGCAGTCTTGAGCGGCGCCTGGCACGGGTCGGTCAATGCCAGCCATTGTTTGGTGATGGAGCGCTCGCCGAGCAGGGCCATGTCGGCCGCGTAGTCGGTCCCGGTGTACTCCCAATAGCCGAACAGCAGCATTTCGGGCTCGCGCAGGTAAATCGAGTAGTTGGCGATGTTTGCCGCCTTGAGCGCGGCGTCCATTTCCGGCCATGGGGTGGCATGGAGGCGCTTGTACTCGTCGAGCTTGTCGGGCTTGACCCCGATCACCATGCCCATGCGCTGGACCATCTGCCTATCCCTTGATGCCGCCGGCCGTCATGCCGCTGACGAGGTAACGCTGCGCGAACAGGAACACGATCAGCACCGGCGCAATGGCAAGCAGCGTCCCCAGCGCCAGTGACGACAGCGAGATGGTGGTCGAAGCCGCATTGGTCGGATTGAAGGCCGGCACGTTGGAGAGCAGCTCCGCCAGCCCCACCTGTACCGGCGACTTCCTGCCCGGCAATGTCACATAGGGCAGGAAGTAGTTGTTCCAGTTGCCGGTGAAGTTGAAGAAGCCCACGAGCGCAATCACCGGGGTAGCGAGCGGCATGGCGATCTTGGTGAACACCTGGAACTCATTGGCCCCGTCGACACGCGCCGCGTCCAACAGGTCGCGGGAGATGGCGGTCGAGAAGTAGATGTAGGTCAGGTAGACGCCGAACGGGAAGAACGAGAATGGCAGGATCGCCGCCAGCGGATTGCCGATCAGCTTGACGGCGCTGAGTTCGAGAAAGATCGGCAGCACCAGTGCGGTCGAGGGCACCAGCATCACGATCAAGGTCGCGGCCAGCAGAGCGCGGCGTCCGCGGAACTCGGTCAGCGCCATGGCGTAGCCGGCCGGGATCGAGATGATCAGTGTGATCGCCAAAGCTGCTAGGCAGTAGAAGGCCGAGTTGCCAATCCAGGTCCAGATCAGCCCCTTCTGGAAGGTGACAAGCGTCGTCCAGTTGGCGGCAAGTGTTTCAAAGCTGCCGAAGGCAAAGGGCATTTCCAACAGCAGCTGCCGGTCGGTCTTGGTCGGCGCCAGGACGAGCCAGACCAGCGGCACGATGAAGAACAGCACGAAGACAATGAGGATCAGGATGGCAAAGGCACGGCCCAGCCACCGGCCGGGCGTCATGCCGCCGACCGCCCTGTCCATGGAAAAATCAGACGCGCTCAAACAGGCCACCCTTGAAGACGAAGTACACGGAGAGGCCCAGCGCCACCGCCAGCAGCATCAGCGAGATGGCCGCGGAGCCGTTGAAGTCGGATTGCTTGAAGGCATAGAGGAAGGCCAACTGGTTGAGCGAATAATCCTGCCCGACCACACCACGGCTCGCCTGCGACAGCACGCGCGGCTCGACGAAGAGTTGCGTGCCGCCGGCGAATGACATGATCACCATGTAGGCGATCCACTTGCGCATGAGGGGGATCTGGATCGACCAGGCGATGCGGATGGGGCGGGCGCCATCGACGCGCGCGGCCTCGATTACGTCCTTCGGGATGTTGTTGAGGGCGCCGTACATGACGACGATCCAGCCACCAGCGCCGGTCCAGAACGCGATGACCGCAAGAACGAACGGCAGCCGATCGACCTGGACCGCGTCGACCAGCGAGGTCGAGCCGAAGGCCCTGAGCAGGAAGCCGACGGGGCTGACTGTGGGATCGAGCACGAACAGCCAGAGCATGACGCTGGAGGCGCCGGCCAGGGCACCTGGGATGTAAAACAGGAAGCGGGTGCCGGTCGAAAGCCAGCGGATGCCGATCGAATGCACCAGCAGGGACAGCAGCACGACCAGGATTACCAGCATGATCAGCCAGACGACGAGGAAAATGCCGACATGCTCGACCGCCGGCCAGAAGCGGTAGTCCTTGAACACCTTGAGGAAGTTGTCGATGCCGACGAAGGCGCCTTTCTTGGTGAAGGCGAGATAGATGGCATAGAGCGCCGGCAGCACGCCGAACGCCAGCAGGAACAGGGTATAGAGGCTGACGAACGCAGTGCCCATCCGCCCCTGCGCACGCTCGATGCTGTGGCGTTGGCCCTTGGCCTTCCGCCCGCTCGTGGTCGAGCGGGCAGTCGATTGGTCAAGCGTGGTCACGTCGTCAGACCTCCGGTCCTGCTCGCAGGTTACTCGACTGTGTAGCCGACGACCTGCGCCTCGTTCTTCATTTCCTGCTGCCAATCGGCCGACAGGTCCTTCATCGTCTTGCCGGCCACGAGGCCCGGCGTGATGATCTTGGCCCACGCGGTTTCGGGCGAGAAGTTGGGGTAGCCCCAGCCATTCCAGACGCTCGACGCCGCAGTGTTGATCGCCGCCTTGAAGTCGCCGGCATAGAAACCGCTCGCCACCTGCCCGTCGAGCCATGCATCGGCCGCCGCCTGGTAAGCCGGCAGGCCACCAGTGCCCGCAACCTTGGGGTCGGAGACGATGAACTGGAGGAAGGTCTTGATCGCCTCAGGGTTGGCGCTATGGCTCGAAGCATACCAGACGCCGCCGCCGACATTGCCGGTGACCTTCTCGCCGTCCTTCCAGTGGAGCGGAGGCGCCGCGACCCAGTCGCCCGCCTTGGCGTTGACGCCGCCCGGGTTCTGGAACAGTGCGCCGGCATACCAGGCGGGGCCCGGGATGGCGACGAGGTTGGCAGCGGTGGCGACGAAGCTGGCGCCGAACACGCTGTCGAGCGTCAGCGACTTGTTGGCCACCATATGGTCGATGAGGTTCGAGACCTTCACCGAATTGGCATCGGTCGTGTTCGACTTGAAGGCATCGCCTTCGAGCTGGAAGATCGGCGCCTGGCCGCTCCAATAGTAGATATAGGGGCCTTCGAACGCATCACCGATGCCGCCGAGGAAGTAACCCTTATGATCGGCGGCGAGCTTGTCGCCCAGCGCCTGGTATTCCTCCCAAGTGGTCGGGGCGGCATAGCCGAAGCCATCGAGCAGCGTCTTGTTGTACCAGAACAGCACCGGCGCGAGGTCGTTGCGCAGGCCATAGACCTTGCCATCAACGGTCACCGGATCGAGCGCCCCGGGGGTGAAGCCCTTCAGGAATTCCTCACCGAGGAAGCCCTCGTTCAGCACCTGCGCGAAGGCCTGAACGCCATTGGTCTCTTTGGTGGCCCAAGCGGCGTCGTTGTTCTGGGTCGAGAACACCACGTCCGGCCAGCCTTCGCCGGCTTGGTCGGCGAGGCTGATCTTGGTCTGGAAGGTGCCCGAGGCACCCGATGAGCCATCGTCCACGACGAGATTAACCGGAACTTCCGGATGGGCGGCGATGAACGCCTCGACGGCCGGCTGGCGGTTGGCGTCGGCCCAGACGGTGATGCCGGTGGCATCCTGGGCGAAGGCGGCGCCGGCGGCGAAGATCGCCGAGAGCGCTACCGTGGTGCGCAGAAGATTCATGTTGCTCCTCCCTGGAGTCGTTGTTTGCTCGAAACGTCAGGCCGCGCGCTGTTGTCCTCCGGTGCGCGGATTGAATGGGGCTTCGCCGAGCTGATCGCGCGGCAACAGATTTGGCCGCGACCAGTTTTTTCGCGCTGTTTCGCTCAGCACGAGGCCATGGCCCGGACGGTTCGGCGCATAGGCCACACCATCGCGGATCAGCACTGGTTCATCGACAAGATGATCAAAATTCTGGAACGAGTATTCGAGCCACTCGACCTCGGGCAAAGCCGCCGCCATATGAACGCCGGTTTCGAGGAAGGTATTGCCCAGCGACACCGGAATGCCGCGGTCAGCGGCAAGCCAGCCGATGCGCATGACGTCGGTCACCTGACCGTGCACATTGAGAATGTCGGTGCCACCCGCCTCCATCAGCAGGCGCTTGCCATTCGCATCGAGATATTCGCCCGAATTGATCATGGTCCAGGGCGCGGATTCACGCAGCAGGCGCAGGCCGTCATGGTCGTTGCGCAGGATCGGGTCCTCTACCCAGAGCAGCTCGTACCCGGCCTTGCGGATCGTCTCGAGCTTCATCAGCGCCTCTTTGGCGCCCCAGGCCTCGTTGGCGTCGACCATGATCTTGGCGTCCTTGCGGACGGTGCGGGTCACCAGATTGAGCCGGTGCAGATCCCATTCGAAATCGGGATTACCGACCTTGATCTTGAACGCGGGGTAGCCGATCGCGTCTGCGTGGCCGAACAGATTGACGAACTCGTCGTCGGACAGATGATAGTCCAGTCCGGACGCGTAGGCGCGAACCTGGTCGCGGGAGGAGCCGAGCAGCTTGTGCAGGGGCAGATCGACCTGCTTAGCCGCCAGGTCCCAGAGCGCAACCTGCAGCGCCTCGTGAAATGGCAGCGTATAGGCTCGCTGCTTGCCACCGCGCGGCCTGCCGACACGGTGCGCCAAGGCGGCAGGCGCTTGTCCTTCCAGCCCGGGCCAGACTTCGCTGCGAAACACGCGTTCGATTTCGGCGACATCGGGCAGCGGAAAAAACAGGGTCTGTATAAATCCCAGACCGACCGCGCCGGTATTGGCAATCAGCTCCAAGGCAGCCAAATTCGCGTCGTCGGCGCGGACCTGGCTATCGCCGATTACGCGATCGCGCGCAAACTGGAATCGAGTGAGTCTGAAATCGGCGATTTGCATGATACAACGTTCTGATCGACTAATTGATCTGTCTGATCTATCAGACGACCAGCGTAATATAGAACCGAAGAGGTCTTCGCAAGTGGGTGAACGTCACTTGGCCGTTCCGGCAAGCGGGCCGGTCCATGCCGGCCGGTTGAGCGATCTGGCTTATGAGCGCATCCTGGCGCACCTGTTCGATCGGCGGCTGCCCGCCGGCGCATTCGTCTCACAGAGCGAACTGGTAGACCTGCTCGGCGTGCCCGTTGCGCCATTGCGCGATGCATTGCGGGTTCTGGAAGCCGAGGGTGTGCTAAAAATCCTGCCGCGCTCCGGAATCCAGTTCGTCAAGCCGGGGCTGGAGCTGACCAAATCGACCTACCAGTTCCGCACGATCATCGAGCGCGCCGCGGTGCGCGTCTTTGCCGAAACCGCAGACGAAGCCGTACTGGATGCTCTGGCCACCAGCCATGCGGCCCTGATGCGCCATATCGAGGACCATGGCCTTAATGCCTACACGAACGAAACCATGGAAGTGCTGGAATCCGAGCTGCATGACGCCATCATCGGAGCGCTGCAAAATCCGTTGATAGATGGCAGCTACAAACGGATGCACCACTACTTGCGACTGGTGCGCCTCGAACGCAAGATTACCCCGCCGCTGGTGCTGCGCTCACTCCGCGAGCACATGGAGATCATCCAGGCCTGTAGGGTCCGCGACGCCAATGCTGCAGAAGCGGCGCTGCAGGCACATTTCACCGCAGCGCTACAGCGGCACATGGGACTGTTCTAGCAGGGGTGCCATACCTGGTATGAGGGCTGGCATCATATAGCGCCCAAGTTGGGGACAACGCAGCGGCCACTTTGCGTCCCATCCGCATAGAGAGCTTAGGACGTCCGCTAATTGACCATCGTCCACAGAAGCTGCCAGTCTGCTGTCGGCCGAGAACTGGCCGCCCCTGGAGAAAGTTCAATCGACCTGTGGGAGATGGGACAAACTGAGGCTTAGCCACGCAGTGAAGCGGCCGCTTCCACGTCTGCTGCATCTTGAACGTCGTCGATGCGATTGGTGGAGCGATAGTCAACTTGGAGTTCAACAGAATCGCTCTGCTTCAATAGTTTGCCGATTACCTCACTGATTTTGGGCGAAACTATTGATGCGCCGACAGCCGCCGCCTGTTCCTAGAACTTGTAGTTGATGCCGGCGCGGACCAGGCCGAAGCGTTGGGTGGCGTCGATGTTGCCGCCGGGCGCGGTGGTGTAGGTCTTGGCGCCGAGGTCGACATAGAGATATTCGGCCTTGATGGTGATGTTGTCGGTCGCGGCGGCTTCGAGGCCCGCGCCGATGGTCCAGCCCAGATGGGTATTGGTTTGGGAGGTGACCACATTGGCCGGGTCGGTCAAGCTGACGGTGCTGTTCCCGAAGGCGACGCCGCCAGTGACATAGGGCATGACGCGGTCGAAGGCCATGCCGGCGCGGGCGCGCACGGTGCCAAAGCCGTCGACGCTGGCCTTGAGCGTGCCCGCTGCGCCCAGGTCCTCGCTGTGGCTGATCGATGACCATTGCAGGTCCGCTTCCCCGCCGAGCACGAAGCCACCCATATCGGCATTGTAGCCGGCCTGGGCACCGAGGCCCCAGCCATTGGTGTTGTTCTCGGTGACAACGCCGCCAGCGCTGGGCTCGCGGCTGAGCGTGCCGAAACCGTAGCCGCCGTTGACGCCGGCGTAGAAGCCGGACCACTGGAAGGCGGAGGAGCCGCTATACATGCTGTCGACCGGGGAAGAGCCATTCCAGCCGAGATCGGCGGCCTGGGCGGTGGCGGTCAGCAGGGCGATGCTGGTCAGGGCCAGAACGAGTTTGCGCATCATGATTACCTCGGCGTGTACTTCGGCGCCAAAATGCAATGCGAAAATTAACACCCGGGTAACGAACAAGGTTAACGGCGCGCCTTATCGAGCTGGCGCCATCACAAAGTTTTGGTGGAACTGTTTGGGTGGAGTGGTGCCCTCCGCCGGACTCGAACCGGCACACCTTGCGATATCTGATTTTGAGTCAGACGCGTCTACCATTCCGCCAGGAGGGCACGAGTGGTTGCATAGCGCAGGCAAAGCCGCGCCGCAACAGGCTGGCAAGTGGAGAAGACGCAGAATTTATCGCGTCAGACCGGGCCGGGCTGGTTGTCGAGGCCGCGGCGCTTACGAATCTCGTCGGGCTCGAAGGGGGCGGCATCGGGGTCGAAATATTGCCAGCCCTCCTGCTCGAAGCGGGCGCGGCGCTCGGCGATGTCGATCTGGTTGGAGGCGGCGAAGATGGCCTGCACTTCGCTTTCCCGGCTCTCGTCGGTGCGCACCGATACCACGCTGCCGCCGCGGCGCACGCCTTCGGCAAAGACGTGGGCGTCCTGTTCGTGAATGCCCGAACTGGTGAGGCCGCCGATGACACTGCCGGTGGCCCCGCCTACGGCGGCGCCCGCGACTGCGCCCACGGCGGTGGTGACCAGCCAGCCAGCGGCGATTACCGGACCGATACCGGGGATGGCGAGGGCGCCAAGTCCGGCCAGAAGCCCGCCGGCGCCGCCCAGCAGCGCGCCGATGCCGGCGCCGGTGCCAGCGCCTTCGGCGGAAATGCCGTCGTCGGGGACGGTTTCGCCGACGGCGTCCTCGTAGGTGCTGACCACGAGGGAAACATCGTCACTGCCGAAACGGGCGGCCTCAAGCTCGCGCACGGCCTTGGCGGCGTCGGCATAGTCGTCGAACAATGCGGTAATGGTTTTCATGATGTCGCTCCGCAAAACTCAGGACCCAAGAGGTGGGCCTTGTGAGGGGAACGGTCAAGACTGGGTGATGTTCCCTCAGGCGCCTAGCGCCATGCGGAGCAGGAACACCGCCAAAACGCCCGTGGCCATGGCGGCGAAGAGGTTGCGAGTCACGACGAACACCAGGGCGGTGGCGGCTGCGGCCAGGGCTTCGGCGGGACCGCCGGTGGCAACGGCCGGGGCGACCAGCGAGGCCAGTACAGCGCCGGGAATATGGCGCAGCCAGGCGGCGATGAAGCCGGTCTGGGGCAGCCTATTGGCCAGCAGCAGGCCGCTGGCCTTGATGGCCAGGGTGACTGCCAGCATGCCGGCGATGGCGAGGAGCGCTTCAGGACTGGTGAGCATAGCCACGCCGCCTTTCTGCAATCGCGCCGGCGAAGCTACCGGCAATGCCGCCGGTGAGGATGTACCAGCTGCCCGGAATGAGCTTGGCCGAAATGATGGCGACGAGGGCCGCAACCAGCCAGGGCAGCAGATCGGCCTTACCCTTCCACATGCCGAGCAGCAGCGCGAGGAAGGTGGCGGTGAAGGCGAAATCGAGGCCGTATTTGGTGGGGTCATCGATGGCGGAGCCGATGAGGCGCCCGAACACGGTCGCGACCATCCAGGCGCACCAGACCGTGGCACCGCCGCCGACGAGGAAGGCGATGGAGCCGCGGCCCTTGGCCATTTCGCCCACCGTCATGGCCCAGTTTTCGTCGCTGAGCAGCCACATGGCGGCAGCGCTGCGCTTTTCGGTGCCGGGGCGCACCAATGGCCGCATGGTGGCGGTCAGCAGCAGGTAGCGCAGGTTAACGATCAGTGTGGCGAGGATGATGGGGCCGATGGGCAGGGTGGAGGGGGTCGCGGTCCACAGGTCGAGCGCCACGAACTGGGCGGAGCCGGCGAATACCAGCCCGCTCATCAACATGACTTCCAAGAGGCTCAGGCCGGCCTGCTTGGCCAGCACGCCCCACACGACCCCATAGGCGGCCACCGAAATGGCGACGGGAATGCAGGCGCGGGCGCCAGCGAAGAAATGGTCGGAGGTCCAGGCGGGGGCAGCGCGATTTTGCATTTGTCCTGTCTAGCGTCCGGCGCGGCGGCGCGCATCGGGAAAGTGCGCCACGGGCCATGACAAGTGGTGATGCACGCTATCGGTGGCGGTGATGGGAGGTTCGTAGTCGTATTCGGATGCCGTTGACGCTGTCCCGGTCGGGGCGTAGAGAGCTGGTCGTGTTATTTCCACGCCTCTCGCGCCCGTCCAGCCGGCATTCCGTTTTCGGAGTGTAAACAGGTCCCGGCAGCCTAGCTGCACTTCAGGGCCTGTGACGTGACGCGTATTTTGAAGTTTTGGAGAGCACGGATGAACCCCGTACCCAAACCGCTCTGGCAGCGGTTTCTTATTTTCCTCGTGCCGCTGATGGCTGCCAATATCCTGCAGTCGCTATCGGGCACACTCAACAATATCTATATCGGCCAACTGCTCGGCGTGGACGCGCTGGCGGCTGTCTCGGTGTTCTTTCCGATCATGATCTTCCTGATCTCGTTCGTGATCGGGCTCAGTTCGGGGGCGACGGTGCTGATCGGGCAGGCCTGGGGCGCCCACAATGTCGACAAGGTCAAGGAAGTGGCCGGCACGACCTTCACGGCGACGTTCCTGCTGGGCCTGGTGGTGGCGCTGCTTGGCATCTTTTTCACCGGGCCGATGATGCAATTGCTGGGCGCGCCGGCCAATATTTTGGAGCCGGCGACCAATTACGCGCGGGTCTTGCTGATCGGGATGCCGGGGCTCTTCATCTTCCTGATGGCGACCTCGGTGTTGCGCGGCGTGGGCGATACAGTGACGCCTCTGGTGTCGCTGGTGATTTCGCTGGGCGTTGGGTTGATCGTGACCCCGGCGTTGATCCTGGGCTGGTTCGGGCTGCCGCAGATCGGCATCATGGCGGCCGCGGTGGCGACAATCTCCGGATTTACCCTAGTGCTGGTGTTCCTGTTTTTCTACATGCGGGCGAGGAAGCATCCACTGGCGCCGGACCGGGTGCTGGTGGGGTATCTGCGGATCAATCCGGGCCTGTTCCTGATGGTGCTGCGGCTGGGTATTCCGGCCGGCGTGCAGATGGTGGTGTCGTCGATTTCGGCCATTGTGGTGGTGGGGCTGATCAACCGCTTCGGCTCCGATGCAACGGCGGCCTATGGGGCGGTCAACCAGGTGCTGAGCTATGTGCAGTTCCCGGCGATGTCGATTGCTATCGCGGCCTCGATCTTCGGGGCGCAGGCGATCGGGGCCGGCCAGGTCGACCAGTTGCGGGCGATTACCCGCACTGGTCTCGTGATGAACCTGATCATTACCGGTGCGCTAGTGCTGCTCGCCTATTTGTTCTCGCGACATCTGGTGGCGCTGTTCATCACCGATCCGGCGGTGATCGAGATGACAGAAGGGCTGCTGCATATCGTGTTGTGGAGCGTGGTGCTGTTTGGGCTGAGCGCAGTGTTTTCGGGCATCATGCGGGCGTCGGGCACGGTGCTAATGCCGATGGTGCTGTCGCTGGCCTGTATCCTCTGCGTCGAACTGCCGGGCGCCATCTGGCTGTCGAGCACGAGTCTGGGGCTACACGGCATCTGGTGGGCTTATGCCGCGAGTTTTTCCACCATGCTGATCCTGCAGGCGAGCTGGTATCAGTTCGTCTGGCGCAAGAAGAAGATCACAGCCTTGGTCTGAGCCGGGTTTCCAGCCAGCCGACGGCGAACGCCACGATGGCGGGAGCCGGGACCAGAACCGAGGGCGCGGCGCCGATGGTGCCGCGTTTTCCGTTTCCGGCGGCGAGGAAGGATTCCACGATCTCGATAAAGTAGTCCTCTGGCAGGCCGTCGGGCGAGTGGGAGGTGTCGAATTCCTCGAATTGACGCCAGACGGTCTGGCCGTCGATGAGCATCGGGCTTTCGTAGCGGCGGATGCGCTTGTTGGGGACGTCGGCCAGATGCTCGGCATGGTGCAGCAGCGTCATCTTGTCGAGCGGGGTGCCAATCAGCATGGTCTTGCCATTGGCGGCGACCAGCTTGCCGAGCGGCGATTGCGGGCCATAGCCATAATCGAGGGCGTGATCGGCGGTGAACCAGTCGGCGCGACCGCCCAGCGCTGCCATCGAGGCGCCGGGATTGCGGCTGCGGCGCGCGCCGGGCGTGGTGCGCAGCAGTTCGGGGAAGGCGCCATTGTCGCGCGTCGAGCGGGACCGCGCCGGATCGAAGGGTGGGATATGCGCGCGCAGGCCCGGGTCGTCGAGAATGGTGTCCTCGCCCTGCCAATCGCAATAGGCCAGTAGTGTGCCTTCGGGCCCGATGACGTCGCCGATGGCTGCGATCAGCGCGTCGGGTCCGCCCAGGATGGGGCCGACCGAGCGCAGACCCGCATGGGCCAGAACGCTATCGCCGCGTTCGAGGCCAAGCGCGGCGAGGTGTTCGACGAGGACTTGCCGCGTCCACAAGTCCTAGCCTCGTGCGTAAGCAATCTTGCGGGGAGCCTCGGCGGCGACAGCGGTCTGGCGGTCGTCGTAGATGCTGCGGGCGTCGATGATCGAGCCATGGTGTTCGGCCGACCAGTCCCAGAGCGAGTTGATCGGGCCGGTCAGGGTCTTGCCCAACTCGGTCAGGCCGTATTCGACGCGCGGCGGCACTTCGGGATAGATGGTTCGGGTGACGAGGCCATCTCGCTCCAGATTGCGCAACGTCAGCGTCAGCATGCGCTGTGATACGCCGTTGATCGAGCGCTTGAGTTCGTTGAAGCGGATGGTGCCGCTGCGCGACAGGATGCCCACCACCATGACGCTCCACTTGTCGCCGATGCGGTTGAGCACATCGGACATGGCGGTGCAATTGGACGCCTGGGCAGTGTCTTTGAGGGACATGATCGATGCCTTGGGTTCGAGAGTAACTTGGGCATCAATATAGTGATGGTTCCTATTCGTGCCTAGGGGGCAAATATGTTCTTTGGGGAGGCATTCCCGTGCGGACGATCCATCCTGAGCTTGGAGGCCGGAAGCAGGATGGCGGTGCCCGCACGGGAATGATCGGGTGGCTAAGCCGCCTGGTGCTCGGCGGCGTGCAGCCCGAGATAGAATTTGAGATTGTCGTCCTTGAGCCCGAGGGTCTGCATAACGCCGGCCATGAAGCTGACCGGCGCGGTTCCGGGCGCGGTGACGACTTTGCCATCAACGACCGCCATGGGCTGGTCCTGGTAGTGGCTGGCGCCCGCATAACCGGTCGGGGTCAGGTTCTCGGTGGAATTGCTGGTGTGGTTGACGGCGTCGAGCACGCCAGAGCGGGCCAGCGCTAGCGTGCCGTCGCAGATGCCGGCGACGGTCTTGCCGGCATCGCGCGTGCGGCGCAGCAGGTCGGACAGATCGGGCGCGCCCGGTTTGGCCCAGGCCTCGCCGCCACAGATGATCAAAGCGTCGAGCTGGGCCGGGTCGATATCGGCGATGGCAAGGTCGGGCGTGACGCGCATGCCGCCCGCCGAGGTTACCGTTTGGCCGCCCTCGGTCGCGAAGTGGGTATCGACCTTGTAGTAGGTGCGGCACGCGGCATTGAGCAGGGCGGTTTCCCAATCGGCAAAGCCGGGTGTGAGGATGGTGACGATCTTGGTCATGGCGGTTCTCCACTGCATCTGGTGCGGCTTGGATAAACGCGCTGGCCGCCAAATCGTGTCAGCAGGGTTCAAAACCCTGTCAGCGTCGGGCTGCCGCATTGAGATCGGCGGCCACCGCTGCTATGAGATGGCCCGATTTCTGCGATTATTCCGGAGCCTCTTCCTCGTGCAGCTTGCCCGACAGCTTTGTGTTTTTGCCCTTGCGGTGCTCGTAAGTTCGTCCTCGATGCTCGGGCTGGCGCGCGCCAATCCGATGCTGCTGGTGGATATGGACACGCTCGAAGTGCTCTATGCCGACGATGCAGGCCTGCCCTGGCATCCGGCGTCGCTGACCAAGCTGATGACCGCCTATGTGGCCTTCGAGGAAATCGCCAAGGGGACGATCACGCTGGATACCCCGGTGGTGCTGTCGCGCCATGCCATCAACCAGGCGCCCAGCAAGTCAGGCCTGCCGGTCGATAGCGCGATGACCATGAAGGACGCGCTCTATGTGATGCTGGTCAAATCGGCCAACGATGTCGCCATGGCGATCGCCGAGACGGTGGGCGGCAGCGAGGCCGGGTTCGTCGCCAAGATGAACGACGCGGCCGCGCGCATGGGGCTGACGGCGACGCATTTCGCCAATCCGAACGGGCTGGACGATCCCGAACAGCGCATGTCGGCGCGGGACCTCGCGGTGCTGGCGCTCTATATCCGCCAGACTTATCCGCAATATGATCCGATTTTCAGCACCCAGGCGGTGCAATTGGGCGGCAAGGTGCTGGAATCCGAAAACAAGCTGCTGACTAGCTTTGCGGGCACGACCGGTATGAAAACCGGTTTCGTGTGCGCATCGGGGCTTAATATGGTTGCCACCATCGAGCGCAACGGCCGCCGGCTGCTGGCAGTCGTGCTGGGTGCGTCGTCGGGCCGTGACCGCAATGAGCGGACGGCCGAACTGGCGTTGCGTGGGTTTTCGGGTTCCGCAGCGGGTACCGGGCAATCGGTATTGGGTCTGGTCAACAGCCCCAATGTTGCCCCGGTCAATATGCGCGCGCAGATCTGCGGCAAGGAGGCAGCGGTCTATGTCAAGGCGCAGGAAGCCGCCTTCCCGATGGGAATGAAGGGGCAGCCGAGCTATCTCAACGACGTGATCGCCGCTAATTCCTATCAGGCCACCAATCTGGGCCGGGTGCGGGCTGGTGTTCTGCTGCCACGGCCACGACCGCCGCATACGACGATCTTTCCGGTAGCCATCGCCGAAGAGTTGGGTGTGACCGCGGATTTGCGGCCGAGCGTGTCAGCGGATGGCAGCGTGCCATTCCCGCGGCCGCGGCCAAATTTCACGAATTAGGCTGCTTTGACAATGTCGAAGCGCATGACCTCGCCGTCCTGCGTCATGGCGCAGGCATGGCCGTTTTGGCGGCAATAGAGCGGAATATCGATCCGGGCAATCGGGTCCGTGGCCAGCACCACGAGGGTGGCGCCGGCTTCCAGTGTCTCAAGGCGCTTTTCCATCTTGAGGACCGGCAGCGGGCATTTGAGCCCGCGTGCGTCGACCAGGTCCGGCTCAGTTGCCAAGGACGAGCACCCAGTAAACGCCGTAGCTGCTGTCGGCGTTGAAGGCGGCGGCGACGCCGGCCTTGGTGGCATTGGCCGTCATGCCCGCAGCATCGGCTGGATTGTTGCGCCAGCCCGAAAAGGTCTCGGCAAAGGTGGCGTAGCCCGCGCTCAGTTTCATGGTAACGCCACCGGGCGTCTTGGGCGCGATGCCGGTCGAGGCATATTGGTTGACCAGCGCCTGGGCCGTGCCATCGAGGCCGCTATCGGGCGTGAGGGCCGGCACGCCCTGGGTGGCGCGGTAGGCATTGACCATGCCGACGGCCTGGGCGCGGTCGAGCGAAGTATTGGGCTGATCCATGCGGGCCGACAGACCCGATGCCAGCGCCATGCTGGTGCTGGCGCCACCGCCGCCCATACTGCAGGCGGCCAGCGTCGTGGCAAGAGCAATGGCGAGGACTGGCGCGACGGCTGATCTGGAAAACGACAAAACGGACACTGGCAAATCCTTGCACTGACATAAGGGGCAGGGGGGCGGCCTAGACGCAGATCGAACGCGATCCCAAGTTTAGGAAAGAGCGTTCAAATCCTAAATATTTCGACAATTTTACTAAATTGCCGCCCTCAAGCCGGATGTGACTAACCGTCTCACTGCGGCGGTTCCATGACGCCTCAGTCGAATGTGCAGGACACTTTGCCGATGGTCTCGAACTCGACCGACAGGGTCTGCCCGGGCAGCACCTGCAGGATCGGCGACCATGAACCGGTGGTTACCACTTCGCCGGCATTGATCTGCTTGCCTTGGCCGGCCAGTTCGCGCGCCAGCAGCGCCACCGCTTCGAGCGGGTGGCCCAGAATGGCGCTGCCCTTGGCGGTGACCACGCTCTCGCCGTTGATGCGGGCGGTCATCTGGACCTGATCCAGGCCGTCCCAATCGACGCGGATGGCCGGTCCGCAAATGGTGGCGACCTGCAGGCCGAAATCCGCGATGGCAACGATATCGCTATGCGGCGCGCCGAATGCCCTGCGGCCAAGCAGCCCGATCGTCGGCCGGCAGGCAATGATGGTCTCCGCTACGCTCTGACGATCGATCTCGTCGCCCTTGAGGGGGAAGCTGTTGCCGATAGTGAAGGCAAGCTCGCATTGGGCGCCGATAGTGCCCTGTGGCAGGTGGACGTGGCCCGGGCCGTTGAAGAAGTCACGACTGGCAATGGGGCCAAAGATAGGTGCGTGCAGCCCCAGTATTGTCTGGCAGGCCGGATTTGTGCCCGCCATGGCATGGCCCTTGAGGTCGCTGTTATAGGCATCGAGCGCTGCGAGCTGGACCTCATCGGCGTCCAGCCGCGACACGACGCCGGCGAAGGCCAGCCCGGATACGGTACCCGAGGCGCGGTTCCGCGCCAAGGCAATGGCAAGATCGTCGAGTGAATTTTTGTGCATGTTGGTGACCTCCAGCGGCGCGGAAACAGACGCCGCGACGGCCAGAAGTCAAATAAAAATGCCCCTATAGGTGGCGTATTTATGGCCG
Organism: Devosia sp.; assembly: GCF_028290435.1. Lineage (GTDB taxonomy): Bacteria > Pseudomonadota > Alphaproteobacteria > Rhizobiales > Devosiaceae > Devosia. The sequence goes on along the minus strand of NZ_JAQGJV010000025.1, from coordinate 13,983 downwards.
CCCTGAAAATTACTATGACGTTTTTATATCGTGACTGTTTGGCTCCAATCGAAAAGCTATGCGGACCTCTCTACCTTGCTGCTGTGCCTGGGACCAACCGGCGCGCTCGAAGTGGCCAACACGCATGATGCGCCGCGCCCCGCGCCCGCCGACCCGGCACGATCGGTAGAAAGGATGATCAGCAATGTATTCCCGTTTTGGCATGAGCCACATCGCCGTGGAGGCCGCTCAGGCCCGCATGCGTGCAGCTCAGCTCCAGCAGCATGACAACCGGAGGTCGAAGCCCCGCGCCGCCGTCCTTTCGGCAGCTCATGATGATGACACCGGCGCGCTGTGGCGGATGGGTGCCGTCATCGTCGTTATCCTGGCGCTGGTCGGCACCTTCGCCTGGTTCGCCTGAACGTGCGGCATCAGAATCAACAGAAAGGCCTATTCCTATGGGCGAAGCATTTCGGCGCACACCTCCTGCCTCGCGCGACAGCCGGTTCATGATCGGTCGGGACGCGCAAGGTCACTGGGTCGTGTGTGACGTGAAGGGACTGGTCGGGGGCATTTTCTTCGACCGGTCGGCGGCTATCCATTTCGCAGTGGCGGAAAGTGGCTATGCGCCGGGCGCGGTATGCTGCGCTCCCGATGATGCGGTGTTGAGCATGGACCCGCTGTTCAAGCCGACTCCGACGAGGCAATGGCCGCAAGGGGTTCGTACGCTCTAGCCCCGACTCTGCAGTTTTGCCGGTTGCTGCATACGCCGGCAAATAACCGAGGCCCCGACCTTGCCGCTCAACCCGGCACGGCGGGGCATCGTCATGTCGGGCCTCCCACGAGGCCAATTTCATATATGAAATTCCTATAAAATAGGCAGTAGCCCTGTCTCGAATTCCTATGCGGTTCGGGTCCAGTCTCCACTCGAAATCGAGGCGTCGACCTTCACTGTCCAACTGGCGGCGGGGCGACGCCGCGTCTGCGGCGCAACAAGGAGACACACGGTCATGGACATCATCGTTTTGGGCATAGGGCTAGCGTTTTTCGCCCTGGCGCTGGGCTACGTCACAGCCTGCAACAAGCTGTAACCGGGAGAGCGACCATGCTTGTCGATTACATTCTGGGTGGCGGCGTGACGGTGTTCCTGCTGGCCTACCTTGTCTACGCCCTCGTTCGACCTGAGCGCTTCTGAGCGCCGAAAGACACAATCATGACCCTGATCGGATGGATTCAGATTGCCGTATTCTGCGGCATCATCATCTTGCTCGTCAAACCGCTCGGCGGCTACATGACGCGCGTCTACAACGGCGATCGCACGTGGCTGTCGCCGGTGATCGGCCCCATTGAGCGGTTGATTTACCGCATTTCGGGAACCAGCGAGAAAGAGGAGCAACACTGGACCACCTATGCGGTGGCCATGGTGCTGTTCAATCTTGCTGGATTTCTTGTGCTCTATGGCTTGCAGCGCTTCCAGGGCGCGTTGCCGTTCAATCCGGCCGGCATGGGGGAAGTAGGCCCTGAGCTCGCCTTCAACACGGCCGCCAGCTTCGTCACCAATACCAACTGGCAGAACTATGGTGGGGAATCCACCATGAGCTATCTGACCCAGATGGCGGGCCTGACGGTGCAGAACTTCGTTTCGGCCGCGACCGGCATGGCCATCGCGCTGGCGGTGATCCGCGGCTTCTCGCGCAAGTCGGCTAGCTCACTGGGCAATTTCTGGGTCGATATGACCCGGTCCACGTTTTACATCTTGCTACCGCTCTGCATCGTATTGACGCTGGTTTATGTCTATCTCGGCGTGCCGCAGACGCTTGGCGCCTATGTCAACGCCACGACGATCGAAGGCGCCCAGCAGACTATCGCGGTCGGGCCGGTGGCCTCGCAACTGGCGATCAAGATGCTGGGCACCAATGGCGGCGGCTTCTTCAATGCCAATTCGGCCCATCCGTTTGAAAATCCGGGCGCATTGTCGAACCTGATCCAGATGGTGTCGATCTTTGCTATCGGCGCCGCGCTGACCAACGTGTTCGGCCGGATGGTCGGCAATCAGCGCCAGGGCTGGACGATCTTCGCCACCATGGGTGTGCTGTTCATCGTCGGCGTCGCTGTCTGCTACTGGGCCGAAGCTGCGGGCAATCCGCTGCTGCATGCACTCGGTCTCGAAGGCGGCAACATGGAGGGCAAGGAAGTCCGGTTCGGCGTTCCGCTTTCGGCGCTGTTCGCGGTCATCACCACGGCGGCCTCGTGCGGGGCGGTCAATGCCATGCATGACAGCTTCATGGCGCTCGGCGGCATGATCCCGATGATCAACATGATGCTCGGCGAAATCATCATCGGCGGCGTCGGCGCGGGCTTCTACGGCATCATCCTGTTCGTGGTGATTGCCATCTTCGTGGCGGGCCTGATGGTCGGCCGCACGCCCGAATATCTGGGCAAGAAGATCGAGGCCAAGGAGGTCAAGATGGCGATGCTTGGCGTCCTTTGCCTGCCATTGGCGATGCTCGGGTTCAGCGCCCTGGCGACGGTGTTGCCGGCAGGCGTGTCTTCGATATGGAATCCCGGACCGCACGGCTTCTCGGAAATCCTCTACGCCTATACGTCCGCCACGGCCAATAATGGCTCGGCCTTTGGCGGGCTGTCTGGCAACACGCCCTGGTACAATATCACTATCGGCATCGCCATGCTGATGGGGCGGTTCCTCGTCATCATCCCGGCATTGGCCATCGCCGGCTCCCTGGCGGGCAAGAAGACGGTCCCTGCCTCGGGTGGCACGCTGCCGACCGATGGAACCCTGTTCGTCGGGCTGCTGCTGGGCGTGATCGTCATCGTTGGCGGGCTGACCTTCTTCCCGGCGCTGGCGCTCGGGCCGATCGTCGAGCACCTGGCCATGCTGGCGGGGCAGACCTTCTAGGCCATCTCTCATCAATTCCGCGCCGGTTATCCGGCGCGGGGGCAGGCCGAACCGGTGCTTGCAGTTCTTTTGTCCCAATTGTTCGCGGCGATCTGACCGATCGTTCCGCAGTCACCACGCTGGAGTCATCCATGAGCCAGTCCAAATCAACGAGCATTCTGGACACTCGCATTCTCGTCCCCGCCCTGGGCGGCGCCTTCACGAAGCTCGATCCGCGCACGCTGATCAAAAGCCCGGTCATGTTCGTCGTCGCCGTCGTTTCCGCTTTGACGACAGTTCTGCTGGTCAAGGATCTGGTGACGGGGGGCGAAAACCTCGCCTTTTCGTTCCAACTGACGATCTGGCTATGGTTCACCGTCCTGTTTGCCAACTTCGCCGAGGCGGTTGCCGAGGGGCGCGGCAAGGCGCAGGCCGAATCTCTGCGTCGGACCCGCACCGAGACTGAGGCCAAGCTACTGTCGGGGGACGATCGCACCAAGTTCCGGCTGGTGCCCGGCAATAGCCTCAAGGTCGGCGATGTCGTCATCGTGGAGGCTGGCGATATCATCCCATCGGATGGTGAAGTCATCGAAGGCGTGGCCTCGGTCAATGAAGCCGCCATTACGGGCGAGTCCGCCCCGGTTATCCGTGAATCGGGTGGCGATCGCTCGGCGGTGACGGGTGGCACGCAGGTGCTCTCCGACTGGATCAAGGTGCGCATCACCGCCGCCGCCGGCTCGACCTTCATCGACCGGATGATTGCGCTGGTCGAAGGCGCCGAGCGCCAGAAGACGCCCAATGAGATCGCGCTCAATATCCTCTTGGCCGGTCTCACGCTGATCTTCGTGCTGGCGACGGTCACCATTCCGTTCTTTGTCAGCTATGCGGGCGGTGCCGTCCCGGTGATCGTGCTGGTGGCTTTGTTCGTGACGCTGATCCCTACCACGATCGGCGCGCTGCTCTCGGCCATCGGCATTGCGGGCATGGATCGCCTGGTCCGCTTCAACGTGCTGGCCATGTCGGGTCGCGCGGTGGAGGCCGCCGGCGACGTCGATACGCTGCTGCTCGACAAGACCGGCACGATCACGCTGGGCAACCGACAGGCCAGCGAGTTCCGCCCCGTCAAGGGCGTGACCGAGCAGGAGCTGGCCGATGCCGCCCAGCTCGCCTCGCTTGCCGATGAGACTCCGGAAGGGCGGTCCATCGTGGTGCTGGCCAAGGAAAAATACGGCATCCGTGAGCGCGACATGGCGAGCTTGCACGCCACCTTCGTGCCCTTCACCGCCCAGACACGGATGAGCGGCGTCGATCTTGAGGGCTCCTCGATCCGCAAGGGCGCGGTCGATGCCGTGCTGGCCTATGTCAATCTGTCGACCTCCGCCGGCGCCAGCCCAAAGGCCTCCAGCCAGACTATTGCCGATCTGCAGGCGATTGCCGACCAGATCGCCAAGTCGGGCGGCACGCCGCTGGCCGTGGTGCGGGACGGCAAGCTGCTGGGCGTCGTCCACCTCAAGGACATCGTCAAGGGCGGCATCAAGGAGCGCTTCGCCGAACTGCGTCGCATGGGCATCCGCACGGTGATGATCACCGGCGACAATCCGATGACCGCCGCAGCGATCGCCGCCGAAGCTGGGGTGGACGATTTCCTGGCCCAGGCGACGCCCGAGAACAAGCTGGCGCTGATCCGCGAGGAACAGGCCAAGGGCAAGCTCGTCGCCATGTGCGGCGACGGTACTAATGATGCGCCAGCTCTGGCGCAGGCCGATGTCGGGGTGGCGATGAATACCGGCACCGTGGCGGCGCGCGAAGCGGGCAATATGGTCGATCTCGACAGCGATCCGACCAAGCTCATCGAAATCGTCGGTATCGGCAAGCAGTTGCTGATGACGCGCGGCGCGCTGACGACGTTCTCGATCGCCAACGACATCGCCAAGTATTTTGCCATCATCCCGGCGATGTTCCTGGCCTTTTATCCGCAGCTGTCGAGCCTCAATGTCATGGGCCTGCACAGCCCGCAGAGCGCGATCCTGTCGGCCATCATCTTCAATGCGCTGATCATCGTGGCGCTGATCCCACTGTCGCTGCGCGGGGTCAAATATCGCCCGGTCGGGGCCGGGGCATTGCTCGGTCGCAACCTGCTGATCTACGGGCTCGGCGGCGTCATCGTGCCCTTCATCGCCATCAAGGCGATCGATCTGACCATCACTTCCATCGGCCTCATCTAGCGATGAGGCCGATGGTCACAAGACTCATCATTCCGGCTCGCCACAAGCGGCCGACATTTCGGGACAATTCCGATGCTTAAGCAAATCCGGCCTGCGATCTTCATGATCGTCATCCTGACCATCATCACCGGCCTTATCTATCCCCTGGGCATGACGGGTCTCGCCCAAGCCATTTTCCCGCGCCAGGCCCAGGGCAGCCTGATCGAACAGGATGGGCAGGTGATCGGCTCCGAACTGATTGGGCAGGTGTTCACCCAGAAGCAATACTTCCATGGTCGGCCATCGGCGGCGGGCAAAGGCTATGATGCGGCGGCGTCCGGCGGCTCCAATCTGGGGCCAACCAGCAAGGCGTTGATCGAGCGCGTCGGCACCGATGTGGCGGCGCTCAAGGCGGAGAACCCCGATGGGACGATCCCGATTGACCTCGTGACCACATCGGCCAGTGGTCTTGATCCGCATATCTCGCCCGAGGCCGCAGCTTTTCAGGTCAGGCGCGTGGCAGAGGCCCGTGGCATGGATGAGGCCGCGATCCAGACTCTCGTGGACCAGCACATCGAAGGCCCAATGCTGGGCTTCATGGGCGAGCCCGTGGTCAATGTGCTCGAATTGAACCTGGCTCTCGATAGCGCGTCGCGCAAATGACACTATAAGGTCCGGACACCGCAAGCGGCGCCCGGACCTGGACGACCAAGCAGAGAACAGGCCAATGCTCGACGACAACCGCAATTCCGATGGACGGCCGTCTCCCGATGCGTTGCTGGAAGGCGCCGACCAGGAAACGCGCGGGCGCTTCAAGATTTTTCTGGGTGCGGCGCCCGGCGTCGGCAAGACCTATGAGATGCTGATGTCGGGGCGCGCCAAGCTGGTGGATGGCGTGGATGCTGTCATCGGAGTGGTGGAAACGCATGGTCGCAAGGAGACCGAAGCGCTGGTGACCGGCTTCGAGATCGTGCCGCGCGCCGGCGTGGATTATCGCGGCCAAAAACTCGACGAGATGGATATCGACGCCATCCTGGCTCGCCGCCCCGGCCTCGTGCTGGTGGATGAGCTGGCGCACACCAATGCGCCGGGGAGCCGGCATCCCAAGCGCTACCTCGATGTCGAGGAAATCCTGGCTGCGGGCATCGACGTCTATACCACGCTCAATATCCAGCACGTGGAAAGCCTCAACGATGTGGTCGCCCAGATTACCGGCATCCGTGTGCGCGAGACGGTTCCCGATTCCATCGTTGACCGGGCCGACGACATCGAGATCATCGACGTCACCCCGCAGGATCTGATCAAGCGGCTGCACGACGGCAAGGTCTATCTGCCGACCACGGCCAAGCGCGCGGTCGAGAACTATTTCTCGCCCGGCAATCTGACGGCGCTGCGCGAACTGGCGCTGCGCCGTACCGCCCAGCGGGTGGATGATCAGTTGCTGACCCATATGCGCTCGCACGCCATTCCCGGGCCGTGGGGCGCGGGTGAGCGGGTGGTGGTGTGTATCGATGAGCATCCGCGTGCCCCCTCGCTGGTGCGCTACGCGCGCCGGCAGGCCGAACGGCTGCGGGCGCCCTGGCTGGCTTTGCATGTTGAGACAGCGCGCATCACCTCGATGTCGGAGGAGGACAAGGATCGCCTGGCCGCGACCCTGCGTCTGGCCGAACAACTGGGCGGCGAGGCGATCACCCTGCCGGGGCAGGATGTCGCCACCGAGATCGTGCGCTACGCCAATGCCAACAATGTCACCCACATTGTCATCGGCAAGCCGCGCAAGGCCCGTTGGCGGGAGTATTTCGAAGGCTCGGTATCGCATGAGCTGATCCGGCTGGCCGGCGATATCAGCGTGCATGTCATTGCGGGAAGCGAGCAGGATGCCGTCACGAGGCCACGCGGCGTGGTGCTCGCCGAACCCCGGCGTTACCAGGTCAAAGCCTATCTGTTCAGCATTGCCTGCGTGGGGGTGGCGCTAGGGTTTGGGCTGCTGCTCAATCGCGGGCTCAATGTCACCAATGTGGCGCCGGCATTCCTGATGGCGGTGCTGGCTTCGGCCATTTTGGGGGGGCTGCGCCCTGCCCTCCTGGCATCGGTGCTGGGTGCGCTGGCGTTCAATTTCTTTTTCCTGGCGCCGCTCTACACGCTCAATGTCAGCGATCCGGAAAGCGTCATCGCGCTGGGATTTTTCTTCGGCGTCGCAGTGGTTGCCAGCAATCTGGCGTCAAGAGTGCAACGGCAGGCGTCGGCGGCGCGCCAGCGCGCCCGGACGACCGAAGACCTCTATCTGTTCAGCAAGAAACTGGCCGGCACCGGCACGCTGGATGATGTGTTGTGGGCGACGGCGTTTCAGATCGCCTCGATGCTCAAGCTGCGCGTCGTGCTGTTGCTGCCCGAGGGGGGCACGCTCAGCGTCAAGGCGGGTTATCCACCCGACGATAGCCTGGTGGACGCCGATATCGCCGCGGCGAACTGGGCCTGGGACAACAATCATCCCGCCGGGCGCGGAGCCGACACGTTGCCGGGCGCCAAGCGGCTCTATCTGCCGTTGCGCACAGGTCGCAGTCCCGTCGGCGTCGTCGGCCTCGACAATGACAAGCAGGGACCGCTGCTGACCCCCGAGCAGCAGCGGCTGCTGGATGCGCTGATCGACCAGGCGGCGCTCGCCATCGAACGCATTCAACTGGTCGCCGATGTCGACCGGGCCAAGCTCGCGGCCGAAGCGGACCGGCTGCGCTCGGCGCTGCTCACCTCGATCTCGCATGACCTCAAGACCCCGCTTGCCTCGATCATGGGTGCGGCGGGCACATTGCGCGATTATTCAACCTCCATTCCGGAGGCGGACCGCACTGAACTCCTGACCTCGGTGATCGACGAGTCCGAGCGTCTCAACCGCTTCATCGCCAATCTGCTGGATATGACACGGCTGGAATCCGGCGCCATGGCGCCGAACTTCGCGCTGCATTTTGTCGGCGATATCGTCGGCACGGCTTTGCGTCGGGCTGCCAAGATCACCGCGCAGCATCAGACCCATGTGGACCTGCGGCCTGATCTGCCGATGCTGCGGCTCGATCCGGTGCTGTTCGAGCAGGTGTTGTTCAACCTTTTGGACAATGCGGCCAAATATGCGCCGGAGGGTTCGACTATCCAGATCGTGGGTTGGACCGATAACGGCTCCGCGGTGCTGCAGATCATCGACGAGGGGCCCGGCATTCCGCCCGACGACCTCGATCGTATCTTCAACAGCTTCTACCGGGTGCGCAAAGCCGACCACATAAGGGCCGGGACCGGGCTGGGGCTCTCGATCTGCCGTGGCTTTGTCGAGGCCATGGGCGGCACCATCGTGGCGGCGAACCGGGTCGACCGGTCGGGCGCCATTTTCGCCATCAGGCTGCCGGTGCCAACCGACACTCGAAAACTGGAAGAATTGCCATGACGTCATCCACGATAAAGATACTGGTGGTGGACGACGAGCCGCCGATCCGCAAGCTGCTGCGGGTGGGGCTGGGCACCGAAGGCTATACGATCCTCGAGGCGGGGAGCGGCAGGGAGGCGATCGAGCTCTTGGCACAGACACGCCCCGACCTGATCCTGCTCGATCTCGGCCTGCCCGATATCCAGGGGCATGACTTGCTGGCCAAATGGCGCAACGAGCTGTTCGACCTGCCGATCCTGATCCTGTCGAGCCGGACCGACGAGGCGGGTATCGTCAAGGCGCTCGAACTGGGCGCCGACGACTATGTCACCAAGCCCTTCGGCACCAAGGAACTGGTGGCGCGTATCAGGGTGGCCTTGCGCCACCGGTTGCAGCAGCAGGGTGAGCGGGCCTTGTTTCAGGCCGGCGAGTTGAGCGTCGATCTGGTCAAGCGCATCGTGCGGGTGGCGGGCAAGGAGGTGAAACTGTCGCCTAAGGAATACGATATCCTGCGGATCCTGGTGCAGCATGCCGGCAAGGTCTTGACCCACCAGCACCTGCTGAACCAAGTCTGGAGCGGGTCGACCGATGTGCAGTATCTGCGCGTGTATGTGCGCCAGCTCCGGCAGAAAATCGAACAGACCCCGGACCAGCCGCATTACATCATGACCGAAACCGGCGTGGGGTATCGGTTGCGCGAGGCCGACGAGGTTTTGGTGCCGCACGCGCCGGACGGTGCATTGTGAGCGAGACGCCAAGCATGCCGATTTCCGAATTCCTGGCGCCCGAGCACGTGCTTGTCGATCACCCTGCGCCGTCTAAGCAAAGCGTGATCGAGGCACTGTCCAGCCGGGCCGCGGCATGGTCCGGGGTGGATGCCAATGTCATTTTCATCGCCCTCAACAATCGTGAGCAATTGGGATCGACCGGGATGGGGCAGGGGATTGCCATTCCGCACGCCACGGTTGCGGGCCTCGCTAAGCCGATGGGTCTATTGGCGCGGCTGGCCAAGCCGGTCGACTTCGATGCCATCGATGAGGGTAAGGTCGATATCGTCTTCGTGTTGCTGATCCCGGTGGACGATCGGGCCGCCGGACTGAAACTGCTGTCGGCCGCCGCGCGTGTCCTGCGTTCGGAGGAAGCCCGAGCGCTCATCCGAGCCGCCCCCGATGGCGCGGCGCTCTACGAGGCGATCAGCAGGGCCTATGGCGCGCAGTCGCCTGGCTAGTGCTTGGCTTGTCCCGGGCGACAAGTGTGGTGACCCCGATGAGATTCGAACTCATGGCCTTAGGATTAGGAATCCTACGCTCTATCCAACTGAGCTACGGGACCACGAGCCTTGAATAGCAAAACTTGGGCCCAGTTCAAACCAGAACTTCGTGCCGCTCTCAAATGCTGTCCAGACATAGCGTGAGCTTGAAGCACCGATTCCGGAAGAGGTGAAGGGCGGTAGCGGCAAAGGGGCAACAGATGGGGACAAACACCCAGGGGCGGTGTTTGGGATGGGTCATTGTCAACTCGTTAATCCCTTTTTGCCCTATTTGGGTGCATGGTGAACGAATTGTTTTTCGGGGCTCCATTGGTCAGGACCAGCATTGTTCGGTTGGCCGCGCTCGCGGCGCTATCGTCAGTTTCGGCGGCGGCTTTGGCATGCGAGGACCTGCGCTTCGCGCCGGGCGGCGTGGTCGTGCAGGTGACGGATGGCGATACGGTGGTGCTCGATAGCGGCCTCGTGGTGCGTTTGATCGGCACGCAGGCGCCCAAATTGCCGTTGGGCCGCGAGGGTTTTCCGACTTGGCCCAAAGCCGAGGAATCCAAGGCAGGGCTTGCGGCGCTGGTGCTCAACAAAACCGTGCGGCTGGGCTATGGCGGGGAGGCTGTCGACCGCTACGAGCGGGCGCTGGCGCATGTTTTCGTCGAGGCGCCGGGTGGCGAAATCTGGGCGCAGCAGCAGATGGTCGCGCAGGGTCTGGCGCGGGTCTATTCGTTTCCGGACAATCGGGCGTGCCTGGATCAATTGTACGCTGCCGAAGGGCGGGCGCGCATGGCTGGGCTTGGCATCTGGGGCGATCCCTATTACAGCGTGCGGGCGGCGGACAAGCCAGCCGATTTGCTCGCGCTTGCCGGTCATTACGAACTGGTCGAAGGGCGAGTGCTGCTGGCGGACCAAGCGAGCGGGCGGCTCTATCTTAATTTCGGCCGGTTCTGGAAAGAGGACTTCACCGCAGTGATCGAAGCGCCAGCGTTGCGTCTGTTTGTGGCGGCGGGTATCGATCCCATGGGGCTCGAAGGCGCACTGGTGCGAATCAGGGGGTGGGTGGATGACCGGGATGGTCCACGCATCGAAATCACCCATCCCGAACAGATCGAGGTTTTGGCCACACGATGAACCTTCTGGGTGGCATTGCTATTGGGGTGCGCAATTCGGTGCTGGCGGTCTCGCTGCTGGCGCTGAGCGGCTGCACGACCCTGACCAGCACCGGCGGCATTGCGGTAACGCAAACCGGCGATAATCCGGCACCCACAGTGGTGCCTGAGGGCACCGATCCCGATGACGTGGTGATCGGGCGGCGCGAGCATCCGCGCATCATCGCGGCCTATGGGGGGGTCTATTCGGACCGTCCAGCGGAAATCATGGTGGCGCGCATCGTCGGGCGGCTGCTGGCGGCGGCCGACCAGCCCAATGCGCAGTTCCAGGTGACTATCCTGGACAGTGCCGAGGTCAACGCCTTTGCGCTGCCGGGCGGCTATATCTATGTGACGCGCGGCATTCTGGCTTTGGCGTCTGACACCAGCGAACTGGCGGCAGTGCTGGCGCACGAAATCTCGCACGTGACCCTGCGCCATGCGCGGGCGCGCACCAATAGGACGCGCACCACCGAGATCGTCGATCGGGTGATCAGCGGTGTGTTCGGTGGCGAGGCAGGGGCCGACCAGGCAGCTGACCGGTCCAAGCAGTCGCTGGCCGCCTTCAGCCAGAACCAGGAGCTTGAGGCCGACCGCGAGGGCATCAAATATGCCGGCAAGGCTGGCTACGATCCGCAGGCGGCGGCGCGCTTCCTCGGCGTCATGAGCCGCTTCGCCACCTTCTCGGCCGGGCAGAACCAAGGCGAAGGCTTCCTCTCCTCGCATCCATCGACACCCGACCGCATTCAAAAAGCCGTCCAGGTGGCGACGCAGATGTTCGGCGCCGCGGTCGGCGAAGTGGATCGCGAGGGCTATCTGGCCAGCGTTGCCGGCCTGACCTTTGGCGATAGCGTCTCGCAGGGCTCGATCGTGGGGCGCCGGTTTATCCATAGTGCCAGCAAGTATACCTTCGCCGTGCCGCAGGGGTATACCTTGCAGAACTCGCAGAACGCGGTGGTTGGCGTCGCGGGGGATGGCGAGGCAGTGCGCTTCGACAGCGCCGAGGTCGGCGCCAATGTGGGACTGGCCGATTACCTGAAATCGGGCTGGATCGCGGGGCTCAAAGCCGACAGCGTGACGACGCAGAGCTTTAACGGCGTCGACATGGCGTCGGGCATTGCGCAGACCGACCAGTGGTTCTTCCGCGTCTCGGTGATGCGGCTGGACGGGCAGGTCTATCGGTTCATCTTTGCCGCCAAGGCGGACAGCGCGCGGTTTGCCCAGGGTGCTGAGGCGACGCTCAAGAGTTTCCGGCGGACCGACGCGACCGATCTGGCGCAGATCCGCAAGGTGGGGATCAAGATCGTGGTGGCACGAGCCGGCGACAGCGCCGATTCGCTGGCCAAGCAGATGGCCGGGCTCAATCGCGGCACCGAGCTGTTCTACATCATCAACGATCTGTTCCCTGGCGATCCGATCGTGCCGGGGCAGAAGTACAAGGTGGTGGCGCTGCAGTAGCGCCGCTGCCTAAAGGCTATTGGCGGCGTTGCCGATGACCGTGGCGGCGCTGCCGGTGCCGCCGGCATAGAGCGCGGTCAGGTTGGCGCCGAACACCACCAATGTGCTGATGATGGCGACGGCAACCAGCGCTGCGATCAGGCCATATTCAATGGCGGTGGCGCCCGATGGGTCGCGCAGAAATCGTGCAATCGCAGTCCGCAACATGGCTGTCCCCGGGCTTCGTTCGGCGCTCAGAGAAGGTCGCAGAGCGCGGCGATCAATGGCGCGTCGGCCGGGGGCATGGGATAGTCGTGCAGGGCCTGCGGCCGCACCCATTTGAGTGCGGTATGCTCCCTGGCTTGCGGCTGTCCCTGCCATTTCCGGCAGGCGTAAAGTGGCATTAACAGGTGAAAATTCTCGTAAGAGTGACTGGCGAAAGAAACCGGAGCCAGGCACGCGGTCTTGGTGGAAACCCCAAGCTCTTCCTCGAGTTCGCGGATCAAAGCGGCTTCGGGCGTTTCACCGGCTTCGACCTTGCCGCCGGGGAATTCCCATAGGCCGGCCAGGGACTTGCCGGGCGGCCGCTGGGCGATGAGAACGCGGCGGTCGGCATCGACGAGAGCGCAGGCGACGACCAGCAGGATAGGGTAATCGCTCATTTGCGGCCACCCGGCACGCGATAGCTGTAATCGTATTGGTGGGTGTAACCGAGGCCATTGTAGAGCGCCTTGGCCCCGGCATTGTCGGTCTGGACATTGAGGGCGGCGGTATGGGCGCCCTGGGTTTTGGCCCAGGCAAGGCCCGAGTGCATCATCGCCGAAGCAAGGCCCTGACGACGGCGGGTGCCGTCGGTGACCACGTTGCCGGTCAGGACGATACCATTGGCGACCGCCATGATCGAGGAGGCCACGGCCTCCCCATCGCGCGCCAGCACAACGCCAACGGCGGGCACCTTGAACGCGGCCAGCAGGTTCTTCAGTCCGGTCATGGACTGCTCGTTGTAGCCCCGCAGCTTTTGCGAGGCCGCGAGGAACTTCGGATCCAGCACCGGCAGCAATTGCGCGTCCTTGTCGGCCTCGTGATCGCCAAGCTCCATGGCAAACAGGTGGCTCGAATCAATCTCCTCCCAGCCGGCCTCATCGAGGGTGGCATTGAGTTCGGGGCTGGACAGGGGCGTGATGCGGAAGACGGGATTGAGCTTTCGGATCACCATCCAGGAGCTGGCCGAAATGACGCGCAGGTCGGCGTCTTCGAAGTCGTCCGGGTCAAAGCACTGAATGGAATTGGCGCGCTTGGTATAGCCGCCCGCGGCGCGACGAACCCACGAGCCGTCCCATTTCTCCTCGATGCCGGGCCAGGCCAAGAGGCTCGCCCGTTCAATGGCTTCGACATCCGGAATGCTCATTTCAGCTCCGATAATCGCCATTGATGGTGATGTAGCCGTGGGTGAGGTCGCAGGTATAGACCGTGGCCTTGCCCTCGCCGAGACCGAGGCTGACGGTGAGTTCGAGGTCCTCGCCCTTCATGTAGGCACTGGTGGCGGCTTCGTCGTAGATCGGCGCGCGTTCGCCGTCCTTGGCGACGAGGAGATCGCCGAAGCGGATGGCGAGCTTGTCGCGGTCGGCGGGTTCGCCGGCCTTGCCGAC
>NZ_JAQGJV010000015.1 GCF_028290435.1 Devosia sp. | reverse complement strand
AGATCTCCGACGGGCCGGCGAGCTGATCGATACCGACCGGCCCGAACACCTGCCTCTTGGCCTCGTTGACGAAGGCATTGCCGGGCCCGACGATCTTGTTGACGGCCGGCACGCTCTCGGTGCCGTAAGCCATGGCCGCAATGGCCTGGGCGCCGCCGATCTTGAAGATGCGATCGGCACCCGACAGGTGGCAGCCCGCAATCATGGCCTGATGGGCATTGGGCGGCAGGCAGGCGATCACCTCGTCGACGCCCGCGACCTTGGCGGGCACGATGGTCATGATCGGCGCGGAGAGCAGCGGATAGCGGCCACCCGGCACGTAGCAGCCGACGCGCTGGATCGGGATGACGCGGTGGCCCATATGAACGCCGGGCAGGGTTTCGACCTCCAGCGGCAGGATGGTCGCCAATTGCGCCTTGGCGAACTTGCGGACGTTCTCGATGGCAAATTCTGTGTCTTTGCGCGTTTGCGGATCGAGCGTCGCCAGCGCCTCCTCGCGTTCGGCCTGGGTCACTTCAAACACCGAAATATCGGATTTGTCGAACTTCACCGAGTATTCGCGGACTGCGGCATCGCCCCTTTTGCGGACATTGGCGATGATTTCGCTGACCAGGGTTTCGACCGGCGCATTGTCGCCGATCGAGGAGCGCTCGGGCGCCTTGAGGTAATGCACGCCGGCAAAGGGGGCGGGATTGGCTTGGGTCATGGCAACTCCGAATGCGAGCCGGCGGCTCTGCTGCAATCTCGGTCCATCGATGCAGGCGCTGGTGGCCACCGCCATATCGAGGAACGCGTTCTAAACGTCCGAAACGTCGAAATTGATCTTGCATACGTATTCAATATTTGCCAGTGTTTTTTGCCGAGCATTGCATTTTGACCCCACAGGACCCCAGCGCCCACCATGTCGCGCCGATTTCCCATAAAAACTCCCCAGTCTGCAGGCGTTTCGTGACCCAAGACCTGCCCTTGCTGCTGCTCGCCGGCACGCTTTGCGACGCACGGCTGTTTGCCCCGCTGATGCAGCAACTGGACCGACCCGACATGCAGGTCATCGTTATGACGGGCGCGACCACGGCGGCCGAGATGGCGCAGCGCATTCTGGCCGAGGCGCCGAAGCGGTTTTCGCTGGCGGGATTTTCCCTGGGCGGCATTGTGGCGCTGGAAATGATCGCGCAGGCGCCTGAGCGCATAGCGCGGCTGGCACTGATCGATACCACGCCACGGCCGGACCTGCCGGGCAATGCCGAAATACGGCGCGCCGCGGTGGCTAAAGCGCGGGCCGAGGGCCTCGATAGTTACGTGCTGGACGGCTGGCCAACGCAGGTGGCCCCGGCCAATCAGGACGATTATGCCTTGCGCCAGACGGTGCTGGCGATGGCCCGCGATGCGGGGGCGGAGGTGCTGGCCGCCCAGTCCGAACTGGCCATCGAGCGCGCAGATAGCCGGCCACGCCTTGGCGCAATCAACGTTCCAACCCTGATCCTGGCCGGCGAGCACGACGGCATCTGCCCGCGCCCGGCGCAGGAAGAACTGGCGACCGGCATTTCCGGCGCCCGGTTTTTTACCATTCCCGATGCCGGGCACTTCGCCCCGCTTGAAAATCCTGCCGCCATGGCGCGTCATATGCGCGAATGGCTGCAGCAGACCGATAGTTTTTCACCCAATCAGACTTTGCAGACAGGAGCCACGATGAGCCCGACCGAAACCCACAAGCATGCCAATGGCGGCTCAGCGATCGCCCAGACCGAAGCGGTATTGCAGGTGGAACGCCGCGACTATCCGGAACTGGCTCCCACCAATCGCGCCCGTGTCCAATCGATGGATGGTTTCGACGACATCTATACCGACATCGTCGATTACATCGTGCGCTGCACCCACAAGATCTGGGACGAACGCGATATCGGGCTGATCTACACCCACTACACCCATAATTGCGTGCTCTATGGCACCACCGGCACGATCTACAACCGTGAAGATGTCGTCCGCGACACCATCCAGCGGCTGGTATCCTTCCCCGAACGCCGCGGCATGGCCACCCAGGTGATCTGGAACGGCAATGATGTGGACGGGTTCTATACCTCGCATCTGGTGACCGGTTCGGGCCGCCACACTCAATATGGGCATCTGGGCCAGCCGACCGGCAAGCCGTTCGTCTCACGCACCATTGCCGACTGCATGATTTTTAAAAACAAGATCTATCGCGAATGGGTCGTCGCCGATCAGATGGCAATCATCAAGCAGTTGGGGCTTGATCCCAACCATTTCGCCGCACGCACCGCCAAGTCCAAGTTCGACGCTGGGCTGATCTCGCTCGATATTGGAGAAAACCGCCGCTTCCTGGGCCAGACCCCGCCGCCCGAAAAGGCCGATACCTCGCTGGCGCATAACGACATCGAAGTGCAGACGCTGGAAATGCTGCACGAGGTGTTCACCAAGCGCATGTTTGGCAAGATCGCCGAAGTCTATGCGCCCACGGCGCAATATCACGGCCCTCTGATGAAGGAGCTCTATGGCGTCGCCGCCATCATCCACCAGCATCTGGGGCTGATCGGTTCGATCCCCGACGCCTCGTTCGAGCCGCAATATGTCTCGTCGAACCCCAGCGAAGAGGGCGGCACCAAGGTTGCGGTGCGCTGGATCATGGAAGGCCACCATCTCGGCTACGGCATCCTGGGCGAGCTGGGCGATCCAACGGGCAAACGCCTGCAGGTGATGGGCATGTCCCACTATCACTGGAAAGACGGCAAGATCGTCGATGAATGGAACGTCTAT
This sequence comes from Devosia sp., assembly GCF_028290435.1. Classification (GTDB taxonomy): domain Bacteria; phylum Pseudomonadota; class Alphaproteobacteria; order Rhizobiales; family Devosiaceae; genus Devosia. The sequence goes on along the minus strand of NZ_JAQGJV010000015.1, from coordinate 163,872 downwards.
GACGAATTGAGCCTGTTGACCCAGATCAAGCTGGCGCAGCTCGGTGACGGAGCGGCCTGACCTGCATTCCGTGTGGCTGTCTGAAAGGCAGCCACCGACCAGGCACGCTTCAGTTCGATCTGCCTGCCGCCGATTATTGCCACCGTCCACGACCGTGACAGATTGCGCCTGTACAAGCCGGTCGCCATTGTGAACACTGGCGCAAACACACGCGCTAAGCGCGAACGAGGAGACTGGCAATGAATGTGCTTTTCATCGGCGGCACGGGACAGATTTCCTATCCGTGCGTCGAGCGGGCCGTGGCCCAGGGGCATGCGGTGACGGTGTATAATCGCGGCAAGCGGCCGGACGAGCTACCGGCTGGCGTCACCTCCATCGTGGGCGACCTGACCTCGCCGGACTATGCCGATCTGGCCAAGGCCAATTATGACGTGGTGTGCCAGTTCATCGTGTTCACGCCGGACCAGATGGCGCGCGACATCGAGGTATTTGCCGGCCATTGCGGCCAATACATCTTCATCTCCTCGGCCTCCGTCTACGAGAAGCCGGCACGCCATTATGTGATCACCGAAAACACTCCGGCGATTAACCCATACTGGCCCTATAGCCAGGCCAAGATCGCCTGCGAAAACCTGCTCATCGCGTCCAGCAACCTGGCCTGGACCATTGTACGTCCGAGCCACACGGTGCGCACGGGCCTGCCCATCATGATGGGCGACAGCGATGTCATGGCGCGACGCATGCTGGATGGCGAGCCCACCATCGTCGCCGGCGACGGCAATACCCCCTGGACGCTGACGCGATCGGTCGATCTCGCGGTGCCCTTCGTGGGCCTGTTCGGCAAGCCGGCGGCCCTCCACGATACGTTCCACATCACCAATGACCGCGCCCATATCTGGAACGATATCCAGACGGCCATTGGCCGGCTGCTTGGTGTCGAAGCCAAGATCGTTCATGTCCCCACCGACACCCTGGTTCGCTATAATCCGGAGTGGATTGGCCCCCTGACCGGCGACAAGGCCTGGACGGCGATCTTCGACAATTCCAAGGTCAAGAGCGTTGCCGGCGACTTCACCTGCGCGCAGAGCCTCGACGAAATCCTGGCCGAACCGATCGCGCATCTGAAGCAGCGCCTCGCCACCAACCGCCCGCCAAAGGGCGAGTTTGACGCCCTTGTCGACCGCATCTGCGCGGCCCAGTCCGCATTAGGGTAGGCGCGCTAAGGCTGCGAGCGGGTTTGCTCTATCACCTCGGCAATCCGCTCGAAGACGGGGCTAAGGGGATTGGCGGCGCGCCACACCAGCGAGAGCATCCGGCTCGGTCCCGGCAGCGCGATGGCGTGGATAGCGATGCGCGCGTCAGCCTCCTTGCGAAGGGCAATCTGGGGTAGCAGCGTCACGCCCTGCCCATTGGCTACGAACTCCACGATGGTCGACAGCGATGTCGCCGCAAACGCGCGAGCGGTGGGATGCCGGTCCAACCGGCACGCCGCGATGGTCTGATCGCGGAAACAGTGACCCTCATCGAGCAGCAGGATGCGCTCGGGCGCCAACTGGTCCAACTGCACCGGACCATCGAACGCTTCCCCAAGGCTGGTGGCCAGCACAAACGAATCCCGGAACAGCGCGCGGCTGACCAGTTTAGGGCCGTTATCGGGCGGGTCGGTGCCGATCAGGGCGATATCGAGACTGCCATCGGCCAGGCCGGTAATCAGAGCCTCGGTCCGGTTCTCGCTGATGGTGAAATTGAGCGTCGGCATGCCGCTGGTCAGCGCCGGAAAAATCTCGGGCAACAGATAGGGTGCAACAGTGGGAATGAGCCCGAACCGGAGTGCCCGGTCCAGGCTGCCGCCATGACCAAGCGCGAAGGCATCAAGGGCCTCCGCGCTTTCTATCGTCGCCTGCGCCATTTCAACGAAGCGGCGCCCGAACGGCGTCAGTTGAATACCGCTCTTGAGCCGGTCGAAGAGCGGCGTTCCACACAAATCTTCCAGCGCCGAAATCTGCTGGGACAGCGCCGGTTGGGACACGGCGCACGCTTCGGCAGCGCGGCCAAAATGGGCATGGCGGGCGAGTGCCGCGGCATAGCGCATCTGCTTGAGGGAGATCGGCATTATAATTTCATCCTATCGACATGCCAAGATTTATCGATTGGCCTAATGGAAGTCACGCTCCTATAACCGCCCCAGCAGCAGCAATAGGAGCCCCCATGAGCGATCCCCACGCCCCCAATCCGCATGACACCACGAGCACCGGCGCCGGCGAGTGCCCGGTCGATCACAGCGGCAAGGGTGGAAAGCCGCCCAAAGCCCGCCATGGCAATGGCGATTGGTGGCCCAAGCAGCTCGATATCGGCATGCTGCACCGCAATTCGTCCCTGTCCGACCCGCTGGGCGCGGAGTTCGACTATGCCGAGGCGTTCAAGACGCTCGATCTGGCAGCGGTCAAGGCCGACCTGACCGCCCTGATGACCGATTCGCAGGATTGGTGGCCCGCCGACTTCGGCCATTATGGTGGCCTGTTCATCCGCATGGCCTGGCACAGCGCCGGCACCTATCGCATCACCGACGGCCGCGGCGGCGCCGGACAGGGGCAGCAGCGTTTCGCACCGCTCAATTCCTGGCCCGACAATGCCAGCCTCGACAAGGCCCGCCGCCTGATCTGGCCGATCAAGCAGAAATACGGCAATGCGATTTCCTGGGCTGATCTGATGATCCTGACCGGCAATGTCGCGCTCGAATCCATGGGCTTCAAGACCTTCGGCTTTGCCGGTGGCCGCGCCGACGTGTGGGAGCCCGAAGAGCTGTTCTGGGGTCCCGAAGGCACCTGGCTGGGTGACGAGCGCTATTCGGGCGAGCGTGAGCTGAGCGAGCCGCTGGGCGCCGTGCAGATGGGCCTGATCTATGTGAACCCGGAAGGCCCGAACGGCAATCCGGACCCACTGGCCTCGGCTCGCGACATTCGCGAGACCTTCCGCCGCATGGCGATGGACGACGAGGAAACCGTGGCGCTGATCGCCGGCGGCCATACCTTCGGTAAGACCCATGGCGCGGGCGACCCGTCGCTGATCGCTGCCGAACCGGAAGGCGCGGACCTCGAAGACCAGGGCCTGGGCTGGAAGAGCAAGCATGGCACGGGTATTGGCCCCGACGCCATCACCTCGGGCCTCGAGGTCACCTGGACGCAGACCCCGACGCGCTGGAGCAATTTCTTCTTCGAGAACCTGTTCAACTATGAGTGGGAACTTTCGGCCAGCCCGAACGGCGCCAAGCAGTGGGTGGCCAAGACCGACGATGCGGTGATCCCCGACGCTTTCGTCGCTGGCAGGAAGCATCGCCCCACTATGCTCACTTCCGACCTGGCACTGCGGTTCGACCCGGCCTATGGGCCGATCTCGCGCCGCTTCTTCGAAAACCCGGACCAGTTCGCCGATGCCTTCGCCCGCGCCTGGTTCAAACTGACCCACCGCGATATGGGCCCGAAGGTGCGCTATCTCGGCGCCGAAGTGCCGAACGAGGACCTGATCTGGCAGGACGTGATCCCGGCCGTCGATCACGAGCTGGTCAATGATGCCGATATCGCCGCGCTCAAGGGCCAGATCGCCGCGTCGGGCCTGACGGTTTCTGAACTTGTCTCCACCGCCTGGGCTTCGGCTGCCACCTATCGCGGCTCCGACAAGCGCGGCGGCGCCAATGGCGCCCGCATCCGCCTCGCCCCGCAAAAGGATTGGGCGGTCAACCAGCCCGCTCAACTCGCCAAGGTGCTGGCCAAGCTCGAAGCCATCAAGACCGCATTCGGCAAGACGGTGTCGCTCGCCGACCTGATTGTCCTCGCCGGTGGCGTGGGCATTGAGCAGGCCGCCACGGCCGCCGGGCGGGATGTGGTGGTGCCGTTCACGCCAGGCCGCATGGACGCGTCGCAGGATCAAACCGACAGTGTGTCCTTCGGCGCCCTCGAGCCGCGTGCCGATGGTTTCCGCAACCACTACAGCCCGCGCGCCTTCATGGAGCCCGAGGAATCCCTGGTCGACAAGGCCCAACTGCTGCGCCTGACCGGGCCGGAAATGACCGTGCTGGTGGGTGGCCTCCGCGTGCTGAAGGCGGGTGCCAGCGAGCATGGCGTGTTCACCACCCGGCCGGAAACCCTGACCAATGACTTCTTCCTCAACCTCTTGGACATGGCCACGGTGTGGTCGCCCAAGGCCGGCGAGCAAGGCGTCTACGAGGGGCGCGATCGCAAGAGCGGCGAGCTGCGCTGGACCGGCACTCGTGTCGATCTGATCTTCGGCTCGCATTCGCAACTGCGCGCCTTGGCCGAAATCTACGGCCAGTCGGACGCATCGGCCAAGTTCACCAAGGACTTCGTTGCCGCCTGGGTCAAGGTGATGAACGCCGACCGGTTCGACCTGCGCTAGCGCCTGCCCGGCGAGTTCGCCGGGCCATGATTGTTCAGACGCCGCGAGGGTCTCGCGGCGTCGCTTTGAAATCGAATTACCGCGTTTGCGGATGCATTTCCCATTACTCGGCCGGTTGAGGTTGTCCGTCCGCGACGGCCTCAGTCTGCTTTTCGCAGAGGCTGCTCTGGCCGAGAGCCACGGTCAGGACGGTTGCCGCACCCGCCGCAACAGAGACCCAGAAGCCGTTCTGTGCGCCGTAGGTGTCGACGACCCAGCCCGACACGAGTGAGCCCAGAGCCATGCCGATACCGACGCCGGTCATCACCCAGGTAACGCCTTCGGTCAGCATGGACTCCGGAACCCGCCGCTCGATCAGGCCGAAGGCGGTGATGAAGGTCGGCGAGATGGCGACACCGCTAAAGAAGATGGCTACCGCTAGAAGCGTGACGGAGCTACCGGCAATCACCAACGGCAGGGCAGTCAGGGCGACAACACTGACAGCGATCAGCATCTGGCGCCGGAGAGGCATTTTTGGATTGATCGCGCCGAGGACGAGGCCGAGCACAAACGATCCGACCGCGTACACGCCGATGACGACACTGGCCGCACCCGGCTGGTCGAGTTCATTCGTGATGGCGACCGACGTCACTTCCGCCGTGGCGAATATCGCCCCTACGAAGACCAGTGCCAGCGTGATGATCTGAACCGGCCGCAGCCAGATAGCCGAGCGCCGCGGGGCATTATGGTCAAGCGCCCGCACTTTTGGCTCGCTCGACCGCTGCAGCAGAAACGCAGCCGTGCCAAAGGCCAGGAAGGCCACGGCGGCGAGCATGCCGGCCTCCGGGAAGAGTGACACGGACAGGGCGACCGAGAGTGAGGCGCCCGCGATGTAGATCAGCTCGTCGGCGCTCGACTCAAAGGCGAAGGCGGTGTTGATCTCCGGCCGATCGCGGAACATTTCGCTCCAACGGGCACGAACCATTGCCGATATGCTGGGCATCGTCGCGGCGGCCAATGCGGACACGAACAGCGTCCAGACCGGCCAGCTCTGGTTCACAGCCGCAATCAGCACCAGAAAGGCGGCGACCGACACGAGCGCCGCTGGCGCGACGACCGCAGTCTGGCCGAAGCGGTCGACCAGGCGGGACAATTGCGGCGAAACAAACGCGTTTGCCAGCGCGAACGTGGCCGAAACGGCACCAGCCAGCCAGTACTCGCCGTAAGTCTGGGACAGCATGGTGATGATACCGATTGGCGCCATCGCAACGGGCAGGCGTGCGATGAACGCGGCCGCCGAAAAGCCCTTGGCGCCCGGCGTCCTGAATATTTCCGCATAGGGATTTGACATTTGGAAGCTCCTTGAACAGCAGCGCATGTCACGCATATACTCAACGTATGTGAGTGAGGTAATCACATACGTTTCGTATGTCAATTCAAATACGAAGCGTATGTGAGCGTGGAGTGCATGATGCGAAAGACGCGCCAGGAGATGATTGCGGAGACCCGCGCCAAGCTGATCGCCGCGGCCCGTCACACCTTCGGCACCGTCGGCTACGCCGAGTCGAACATGGATGAGTTCACCGCCGAGGTGGGACTGACCCGGGGCGCCCTCTACCATCACTTTGGTGACAAGCAGGGCTTGCTGCGGGCGGTGATCGAGGAAATCGATGCCGAGATGACGGCGCGCCTGAAGGAGATTTCGGGACGTGCGCCCACGCGCTGGCAAGGCGTTGTCGATGAGTGGATCGGCTATATCCAGATGGCGCTCGAGCCTGAGATCCAGCGGATCATGTTCCGTGATGCCCCGGCAGTTCTGGGGGACATTTCGCAGTGGCCGAACACCAATGGTTGCGTCATGGCCCTGAAGGAAAGCCTGGATGAGCTCAAGGCCGATGGGGTGCTGGTAGACGTCGACACGGAGGGCGCGGCGCGCCTGATCAACGGCGCCAGCAGCCACGCGGCCACCTGGATTGCCAGCTCCGACAATCCCGAGCAAACCTCCATTACGGCCGTGGCCAGCTTTCGCACCCTGCTTGAAGGCCTTCGGTTGCGCTGAATCCCCCATGGTTCAAGGCCGGCGTCTTGGCTGGCGCCAAGTCGCTGGCTCTGCCTTCGCCGGCCGTCATCGAAGATGACTACAAGAGAGAGGGTTCCGTTTTGAGGGCCGGCCTCTCGAGGCGCTGCAGCCACGCGACGCCGCTGGCAGCCACTCGTACCAATTATCCTGGGTAGGTCCAATACGGGCCTTGGTGGGGCGAAGTTCGGAAATGCTGCGAACTGATTTCGAACGCCTGCCCGTCGCTCGACGGTGTTCTGCCACCAGGTAATTTTGGCTCGTCATCGGTGGTGAACCAGAACACGATCGTTGCCAGCCGCAAGCGGATCTGGCTGCTTCAGGGAGGGCATGCGACGAGACGCCGGGTACATTTTCATGGGCACGGACCAGCGCCGCAACGTGGTTTACCGAACCTTAAGTGCCGGGGCCGTACTCAGATTCCCAAGGCCTATCCTTCGCTGTGAACGGTCATTCTCCAACCAGAAAGACCAACAGTGTCAGCCCTCCTTACCGGTAGCATCGCCCGTCGCCTTTACAGCCTCATCGCCGTTTTTGCGGTCGGCTTTGCGGGGGTGCTGGCGTTCCAGCTTTATACGCTGCGTTCCAATCTCGATGATTTCAAACGCACCGAATTGCAGAGCGTGGTGCAAGGGGCCGTCAGCATTGCGCAGAACTATTACGATCGCGCGCAAGCTGGCGAGTTCACTGAAGACGAGGCCAAGAAACTGGCTTTGGCGTCGCTGCGCGGGTTCCGTTACCAGGGCAAGGAGTATGTCTTCATCGACACCGTCGACATGGTGATGCTGATGCATCCCACCAAGCCGGAGAAGGAAGGCAATGACCGCTCGATCGAAGCAGATGGCCGCGGTAAGCTCTACATGAAAGAGATGATCACCAATGCGGTGGCCAACGGCTCGGCATACGAGACCTATCTGTTCAAGGATCCCAAGGGCGGCGAATTCGACAAGGTCAGCTATTCCGAAGTTTTTCGTCCCTGGGGCTGGAATATCGCCTCGGGCGTGCTGCTGACCCAGGTCGATGCCATCTTCATGACCGCGGCTCTGACCAGCGGCGCCATCGCGCTGGGGGTGACGCTGTTGCTGCTGCTGATCGGCGTGTTGATCGCGCGCAGCATCAGTCGGCCGATCGCCGGGCTCAATGCCAACATGGCGGCGCTGGCCCAAAATAACTTCGATATCGAGCTGAAGGGACAAAACCGCAAGGACGAGATCGGCGACATGGCGCGGGCCGTGGAAGTATTCCGCGAGAACGGGCTCAAGATCAGCCAGATGACCGAAGCGGAAGCGACCCGTGTCATTGCCGATCAGGCGGAACGTCAGCGCATGATGGCTGAACTGCAACGCGCTTTCGGACAGGTGGTGGATGCCGCTATCGCCGGCGATTTCAGCAAGCGGGTTGATACCGAATTCCCCGATCCCGAGCTCAACGGCCTCGCCGGCAGCGTCAACAATCTGGTCACTACGGTCGATCGCGGCATCGCCGATGTTGGGCAGGTGCTGACGGCATTGGCCAATACCGACCTAACGCGACGCATGACTGGCGACTATGCCGGGGCCTTCGCCAAGCTGAAGACCGACGCCAACGGTGTGGCCGATACGCTGACCGATATCATTGGCAGGCTCAAGGGCACCTCTGGAACGCTGAAGACCGCGACGGGTGAAATTCTGGCCGGGGCCAATGACCTCAGCGAGCGCACCACGCGGCAAGCGGCGGCGATCGAGGAAACGTCGGCGGCCATGGAGCAACTCGCCTCGACGGTGCTGGCCAGCGCCACCAAGGCTCAGGCCGCTAGCGTCCAGGCCAAGTCGGTATCGCGGACGGCCGAAGACAGCGGCGCGGTGATGGGCCAGGCAACCGAAGCGATGGATCGCATCACGGCCTCGTCCAGCAAGATTTCCAACATCATCGGGCTGATTGACGATATCGCCTTCCAGACCAATCTTTTGGCGCTGAACGCCTCGGTGGAAGCCGCTCGGGCAGGGGATGCGGGCAAGGGGTTTGCGGTGGTCGCCGTGGAAGTGCGGCGGCTCGCGCAATCGGCAGCGTCCGCATCGGCAGACGTCAAGATTTTGATCGAACAGTCGGCCAACGAGGTCAAGGGCGGTTCGCGTCTGGTCTCGGACGCCGCCAGCAAGCTGCACGGCATGCTCGACGACATCCGCGAAAACACCGCGGCGCTGGAGTCGATCTCACAGGAGAGCCACGAGCAGGCTTCGGCGATCCGTGAGGTCAATGTCGCTATGCAGCAGATGGACGAAATGACCCAGCATAATGCGGCGCTGGTCGAGCAAACCAATGCAGCGATTGAACAGACCGAGGCGCAGGCCAACGAGCTCGACAATATCATTGACGTGTTCACGACCGGGGATGTGCCGCGCTCACTTGGGTCCCACACGGCACCCGTCGTGGTCGTGCCGTCGAAATCACGGCCATCGCGCGCCTATCTGACCCAAGGCAATGCGGCGATAGCGCAGGATTGGAACGAATTCTAGGTGCGGCGGCATTGCCGAAGCCCCATTGCCTTCACCCACCTAAGCGCGGCTGCATAGCGGCTGCGGGACTTCCCCGACGTTTCCGATATCGATCAAGGTCGCCAAGCCCTGCCCAATTCCCACCCACTGCCAACGCCGGTAGCGCACTTTGGAGCGTAGGTTTAGTCGAGTTCAGTCTCGGCACGAGTGCACATTGAAAAACGTCAGTCTTTTCAACTGCATAGCTTATTTTGAAATGGGAAGTGGAGCGGGTGAAGGGAATCGAACCCTCGTCGTAAGCTTGGGAAGCTTCTGCTCTGCCATTGAGCTACACCCGCAATCGCCTCTTGATGCGTCAAATGGGGCAGGGCGTCAAGCGCGACGCGATGGCTTGCACGATCAATGCGCTTGATAGACGCGATCCTGCGCCGTTCGATCGGATATCCGCGTCGGCCCCGGGCCCTCGCCCCCGGCTCGTCCTCGCCGGTCTGAGCTGCTCCATACCCCATTGTGGGGGGATGACGGGTAGTAAACTTTGCTGAACCATTCGCTCCAGACAGCAGGACCGGGGGCGGTCCGGAGGGAGCATCGATCATGAACCGCAGGGTTTTCATCGTCGCGGCCATTGCCGCATCCATCGCCATGCCGGCTCTGGCTCAGAACGACGTCTGCCGCGACCAGAACGGCAATGTCGACCAGAACCTGAGCCAGGGCTGGCAGCAGTTTCAGGCCGGCGCCGATCCACAGGCCATGGGGCAATTGACTGGGGTCTGGTACACCGAAATCCCCAACCAGTTCAGTCCCGGCCAGGTTGCCCAGCGCTATACCACCTTTGAGCCCAGCGGCCTGTTCACCACCCAGACCCGCGTCTGCGCCAATGGCCAGATGTGTTCCGATTATCCCGGCCACGGCTTTTGGGCCTCGCAGATGCAGAACGGCGTGCTCGTCACCTTCTCCATCTTATCCGATACCCAGGTGACCAACTACTGCTCCATCACCCAGGCCCAGTTCACCGGCCCCAACACGCTGCGCGACCAGAACGGGCAGGTGCAGCAGCGCGTGCAATAGCGCTACGATCCCGCTGGCAATGCGGGCATGCTGTGCGCCATAATCCCCGCATAGCGAGGGGATGAATTGCCATGCAGCAGCCGAGTTTTGATTTGAGCGGACAAGTCGCCCTGGTGACCGGCGCCGGCCGGGGATTGGGCCGGGCGATTGCCCTGGCATTAGCCAATGCCGGCGCCGACGTGGCGCTGGGCCTGCGCGATATCGCCGCCGATGGTGGCCTGGCCGATGAAATCGCTGGCCTCGGTCGCCGCGCGCTGAAGCTGCAAATGGACGCGGGCAATCTGGATCAATCGCGCGCCGCCATGGACGAAGCCATCGCCAAGCTGGGCCGGATCGATATCCTGGTCAACAATGTCGGCGGCGGTGGCAGCCAGGGCCCGGTTGAGGACTTCACCGAGCAAACCTTTGACGACACCATCGGCATCAATCTCAAGTCCTCGTTCTTCATCGCCCAATATGCCGGCAAGCACATGATCGCCAGGGGCAGCGGCCGCATCATCAATATGAGCTCGCAAGCCGCCTTCGTGGCCCTGCCCGGCGAGGCGATCTACTGCATCGCCAAGGCCGCCGTCTCCCACATGACCAAGTGCATGGCGGTCGAATGGGGTAAATACGGCATCACCGTCAACGCCGTCGCCCCCACCTTCATCGCCACCCCCGGCACTGCACCAGCCCTGGCCGATCCGGTCTTCAAAGCCGATGTCGAAGACCGCATCGCCGCCCTCCACCGCATCGGTGAGCCCCACGAAGTCGCCGGTGCCGTCGTATTCCTCGCCTCGCCCGCCGCCTCGCTGATCACCGGCCAGACCATGCTCATTGATGGCGGCTGGACCGCGCGCTAGGGCAAATACGGCTTGAAATGCTTCGACAATTTCAGCGTCTGCGCCTGATAGTTCGAGCCCAGCGCTGAGCCGTAGAGCCGATCCGGCGGCTCGGCCAGTTTCTCATAAATCAGCCGCCCGATGGTCTGCCCATGCCCGAGCAAAAACGGCACCTCGCGACTGCGCACTTCCAGCACCGCGCGGCTGCCCGTGCCGCCGGCCGCCGAATGCCCAAACCCGGGATCGAAAAACCCCGCATAATGCACCCGGAATTCGCCCACCAGCGGATCGAACGGCACCATTTCGGCCGCATGGGTCGGCGGCACGTGCACCGCCTCGTCACTGACCAGAATGTAGAATTCATCCGGATCGAGGATCAGCTCGTCGCTCCCGCGATTGGTCAGCGGCTCCCAGAAATCCAGCACATCGAGCGCCGCCTTCTTGTCGACATCCACCACCGATGAATGCCGCTTGGAGCGAAATCCGATCAATGCATTGCGATCCGCGCCCTTGAGATCGATCGACAGCGCCACCCCATCGTCCACCGGCCGGTGATCGCCAAACACCAGTGTCTGCTGCCGATGCAGCGCCTGATGTTCCGCCACGGTGAGTTTGGTATCGCCCGACCGGAACCGCATCTGGCTCAGCCGCGACCCGGTGCGCACCAGAATGGGGAACGTGCGCGGGCTGACTTCGAGATACAGCGGCCCATGATAGCCCGCCGGCATCTGGTCGAACCCACGCGCCCGATCACCGATAACGCGGGTGAACACATCCAGCCGGCCGGTCGAACTCTTCGGATTGGCCGAGGCACTCACCGCGTCCGGCAGCGCCAGGCTCTCCTGCAACGGCACCAGATAAACGCAGCCACGCTCCAACACCGCGCCATGCTTGAGGTCGATTTCGTGCAGTTTCAGCGCATCGATCCGCTCTGCCACCGAATGGCTCGGCCCCGGCAAAAAGCTGGAGCGCACCCGGAACGCCGTATCCCCCAGCCGCAGGTCCAGGCTCGCCGGCTGCACCTGGTCCACATCGAATTCGCGCGTCGTGGCGATAGCGCCTTGCTGGCGCAAGACCTCGATGAGCCGCGCCGGAAAAATGCCCTGCGGCCAGGCCTGTTGCGTGCTCATAGCGATCTGTCCCGCATGCCGATGCTTTCCCCTATCAATCCGCGCAATTGACGCCAAGCGACAAATGGAATTACATCCCGATCAGTGGTGATTTGGCCGGTCTGGTTGCAGCCACTTTAAACAAATTGCTAAGAGACCGTTCAACCGGCCGCATGTTTGTGGGCCGGTTTTTTTGTTTGAAGGCATTCCATGTCCAAGGCCGACAACCCCCTCAGCGACCCAAGCAAGCGCGCGCCCGAAACCCAGCTCGTCCATGGCGGCGACAAGCGCACCCCGTTTAATGAGACCTCCGAGGCGCTGTTCCTCACCTCCGGCTACAGCTATCCCAGCTCTAATCACGCCGAACGCCTGTTCAACAACGAGATTCCGGGCGCGCACAATTACTCGCGCTTCGCCAATCCCACCGTCGATATTTTCCAGGAGCGCATGGCGCTGCTCGAAGGCGCCGAGGCTGCGCGCGGTTTCGCCAGCGGCATGGCCGCCGTCACCAATGCGGTGATGAGCCAGGTCAAGGCCGGCGATCATATCGTGGCGGCGCAGGCCCTGTTCGGTGGTTGCCGCTTCGTGGTCGAGGATTTCATGCCGCGCTGGGGCGTGTCCTCGACGCTGGTCGATGGCCGCGATCCCGAAAATTTCGCCCGCGCCATGCAGCCCAACACCAAGGTCGTGTTCATCGAAACGCCGACCAATCCGACCCTCGAACTGGTCGATATCGCCGCCGTCGCCGATATCGCCCACGCCCATGGCGCCAAGCTGATCGTCGACAACGTCTTCGCGACCCCGCTCTACCAGAAGCCCCTGCAGCTCGGCGCCGATCTCGTCACCTATTCGGCCACCAAGCATATCGACGGGCAGGGCAGGGTGCTCGGCGGCGTCGTGCTCGGCAGCAAGGAACTCATTACCGGCGACGTGCATACCCTGCTGCGCCAGACCGGCGCGACCCTCAGCGCCTTTAACGCCTGGGTCCTGCTCAAGGGCCTCGAAACCCTGCCTTTGCGCGTCCGCCAGATGACCGAAAGCGCCGCCAAGATCGCCGATGTCCTGGGCAATCACCCCAAAGTCAATCGCGTCATCTATCCCCATCACAAGTCGCACCCGCAATACGATCTGGCCAAGCGCCAGATGACGGCCGGCTCGACCCTCGTGGCGATCGACGTCAAGGGCGGGCAGGAGGCGGCATTCAAGCTGTCGGACAGTCTGGCGGTCATCCTGATTTCCAACAATCTGGGCGATGCGAAGTCGATCATCACCCACCCCCGCACCACGACGCATCAGCGCCTCACCGAAGAAGTGCGGTTGGAAACCGGCGTGACACCGGGCCTGCTGCGCCTGTCGGTTGGCTTGGAAGCCAGCGAGGATTTGATCGCGGACTTGTTGTACGGCCTGGATCAAATCTAGCCAAGCGGGCGGGGCCCTCTTCACCTCTCCCTTTGGGGGAGAGGTGAAGAGGGCCTTTGCTGGGTGAGGTGCCCGTAGAGGGCCCCCTCACCCGCCCCAAGAGGGTCGACCTCTCCCCCAAAGGGAGAGGTGAAGAGTGCCCTCGCCAACCCCGCCAAACTCGGCCATAAGAACTTTGTTCTCATCCAAGGCAATGGCGTGCGGCCCATGCGTTTGATCGTCGTCCTGATTGGCCTGCTTGCGGGCATGGTGTCAGCATCCGCCCAACCCATCCCCTATCACGCCGATCCCAGCGCCCGCGAAATCCTGCCCAATCTCGCACCCGTCCCAGCCATCCGTTTCCTCACCACCGCCGATTTCCCACCCTTCAATTTCCGCGACGCCGGCGGTGAGCTGATCGGCTTCAATATCGATCTCGCCCGCCGGATTTGCACCGAGGTCAACGTCGCCTGCACCGTACAGGCCTGGCCGTGGGAGCAGGTCTCCAACGCGCTGGCCGACAATCAGGGCGATGCGCTGATCGCCGGGCTCGACATGTCCGCGCAAAACGGCGCCAAGTTCGATTTTTCCAGCATTTACCTGGCTTTGCCCGGCCGCTTCGTCACCCGTGCCAGTGACATCGCCGCCTTTTCGACCGTCGGCCTCAAGGGTAAAACCGTTTCCGTCCGCACCGGCTCGCGCCACGAGGAATTCCTCAAGCGCTATCTGCCTGACGTGAAGATCGCCGGCTTCCCCAGCGAAGTCGAAGCCCTGGCCGCCGTACAGAACAACCAAGCCTCAGCCTTTTTCGGCGACGCCATGCGCGCCTCCTTCTGGCTCAATGAAAACCTGAGCTGCTGTGGCTTCGCCGGCGAACCCTATTTCCGCCCCGACCTGTTCGGCGAAGGCCTCTCCATTGCCGTCCCCGCCGGCCACGACGCCGTCCGCCAAGTCATCGACTGGGCCCTGATCAAGCTCAAGAACAAGGGCACGTTGGACGAACTCTATCTCCGCTGGTTCCCGGTCGGGTTTTACTAGCAGGACAGTCGGGTTTTGCGCACGGGCACGGGCCTTGCTGGGCAGACACCCTCATCCGGCGCTGCGCGCCACCTTCTCCCCGACGGGGAGAAGAATAGAAAGAGCGCCGGCCTCTCAAGATTCCTCTCCCCGTCGGGGAGAGGGTGGCCGAGCGAAGCGGAGGCGGGGTGAGGGTGTCTGCCCCTAGCGACCCAAGCCCCTCACAATTACAGAAATCCTACCCCGGCATCCGCCGATGCCGCGCCCGCGCCGCCGTCTCGATCGCCGCGGTCACCAGCCGGTCCAGATCCATCTTGTCGCGCATCAGTTCCAAAAACCGCAATTCCTCCTGCGTCAATTGCAAATCCACCGCGGTAATCTCCACCACCAGCGAATAGGCCGTGTCCTGCAATTTCCTCGGCAGCGCCGCAATCGCGTCGTCCACCAACTGGTCCAGCCCATCGCCATTCAGCTTGTCGACGCAGTCATTGGCCACGGCTCCGAGCCGGTCCCGATCAAACCCCTCGAACACCGGCAACCGCCCGACCAGCGTTTCGATACGGCGCAACTCCTTGTCGCTCATCGCCTCATCGGAGGAGGCAGCAACGACCATCAACTGGATCAGCGCATCGTGGGCGGCGGTGGACATAAGGCAATTCCCCGTGGATCAAGGCCGATACATAGGCGCACTACGCCATTTGACAAGCGTCCCCAACATTGACGCAAGCCCCCCCAAATGCAACACACCAGCCTTCACCTGACCTCGAAAGGGCTGTCCCTTGTCTGCTCCGCTCCCCGCTCTCGATCCTGCGTTTTTCGACGCTGCCCAAACTGCCCGCGCCTGGCCGTTTGAGGAAGCCAAAAAGCTGGTCGCGCGGATCGAGAAAACCGGCAAGAGCGAGGTCCTGTTCGAGACCGGCTACGGCCCCTCGGGCCTGCCCCATATCGGCACCTTCGGCGAGGTCGCCCGCACCACCATGGTGCGCACGGCGTTCCGCCTGCTGACGCGCGACGAAATCCCCACGCGCCTCTTGGCATTTTCCGATGACATGGACGGCTTCCGCAAGGTGCCGGGCAATGTGCCCAATCAGGAGATGATGGCCAGCTTCCTCGGCAAGCCCCTGACCCGCGTGCCCGATCCGTTCAGCAACGAATATCCCTCGTTCGGCGCGGCCAATAATGCGCGCCTGCGCGCCTTCCTCGACGGCTTCAACTTCAACTACGAATTCGCCTCCTCGACCGATTACTACACCTCTGGCAAGTTCGACGAAGCCCTGCTGCGCATGCTGTCCGTTTATGACGCCGTCATGGACATCATGCTCCCCAGCCTGGGGCCGGACCGCCGCGCTACCTATTCGCCGTTCCTGCCGATCTCCAAGGTCAACGGCAACGTGCTGCAGGTGCCCATGGTCGAGATCAATGCCAAGGCCGGCACGATCGTCTACATCGACCCAGCTGACGGCGAAAAGTACGAGACCACCGTCACCGGCGGCGCCGTCAAGTGCCAGTGGAAGCCCGATTGGGCCCTGCGCTGGTTCGCGCTCGGCGTCGACTACGAAATGGCCGGCAAGGACCTGATCGACAGCGTCAAGCTCGCCAGCCGCATCGTTACCGCGCTCGGCGGCAACCCGCCCGAAGGCTTCAATTACGAGCTGTTCCTCGACGAGGGCGGCCAGAAGATTTCCAAGTCCAAGGGCAATGGCCTGACCATCGACGAGTGGCTGACTTATGCGGCCCCATCGAGCCTGGGCCTCTACATGTTCGGCAAGCCCCGCGCCGCCAAGCGCCTGCATTTCGACGTCATCCCCCGCGCCGTCGACGACTATTACAGCTTTGTCTCCAGCTACCACGCCCAGACCCCGGCCGAGCGGCTGGAAAATCCGGCCTTCCACGTCCACTTCGGCGCCGTGCCGAACCCCGACGTGCCGCTGAGCTTCGCCTTGCTGCTCAACCTCGTCTCGACCGCAAACGCCGAAGACACCACCGTCCTCTGGGGCTTCATCTCGCGCTACCTCAAGGGCGCCACCGCCAAGACCCATCCCGAGATCGATAGCCTCGCCGGCTACGCGGTGCGCTATTTCAACGACAAGGTGAAGCCCACCAAGATCTACCGCGCCCCCACCGATCAGGAACGTGCGGCCCTGCAGGACCTCGCCGACCAGCTCGCCGCCCACGAAGGCTCGGTCGACGCCGAAATGCTGCAGAACCTGGTGTTCGAAGTGGGCAAAGCCCACAATTTCGACCCCCTCCGCGCCTGGTTCGGCGCCATCTACGAAGTCCTCCTCGGCCAGACCCAAGGCCCCCGCTTCGGCTCTTTCATCGCCCTTTATGGCGTCGCCGAAACGCGCAAGCTGATCGACACGGCGCTCGCCGGGAAGCTGCTCAAGGCCGAATAATGTCCGCTAAACAGGCCGGTCATTTACCGCACAGACGGGAGTGGCTGGCTTGGATGGTATCGACAGCCGCCAAGACGGCCTGCGCTCTTTACCGCGCCGAAATTCACACGTCGATTCGCCCCGCCGGCCGCTACGATCCGTGGAAGACCGCTTCGATATTGTAGCCGTCCGGATCTAGGACGAACGCCGCGAAATAGTGTTGGTGATAATGCGGACGCAAGCCGGGAGCACCGTTGTCACGTCCCCCGTTACCCAGAGCTGCCGCGTAAAATGAGATCACCTCTTCGCGGTTCATGGCGGTGAAAGCTATATGCACGCGGGGCTCGTGCGGGGTTCCGCGCGAGATCCAGAAGGCGCCTCCGGGGTCATCGCCCTTTTGCGTCTGGGCCCGGCCAAATCCGATGGCATCCCCCAGGTCTAGCTTCCCACCCATGCCCAATGTGGCCAGAACCGCGTCGTAAAATACCCTGGAGCGCGCCAGATCCGTGACGTTGATTCCCGTGTGATTGATCATTTGCCCCTCGTCACCACCGGCACAGCCAGCCACGGTAATTGCGCCCTACTGGCTCGCCCAGATAATCCGCGCGATCCATTCGATCTCGTTCATCTCCAACATCCGCGGTTCATAGGCGGGGTTGAGCGAATGCAGTTCGATCTGCTTGGCGCTCTGGCGCGCCAGTATCTTGGCCATCACCTCGCCATCGCGCGTTTTGACCACGACCCGATCGCCGCGCCGCACCTGCTGGGTGGGCGACACGACCACCCGGTCGCCCTCGCGATACAGCGGCTCCATCGAATCGCCGTGGATTTCCAGCGCGTAAATCCCGGCCTCGCCCGGCGTCGGCAGCGCAACCTCATCCCAGCCTTGCCCGACCGGAAACCCCGCGCTGTCGAAAAACCCACCGGACCCGGCCTGCGCCAGCCCCAGCAGCGGCACCGTACGCATGCTCGGCGCATCGGAGATTTGCATGAACGCCCCGGTGCCATTGAGAAAACTGTCAAAGCTTTCCCCCGTGGCATCGAGAATTTTGGAAATGCTTTCGGTCGAAGGCCAGCGTTCCCGCCCATCCTTGCTGACGCGCTTGGACACATTGAATGCCGTGGCGTCCAGCCCGGCGAGCTTGGCTAGCGCCGAGACGGAGTGACCCTGCCGCCGCGCCAGTGCGTCGATACCATCCCAAATGGCTCTATGTGACAGCATGACCGGATAATCCGAACAGGAAATCAATCTTATATACGGAATTATATCCTATCTAAGCACATCTCTTCCCCTTGTAAAGACCCTTCTCGAGCCGCCCCGCTTGCGCACCCACCAGCCCCCCGCTAGGGTCCGCGCATGACCAATTTAGACCTGATCTACAAGATTGCCACCGAGGCCATCTACGCTCCCTCACGCGGCACGGCCAGCTTCGCCGGCATGCCCATCGATGCCAAAGATGGCTATCTGCACCTGTCCACCGCGCCCCAATTGGCCGAAACCCTGCGCCTGCATTTCGCCGGCCAATCCGGCCTCGTCCTGCTCGCCGTGCGCAGCGTCGATCTGGGCGACAAGCTGGTCTGGGAGCCCTCGCGCGGCGGCCAGCTTTTCCCGCACTACTACGGTGCGCTGCCCCTCTCCGCCGTCGCCTGGGAAGCCCCGGTCAGCGTCGCCGCCGATGGAAGCTGCCTGTTGCCCGAGGCGGTTCAATGATTTTCGCGCCGCTTTCGCCTCTGCTGCGCCTGCCGCTGGTGCAGGGCCTCAGCCAGCAGGCTTTGCTGAAAATGGATGCCGAAACCGCCCACGGCGCCACCATCACCGCCCTGCGCCTGGGCCTGGCGCCCCAGCAAAGCCACCCCGACGCCTCCGAATTGCGCACCTCCCTCTGCGGCCTCGACCTGCTCAATCCCGTCGGCATGGCCGCCGGCTTCGATAAAAACGCCGAAGTGCCCCGCCCGCTGGCGCAGATGGGCTTCGGCCTGGTCGAAATCGGCACCGTTACGCCGCGCCCCCAGTCCGGCAATGCCAAGCCGCGCCTGTTCCGCATCAGTGCCGCCGAAGGCGTCGTCAACCGCATGGGCTTCAACAATGAGGGCCATGACGCCGCCTTCGCCCGGCTCAAGGGCCAGCGCATTCCTGCCGCGCTGGGCGTCAATATCGGCGCCAACAAGGACAGCGAGGATTTCGTCGCCGACTACGTGTTGGGCGTCAATCGCTTCGCCGACCTGGCCGATTACCTGACCGTCAACATCTCCTCCCCCAATACGCCCGGCCTGCGCAACCTCCAGGGCGACGAAGCCCTGCGCCGCCTGCTTGGCGATGTGCTCTATGCCCGCGCCAAGGCCAAAACCCGCGTCCCGGTCTTCCTCAAGATCGCCCCCGACCTCGACGAAGCCGCCCTCGACGCCATTGCCAAGGTGGTCCTCGCCACCGACCTTGATGGCCTGATCGTCTCCAACACCACCATCACTCGCGACACCGTCGCCGGCATGGAAAACGCCTCCGAGACCGGCGGTCTCTCAGGCAAACCCCTGTTCGATCTGGCCACCCAGCGCCTGGCGCAAACCCGCCTGCGCGTCGGCGACCTGCCCATCATCGGCGTCGGCGGCATCCACTCGCCCCAAAGCGCGGTGGCAAAAATCCAGGCTGGCGCCAATGCCATCCAGCTTTATTCGGCACTGGTTTTCGGCGGCCTCGACCTGCTCGACCGTATCAAACGCGGCCTCACCGCCGCCGTCCGCGCCGAAGGCAAAACCAATATCAGCCAACTCGTCGGCAGCCACACGGCGGAGTGGGCGGCGGGCCGCACAATCGGCTAGGCAGTAAACAACCCCGCCTTCTTTCGCTCCAGCGCCCACCAATAAATCCCGCCGCGGGCGATGAACCACACATGCATGGCCGCCCACAGGCCCAGATTGCCGAACAGCGGCTGCAGGATCAGGGCTGCGGCGAGAAACACCACCAGCGAAATCACCATGCCGTCGCGCATCACGGTATTGAGCGTGGTGCCCACCAAAATGCCGTCGAACACGAAGGCCGGCATGAACGTCAGCGCACACAGCGCCGCGATCCACAGGTAACTCATCGCCTCTTGCCGCACCGCCTCATTGGTGGTCATGAAACTCAGCACATAGGGACCGCCGAAATACCACGCCAGACCCAGCCCGCCCGCCAGCAGCAAGCCCCATTGAAAGCTCAGCCCATAGGCGCGATCGAACGCCGGCCGCCAATTGGCGCCCACCGCTTTGCCGCTCAATTGCTCGGCCGCCTGTGCAATCCCGTCGAGGAAATAGCCGACCACCATCAGCAGGTTCAGCAGCAGCGCATTGGCCGACAGCGCCACCTCGCCCATGCGCGAACCTTGCGCGGCGAACCACGCATAGGCCCCCATCAGCGCCAGCGAGCGGATCATCAGGTCCCGGCTCAGCCCGAACATGCGCTTGAGGGCCTTGGTATCGAGCAATTCACCCGGCTTGATCAGCCCCAGCAACGCCCCGAGCCCGCCATAATGCCGCGCCACCAGCACCAGCCCGAGCAGCGCGGCAACCACTTGCCCCAGCACCGTACCCAAAGCCGCGCCGGCCACGCCCATGCCGAGTCCATAGACCAGGCCAATGCTGGCCACGATGTTGATGCCATGCAGCAGCATCTGCAGCATCATGCCGGTGGTCGCGGCCGCCCGGCCGTAAAACCAGCCGAGCAGCGCATAATTGATCAGCGCAAACGGCGCCGACCAGATGCGATAGCGGAAATAATCCCCCAGCGCGGCGGCAACGCCGGGCTCGGGCGCGAGCAGGCTATTTGCCGCCCACAGGATGGGCCAGCTCAGCGCGATCATGACAATGCCGATACCCACCGCCAGCACCAGCGCCCGCGCAAAATGCAGCAACCCATCGCGTGGATCGCGCGCGCCAACTGACTGCGCCGTCAGCCCCGCGGTGCCGATGCGCAGGAAATAGGCCAGCGAGAAAATCACGTCGAACACCAGCGCGCCCAGCACCAGCCCGCCCAACAAGGCGGCGTCGCCGAGCCGGCCGATCACCGTGATATCGACCAGCCCCACCATCGGCTCGGTGATGAAGGCGATCGAAGCGGGCAGGGCGATTTTCCACACATCGGCATGGCGCACCTGAAACGGATATTGCGGGCGCGCGGCGTCTTGGGTGGTCATGAAATGCTCAAAATGAAATTAGCTGTCGGTGATCAGCGCGATCACCACATCGGCGCGATTCTGCGACGCGCTCACCAGATCATAATTCGGCAAATCCGTCCGCTCGATATGGGCGATATTCCGCTCCGTGGAAAACAGCCCCGCCTCGGCGTGACGCTTCAGCAGCCGCGCCTTGACCGTTTCGCGATCCACGTCGATGAACACCGCATAATCCAGCAACGGCTTGACCCCAGCCCATGGGCCGTCGGTCAGCAGCAAGTAATTACCCTCGACGATCAGCACCCGCACATCGGGCAGCACGGCGAAGGCATTGTCCACCACGTCCTCGATCTGGCGCGAATAGCCCGGCCCCATCACCGCCGAATTGGCATGCTTGAGCTTGTGCAGGAAGCTGACAAAGTCCGCGCCTTCGAATGTATGCGGCGCGCCTTTGAAATCCACCGTCCCCAGCGCTTCCAGCTTGGCATGGCGCATGTGAAAACCGTCCATCGGCACCAGCGCCGCGCTGCCCGGCTTGGTGGCATTGAGCATGGTCACCAACTCCGCCGCCAGCGTCGATTTGCCGGCCCCCGGTCCACCCGCAATGCCGATAGCGATGCGATGGCCCGCCGCGCTTTCCATCTGCAGGATATGGCTGACCAGCCGCGACAGCGCCTGCTGCGGCGTGAGCTCCAGACGCTGCGGCATCAGCGCCGCCGCGACGTCAAGCGCATCACGATCCAGATCGGCACCACGATCGCCGCTCCGGCAATCACATAGCCCGCTACGCTGCGCAGCAGGCCCGTGCTGTCGCGGAACGCATCACGCACCAGATCGATTGCCGCATTGAGCAGGCTCTGCGGGTTGAGGCCGAACACCGACATCAAAAATCCCACCACCAGCGAGATCAGCACCAGCCGCACGACCACCGCGCCCGGCCGGTCGCCCAGCAACCGCTCCAGCTTCGATGGCCGCTCGCGTTCCGTCATTTGCTCGCTCATCGTGAACCTCCGTGCCGCTTTGTGTGTTGAACACGATCATATAGGCTCTTTGATGATTTGCAGAAGCCCCCGGCGTCCAGCGTGAGCCTCCCCCCCGTCATCGCCGACTGGTTCGCCAGCAAGGGCTGGTCCCCGCGCGCCCATCAGCTCGATGTCCTCGCCAGTTGGGAAGCCGGCGCCTCGGCCCTGCTGATCGCCCCCACCGGCGCCGGCAAGACCCTGGCTGGCTTCCTGCCGACCCTGACCGATCTCATCGACGGCAAGCACGAGGGCCTCCACACCCTCTACATTTCCCCACTCAAGGCCCTCGCCGTCGACGTGGCGCGCAACCTGATGGCGCCGATTTTTGAGATGAACCTCAAGATCAAGGTTGAGACCCGCACTGGCGATACCCCCGCCAGCCGCCGTGCCCGCCAGCGCACCGATCCGCCGCAAATCCTGCTCACCACGCCCGAACAGATGGCCCTGCTGCTGAGCCATCCCGAGGCCGCCCGCATGTTCGGCTCGCTCAAGCGCATCGTGCTCGACGAACTCCATGCCCTCGTCACCTCCAAACGCGGCGACCTGCTCTCGCTCGCCATCGCCCGCCTGTCGGTGCTGGCGCCGCAAATGCGCATCACCGCCCTCAGCGCCACCGTCGCCCGCCCCGACCTGCTGCGCGACTGGATCGGCCAGCCCGCGCCACAAGCCCCGACCCACCTGCTGACGGCCCAGGGCGGTGCCCAACCCACGCTCTCGATCCTGCGCACCGACGAACGCCTGCCCTGGGCCGGCCACTCCGCCAACTACTCCCACCGTGAGCTCTACGCGACCATCAAGGAACACAAGACCACGCTGCTCTTCGTCAACACGCGCAGCCAGGCCGAAATGCTGTTCCAGGGCCTCTGGGCCATCAATGACGAAATGCTGCCCATCGCCCTGCATCACGGCTCGCTCTCGGTCGAACAACGCCGCAAGGTCGAAGCCGCCATGGTTGCCGGCAACCTCAAGGCCGTGGTCTGCACCTCCACCCTCGATCTGGGCATCGATTGGGGTGATGTCGATCTCGTCGTCCAGGTCGGCGCCCCCAAGGGTTCCTCCCGCATGCTCCAGCGCATCGGCCGCGCCAACCATCGCCTCGATGAACCGAGTAAGGCCCTGCTGGTCCCCTCCAACCGTTTCGAAGTGCTCGAATGCGAAGCCGCGCTCGAAGCCGTCGCCGAAAACCACCAGGACAGCGAAGATCCGATTCAGGGTGGCTACGATGTCCTCGCCCAGCACATTTTGGGCATGGCCTGCGCCGCCCCGTTTTTCGCCGACGACCTCTTTCAAGAAATCCAGCATGCTTGGCCCTACAAGGACCTGCCACGCGCCCAGTTCGATCGCATCCTCGATTTCGTCGCAACCGGCGGCTACGCGCTGCGCGCCTACGAACGCTATGCCAGATTGCGCAAAACCGACGAAGGCATGTGGCGCATTGCCAACCCCCAGGTCGCCCAGCAATACCGCCTCAATGTCGGCACCATCGTTGAAGAACCCATGGTCAAAGTCAGGCTCGTCCGGAGTAGGGCGTTCAAAAAAGGCCAGACAACCGGGCCCATCGGCCGTGGCGGCCGCGTCCTCGGCGAGATGGAAGAGTATTTCTTCGGCACGCTGGCGGTCGGCGATACCTTCATGTTCGGCGGCGAGATCGTCGCCTTTGAGGGCATGAAGGACAACGAAGTCTTCGTCAGCCGCGCCCAGTCCACCGATCCGAAAATCCCCTCCTACATGGGCGGTCGCTTCCCGCTCTCGACCTACCTCGCCGAACGCGTCCGCCGCATCATGGACACCCCCGAGGACTGGCACAAACTGCCCGATCCGGTCAGCGACTGGCTCCGCCTGCAACAATATGCCTCGGTTTTACCCAGTCGAAACAGTCTCTTAGTCGAAACTTTCCCGCGCGGCGCGCAAAACTACATGGTCTGCTACCCCTTCGAAGGCCGCCTTGCGCACCAGACCCTGGGCATGCTGCTCACCCGCCGCCTCGAACGCGCCCGCGCCCGCCCGCTCGGCTTTGTCGCCTCCGAATATGCCCTCGCCATCTGGGGCCTCGGCGATCTCTCCGCCCTGATCCGCACCGATCGCCTGTCGCTCGATGACCTCTTCTCCGAGGACATGCTCGGAGATGACCTCGAAGACTGGCTCGACGAATCCGCCCTGATGAAACGCACCTTCCGCAACTGCGCCATTATCTCCGGGCTTATCGAGCGCCGTCACCCCGGCAAGGAAAAGACCGGCCGCCAGATCACCATGTCGTCGGACCTGATCTACGATGTGCTCTACCAGCACGAGCCCGACCACATCCTGATCCAGGCCACCCGCCGCGACGCCGCCCGGGGCCTCCTCGATATCGAACGCCTCGGCCAGATGCTGCGCCGCATCCGCACTCACATCGTCCACAAGCCGCTCGATCGCATCTCGCCGCTGGCGGTCCCGGTGATGCTCGATATCGGCAAGGAGCCCATTTTCGGCGAAGGCCGCGAAAGCGCCATGGCTGATGCTGCCGATGAACTCATGCGCGAGGCGCTGGCGGGCAGGGATTCGTAAACGGGCTCGAATCAGCTATTCCCGACTCTGTCGATCAGTTGATGCGCGAGCCCATAGAACCCCGTTGAGCCAGCCTCTATATCAAGCCGAGATCACGGAGACCCCGATCTTGCGCTTTGCCGGACATGTGTTTCAGCCTTTGCCCTCCGGCGCGCTCTATTGGCACGCGCAGAAGACGCTGCTCGTTGCCGACCTGCATCTGGAAAAGATGAGTTCATTCGCCAAGCGCGGCCAGATGCTGCCGCCTTACGATACCGGCCTCACCCTCAAGCGCCTCGACGCCGATCTCCGCGCTACCGGTGCCCAGCGCCTCGTCTCCCTCGGCGACAGCTTCCATCGCGACGAGGGCACGACCACACTCAATGACGCCGATCGCGCCCGGCTCGACGGCATGACGGATCTCGCCGAATGGCTCTGGCTCTCCGGCAACCACGACCCCAAGCCGCATGCTCTGGGCGGCCAGTGCTTGCCCCATCTCGACCTCCACGGCCTGACCCTGACGCACGAACCCCGGCGAGGTGCCATCAACCTCGTCGCCGGTCACCTGCACCCAGCGGCTCACATCTACCTCGAAGGCCGCGCCACGCGCCGCCCTTGCTTCGTGCACGACAATCGCTTGCTGATCCTACCCGCCTATGGGTCGTCCACAGGCTCGATCAACATCCTCTCGCCGGCCTTTGTCGGCCTGTTCCACTGGGCAAGTATCGAAGTCACCATGCTCGGGCGGGACCGACTTTATCCGATTAGCCCCAGGCGATTGGTGCGGGGCTAACGTTTAAACAGCACCCCGCCCAGCCAGCCGGTGAACAGCGCCAGGATCACGCACACTACCCCATACAGCAGCGGTTGCTGCACTGACGCCAGCGCCAAAAACCGCTCGAACCCGAGCTTGCGCACCGCAAAACCCTCGGATTTGCGCGCGATGATCGCCCCATCCTTGAACACATAGGTCAGCGCAATATACGGCCCCGGCGGGGCATTGCTCGGCAGCGTCAGGCGCGCCGAATAGGTGTTGTCGGAGAGAAAATTGACACCGCTTTCGTTGACGCCGAACAGCCCCTGCTCGGTCATTAGGCGCACCAGTTGCCGTCCGAACACCGCCGTCTTCCACCAACCCGCATTGTTGGGCACGAGCGTGTGCGACTCCGGCAGGATGAATTGCGTGGTCAGCGTGGTGATATCGGTAATGTCCGCCAGCCGGTCGCTCGCCAGCACATGAAAGTAGCTGGGAAATTTGCGAAAGGTGACCTGGTCGGTGTTGAGCCAGATGCCGAAATTATGCGTCATCTGCCGCGCCGTCCGGTCAGCCGTCGGCCCTAGCACCACGACGATGACCTGAAAAGGTCCGTCGACGAATTTCTGCTCGGCTCCGGCGTCAGGCGCGATCGAGCCGAAAAACGTCATCTTCTCGCCATCGAAGCTTGAGGTGATTTCGATCTCGTCATTCGACATGGTCGACAGCAGCCGGTCGCCCAGTGCCGGCGTCGCCAGGCCGCCCAGCAGCGCCAGCGCGCCGAGCCAACGCCGCCAGGTCACGACCCGGCCCCCGTGCCGCTGACCACCATGCTGAAGGCGTCAGCCGGCGCTAGCACCAGCGTCAGCCCAAACCGGATCGCCACCGCCAGCACCAGCAGCGCCAGCAGCCCGCGCAACTGGTCGCCGCGCAATTGCTTGCCGGCCGAAGCGCCGAACTGCGCGCCCGCCACCCCGCCCACCATCAGGCTGAAGGCCAGCATGATATCGACGCTCTGGCTCTGCACGGCATGCAGGATCGTGGTCGCCGCCATCATCGCCACCACCTGCAGCAGCGAAGTGCCGATGACGACATTGCCCGGCACGCGCAGCAGGTAAACCAGTGCCGGCACCATGATGAAGCCGCCGCCAATGCCCAGCAGCGAGCCGACAAAACCGATGAACAGGCCGATGATCAGCACCGGCAGCACACTGATATAGAGCTTGGATTTCTTGAACCGCACCCGCATCGGCAGGCCGTGGATCCAGTTATGCTGGTTGGGCAAGCGCTCGCGCACCACGATACCGCTGCGGCGCTTGAGCAGGGCGCGGGTGGATTCGATCAGCATCAGCACGCCGATAAAGCCCAGCAGCACGAGGAATCCGACGGCAATCACCAGGTCGAGTTGCCCCGCATCGCGCAGCAGGTCGAACGTCGCAACGCCCCCAAAGGCCCCGATAATGCCCGATAGCACCAGATACATCGCCAGGTGCATGTCGATGCCGCCACGTCGATAATGGCTGAGCGCGCCCGACGTCGAGGCCGCCACCACCTGGCCCGTGACCGAGGCCACGGCCACCGAAGTGGGCACGCCTGAAAAGATCAGCAGGGGGGTCAGCAGGAATCCGCCGCCAACGCCAAACAGGCCCGACAGAAAACCGACCGCCGCTCCGATCCCCACGAGAAAGAAGAGGTTTACGGACATCTCGGCAATCGGCAGATAAATCTGCAAGACCTATTCCGTTCAATGCGTTCGAGGGCGGCTTACGCCGCCATTGCGTCACCACGAAGACGAGGATAACGCCCACAGACTTAAATTGCTTTAAGGGCCTACGTCCGGTTCATGCCGCTGTCAAATCATCATCGAAAGGCGCCACACGACGGCGCCGCACCCGCGCCGCCGCGTCAATTCAAACGGGTTGACTGCCCAGCACCGCGAGCAGCCGCGGATTGATCGCGCCGCTCTCGGTCATGCCCGTTCCCCGCTCGAATGCCTTGATGGCATCGGCGGTCTTCGGTCCGGCCAGGCCATCGGGCGTGCCGATGTCGTAACCCAGCTTGGCCAGCGCCGTCTGCACCCTGGACACCACTTCCTTGGTCTTGATCGTATCGCCGGGGCTGAAGGTCGCCGACCAGGTGCCGATTGGCGCAAAATTGGCGGCTAGATCGATCGGCTGCGACTTCCACGCGGCGATTTCGTCATTGAGGCGCTTGACCACGTCGGCCGTTAGCGAGCGGGCCATGTCGTCGCGGGCTTTGGCGGCATCGGCATCGCCGCTGCGTGCCGCCAGCGAGAACCACTTGTAGGATTCTTCGAGATTCTGATCCACGCCGAGGCCACGAGCATGCAGCATGCCCAGGTTGAACTGACTGTCGGTCATGCCCAGATTGGCCGCCCGCTCGAACCACTCGGCGGCGGTTTCGAACTGCTGGTCGCCCAATTGTCCGCTGGCATAGAGGGCCGCCAGGTTGTGCATGGCCATGCGGTTGCCGGCCTCGGCGCCGCGCTGATACCAAAGCTTGGCAATGTCGAGGTCCTTGTCGACCCCGTTGCCCACTTCATACAGGTTCCCCAGCCGGTATTCAGCCGGCACGAAGCCCTGTGCTGCGGCCCGTTCGTACCAGGTCGCGGCAGCCTTGTAGTCCTGGCCGAGGGCGCGGCCCTCGGTATAGATGGCGCCGATCTCGAACTGCGCCCGCGCATCGCCATTGGCGGCGGCCTGCCGCAGTTCGATCGGGCCGACCGCTTCGGGCGCCAGCTCGAACGTGACCGGCGCTGCCGTTGTGGCAGGAATGCTGGCGGTGGTTTCGGGGACGGCTTGGTTCGGTGCCTCGATTGGCGTGATCTGCCCGGCTTCGCCCTTGGCCATCAAGGCCGATGGCATCGGGGTGGTCTCGGGCGTTGCAAACGTCATCGCCACGCGCGAACCGATCGAGCCGACGGCCAGGGAGTCGACCGGGCTGTCGCTGGACGCACCAGCGTCGCCCAAATCGCCGCTATCGGTGTCGCTCGCAGGCTCCGTGTTCAATGGAGCAGGCGCGGGCACTGCCGGTTCGGTTACGCTTTCGACGGCCTGAGGCGGCGTCGGGCTATTGGCAGGCGCCACGCGCTGCAACACTAGGTTCAGCGCCAGCATCGAGGTGGCAACCAGCACCGCCGCCAGCAGCAGGGGCCGCCGATGACGGGTCAGGAAACTCGGCTTTTCGATCACGACGCCATCGGCGTCCAGCATCGGCTCGGGCGCGGGCTTGGCCTGCTTGGGGGTCTTCGGCGCTTTGGGCTCCTTGACCGCCTTTGGCCGCTTGACCTCGGCTGGGGCCAGTGTCGGCTCCACCGGGGCGTCGCCATTGGGACGCGGCGGCATGACGCGCGATAGCGCCTTGCTGATCAGCGAATTGTTGTCGGGAGTGCTTGCCTGGGTATCCTGCTTGGCGCGCTGCGCCCGCCGGGCCGCGGCCACGAAAGTGCTAGTGCTGGTCTGGTTGAGCGGAGGCTCGGCCTGCACCTGCGCCAAAGCGCGTTCGGGCTCGGGCGCGAACGGATCGCGGCCGGCACTGGCAAAGCTGGACTGCGGCTGCGGCGGCCGCTCGACCGCGTTCGGATCGTATATCGGCTTGGCCGAAACCGCTGGAATCACGGCCTCTGCGGTCACGACCGGATGAGCCTTGCGCGGTCCGTTCTTGGCTTCGAGCGCCGTGCGTACCGGGCCGGCATCCTTGAACCCCGGATCGGTCAGCGGCGCGTCGTCGGCCGGATTGGCCGGCATGGCATCACTGGGCGCCGGCGCATCGGTGCTGCGACGATCGAGCGCGTGCAGCATGTCATCGAGCGCTGCACTGCTGGCAGCGGCCCTGGCCGGCCGTTCGGGCTCCGGGGGAATGGCCGCGGCTTCGAGCCGGGCAAATGGTCGCTCCTGACGCTGCGTCAGCGCCGTTTCCAGCCGTGTCAGCCGCTCGGCGGTGTCTTTTCCCGCGGTATTCAGCAGCGCCGACATGCGCTTTTCGAACACGTCGATCGTAGCGTCAGTCATCACCGGGGCAGGGGCCGCGGCGTTGGATTTGGCGACGGCCAGCGAGGTGCGTTCAGCCACCATCGCCGCCAGGGCGTTATAGTCCGGCTGGGCCGCGGGCTCGTCATGCGTGGAATACAGCTTGGCCAGCCCGTCGAGCTGTGCGCCGGTTTCGTCCATGCGCGACATCAGCAGTTTGAGCTGGCTTTCGATCTGCCCGGTTCCGGCATCGCCGCTCGGCGTCGCCAGCTTTTCCGATAGCGCATCGAGCTGGCTTTCGATCCGTGAAAACCGCGGCTCCATGCCGCTCATCACTGCATTGCGCAGTGCCAGGATATCTTTCTTGAGCCCGGCCACGTCGCCATTGGCGGTCTCGAAGCCGCCGATACGATCGGCCAGCGCGTCGACCTTGCTCATCAGCGTGCCGGGCATGGCTTCGCGATCGCGCATCGCCTGGGTGAAGCCGGCCATTTCCGAGGTCAGCCGTTCGAAGTCGCCCGACGACAGCGCCAGGTTCTTTTCGATCGAGTCGATCCGGTCATAGACATTGCGGACGCTCTTTTCGATCGCCGTCATTGCCGGGGCCAGCGTCTCGTCCATGGCGGGCAGGGCGTCCGCCCGGTCCTCGCGCACGATTTCGCGTTCCATCTGCGTGGCCTGCAGTTCGGCAAGTTTGCCAACCGTGGCGGAAACGTCATCGAGCCGCTTGTTGATGGTGGACAGATCCACCTTGGGCGCATCGCCGATCATGCGGGCCAAAGCCGCGATCTGGGTCTCCAGCCGCTTGACCTGGCCGGTTTCACCCACGGCGCCAGCCAGCAATTCCACCACATGGGTCAATTGCTCGACCTGGTTGGCCACTTCACGCACGCTGCCATTGCTGGCGCGCTGCGACTTGAGGTCACCTTCGAGCCGCTCAAGGCGACCGGACAGGCCTCCCACCAGCGCGTTCAGCTCGCGAAATTCGGGCATGTCGGTGGCCCGGCGTCCCAGCGCCGCTGCGGGCGCGGAAAACTGGCGGCTGCGGATTTCGGCGATTGCCGAGCGGAGCTGATCGGTATCCGCATCGATCATATCTTCGGTTTCGTCACGGTCGCTGAAGCGGTCTACCGCGCGCTTGACCGTGCGCAGTGCCTCGCGCCGCCGTGCTGACGGCTCCGGTGTGCCGCCGACCTGGTCGCGCAGGCTCCGCACGCGCTGTGACAGTCCCTCAAGCGCGGGATCGACGCGCTCGGTTCGGGCATAGCGCCCCTCCACCTGATCGAGCAGGGCGACCAGTTCGCCACGCAACGCCTGCCAGTCACCCGTATTGAGGTCCTGGTCAGCGTCGGTATTGTCCGAGATGGGGAAGGCGCGGGCCATGATGAGTCCCATTCGTGTGAAACAGCATACCCCGGCGACTTCGCCCGAAGGTATGAGGGCCACTCTTGGGAATTTATGGTAAAGAACCCGTTAAGTATCGCTGCAATATGCCCAAACGCGGGTCTTAACGGTGCAATTTGATCGACTTTTGCGCCGCCAAGCTGCCAAATATCGGGCATACTGCGTATGCCGACACGCCGCCGGGAGAAGCCTTCGCATGACGCGCCGCCGCATTATCATTGTTGACGATCACCCGCTGTTCCGCGCCGCGTTGCGCCAGACGCTGGTGGGTGGCGACGCCAGCGTCACGGTCGAGGAAGCAGGCGATCTGGCCGGCCTGACCGCCGCGCTGGAGGCCGATCGCGATTGCGATCTGGTCCTGCTCGATCTCAATATGCCCGGCGTGCGCGGGTTTTCCGGCCTGCTGCTGCTGCGCGCGCAATATCCCGATATTCCGGTGATGATCATTTCGGCAGTCGAGGACGGCACCGTGGTGCGCCGCGCCTTCGAGCTCGGCGCCGCCGGGTATCTTCATAAATCGGTCGGTCCTACCGAAATCCGCCGCTCCATCGAAACCGTGCTCTCGGGAGAGGTGTTCATCCCCGAAGGCATGACCCTGGCCGGCGAAGACAAGCACACCGCCCTGATGCGGCGCCTGTCCACCCTGACGCCCCAGCAGGTCCGCGTGTTGATGATGCTCAGCGACGGGCTGATGAACAAGCAGATCGCCTATGAGCTGACCATCTCGGAAGCCACCGTGAAGGCCCACGTCTCGGCCATCCTGCAAAAGCTTGACGTCGACAGCCGCACCCAGGCCGTCATCGCCGCCGCCCGCATCGAGGAAGGCCAGTTCGAAGCCCTGTTCTCGATTGGTGCCGAGAAGGCTTAAGCCCCGCCGCCTGCGCCGGTGAAGAACTCGATGAGCCCGAACGGCGCGCGCTCGCCGAGGCACAGGTCCACGATCATATGTGCATCCACGGCCTCGGCCGCGCTGCGGACAAACATCGTCGCCTCATAAAGGGCAAGCGCTGCTTCAGTATCATCGGGATTGGCGGCGATCGCTTGGCCCAGTTCGGCGCCGTCCAGCATTGCCAGGTTCGCGCCCTCCCCCGCAGGCGGCATCAGGTGCGCCGCATCCCCGATCAGCGTTACCCCCGGCACGCGATCCCAGCGATGTCCGTCCGGCAGCGCGTAAATCATGCGCGGGACTGGCGCGGCCTCGCCATCGGTGATCAGCGCGATGAGAGCCGGCGACCAGCCCTCGAACTCGGCCGCGACGCGAGCGGCAGCCGCGGCTGCGTCGGTGAAGTCGATGCCGGCAACCCATTCGGCCGGCCGGTTCAACTGCACATAGGTGTGCAGCACGCCGCCCGCCTCGCGATGCGCCGTGATCCCTTTTCCCGGCGTCAGCGCATACATGGCGCCGCTGCCCACGGCCTCAGCCGCCGCCGGGTGCCGCCTGTCGACATCATGCAGATAGGTCTCGACATAGGTCGTGCCGACATATTCGGGCGTGGCGTCCGACAGCAGCGAACGCACTTTCGACCAGGCCCCGTCGGCCCCGACCAGCAGGCCTGTGGTCACGCGCGAGCCATCGGTAAAGCTCAGCATATGCCGGCCACCGCCAAGTGCCATGACGCCCGCCAGCTTTTTGCCCCACTGGATCGTGCCCTCGGGCAGCGATTCACGCAAAATCCGCCGCAGGTCGCCCCGTAGCACCTCGGGACGACTATCGGTGCCGTCATCGGGCTCGGCGTAAAGCACCGCGCCATGTGGATCCAGCGCCCGCGCCGCCGCGCCGCCTTGGTGGATGATGGACCTGAATACCTCAGTCAGGCCCGCCGCCTCCAGCGCCACCTGCCCATTATGCTCGTGGATGTCGAGTTGCCCACCTTGTGTGGGGCTTTCGGCGAATGGCTCTGCCTCGTAGATCGTCACGGGGATGCCATGAACATGCAGGACGCGTGCGAGGACGAGGCCGCCAAGGCCCGCGCCAATGATCGTGACTGGAGTGGTCATCATGATGGTCCTTCTAAGAGACTGGAACGGCGTTCCATTGATGTGTATTTGGAACGCCGTTCCATTCATGTCAAGATGCGACCATGACAAATAAGACTCAGCGAAGCGAACGGCGGGCAGACGCGCTCTCCAAGGACAAGATCGTCGAGGCGGCGATCGCCATCCTCGACACCGACGGAGAGGCCGCCCTGACCTTCCGCGCGCTCGCGGCCCGCCTGTCTACTGGCAGTGGGGCGATCTACTGGCATGTCGCCGATAAGAGCGATCTGCTCATGGCGGCCACGGACGCAATCATCTCGCGCGTGATGGCTAACGTCGTCGTCGCCGACGGGCCGGCCAACTCGATCCGCGCCATCGCGCTCGGCGTGTTCGATGCCATCGACACGCATCCCTGGGTCGGCGCCCAGCTCGCCGGCGAACCGTGGCAAGCCGCCATGGGGCAGATCCTCGAGCGCATCGGCCGACAGCTCCAGGCGCTGGGCGTTCCTCAGCATGCCCAGTTCAATGCCGCCTCATCGCTGCTGAATTTCATCCTTGGCGTTGCCGGCCAGAACGCCGCCGCCGCCCGCCTCAAGGGTCGCGTTACAGACCGCTCGGCCTTTCTCGCCAGCGTTGCCGCACAATGGACCCAGCGCGACCCCAGCGAGTACCCCTTCGTTCGTCAGGTCGCGGCGCAATTGCTTGACCATGACGACCGCCAGCAATTCCTTGCCGGCATCGATCTCATCCTCGCCGGAATCGGCACTCTTCGGTAGGACGCCTCACGCCAGCTTCTTGCCCACTGGCAGGCGCTGCCCCGCCAATCCGCTGATCGCCGCCCGCAATGCTGCGGGCTTGACCGGCTTGGTGACGACGGCGACGCCGCGATCCTCAGCCAGGGCCCGCACCGCCGCGCTGCGATCTGCTGTCACCAGGGCCGCCGGCAAATGGCCACCCACATTGTGGCGCAGCCACTCGATGGCATCGAGCCCCGAGGTCTGGTCAAGGTGGTAATCCATCAGCACCAGATCGGGATACCAGCCCTCCAGCAGCCGCTCTCGATCGATCTGCTTGAGCGACAGAGCCGTGCGCACATCGCAGCCCCAATGGGTCAAGAGGCCCTGCATCGCCTCCAGGATCGCCCGCTCATTGTCGACGCAGAGGATCTTGAGGTTGAGCGTGCCGAAATTGGTCTCGCTGGCCACCGTCCCCACCTCCAGCGCCGGCCGCAGGGCCCGCGTCACCGGCAGGAACAGCGAAAACCGCGAGCCAACCCCTTCGACGCTATCCAGTTCCAGCGTCAGCCCCAACGCCGTCACCAGCCGCTGCACGATCGACAATCCCAGCCCCAGTCCCTGCGCCATGCGCGCGCCCCGCTCCAGCCGGGAGAATTCGGCGAACAGCAGTTTGTGTTGGTCCTTGTTGAAGCCGATGCCGGTATCGATCACATCGAGCCGCATGCGATTGCCGCGCCGCCGCAGCCCCACCAGCACCTTGCCGCCGGGCGCGGTATATTTGATGGCGTTGGACACCAGGTTCTGCACGATGCGGCCGATCAGCGCCCGGTCCACCAGCACCGTCGCGTCGGATGCCACAATCTTGAGCGCGATCGAACGCTCGCGCGCCATTGGCCCGAACTCCACCTCGATCTTGCGCAGCAGGTCCTGGGCATTGACCGGCCCCGGCACCGGCTTGAGCGCACCGCTGTCGATGCGTGAAATATCCAGCAGCGCGCCCATGATATCCTCGACCGCCGTCAGCGAGGCCTCGATGGAATTGGCCAGTTCGGCCAGACTCGTCGATTTGGCCCGCTCGATCAGCGTCGAGGTATAGAGCCGCGCGGCGTTGAGGGGCTGCAGCAGGTCATGGCTGGCGGCGGCCAGAAAGCGCGTCTTGTCGTGATTGGCCGCATCGGCCTTGGCGCGGGCCACTTCCAGCTCCGAATTGACCCGCGTCAGAGATGCCGTACGCTCCTCAACCCGCCCTTCCAACGACAGGTTCATCCTTTCCAGTTCCCGCTCGGCCCGGACCCGGTCGGTGACATCGGCAAAGCTGACCACCAGGCCCCCATCGGGCAGGCGGCTGGAATGAAACTCCAGTGTTTGGCCGACGCCGCCAAGGCGCTGCGTCACCGTTGCCGCCACCGCCGTCAGCACATTGACCCGCTCGATGGCCAGCCGTACCGCATCGCCCGCACCCAGATCGCCCCGCGTGCCAAGGAACAGCGCGATGTCGAACAGTGGCGTTCCGGACTGCACCAGCACCTCAGGTAGCGTCAGCAGGTCACGATAGCGCATGTTGGAGCTGACCAGCCGCAAGGCGGCGTCGAATATGGCAATGCCCTGCGGAATGTGGTCCATCGCCTGCCGCAGGCTAGGCTCGACGTCGGTGGTGGTAGGCGGCATGGCCATGGGCTGGGAGCTTTTCGTGTTTGGCCGATTATCCGCCCGCAGCCGGCCTGCCGCAAGGCCGCCACCCATTGCAATCGGTCGCATTCTACGAAAGTCTGGTGCCGTCGCCCGCAAGGACGGGTCAACGAGCGTGAGGGATAGCTATGTTCAAGGAATTCAGAGACTTCGCCATCAAGGGCAACATGATCGATCTCGCGATTGGCGTCATTATCGGCGCGGCCTTCGGCGCCATCGTGTCCTCCATTGTCGATGATCTGTTCATGCCGCTGATCGGGTTGATCCTGGGCGGCATCGATTTCTCGAACCTGTTCGTAGTGCTGAAAAATCCGGACAATGTGCCGGTCGTCTCGCTCGCTGCCGCCAAGGCAGCAGGTGTTGCCACGCTCAATGTCGGCCTGTTCCTCAACGCGGTCGTCAAGTTCACCATCATAGCCTTCGTGCTGTTCATGGTGGTCAAGGCCATCAACTCGCTCAAGCGCAAGGCCGCCGAGGAACCCACCGAATCGTCGCCGGCGCCAAGCCGCGAAGAAGTGCTGCTGACTGAAATCCGCGACGCCCTGCGGACACGCCCAACCGCCTGAAGCAAGCATCATCGATCTTTTGCGGCCTCCTAGGGCTTTAGGAATAAAATCCGTTGACTTGCTGTTTGTGGGGATATAAACCCACAGACATAGGTAGTTGCTCCTACGCAATGTCCATCTCGGACGGCACGAACACTTAATGCAAACTACCTTGGCGATTCACCGGAGCTGAACTGTTCATTGCGACAGAAGCGCTGTCGTAGTTTATCGGAGCTTTGCCCAATGCTGGGACGGGAGATGGATCGCTGAAGCCAAGCATGTCACTGGGCAGAGGACAGCATGAGCGACGAGATCTTTTATCATTCCTTCCTAAACCGCGACCGTCTGATCCATATTGTTGATACCGATCCGGCTACCTGCGAGGCCCTGAGCGTTTTATTCAGGCTCGAAGGCTTTCAAACTATATTTTCGGTGGAGGCTGGCCATTTCATCGCCAGCCTGTCCCGCCGCCGGCCCGATGTCGTCGTGGTCAATCTGCAACTGGGGGAAGACAGTGGGCTGGGGCTGCTGCGCCGGGTCAAGGCGATGCGTACCGGAACGCCGGTGTTCATGCTCTCCGAGGCGCCGCAGATCGACGCCGCGGTCACCGCGATGAAGCTTGGCGCCGCCGATGTCATTACCAAGCCGATCGATACCGAGCATCTGCTCACCGTAGTGCGCGACGCGCTGCGGCGGGACGTGCATCTGGGCGCCATGCATGGCGGCGGCCGCGCCGTCGAGGTGCGTGGCTTCTCCCAGCTCACGCCGCGTGAACGCGAAGTGCTGCAGCTGATCACCAATGGCCAATCCAACAAAGAAGCCGGCCGCGAACTCGGCATTTCCCCCCGCACCATCGAGGTGCACCGGGCCCGCGTCATGGAAAAACTCGGCGCCCGCAACACCGCCGACCTGATGCGGATCGTGCTGACCTCGTAGCGGCTAGCTCAAACCACATCCGTCCAACGCTTGCGGGGGGCTGGGGCACATGCTCCAATACCCTCGGGGCGCTGGATGGGATGAACCGTGATCAAAGCCGTATTATTCGACCTCGACGAAACCCTGCTGGTCCGCAAGGCCGCCATCCGGGCTTTCATCGAGGAACAGTATCAGCGCCATGCCGCCGACTTCGCGGGTGTCGCACGCGACCAATACGTCGTGCGCTTCCTCGCCCTGGAGGATGAGGGCCGGACGCCGAAGACAGAAGTATACCCGCAACTGGCGGCCGAACTGGGCCTTGGCGCTTTGGCTGCGGCCGATCTGCTGGCCGACTATCAAACCGTCTATCCGCGCTACGCCGTCCTCAGTCCGGGCGCGACCGAAACGCTCCTTGCCCTGCGCGCAAAGGGGCTCAAGACCGGCATCATCACCAATGGCAGCGCCGTGGTCCAGAACGGCAAGATCGACGCCACCGGCCTGCGCCCGCTGCTCGATATCGTGCTGGTGTCGGAGGCCGAAGGCCTGCGCAAGCCCGATCGCCGCATTTTTGAACTGGCCCTACGGCGGCTGAACCTCGCGGCGGACGAAACCATCTTCGTTGGCGACAACCCTGCCGCCGATGTCGACGGCGCCCGCAATGCCGGGCTACTCCCCGTCTGGTACCACAGCACCACCGAATGGCCCGCCGACCTGCCGCCGCCGGCACACACCATCAGCAGCTTGTCCGAAGTCGCCGCTCTCTGCGGCGAGGTCGCCTAGCCACCCATTGTCGGCAGCGTCAGATCCCCGGAGGTCAGCTTGCTTGCCGTCAGCGCCGCGTCGGCCTGTTCCCGCGGCAGTTCCAGGCTCGCCCAGACGCTGACCAGCGCATGGCGCAGCTCGAACACCATCTCGTCGGTGTGCAGCGGCGTCGGCGTGATGCGCAGGCGCTCGGTGCCCTTGGGCACCGTGGGGTAGTTGATCGGCTGAATATAGATGTTGTGCTTGTCCAGCAGCATGTCGCTTGCCGCCTTGCACTGGCGCGCATCGCCCACGATCAGTGGCACAATGTGGGTATCGGTATGCATCACCGGCAGGCCGGCATCGGCCAGGATCGCCTTGGTCAGCCGCGCCTGGCGCTGATGTGTTGCTCGCTCGACGCCCGAACCCTTCAAGTGTTCGATCGAGGCGCGGGCCGCGGCGCAGATGGCTGGGGGCAGGGACGTGGTGAAGATGAATTCGGGTGCATAGGACCGCACGGCATCGATGATCGCCTTGTTGGCGGCGATATAGCCGCCCATGGCGCCAAAGCCCTTGGCCAGGGTGCCCTCGATCACGTCGATGCGGTCCATCAGGCCATCGCGCTCGGCAATGCCACCACCGCGCGGCCCGTAAAGGCCAACGGCATGGACTTCGTCGATATAGGTCAGCGCGCCGAATTCCTCGGCCAGGTCGCAGATTTCCTTGATCGGGGCGATATCGCCATCCATCGAATACACCGATTCAAAGCAGATCAGCTTGGGCCGCTTGCGATCAGTGGCGGCCAGCAGCTCGCGCAGATGCGCTACGTCGTTGTGGCGGAAAATGGTCTTGGTCATGCCCGACTGGCGCACGCCCTGGATCATCGAGGCGTGATTGAGCTGGTCTGAGAAGATGATGCAATCGGGCAAGAGCCGCGCAATGGTCGCAATGGCTGCCTCGTTGGAGACGAAGCCGGACGTGAAGACCAGCGCGCCTTCCTTGCGGTGCAGATCGGCGAGCGAACGCTCCAGCTCGACCAGCGGACGGTTGGTGCCCGAAATATTGCGCGTGCCGCCGGAGCCGACGCCAAGGCGGCCCGCGGTCTCCTGCATGGCGGTGATCACCTTTTCGTGCTGGCCCATGCCCAGATAGTCGTTGGAGCACCAGATGGTGATCTCGCGCGCATTATCCGACTCGTCGCGATAGACCGCTCGGGGGAAGCGCCCGGCAATGCGCTCCAGGTCGGCAAACACGCGATAGCGCTTTTCCTGCCGCAGCGTGTCCACTGCATCTTCGAAAATGCCGCGATAATCCATCAGCTTAGTCCTCAACACTCGGCCGCGGCCCGGTCGGATAAACCGTCTGGGTCTTGCAACATAGGCGAGCCTAATTTTGTCGGCCCGGCATTGACATAGGTCAATTCGCCGCGCGTCGCATACGCCGCAGTTTGGAGACGTTATAAAGTGCTGCCGGCGCGCTGCCAAGAACTCGCGAAGCCCCGGACGCGGATTAGTGACGAGCGGGCGCCGTTCAGGTTGCCTTTAACCGGGCAAAGGTAGAACGCGATTAACTGCGCAATATGTGGACGATTGCCGTTTCTCATTGGGTGTCGCTATAACTTCAACAGCAACAAGGCTGATGGGGGAAGCAATTGGAGCGTTTAGGGGGGATGAATACGGCGGTTGAACAAGACGAGGCGCTGCTTCGAGCCGCTGTTGCGGTGCGAAAGAACCCACAGGCGCTGTTCACCAATTTCCAGTGGTTTCTCGTCAATTCCAAGAACACTGTCTATTTCACCGCCTTCTCCAGGACTGCGATCGACAAAGAAATCCTGCTGAACTTCGTCGCCGAAATGGTTTCGCTGGCGCCCCAGCTCACCCATGGCTTCGTCGGCGCCCTGCCGGGCCAGCCCTTTCCCCAGCATATGCTCGACGCCATCACCACGGTCAGCGAGGTCGATGATTTCGAGGGCTATCCCGACAAATGGCTCGGCAAGGGCCTCGATATTTTCGAGCACAGGGATTTGCCGCTGTTCCGGGTCTATGCCATCACCCGCCGCGGTGGACCCGATGAAAACGGCCATGCCTCGATGGTGCTGGTGCGTTCCAGCCATGCGCTGCTCGAAGGCAATGACTCGTCGCTGCTCAGCCGGTCGCAGTCGATTGCCCGTGGCATCACCGCGCCCGCGCCCAAGGCCAAACTACCGTTCAAGCGTCGCTTCGGCCTTGCCATCGGCTCGGTCATCGGCGCGCTGGTCCAGCTCTACCTGTCCAATTCCAAACCGCTGACGCCCAAGGAACTCGGCTTCCGCTCGCTGGCGATCGAACGCAGCCGCCTGCGCGATTTAGCCAACCGCATCGGCGTGCGGCAGCGCTCCCTGATGTTCGGCCTCATCACCCAGGCGCTCAACGTCGCCGAAAAGGGCCCCGAAGCCGCCGTCATCACCGCGGCCTATACCATGCTGGATCATTCGACCCGCACCGAGGCCGATGACGACATGTTCCGCGTCCGTGCGCTCGACGCCAAGTTCAAGGTGCAGCCCAATTTCCTCGACTACGTCCGCTCCATCGACCAGACGCTGACCGAAATCGAGCAGAAGGACACCACCACCTTCCAGTTCATCCTGATGGGCATGTTTGCCCTGCACCGCAAGATTTCCAGGGTCTTGCCCTTCCTCTACGGCGACAAGTTCTTCCACTATAATGGTACCATGGACGTGGTGCTGACGCTGGTGCCGCCGCATCGCATGTATGGCAACATGACGCGCAATCTGGTGGAGCCGGTCTATGTCGGCTCCTTCCATCCCAGCGCGAACCTGTGCACCTTCGTGCCCGGCCGGAAATACGTCACCTTCAATTTCGCCATGGAAACGCGCTATCTCAACCGCGTCGATGACATCATGACCTTGCTGGAAACCACCGAGAAGCTGGACATCCCTGCGCCCGCCAAGGCCATGGCCAACCGACTCTAAGCGGCAAAGCCGGAAATCGTCGCTACCACCATGTCGTGGTCGGACAGCACTTCGCCATCCGGCGCTACCGATGGCACGATGTGGCTTTCCTCCACCTCGAGGCCTCGCGTCAGCACCCAATCGAGCTTGTAGGCGCGCTTGGGACTGCGGCTGATACGGCTCGGCCGCGTAGTCATCTGGTCCATCGCGCCGCTATGGCGCTGGTAGCCGCGCTGCTGCGCGTCGGCGAACAGCGGCTCGGCATCGAAATCGCCGCCGTCGGCCAGCCCGGTATTGAGATCGCCGCCGATGATCACCGGCATGCCGCCGCTCATGGCTTCGACAGCATCGAACAGGGCCCGCATCTGGGCCGCGCGGTGTGCCGCGTCGCCACGGCTTTCCAGGTGTACCGACACGGCATAGAGCGGCCCTTGCTCGGTCATCACCACCGCGCCCACCGCGCAGCGCGTGCCGACGCGGCCGGTTTCCATTTCTGGATTGAACCAGAACAACTGATCGGGCAGGCGCACCACCACGGGCGTGATCAGGCCGGTGCCTGCGAGCAGGGCATTGCCGTGAAAGCCATTGCGGTTGAAATCATCCTTGCAGTACTCGCGGTGCACCGCGGTGCCGATATCGAGCTCCAGGAATTCCAGCCCGAACGCATAGTTCATGCCGAGCTGGTTGGCGATATCGCGCGAAGTGTGCCGCTGCCCGGTGCGCGCCATGCCGTTATCGACCTCCGACAGGAGCACGAGACTCACGTTTTCCGCGCGCAGCATCTCGGCGGTGGCTTCGACCGCGTAGCACTGCTCCAGGTTCCATGCGCCAACCCGTAGCGGGAAGGCCAGTGCCGGTGACGGTGCTGCCGGAGGGGCCTCCACGCGCTGCAGGCACTCCAGCCCGGCCATCGCCTGTTCATGGTTGGCGCCATTGCGCTCCAGCGCCCGCAGCACTGCGCGATCTTCCTGGGACGGCACGGCGAGCGTAGTGGGCTGGGCGGGTTTGACGAGATCGAATGACATTGAACTGCTCCGGGCGAGGTTGCCCGGCGATTAGCCGAACCGGATGTCGCTACGGTGACAGGCGCCCTTGCGGCTATCGCGCCCCCACGCTAAATCCGCTGCAGTCCACCGGCGAGAACATCATGTCCGACTTTGCCTCCTATCCCAGCCTCAAGGGTATTCCCGTCGTTATCTCCGGCGGTGCCTCGGGCATCGGTGAAAGCCTCGTGCGCAATTTCGCCGCGCAGGGCGCCAAGGTGGGCTTTGTCGATATCGCCGTGGAGGCCGGAAACAGGCTCGCGGACGAGCTGACCGCGGCGGGCCAAACCGCGAAATTCACCCAATGCGACGTCACCGATCTTGCCGTCTATCAGGCTGCGATCGCCGGCTTCGCCGCCGCCCATGGCGATGCGCTGGTGCTGGTCAACAATGCCGCCCACGACCAGCGTCACGAATGGAACGAGGTCACGCCGGACTATTGGGACGACCGCATGGCCGTCAATCTCAAGCACCACTTTTTCGCCATCCAGGCCGTGGCCCCAGCCATGATCAAGGCCGGCCGCGGCTCGATCATCAATACCGGCTCGATCAGCTGGATGGTGATGACGCCACGCATTCCGATCTACGAAACCGCCAAGGCCGCCACGCATGGCCTCACCCGTTCCATGGCTCGCGCTTTGGGTAAGTCCGGCATCCGCGTCAATACGCTGGTGCCCGGCTGGGTGATGACCGAGCGGCAATTGACCCATTGGCTCGATGCCGAGGGCGAGGCGGCGCTCGACCGCGACCAGGCCCTGGCCGGCCGCGTCTATCCCGACGATATCGCGCGCATGGCCCTGTTTCTGGCGTCAGAGGATAGCGCCATGATTTCAGCCCAGCAGTTCGTCGTCGATGGCGGCTGGGCCAACGCCTGACGGTGCGCGCCATCAGGGGCTTTCCCTGATCATCATGCTGCCGTATTGACCACGCACGAGACCAATCACTTGCCAGGGGACATTGTCATGAAGACCAATATCATCGTTGCGGCGCTTGCCGCGCTGGCGCTCAGCGCCTGCAGCACCACAAATCCCTATACCGGGCAGTCGCAGCTCTCCAATACGGCGGGCGGCGGCTTGCTTGGCGCCGGCGGCGGCGCTGTCGCGGGCGCGCTGATCGGCGCGGCCGTGGGCGGTGATGCGCGCGTTGGCGCACTGATCGGCGCCGGCGTTGGCGGCCTGACCGGCGCTGCCATTGGCAACTACATGGACCAGCAGGAAGCAGAGCTGCGCGCGCAGTTGCAGGGCACCGGTGTCTCGGTGACCCGCGTCGGTCAGCAAATCATCCTCAACATGCCGTCCAACATCACTTTCGCCACCGATCAGTCGAACGTGCAGCCGCAGTTCAACCAGACGCTGGTCTCGGTAGCCCTGGTGCTCAAGAAGTTCGACAAGACGCTCATCGACGTTTCGGGCCATACCGACTCGCAGGGCGACGACGCCTACAATCAGCAGCTCTCCTACAAGCGCGCCATTTCGGTGGCGACCATTCTGGCCAACCAGGGCATCGTGCAGCAGCGCTTCTCGATTACCGGCCACGGCGAGCAGAACCCCATCGCCTCCAACAGCACCGAATCCGGCCGCGCGCAAAATCGCCGCGTCGAAATCCAGCTGTCGCCAATCCAGGGCTGATCGAGCCTTCACCCGGATGCGAAAAGCGCGGCCATCGGGCCGCGCTTTTCGTTTATGGTGCCACTGGCGCGACGGGTTCCACAACCGGCGCCGAAGTCGGCGTGCCCGGCTGCACTTCGCTGCCCGGCGCCCCATTGAACACCTGAAGCGCCAATACGATAGCGATGACGATCGCCAAGGCCACCAAGCCATAAAGCCACCAATTGGTCGGGCTGGTCGCCGCAACGACAGCATCGTGTTCGCCGGCCACCTTCAATTCGGAGCCATCGGGCACGTCGACCGTGCTGCCATTTTCATCCACCAGCACGTCGACATTGGCTACCGTGGGCTGACGCGGGAATTTCGAGACCGTGGCCATCAGAAATCTCCCCGCGCGACTGTGTCGGCGCCCACGCCATCCTGCACGCCCTGGCGCACTTCGGCGATAGCGGCATCGATCTCTTCGGCATCGACTGCCATCGACTTGCCTTCGTGATGGGCGCCGGTCACGTCGGCCTTGAGCTGGTTCAGCAGCTCGATTTTTTCCTTGGCCGTAAACAGGGTGTGGTGGGCGATTTCCATGGGCGTGATGTTGTCATCGCCCCCCATGCGCTCTTCGAGACTGTCGAATGCCATTTCCGCCTCCATTAACATACAAGGAGAGCGGACCGCTCCCCGTTGCCCTGTCAATGCGAGGCGAAGGCCTTGGGTTCCCTAGACGACCAGGATCGGCGTCCCAACCGGCACGCGCTGGTAGAGGTCGATGACGTCTTGGTTGATCAGGCGAACGCAGCCGCTGGAGACCGCTTCGCCAATGGTTGCGGGGTCCGAGGTGCCGTGCAGGCGGTAGATGGTGTCGCGACCATCCTGATAGATATACATGGCGCGGGCGCCCAGCGGATTGCCGAGCCCGCCCGGCATGCCATTAGCCCATGGCGCCGCATTGGGGTCGCGCAGCACCATTTCACGCGGCGGCGTCCAGGTCGGCCACATCGCCTTGCGGGCGATTTCGGCGCGTCCCGACCAGGCAAAGCCCTCGCGGCCGATGCCGACGCCATAACGCAGCGCCTGGCCGCCTTCCTGCACCAGATAGAGATAGCGTTCCGCCGTGCTGACAACGATGGTCCCCGGACGCTCCCCGGTGGGGTCGGGAACGTATTGCCGGAAATGGGTTGGCTTGAGATAGCGCAGGTCGACAGCCGGAACAGGGAATTTCTCGTTCGGCAGCGCCGCATACATCTGCAGGTAGGCCGGATCGAACGTCGGCTCCGGCGGCAGGCGCTCATCGGTGGTGGCACAGCCGGCCAGGGCGAGGGCGCTGAGGGCAGCGCTCCCAGCCAGGAAACCGCGACGGGAGACGGAGGGAAAGGGTAGGGCGGAAGTTGTCATGAAGGGCACTGACCGGACGATCGACAAGGAGGGGGCTGGGGCAAGCCACACAGCCCACCCAAGCGATGTGCTGTCATAACGCAATCGCCCTTAATGCGACGCCAACGCGTCGATCACATTCGGTTCATCCACTTTTCCGGAACTCGATTCCAGCCGTCGCGTTATCCTGTCACACCAACCAGAGGAGATTTTCCATGGCTTACGATGACAACCGCAACGCCAGCCCCAATATCAAGGAAACTCATGATCTGATCGCCTCCGACAAGGTCGAAGGCACTAAGGTCTATGATCCCAATGGCGAGCATATCGGCTCTATCGAACGCATTCTGGTCGAAAAGCGCAGTGGCAAGGTGTCCTACGCCGTGCTCAGCTTCGGCGGTTTCCTCGGCATCGGCCACGATCACTACCCGTTGCCCTGGTCAAAGCTCAACTATGACGAGGAACTGGGCGGCTATCGCGT
This sequence comes from Devosia sp., assembly GCF_028290435.1. Taxonomy (GTDB): domain Bacteria; phylum Pseudomonadota; class Alphaproteobacteria; order Rhizobiales; family Devosiaceae; genus Devosia. Next base: position 119,245 of record NZ_JAQGJV010000015.1, on the reverse strand, counting down.
CGATGTCTCCAAGCAGCAGCTTGAAGGCGCTCCCAAATACGAACGTGAAGACGACGATTACTGGACCGAGGAAAACGGTCGCCGCGTCTACGACTACTATGGTGTAGCGCCCTATTGGATCTGACCCTCGCCCGGTGCGATGCGATGATCGTCTCGGCCCGCTCTATCCGCAAGGATAGGGCGGGCTTTCTCAGCGGTGATGAACCAACACGCTTTGTACGATTTTCACCGTGCAAACGGATCGAATACGCTCCCCCGGGCTTGAGTATATCCTGACTGCGCGCCTTCCGGCACGCCCCCTGGTGTCAGTGAGCCAGTTTAGGTGATGATTTGCCGTTCAACGGACCTTTACCGGCCATTCTTGTCGTCGAGGATGAATTTCTGATCCTCTCGGCCACAGCCTACGATCTGCGCGACGCCGGTTTCACTGTGTTTGAAGCTAGCAATGCGGACGACGCCATAGAGCTGCTCGAAGCCCATGGCGAAATCCGCATCCTGTTTACCGACGTGGATATGCCCGGCTCGATGGATGGCCTCAAGCTCTCCGCCGCTGTGCGCGAGCGCTGGCCGCCAACCCTAATCATCGTTACCTCCGGCAAGACCCTGGTTGGTCGCGCCAAACTGCCCGTCGGAGGTCGCTTCTTTCCCAAGCCCTACAGTACCGGCAAAATCGCTTCCGCCATGCAGGAAATGCTCGCCTGACGGTGACCGATATCAGTCGATGATCATGCCACCGCCATCCAGAAATTCGATATAATTGGTGCAGGCGAAGACGCTCACCGCCTCATGATCGGCCTTGGCCAGCCGGCGCGCCGCGTCCTTGGACAGCGTGATGGCCTGATCCCCGCTATCCGGCATGCCAGCCGAATTGGTCAGATCGATAGCCGCATCGGCCAGCACGTCATCGGGCGCGATCTGGAAATACACATGGCCCTGCAGCACCGTCACGGGCTTTTCCGCATCAAGCCGATAGCTCAAATCGACCTGCACTTTGCCGCTGTTCGAAACCGCCCAGTCATCGAACTGCAAGACGCGTGCCGAACCCTGCCCACTGCAATCACGGGCCTCCGCCACGCCCGTCACGGCCAACATCGCTAGCAGACCCAGAATCACGACACGCATTGCGGCCTCCATTTTGCCTTCCATGCGCCATAGCAACTGAACGCAAGCTGAGCGCTGGCCGGGAATGAACGTCTCGACGGCTGGAGGCGGGATATGGCGAGCCGCTATCCGCCGAGCGTTTGCGCGACGGTGATGAGCCGGTTCACCACGATGGTGCTGATGCGCTCGCCCTTCGCCGCAGAGGCGAAAGCTGGGTTGCCGACGACACCGCTGCCGCCGGAGATTTCGCGCATGCTGCGATACATGCTGCCCTGCGCGCCGCGCAGCATGTCGCCCTCGGCCCACGGATAGGTATGGACGTAGCTGAGTTCCTGCGGGATCGGGTGTTGCACCAGATGCGGTGCGATGTGCTGGATCAGCGAAGTTTCGAACTCGCAGGCATGGCCGATGCCGAACGGGCCCGATTCATTGACCGCAACGAGCTCGGCATGCGCCAGCGTCCACCATGTGACCAGGCCGATGGTGACGCCCGGATTGTCCGCGCCGAACTGCTCGACGATGACCTGGCCGATGGCCTGGTTGCCACCATGGCTGTTGACGATCACGATGCGCTTGAAGCCGGCATCGACCACCGATTGCAGCAACTCGGTGACGTAGCCAAGAAAAGTAGCATGCTTGACGCTGAGCGTGCCGGGGAAGTCCAGATGATGGCGCGAGCAGCACACCTTGATCTGCGGCAGCACCAGCACTGTGTCGGTCAGCGCGTCATCCAGGCGATCGAGAAAGTGGGCGCCGATCAGCGCATCGGTCGCGACCGGCAGATGCGGGCCATGCTGCTCGATGGCGGCGATGTTGAGGAACACCGGGATATTGCGGTCGATCGCGTCGATCTGGCGCGTCGTAAGGTATTCCCATTTCATGGCTTGGCCGCCCACATTTCGATTTCCACGAGATAGTCGCCCAATAGGCCCGTCTGCACGGTGGTGCGCACCGGCAGCGGCTTGGGCATGATGTCGAGATAGACGGCATTGAATTGCGGCCAGTGATCGAGGTCGGTAACGTAACAATTGACCTTGAACACATCGGCCAGGGTGCAGCCGGCGGCCGCCAGTTGCGCCGCGCAATTGCTCAAAGTCGCCCGCGCCTGGCCGGCAAAGTCGGCCGCCAGCATGGTGCCGTCCGGCCCAACCGCGACCTGGCCGGAGATGACCACCAGCCGTCCCGCGGCCACTTCGAGAACCGGGGAGTAGGGGCCAGCCGTCACGTGCTGGCTGCTGGCCGGGGCGCGAATAACGCTGCGGGTGGGGCCATCGGCCGTGCCCATCGGATTGGGCAGATAGCCAAGGAAACCCGCTATCTTCCAGGTCTGGCCCAGCTTGCGGCACAGATAGATGGTCTGCCAGTTCAGCCGGTCCATGCCCCCATCGGCACGGGCGATGCCGCCATCGAATTTCTTGTGCGCCACGGCGAAGTCGGCCTGGATATCGATGTCGCGCAGGATGGTGGCGCGATACGTGGCGAGCCGATGATCCTCGGCATATTCGACGCCGATCGACTGGCGGGCGAACGCGATCCAGTTGCGCGCATAGGCATCGAGCGAAGGATAGAGCGGCCGCCAGCTGTCGGGGTTGGACGAGCGCAGCCCGTCGATACCGAAAAACCCGTCGGGCACGAAATCGCGGGCATGGGCATCCCAGTCGGCGGTCAGATAGGCCTCGATATCGCGCCGCACCAGCATCTCCCAGATGGCATGGCGGTCGGCATCGGCGGGCGGAAACGGATTGACGTCATAGGGCATGGTCGCCTCCTAGAGGGTGAAGACGCGTTCGCCGGTCTTGAAGCGATCGATCGCTTCGCGCGACGGGGTGACACCCAGCCCTGGCCCCTGCGGCAGCCTCACGAACGGCGGCTCGAACGCCAGCGGCGTTTCCAGCAGGTCATGCGAGCGGATCATGCGGCCGAAGATATCGGACGGCCAGGTGCAGGAGCGGGCCGCTGCCGCCTGGTGCACATACATGGCCTCCAAAATCCCTAGATCGACCTCCGAGCCATGCCAGCAGGGCAGGTTGGCCGTGTGTGCGATGGCGTCGAGATCGCGGAATTTTGCGAGGCCGCAGTTGAAATTGAAGCCGTCGACGGCGCCATGGGCGATGGCGTTGATGGCGTCATAGGGCCGCTGGCCCTGATAGACATAGGGTAGCGACAGGTGCAGCACGACCGGGGTGGCGGTGAAATTGCGCAATCGCGCATAATCCTGCAGCATCCAGCGCGGGATCGGGTCTTCGATCAGCATCAGATTGCCGATCGCATCGAGTGCGCGCAGCCGTCGCCGGGCCTCGCCGGCATTTTCCCAGCGCTGGTTCGGATCGATGATCACCCACATTCCGGGCGCATTGGCCTTGATCTCTTCGCACCAGCCGACGACGTCGTCGTCCAGCCCAGCCTTGAGCTTGATGCAGTCATAGCCCTGCGCCTGGAATTGTTTGGCGACCTCACTCATTTCGCCAGGCACGCGGTAACTCGACCACGACCCCACCTTGACGGCGTCCCGCACCGCACCGCCCAGCAGCTTGTGCAGCGGAATATCGAGCGACTTGGCCTCGGCATCCCAGATGGCGCATTCAAAGCCATCATATTCGCGCGATAGCGGGATCGGCAGGTCCTGCAAGCTCAGCTCGTCCAGTGTCCGGCCGAGCAGGTTCGGCACCACGCCCTCGATAGTGGCCCAGTTGTGGTCGCGGTAAAATTCGCCCCAGCCGATGGTGCCATCGGCCAGCTTGAGCTGCAGGATGAGCTTGGGCAATTCATCGAATTGGACCGACCAGCCCGCCTTGCCACCCACTGGCAACATATGCAGCGGCTTGTCGTAGCCGGGGCTGTTGACGGAGCCCGGATTGGCGGGCACCACGACTTCCTCGAAGCGGAACTCGACGATGGTCTTGGGCGATGGGCGCATCTGACGAACCTCGGAATGGCACCTCGTGATAGGACCGGCGCGAAAACTTTACAATCGCAAAATTACGGCATTTCGGATTTGGCGTAGTTAAACTACACTCCAGTGACCAACACGGAGATGACCATGGCTGACCGCGTCGTAATCACAGGCGCCGCCGGCGATATCGGCCGGGCGCTGACCGAACTGTTCCTGGCGCGCGGCCAAAGCGTCATCGGCTGGGACTTCGATGCGCGGCGGCTGGCGGATAATGACGCACGGTTCGCCGAGCGATATCGCTCGATACCGGTGGATGTCACCGACCCCGCCTCGGTCGATCGCGCTTTTGCGCAGACTATGGCGGGCGGCGAGAGCGTGCAGGTGCTGATCAACTGCGTCGGCGCCGTCACCCAACCGCGGCTGGCCGAAACCCGTGAGGTCGATTGGGGGCGCGATATCGAGGTCAACCTCTCCGGCGCTTTCCGTTGCCTTCAGGCGGTGCGGCCAGCCATGATCGCCGCTGGCGGCGGCACCGTCATCAACATCACCTCGGTCAACGGCGTCGCCATGTATGGCTATCCCGGCTATAGCGCCGCCAAGGCCGGATTGATCCAACTCACCAAATTCGCCGCCACCGAGCTTGGCCCGTTCGGCATTCGCGTCAATGCCATTATGCCGGGCACGGTGCGCACCAAGGCCTGGGACGAGCGGCTTGCCGCCGACCCGGCAATCCTTGATAATGTGAAGAAATACTATTCGCTGCGCGACGTTTGTGCTCCGGCAGATATCGCGGAACTGGCCTGGTTCCTGGCCTGCGGGCCGTCGCGGATGATCAACGGCGCCATCATTCCCATCGATGGCGGTCTGACCGCAGGCATTGGCCTCGTGGCAGGCGAGTTTTGCGGGGTGGAGTTCTAATCATCGCCAAACGCACCAAGACCCCCGAGCCGGTTTCGCCCGCCATGCCTGCGCGCGAGCGCCGCCCGGACCTGCTCGACCGGCTGCAATTGGCCACCCAGACCCTGCACAGCGCCGAACTGCAGGTGGCGCAGGCCATCCTCGGCGATCCCGAATGGGTCAGCCGCTCCTCGATCAAGGTGCTGGCCGAAAAGGCCGGTGTCAGCGAGCCCACCGTGATCCGGTTGGCGCGCAAGCTGGGCTGTTCGGGCTATTCCGAATTCAAGCTGCAACTGGCCGAAGACCTGATCGTGACGCGCATGTTCCTGTCCCCCGAGGCGGTGGTGCAGAACTCGCAGCCCTCTTCGATCGCCGAGCACATGTTCGAGGCGGCCACCCGCACCATGAGCGAAGCCATGGCCATGCTCGATGGCAATGCCCTCGAACGCGCCGCGCGGGCCGTGGCCAAGGCGCGCCGCGTGCTGTGCTATGGGGTGGGCGGCGCCTCCGCCATCCTCGCTCAGGAGGCGGAAAACCGCCTGTTCCGGCTCGGCCTCGCCGCGCAGGCCAGCGCCGATTATTATAAGCAGCGCATGGCCGTTTCCATCATGCAAGCCGACGATGTGCTGCTGTGCTTTTCCGCCACCGGTAAGCCCGAGGCGCTGATCGAAAGCGCCCAGATCGCCAAGGGGCGCGGCGCCACGGTCATCGCAGTGACCCCCTCGGGCAGCGGGCTCTCCAATGTCGCCGATATCACGCTGGCGGTGAACATCTTCAACGACGAGATGTATTTCAACCTGCCCAGCCCCACCCGCTACGCCCAGCTCTATCTGCTCGATTGTATGGCCGCGGCCGTGGCGGTGGAACTGGGGCCGCAGTCGTTCCAGAACCTGAAATCCATCCGCCAGACGCTTAGCAGCATGCACGGCACCATGAAGTACCAGCCCATCGGCGACTGAGCCACTCCGTATGGGCCTAATTGCAAAACTACGCATTCTCACTTTTTATGCGTTGCAAAACTACGGATGCGTGGTTAGGCTTTCCCCATCGGCGCGGTCTGGCGCCTCAGGGGGACTTGCATGCGTAAGACGGTTTTTGCCTTCGGTCTGGGAACGGCGCTGAGCGCGCTGTCTTTTGGTGCGCTGGCCCAGGATCAGGTCAAGCTGGTCTATTGGTCGCTGTGGAACGAGCCCGAGCCGGGCGCCAACGTGGTCAAGTCGCTGATCGCCGATTACGAGGCCGCCCATCCCGGCGTCACCATCGAGGCGGTGTGGAATGGCCGCCAGAACCAGACCACCGTGCGAAACGCACTGGCCAGCGGCACCCCCATCGACATCATGGATGCCGACATGGACGGGCTCAAGGGCGGCCTCGCCGGCGCCGGTGAACTCCTGCCCTGGACCGACGATCTCGCCGGCGCTTCGCCCGATGGCACAGGCCCTTTTGCCGACCTGTTCTATCCGACCCTGATCGATATGAGCGCCAACGACGGCGTCTCCTACCAGATCCCCTACATGCTTTACGCCTACAACATCCTCTACAACGCCAAGCTGTTCCGCGATGCGGGCGTGACGAGCGCGCCGGAAGACTGGGACGACTTCGTCGCGGCGCTGGAAAAGGTCAAGGCCACCGGCGTCAATGCCATCGCCATCGAAAGCGATATCGCTTTCTACAACGTCAAATGGTTCAACTACCTGCTCGAACGCATCGCCGGTCCCGACTTCCTGCTCAAGGCCGTCGAGGACAAGACCGGGGAAACCTGGCGCGATCCCGCCGTCCGCAAGGCGCTCGACATGGAACTCGACCTCTGGACTCGTGGCCTCGTGCCCGAGGAAAGCCGCGGCTACCAGTGGCCCGCGGCCCAGCAGACCGTCGCCTTCGGCGAAACCGCGGCTGAACTCGTCGGCTCCTGGCTGCCCGTCGAGCTTGCCGATACGGTCGAGGAGGGCTTTGAATGGGGTGCCATGCGCTTCCCCGCCGTCAAGGGCGGGCTGGGCGACATCAATCATGTCGAGGTCAATGCCTTCAGTTTCGGCGTGCTCAAGGGCACCAAGCATGAGGCGGAAGCGCGCGACTTCATCAAGTTCGTGGTCTCTGCGCCCTCGCAGCAGCGCTTTGCCGACGAGGCCAAGATCGGCGTCGCCAACAAGAGCGTCGCCTGGGCACCCGAAGTGGCAACCGCCCGCCAGTCGCTCGACGAGGCCAGCTTGATCCTGCCGGAAAACCACGGCATCAAGGCGCTCTACCCGGACTATTCCACCAATGTCTACGAGGCCCTGCACAACCAGGCCTTCCTCGGCCTGATCACGCCGGAGGACTACATCGAGCAGATGGTATCCCGGACCAAGGAATTCTGGGCCAACCGCTAAAGCCAATGGCGCGCCGCCCCGGCGGCGCGTCCCTCATTCATCATCGAGCCTGCGGGGACTGTCGTGATACGCAAACGGCTGATTGTGCTGTTTCTCGCCCCGGCGAGCCTGCTCTATGGCGGGCTGTTCCTGCTGCCGACCCTGTCGACCTTCTATTTCTCGCTGTTCAACTGGTCCGGCTTCGGCCAGGACATGACCTTTGTCGGCCTCAACAATTATGTACGGCTGTTCAACGACACTGTGTTCTGGCTCAGCCTGCGCAACACCTTGGCAATCCTCTTCGTCGGCGGCTTCTTCGTTTTCGGGCTGGCCTTCCTCTATACCGTGCTGATCACCTCGGGCATCTGGGGCAAGAAGTTCTTCCGCCTGGTGTTCTTCCTGCCCAATGTGGTGTCGGTGGTCGCGCTGGCCGGCATGTGGGCCTATATCTACAATCCGCGCTCCGGCCTCATCAACACGACGCTGTCGACCATTGGGCTCGACAGCATGGCCAAGACGCTGTGGACCTCGCCCAACAATATCTTCTGGGCCATGCTGGCGGCTTTGGTCTGGGTGTTCACCGGCTTCTTCCTGATCCTGCTGATGGCCGGCGTCGACAAAATCCCCACCGATACCTATGAGGCGGCCGATCTTGAAGGCGCGTCGCTGTGGCAGAAATTCTGGTTCATCACCGTGCCCATGCTGTGGGACGTGATGACCATCTCCTTCGTCATCTGGATGATCAACGCCATCAAGATGTTCGAATTTCCCTATGCCTTCGGCTTCCTGCAGGTGCCCCAGCAACTCTACACGCTGGGCATCTACCTCTACATCATGGGCTTCGGGCAGCGTGACCCGATCTACCAGCTCGGCTACGCCACCGCGATCGGCGTCGTGATGCTGGTGCTGACCTTCGTGCTCATCGTCGTCATGCGCCGCCTGTTGCGCCGCGAACAGCTGGAGTTCTAGGCATGACCGACACCACTGTCGCGGCCCGCCGCCAACCCCGTTTGCCCGGCTGGGTGCGCCGGCTTCCCGCCTATATCCTGGTCTGGGCCTGGACCGCCTTTACCCTCGCCGCCATTTTGTATGTCGTGATGAGCGCGCTCAAGACCAAGCGTGAAGTGCTGCGCTCAGGCTGGAACCTGCCGCAGGAATGGGTCTGGAGCAATTTCGCCACCGCCTGGACCGTGGGCCGGCTGGGCGAATATTTCATCAATTCGCTGCTGGTTGTCGGCGTCTCGGTCTTCGCCATCCTGCTGGTCTCCACCCCAGCCGCCTATGTGCTCGCCCGCGCCCGTTTTCGTGGCCGCGAGACGCTGACCAACCTCTTCGTCATCGGCATGGGCATCCCCATCCCCATGCTGTTCATCCCCATTTTCGGCATTCTGTCCTATCTGCGTCTCAGCGACAGCCTGACTGGGTTGAGCCTCGTCTTCATCGCCATCTCCATCCCGGTGACGATCTACCTGCTGACCGGCTTTTTCGCCTCGCTGCCCTCCGAGCTGGAGGCCGCGGCGGTGCTCGAAGGCTGCAATGATTTCCAGGTGTTCTGGCATGTCATGCTGCCGCTCGCCATGCCGGGCGTGCTGACGGCGCTGATCCTCAACTTGATTTGGCTGTGGAACGAATATCAGCTCTCCCTGGTGATCCTGAACAGTCCGCAAAACCGGACGCTGCCGCTCGGGCTCTATTCGCTGCAGAACGCCATGCAATATACGGGCGATTGGCCGGGCATGTTTGCCGGGGTCACCATCGTCATCATCCCGACCATAATCGCCTATGCGCTCCTCTCCGAAAAGATGATCGCCGGCATGACCATGGGTGCCGTCAAATGAGTACTGCGAGCAAAGCCTTCGAGGCGCGTGGCGTCAGCAAGCTCTATGGCGAAACCGCCGTGCTCAAGGATATCGACCTCAGCATCGAGCGCGGCGAATTCGTCGTGCTGCTGGGGCCATCGGGCTGCGGGAAATCGACCCTGATGCGCTGCATTGCCGGGCTCGAAAAGACCAATTCCGGCCAATTGCTGATCGACGGTCGCGACGTCACCACAGTGGCGCCCGCCGCGCGCGACGTGGCCATGGTGTTCCAGTCCTATGCGCTGTTTCCCCATATGAACGTCGCCGATAATATCGGCTTCGGCATGCGTATCGCCCATACGCCCAAGGCCGAAATGAGCGCCCGGGTGCTGGCGGCCGCCAAGCTGCTCAAGATCGAGCATCTGCTCGACCGCAAGCCGCGCGCCCTGTCCGGCGGCCAACGTCAGCGCGTCGCCATCGGCCGTGCCATCGTGCGCAATCCCAAGATTTTCCTGTTCGACGAGCCGCTGAGCAATCTCGACGCGGCGCTGCGGCTGGAGACGCGCGTGGAGCTGACCAAGCTGCACCATCGCATCGGCAATACCATGATCTATGTGACCCATGACCAGGTCGAGGCCATGACCATGGCCGACAAGATTGTGGTCATGCGCGAGGGCCGCATCGAGCAGATCGGCAGCCCGCTCGAGCTCTACAACAATCCCAAAAACCTGTTCGTCGCCACCTTCCTCGGCCAGCCACCCACCAATGTGGTGGAAACCACCGTGGTCGAAAGCTCCGCAGCGGGGCTGACCGTGGCGGTGGGTGAGGACCGCCTGACCCTGCCGGCGACCGGAGCCGTGCTGACACCGGGCCAGACCGTTCGCATCGGACTGCGACCAGAAAGCTTCTCCATCGGGCAGGGCAGGGGTGCTCTGACCGTGCTGGTCGACCTGGTCGAACAGCTCGGCAACGAAACGCTGGTGCATTGCCAACTGGCGAACGGTCAGACGCTGACGCTCAAGCTCCCCGGCCAGATCAATCCGCCCGCCGGCTCCAGCCTTGCGCTTGACGTGGCGCGCGACCAGACCATGATCTTCGATGGCGACGGCAACAATCTGCGCTACGACGGACGAGCCGAATAAAGCCAGCGGGGGACCCGAATGAGCGACCAATCCATCATCGCCGCACTCACGCGGCTGCATCTTGCCCAACCCGGCGAGACCGTCACGCTGACGCCGCTGACCGGCGGGGTATCGTCCGATATCCAATTGGTGGAAACGTCCGCGCGTCGCTTCTGCGTCAAGCGCGCCCTGCCGCAACTCAAGGTCGCCGCCGTCTGGGAGGCCCCGGTCGAGCGCAATGCCGCCGAGGCCGAATGGCTGCGTCTCGTCTATGGCTGGCTGCCAAACCTGGTGCCGGCCTTGCTCGGCGAAGACCGGGAGGCCGGCCTGTTCGCCATGGATTACCTGGCGCCGGAAGACCACCCGGTGTGGAAACAGCATCTGCTGGCCGGCCAAGTCGATACCGCTTTCGCCGCCCTCGTGGGCACGGCTTTGGGCGTCATTCATCGCCGTTCAAGCACCGAGCCAGGGCTGCCCGCGCGCTTCGCCAATGACGTGCTGTTCGACGCGCTGCGCCTCGATCCCTACCTGCGCGCCACCGCCCGCGTGCATGCCGATCTCGCCCCCGCACTGATCGACCTCGCCGAAACCACGGCCCGCACCAAGCTGGTGCTGATGCATGGCGATGTCAGTCCCAAGAATATCCTGATCGCCGCCCACGGTCCGGTCTTGCTGGATGCCGAATGCGCCTGCTTTGGTGACCCGGCGTTCGACCTGGCATTCCTGCTTAATCACATGCTGCTCAAGGCCACGCTCAAGCGCGACAACCCGGCGCCTTACCTTGCCGCCTTCGACGCCATCGCCGCCGCCTATCTGGCCGAAGTCGATTGGGAGGATCGGGCAGGCCTGGAACGGCGCAGCGCCCGTTTGCTGGCCGGCCTGTTGCTGGCGCGCATTGATGGCAAATCCCCGGTCGAATATCTGGTCGAGGACACCGACAAGACCTGGGTGCGCCAGTCGGCCCGCCATTTCCTCCTCAATCCGCCCGATCGGCTGGACCCCATTCGCATGCACTGGATGACCCGCAATGACTGATAGCTCCATCCGCGCCGTCCGCGCGCGCCGTATCTGGGACTCGCGCGGCAGGCCCACCATCGAGGCCGAAATCGAACTTGCCGATGGTAGCGTCGGCCGCGGCCTCGCGCCCGCCGGCGCCTCGCGGGGATCGCGCGAAGCCCTCGACCTGCGCGATGGCGGCACGCTTCTCGGAGGCTTCGGCGTCGCCCAGGCGCTGGCCGGCATCGCGCGCGAAATCGCCCCGGCTCTCCTGGGCCGCGATGCCCGCGACCAGGCCGGGCTCGATGCCTTGCTGATCGAACTGGATGGCACCGTCCTGAAATCGCGCCTCGGCGGCAACGCCCTGGTTGCCGTCTCGCTCGCCGCCTTGCACGCCGCCGCCGCCAGCGCCCGCCAGCCCCTGTGGCAATATCTTGCCGCGGGCAGTCCGGTGACGCTGCCCATGCCCGAAATCCAGATTTTCGGTGGCGGCGCCCATGCCGGACGGCGCATCGATATCCAGGACCTGATGGTTATGCCCATCGGCGCCACCTCGGTCAACGAAGCGCTAGAAATGACCGCCGAGGTCTATCTCGCCGCGGGCAAGATCATGACCGCGCGCGGCCTGCTGCAGGGCGTGGCCGATGAAGGCGGCTATTGGCCCGCCTTCGACAGCAATGAACAGGCGCTCGATACCCTGGTCGAGGCCATCGAACGCGCCGGCTACGATCCCAAGACCCAGGTCGCTATTTCGCTCGATATCGCTGCCTCCGAATTCGGCGCCGATGGCCGCTATCGCCTGGGCCTCGACAAGCGCGAACTCGACAGCGACGGCCTCTGCGCCCTGATGCTGGATTGGTGCGCCCGCTACCCGATCGTTTCGATCGAGGACCCGCTGGCCGAGGACGACGGCGCGGGGCTGCAAAAATTCACCGCGGCCATCGGCGATCGGGTGCAGGTCATCGGCGACGATTATCTCGTCACCAATGCCGCCAAAGTCGAGCAGGCGGCGGCCGACGGGGCCGTCAATGCCGTCCTCCTCAAGGTCAACCAGGCCGGTACGGTCAGCGAAACCCGCGCGGCGCTCGACGCCGCGCAACGCCATGGCTTCGGCACGATCGTGTCGGCCCGCTCTGGCGAAACCGAGGACGTCGCCATCGCCCACCTGGCCGTCGGCTGGAACGCCAAACAGCTCAAGGTCGGCTCGTTTGCCCGCTCCGAGCGCATGGCCAAGTGGAACGAACTCGTCCGCATCGAAGAAGCCTTGGGTTCGAAGGCCCAGTTTGCCGGCACGTCCGGCCTCCCCAAGGGAAAACAGTCATGACCAAGTCCCTCAACGGTCGTGCCGCGATCATCACCGGCGGCGCGCAGGGCATCGGCTATGCCACCGCCGAACGGCTTCTCGCGCTGGGCGCCGCAGTGACGCTGTGGGACGTCAACCCGGCAGCTCTACAGGAGGCCCAAGCCAGCCTCGCTGGCCAGGGCGACGTAACCATCGCGGCTCTCGACATCACCAACCCCGCCGCCGTTGAAGCCGCAGCAGTAGCCGCGGAAGCCGCCGGCCACAGCTTCGACATTCTCGTCCACAGCGCCGGCATTTCCGGCCCCGCCATGCCCATGGTCGATTATCCGGTCGCCGAATGGGCCAAGGTGCTCAACGTCAATCTGTTCGGCGCTTTCCTCGTCAATCAGGCCGTGGTGCGCCGCATGATTGCCCGCAGCTATGGGCGGATCGTCAATATTGCCTCGATCGCGGGCAAGGAAGGCAATCCCAATGCCTCGGCCTATAGCGCCGCCAAGGCCGGCCTGATCGGGCTCACCAAGAGCCTCGGCAAGGAAACCGCCACGCTCGATATCGCCGTCAACGTCATCACCCCGGCGGCCGCCAAGACCAAGATTCTCGAGCAGGTCAGCCAGCAACATATCGACTACATGCTGGCCAAAATTCCGCGCGGCCGCTTCGTGCTGGTCGAGGAAATCACCGCCATGATTGCCTGGTTGGTATCGGCCGAAAACTCCTTCACCACCGGCGCCGTGTTCGACATTTCGGGCGGCCGCGCCACCTATTAGGGCGCCGCGCAGGCAGTAAGAGCACCCTCGTCGCGCGGCTGATCATGAAAGTTTGCCTTGCCGATCGCTCCGGCATGGGGCAACCAAGTCGCGTTCAAGGGCTCAAGCCGAAAGTGACTATCATGACCGTCGCCGCCATCTCGGTAGAACAGGTCAGCGCCGCCTATGGCGGCAAGTTGGCGCTGGACAATGTCAGCCTCACAGTTCCGCGCGGCACCAGCATTGCCTTGCTGGGCCCCAACGGGGCCGGCAAGACCACGCTGATCAACATTCTTTGCACGCTGCGCCGGCCCGATGGCGGCAAAGCCAGCGTCGCCGGCGTCGATGTTGTCGCCCAACCCACGCGGGCCCGGCAGTCCATCGGCGTGGTCTTCCAGGATTCCAGCCTCGATGACCGGCTCAGCGCCTGGGAAAACCTTGATTTCCACGGCCTGGTTTATGGCATGGCTCCCAAAGACCGGCGCGCCCGCAGCGCTGCGGTGCTGGAACTGGTCGAACTCGAGGACTGGCGCGATCAGATCGTCCGCAGCTTTTCGGGTGGCATGCGCCGGCGTCTGGAAATCGCGCGGGCTCTGCTGCATGAGCCCGATATTCTGTTTCTCGACGAGCCGACAGTTGGCCTCGATGCGCAAACCCGCCAGCGCATCTGGCAATATCTCGACCAGTTGCGCCGCGAGCGCGAACTGACCGTCCTCACCACTACGCACTACATCGAAGAAGTCGAGGGCGCCGACATGGTCTGCATCATCGACCACGGCAAGATTATCGTTCAGGGTTCGCCCGACGAGCTCAAGGACCAGTACGGCATGCGCTGGCTACATGTTTTGCCAAAGGACCCGGAGGCGGGCAAAGCGATCCTCGCACGCTATCCCGAAGCCAAGCCCCTCGGCAGTCATGCGCTTGCCCTGCCGGCCAATGACGACGCCGTGGCCGACGCCTTTCTCGTCGAATTTCGCGATAGCCTGGCGGAAATCCGCTTCCAGCCACCAACGCTCGAGAGCGTCTTCCTGTCGCTCACCGGGCGCCAGCTCAGGGATCAGGCCGATGGCCAGCGCGACGCAGAGCGCGCGGCAGGCAAGCGGGGAGGGCGGCGATGACCAGTCCGATCGTACTGCTGCGCGGCGTCTACGGGGTATGGCTGCGCGAAATCATGCGCGCCACCCGCGATCGCGGCCAGATGATCGGCGGCGTCAGCCGGCCCTTGATCTGGCTGCTCATCCTGGGCGTGGGCCTCAATCCCTACTTCCGCGGCGAGGTCTTTGGGGAGGTGCGCTACGTCATTCCCTACACCTACCTGCAGTTCCTGTTTCCCGCCGTCATCGTGCTCAACATCATGTACACCTCGATCCAGTTCGCGGTGTCGGTGATCTGGGATCGCGAGTTCGGTTTCCTGCGCGAGGTGCTGGTGTCGCCCATGCCACGCTCGCTGATTCTGCTCGGCAAGGTGCTGGGCGGCAGCACGGTGGCGATGCTTCATGGCGCATTGGTCCTGATCCTGGCCCGTTTCGCCGACGTCACCCTGAGCATCGAACAGATGGCCATGGCGCTGGGGCTGATGTTCGTGCTGGCCTTCGGCCTGACCAGCTTCGGCGTCATCCTCGCAGGTCGCGTGCGCAGTTTTGAAGGCTTTGGGGTCTTTTCCAACACCATCATTCTGCCGCTCTATTTCACCTCGTCCTCGGTCTTCCCGCTCGACCCGGCGCTGACCCGCACCCAGACCGCCACGGCCTATCCCGAGTGGCTGGTGTTCATGGTACAGGTCAATCCCATCACCTATGCGGTCGATGCGTTGCGCGGCATCCTGATCGGGTTTAACCAGTTCCCGCCGCTCTACGGGCCAGCCGTCATCTTTGGCATGGCCGTGGTCTTCTTCGCGCTGGCGCTGATCGATTTCAGCCGGTCATGACCTGGGCGGGGCCTCATCGCTGGCTGCAAGCCGGGCTCAACATCGCCATCGTGGCGGCGCTGCTGTTTGCCGTGAGTTACCTGCCGCCCGATACGTCCCTGCAGGATCGCCGGCGCGACGGCATACTCAAAGTCTGCGTCCCCCCGAGCTATCCACCGCTGATAACCGGAGATCCATCCCGGCCTGGTTTCGACGCCGAATTGGCCGATGCCATTGCCAAAAACCTCGGGCTCAGACTGGCGCTGAACGTGCTGCCCTCAATCGGCAAGGATTTCAATCCGCGCAACTGGTCCCTGACGCGCGCCCAATGCGACATCATCGCCGGCGGAGTGGCCGATACCGTCCAGACCCGTAGCTTTTTGCAGACCCTGCCGACCCCAGCCGAAACCGGCTGGGTTGGCATCTCGGCTACCGGCGCCATGCCTCCCTCGGGCAGCACCGTCGCCATCCTGCCCGGCACCGCCGGGCTGGACCGTCTGGCGCTATCGACCTGGCTGCGCAAGCAGGGCCTGCGAGCCCAATTGATGCGCAGCCCGGCCGAACTCGAGCAGGCGCTGAACGCCGGAACGGTCGCCGCAGGAATCACCGAGCGCTTCGTTGCGGCGAGCCTCCGTCTCGACACAAATGCCCTCACCATGTTCTGGTTAGACGAAAGTATATCCCCGCGCTTCCGCATGGCCCTGGGCCTCTGGAAGGGGGACCAGACGCTCAAACGCGCAGTCGCCGACGCTCTGGAACTGTTTGAGAAGTCTGGCGTTATGCTCCGTCTTAGTGCGCGTTATGGCCTCGATAAAGACATTGTGGAGCCCGTTTCCGACCCGCGAAAATGACTTCGATGTGATCCCATTTGCGGCGGCAAAGTGGACGGATCGTGGCAAAATGCCCTGTACTTTCGGTTTTGCCAGGACTAAACCTAGCGCACGACGTCTTGCCTTAAACGATTGAAGGCAAACAGCTTTGCTGTCGTAAATCATAATTTATAGGGAGGTTTATGTGCCTTTCAAACTTAAGCGGATCGCCGCTCCCCTCGGTATTGCGACCCTGGTCTGCGGTGCCCTGAGCGCTGGCTCCGCCATGGCGGGCAACTTCACCGCCGAACAGGCGGCGGCAGGGCAGACGGCGTTCAATTCCAACTGCTCCCAGTGCCATGGCCGCAATCTCGAAGGCATCGAGGCACCCGCCTTGGCTGGCCCCGACGTGATGCAGAACTGGGATACGGCCGGCGGGCTGTATGACTTCATCTCGGTGGCCATGCCGCCATCCGCACCCGGTAAACTGGGTGAGGAAACCTATGTCAACATCATCGCCTATATCCTGCAGTTCAACGGCGCGACGCCCGATGACAAGCCGCTGACCTCCGACCGTGACTACGCCATCTCGCTGCCGGGCGAGACGGCCGCTGGCGCAGCCAGCGTCTCCGCGGCCGCGCTCGACGCCGGTGGTGCCGCGGCTCCCGCCGCCGATGCCGCCGCTCCAACCGAACCGGCGGTTGCCGTGCCGCAGGCCTTCACCTGGGGCAAGCAATTGCCAGGCGGTCCCGCCCCGGCGGAACAGGCCGCGGCCGCACCTGCCGCCGCTACATCCACGATCCCGCAAGCTTTTACCTGGGGCAAGCAACTCCCCACGGTTGGTAATTAAAAATGGTCAACTCAGACGTGCTCACCACACGTCGTTGGTAGGAGAAATCGATGAAAATCGATCTGATGAAATCACTGCTGGTGGCGACGACGGCTCTGCTCGCCCTGTCTGGCCCGGTCCACGCTCAGGACGCCAAGCCCGCCTATGCGCCGGTCACCGACGAAATGCTGGCCAACCCACCGGCGCAAGACTGGCTGATGTATCGCGGCGCCTACAACAACCAGGGCTATAGCGCTCTCGACCTGATCAACAAGGATACGGTCGGCAAGCTGCAGCTCGCATGGGCCTGGCCGATGGCCGAAGCCGGCATCCAGGAAACCGCGCCTCTGGTGCATGACGGCATCATGTTCCTGCAGACCAATAACAACATCGTCGAGGCGCTCAACGCCAAGACCGGTGACCTGATCTGGCAGTATCGCCATGTGCTGCCCGAGATCCCGGCATCCTGGAGCTATCAGGCCAATCAGGCCCGCCGCCAGAAAAACTCGATCGCGCTCTACCAGGACAAGGTGATCCTCACCACCGCCGACGCCAAGATCGTGGTGCTCAGCGCCGTCGACGGCAAGGTGGTCTGGGAAAAGCAGGTTCTCGATTATAACCTTGGCTACAGCTACACGGTCGGTCCGATCATCGCTGATGGCAAGATCATTACCGCAATTTCCGGCTGCTCGATCGCCGGCACCGCTGGCGGCTGCTACATTTTCGCCCATGACGTGAACACCGGGGACGAACTGTGGCGCTTCAACACCATCGACGATCCCAACAATCCCAAGCAGGAAGCAAGCTGGGGCGACGTTCCTGCTGAAAACCGTTGGGGCGGCACGCCTTGGACCACTGGCTCCTATGATCCGGCAACCAAGACCACCTTCTGGGGCATCGGCATGCCCGGCCCCTATTCCGAGCTGATCCGCGGTTCGGGCGACGGCTCGGTGCTCTATACCAACTCGACGCTCGCCATCGATATCGAGACTGGCAAGCTCAAGTGGTACTACCAGCACCTGCCGCGCGATAACTGGGACTTGGACTCCCCGTATGAGCGTATCCTGGTCGACCAGGACGTCGACGGCAAGACGCAGCACCTGCTGGTCACCGCCGCTGGCAAGAACGGCATCGTGTTCGCCCTTGATCGCGATACCGGCAAGTATCTCTGGCACAAGGACACCGTGGTCCAGAACGTCGTCAAGAGCATCGATCCTGACGGCACCGTCAACATCAACACCGACCTGATCTCCAAGGCCGTTGGTGAAGAACATCTCGTCTGCGCCTCCGTCTCCGGTGGCAAGCTGTGGATGACCGGCTCCTATAGCCCGCTCACCCAGGCCTACTACGTGCCGCTGACCGAAGCCTGCAACACCGTGGCGCCGACCCAGACCGAATTCACCGCCGGCAATGCCGTTGGTGCCGTCAAGTTTGGTCCCCGCGTTCTGCCTGAAGGCATCACCGATGCCGGCCTGCTCGACGCTGTCTCGATCAACCCCACCCAGGGCGATCACATCTGGCAGGCCCGCAGCCGTCCTTCGATGACCTCCTCGGTGCTGGCTACCGCCGGTGGCCTCGTGTTCGGCGGTGACGCCGCCCGCGATATCAAGGCCTGGGATCAGAAGACTGGCGACATCGTCTGGACCCAGCGCCTGAATGCTCCAGTGGGCGGTTATCCCTCCACCTACGAGATCGATGGCGAGCAGTACCTCGTCGTGCCCACCGGCTATTCCAATGCCGCCAGCTCGATTTCCTCGGCCTTCCCGGAAATCCCGCTGCCGACCGGTTCGGGCAATTCGATCTTCGTGTTCAAGCTGCCCAAGGCCACCAACTAAGCCGAACTGCAGAAAACAAAAGAAAGGGGCTTCGGCCCCTTTCGCTTTTAGGAGATGAGCATGTTCCGTTTTCTCGCCGTGGGCTTGGCACTGCTGGCGACGACTGCTGCCTTCGGGCAGTCTTCCGGCATCCCACCCGAAGAGATGAACAATACCCGCCGTCTCGCCGGCGACGCGATCAATGTCTGCTTTGATGTCACGAGCCTGGCTCGTCCGTTCGACGAGGAAATCGCCAAGGCCATCGGCGATGCCCTGTTCCTGCAGGTCAATGTGATCGAGGGCTTTGGCGGTTTTCCGCTCAATGGCGATGGCTTCATCGATGAGCTGACGCTGGCCATGAACAATACCTGCGACATGTTCATGGGCGTTTCGATTTCCGCCAATTCCCCGCTATCGGATGCCTTTTCGCTAACCCGCCCCTACGCCACCATGCCCTTCGTGATCGCCGTCGCCGAGCCGGATTGGCAGAGCCTTGGCGATATTCCCAAGGACCGCAAGCTGGGCACCGCCATGGCGAGCCTTGGCGAAATGAATTACATCACCTGGGCGCAGCAGCAGGCCAAGCCGGATCGCTGGATCCGCTTCCCCTATGCCGACTTCGACAAGATGGCTACCCGCGTGCTCGACGGAACCATTGCGGGCATGATTCTATGGCAGCCCGCACTGGCTCGCCTGCAGAAAGAACACCCTGGTGCCGACAAGCTGCGTATCGTGGCAAATGACCCGATCCCAGTGGCCGATATCAATGTTGGCGCTCTGGTCTCGAGCCGCAACACCTTCCTGCGCAGCCAGGTCGATCAGGCCATCGATGCGCTGGTTCAGGACGGCACTATTGCGGCGCTGATGGAAAAATACGGCTATGAGGGCCACGCTGGCGAATAGTCAGCGCCACTGCAGCCATGGCAACAACGTCGTCGCCAGGTTGGGCACCCAGCCGGCGACGATGGCCACGATCACCAGTGCCAGCCCGAACGGCTCAAGCCGCCGCAGTCGACGCTCGGGCCCCGGCCAGATCGCCTGCAGCAGGCTTCCCCCAATGAGCCCCGGGATCGGCAACACGTTCAGCGCAGTGGACGCAATTGCCACCGCCTGCAACTGCCCCAGCAAATAAAGCGCCGCATAGCCCCCCGTGCGTGGCAATAGCAGAGCAGGGGCCCTCAGGAGGTCCAACAGCGGCACAACCGCCACCATTGCGGCCAACCCCAGGCCCACAACCACCACGATCCCCCACCGCCCCAGCCGATTGGCCTTCGCATCGAACCAGATCGTGCGGATCCAGCTCACCCCGAACAGCGCCGCCATCGCCGCGCCCCACACCGACAAATGCACAAACGGGTTGGCCGTCAGCCGCCCATCATGGCTAGGCCGCTGGTCACCAAGCAGTCTGGCGATACCCGCCAGCAGCAAGCCCTGAATACCGGCATAGAGAATCGCCGCCGCAAGCCGCGACACGATTTCCCCCATGCTCAGTTCCCGCAACAAATCCACGCCCAAACTCCCTGACCCGCATCAGCAAATACCTCCGCAACGACCCGGATTGCAACTCGAGCGTATGTCGTTCCCGACGAGAGACGCTTCCGGGGCGCGGTCTACCCGGCCCAAGCGTGAAGGCCGCGACTTTGCTGCATAACTCGCGGCTTGTGCTCGCCCCGCAAAAAACTGACCCGGCCGTCAATGAAGCTATGGAGAGAGGGCGCCTTGTCAGCACAGCACTAACATACGGCTGCAACCGGCGACCAAGCCAATTACACAAGGTACTGATTTAGCTATGAAAATCTGGTGCTGCCGGACAGGATTGAACTGTCGGCCTCCCCCTTACCAATTATGCGACTTATAGCTAACTATCCAGCATACGCTGGTGCTTCGCGTCATGTGCGCTAAAATTGTGCTAGTTTTGGGCGAGCACGACTGACTTATGGGTACCCATGTGCTCCAGGTGAGTATACATTATCTGCGCACAGAATTGTACGACAAAAGGTGTGGCATGCCCAGCTCAAGTTCGCAGCAAATGGTGACAACAAGATTGGAACCCGAACTCAAGGATGAGTTCGTTCGCATCGCGGAGAGCAATAAGCAGAGCACCAGCGATGTTCTGCGCAAGCTGATTCAGCGTTACGTAGATGAGGCCCACGAACGAGAATTGGTTCGGCAAACAGCAAATATCCGCGCCAACACAGCCGAGGAAGAGGAAGCGATGCAGTGGATTGCTGCTTACGGTGTCGGCGGCAATGACTGAACGCGGCGCGATCTACACGATGGCATCCAAAGGAGCCTATACCGGCAAACCGCGCCCCGCCATCGTCCTGCAGAACAGCAGCATTTCCCTAGATAGCCTTATAGTTGTTCCGTTAACAACGACAGCGGTCGATGCTCCCCTCATCCGCGTGCCCATTTCTGCAAATGCGGCGACGGGGCTGAAGCAAATGAGCTTTGCCATGGCCGACAAGCTGACGACGGTGCCGAAATCGAACTTAGACAAGGCAATCGGCAAGTTGGACGACACCAACATGCTAGAAGTCGAACGGGCTCTGCGCCTGTTGCTTCGCCTTTAACAGGTCACTAGTGCGCAGGATAATCGGTGAGCACGATGTCAGTGCTATCAACGAGCCTGATCAACATATTTGTGCCGCCGAAGCTCCCAGCGTTCGTTATTGCCGACCCTACTACAGAGGCATCAACGCCAAAAGTGCCGTCGCCGTTGTTGCCGAACACATAGGAGGGCACTTCGAAGCGTGCTTCCGACTTGGTGAGGATATCGGGTCCCGATCCGTGGTCGAAGACGATAGCCCGAAGCTGCCATGTGTAAGGCTTGCTGGTGTTATTGAAGTAGGATTTGGCGTCCCCTTGAATAAGCTGGGCTGTCACGTCAGTGAACTCGCCATGCCCATCATTCCTCAGAATTTGTGTGGCGTAGCCCATGTACGCGTCGTTGCTCGTGACGAGCAGGTCATCATAGGGCTGAGCTTCATCCAGTTTCATCCGCTGGATATCGACAACAGTGCCACCGACGGTCCTGTCCACAAATTGCAATTTGCGCTCTGGAAACGGTGTTCGTGGAAGCTCAGACGGCCCGCCCCGATCAAACCGCCCACTTCCGTTGTTCAGATAAATCACTGAGCGCCAGTTGTGTTCGTCACTGGAGCCTAGAATGAGGTCAGCAAACCCATCCCCGTTGACATCGGCCAGTTCTGAGGCAGTAAATTTCTTGTCGTCCCGATGAATTGCGTTGGGGAGGTAATCCGCAGAGGCATCAATCAGCTTCTCACCGCGCATGATGAAATACTCCGGGACATACATGCTATTGATGTAAATGCCGATATCGCCGCGCTCGTTGATCACGCCAGTAGATACATCGTGTGAGAATTGAAGATCTTGAGGGAGCATGCGTGAGGCGTCCTTCAGGTGTCCATCGCCTGTAGGTAGGATCAACGTATTAGTAGCGCGGCTGAAGGGCGCCCGGTCCAATCCAGTATTCGCGATGACAATGCCCAGGCCCTTATCAGTTCCAAAAATGGAGGCTGCGCGTGGGTTGTCGGCCTTTGGAACTCGACCTTGAAATACCTCTTCAGTGCCATCTATGTAGGTCTTGGTCTCGTGATCATAGGTGAGGACCTGGAGCGGTACTTTCGTGCCACCAAGGTCCACCACCCAGAGTACCAGCAGGGCAGGGTATTCTGGATCATTCAGCGTGAACGGCACCACTTCCGCAATATGAGCTCCCTTCGCAGTTGGCTCAAACACCATCTTGATCAGGCTATCTTCACGCCTAATCCTGATATCTGGATCGGCCTTGGGGGTCTCTGCCATCGGAGCAATCTGTCGAGGGGCCGCACCCTCCGCCAGCCAATTCTGGACTGCTCCGGCGTACGCTGGGCATTGAATCAGGTTCTGGGCTTGACCGATGGGTCAACTGAGACGCCCTCTTTGATGAAGCTATAGGTGGACTTTCCACTTGCGTCGGCTCGAGCCGAGTAAGTGGTTAGAAGCGATGCACCACTAGGCCGCACGATGCGGATTGATCGTCCGCCATCACGTTCGTATTCCAGTGTGACATCACCAGCTTGCAACTGAAACCCGTTGCCATCGACCTGAGAGGTTGGGGCAATTGAGACCTGTGCCTTGGCGGGGGTCGGATAGAGCGTTGTGCCGTAACGATAGTCCTGACTTACGCAGTGGTCGGCCGTGCACATGTACAGAACGCCGGTGGCCTGTATGCATTCGTTGCCACTGTTGGCGTAAAACCCTGAAAGCGCCGACGCGTCGTCGGCCCTTGCACCGGTGGCCGAGGCCATCACCAGAACCGCTGCAGTAGCAAGCTTGAGCTTGCGCGTGCGCCAAATTCCGTCGTTCAACCAATGCGTCAAATTTGCCCCCTGTCCCTTTTGGGGGACACTATTGCCGCCTAGGTGCAGGGTAAAGACGTTTGTCCCCGATAGGGGATAGAGCGGAAGTTGCCAGCGCATGATTTTGCGCGCATGCGGCTCGTTGAAGTGTTTGGCAGAAGAGTTCGAGAGGTGCGCCACGATCGTGGTTGGACGCAGGAACAGCTTGCCTTCGAAGCAGGGGTTAAACGCGCCTATATCAGCGAGGTCGAAAACGGTCAGCGTAATGTCAGCTTGGATGTAGTTGATAAACTGGCAAATGCGCTTGATGTTTCGCCAGATATTCTGATGCTCCCCCTTAAACAGTGATGCGACATCGACAACTTTTATTAACGGCAAATTGCCGACTGAAAGCATCTATCTATGGCTAAGAATGCTCCGAAATCACCACAACGAAACGCGGTATCAAGCGTGGTTGCGGAGATGATGCTTTCAATGCCAAAGCTCGACGCGCTCCGCGAGGGCATAGACTTATACGGCGCTACCGCGTTCTCAATATTCTCAATCTTTGCGCCGAATGAAAACACCTTAAGCCGTGTCATCGTAGAACTTTTTGACCCTTCGGGAAGCCATGGCCAAGGGCTGTTGTTTTTAAGTGCAATGCTGAATTCGATCGACGTGCCGCGGGTAAACCAACGCGAGGCAGTGCGAGCCAATCGCGAGGTCCTCACACGGGCCAGACGCCGCATCGACATTGTCATTGAAACGCCAAGGTATGTGATCGGCATCGAGAACAAGCCGTGGGCCATACAACAGACCAAGCAACTTAAGGACTATCTGGATGAACTTTCTGCCGATTTAAGAGGGCGGAAGCCAGTTCTGATATTCTTATCAGACCAGGAAGCGCAAAGCGCCGAGAGCGACGTGGTCAAAATCCCGTACTTTTCGTCGGATGGCAGGGCTTCTTTGTATAGCATTCTGCAATCCGTTGTTGACGACATCAGGGCCGCACGGCCGAGGGAATTCGTCCGGGACTTTATTGGCTATATCGATAGCTATTTTGGAGATGGACATCCGATGGAGGCAACCGACGCTCCCTATCTAAACGCCGTGACAGCTGAGTTTGACGATCCAACGAAACGTAAGGCCATTGCAGCTTTCCTTCTGGCACAGGACCCTTTGCACCGTCGAATCGTGAACGAGATTGGCGCATATTTTTTGGCCGAGGTCAGAACAAAGCTTTCTTCGGACTTTGTAACTTCGACGGCTACTAGCATGGCCGACTGCCTTTACAATCAATATGAACCTTGGGGCGTTCGCCGCGCTTCATGGCCCGTAAATTGTATTGTCGCCATAGAAAGCCAAAAGTTCTTTTTCGATCAGATAAAGTTTGGAGCAAAGGCTCCTGATGCGAAGCGGTTGAGGGAAGATGTGCAGGACTACGCTAGTCCAGCGCGTGCCACGTTGGAGAATATGACCCAAGACATCCCTGGGGGTCGAAAGACGCCTCATTGGCCGTGGGAGCAGAAAGTTTGGGAACCTTACTGGGGGCAGGAGTTTGCGGCACGGCTCGTCATCCAATCTCCGACAGGGCTAGTTATAGACCATCCCGAAGTCCAAGAACTGTGCCGGAAATTTGTCGAAACTTCGCTAGCGGTAGAGAAACGTCTGACTGGTGGTGCCTAGGCTATAGCTTAACCTGCTCTAATTCTTCATCTGGGTCCTGAAGTTCATCTATCGCTGGGAAGAGGTTGCGCCCAGCAACCATGGAACTTGCCGCATCCAGCGTAGTCAGACGGGCTAGGAGCGACTGACGAGACTTTGCCCAACTGACCATTCTTCCTAGTTCTGTGCAGTCAGTCGCAATTTGATCCGGCGGAAGCGTCTTGAGCCAATTTCGGATGTCGTTCGCCTCGCGTTGCATTTCCACAATTCGTCTCAGATGGGCAATGCGCTTCTCCTCACGGTCCTTACGCTGCTGCGCTAGAAACCGGCGGTGCTCCACGTGTTGCCATCGCCGTTGTCGTTGTGCATGGTCTTCGCGCTTTGCCTTCTCAGCCCGAAGGAACGCTTGTAGACCGGCCACGATGTCGGGTAGTAGCGTTTCCACAGTTTGAGTTTTGCTATCAGCCCATCGCCTCCTGAGCCCGGTGCCGCCTCGAGAGACAATGGCAAGGACAAACTGTCCGGTGTAGCCGACAAGGGGCAGCATACGCTCAGCAAGGGTGAATCCTAGCTTATCCGGACCGTCAGCAACCTGAACCTCCTCTTTCGTACTCAAAACGTCCAAACCTGCATCTGTTAACTGGTCTGACAGCTGAGACAGAAAGCTGATCACGCGTTCGACCCGCAGGTAATGGACTTTGACCGCAGATTTTCCATCGGGATTGGTCTGGACTTCCCCAGCATCATCAGGCTTGGAAGTCCGAAGGGTCTGGGCCATCGCTGCCACAGCTGGTGCAACGACAATCTGAGCAGAGTCAGATTTCCCGTTGTTGAGTGACTTCTTCCGCCACCGCGTCTTTTCCGCTCTGGCTTCGCGGACGACATTACTGGCGGCCACCGACAACGCGGACAACGTATCGAAAATCGTCAATGGCTTCAGATCGTCATCCCCAAAATCCAGGAATAGTGGCCTTTCGGGGGTCTGACCGGCAGCAACCCGCGCCCAATAACCACGAGGTGGGGTTGGTATCCTATGTCGGATGCAGAATTTGGCTAGTCCACGACCTGACATACCCAATGCAGCCGATACTTTTGTCATCGGCTGCGACCATACCAAGTCGTAAAGCTCTCGGCGGGAGAGTGTCATGCTGCTTGGCACTGGCACTTCATACGTCGGCTGGTTTGGTCGCAGCGCGAACGCAGGCCTAAGGTTATCGACCATGATAACCCTGACGTTTGCCTTCGGTGCCAAGAAGATCGAGTTGGGGAGAAAGATGCCGTGCCAGCATCATCTGGCCTAATCGAACATCACGGTTTGCCAGCCGCTGTCCCGTTTCCACCGACGCAAGCGTGTCAGTTGGAGCCGTAATGTGCTGAGCCGAACACGCGCCTGCCAGCGGTCTCGGTCAGTTTTGGCTTCTTCCCAGTCGTCTTGATACACGCACTCTTGGAGGCCGAGACCGAATTCCAGTGAGTGCACGACGCTGGCCAGTTCCAGCAAGCTAAAGCCGCTGAGCCGCCGATAGGCATCGAGGTCTCCGAGCCATTTCGTGGAAAATTCCTCGCTGTCCTGGCAAAGGCCCAGCAGCGTGAGCTGATGGGCTGTTTGTCGGATCAGTGGACGCAAACTGGTAGCCAGCAGGTACGATAACCTCGGTGCGTCCAAGGTCTAAGCCTTCGCCCCCTTGGCCTTGGGGATCGGCCGCACGAAGGGCGAGACCTTCAACTGCTCGTCGAGTTCGCCGGCAGCAATGGCTTCCCGTAGCGTCTTAAGGACTTCGGGCAGGGCGGTGATATCGCCGACTTCAATGCTGACTTTGCCCGGTGCAACTTCCATAACGCGGTTGCCCTGGCGCAGCGAGACCATCAGTTGGCCCTGCTCATTGGTCCACCACCAACGTTTCACATGCACGGGCTTGGTGATCAGCTGCTTTTCGGTGCTGCCCTCGACACGCACCCACTTACGCACGCTGTGCAGGTAGTCGGAACCGTCGAGTTCGCAGTCCGCAGCTGTGATCTGGATATCCAACTGTTCAAGCAGTTTGAGCCGCTTGCGGGCTACCGGCGAGAGCTTCTCACGCGGGGATGCGCTGGAGAAAGTGAGCTTATCGAGCAGTGTCATGTGAGACCTCGTTCTGAATGAGGTCTTCTTAATTAAAGCCTTCTGGCGCCAAGAACGACTGATATTTCGATTCAGCGCGAATTCCGTGGCGAAACGAACTTGATGATTTTGGCGAGAGACGAAGACCCTGCAGGTGCTGCTGCCTGTGGTGCTTTCGCCAGTTGCGTTACGCGCAAGCGCAATGCGTCAATACGTTCCTGTGGGAACGCTACGGCATCGCGCTCTGAAGCTTTCCACGTCAGATAGTTTTGGACCTCGATGTGGATCAGCAAGGTATCCTCATACGCTTGGCGCCACAGCTTGCCGACTCCGGAGGCCCGTCAGGTGTGAAAAAGAATTCCACCAAAAACACCAAGAACGTCGAAACGGGTATTCAAGCGGCCAAGCAGCACTTCGGCGCCACTAACGCTCTGACAACAATTCCTGCAGTAGACGAGTTACGTGCGAACGCCGATGCCGACCACACTTTCGCCCTTGCGCTAGTTAGGGTCAGCGCCTCGGATCCAACGCGAATGGAAGTGGTGTTTGGCACCAACAACATCTCGCCGACTGACAAAGTCCTCGAGCATGCTGCCAAAAAGCTGTCTGCCGAACAAAAAGCCGACGCTCTCGCCGTAAACCAGCAGTTAATCGACGCAGCGTCGCTCGAAATCGAGGTCACCTCGATCTCTGCGGAGGTCGCGGCATGAGCAGTATATTCGACCGTTTCACGCCAACTTCAATCCACAACGTCACCTTTGCCAGCACCTCGCTGGCAAAGGTCGTCGGAAACATCGTCACCGGAAAGCAACAAACTCATCTGCTGCTCCACGGCGACCCAGGAACCGGAAAATCCAAGATCGCCGAACTGCTAATCGCAGCAATGTATCCGGCTACGGCAATTACCAAGTCATACGTTTTTGACGGTGACGAATGGACGACAAGCTGCACCGCTCAGGTTGAGGGCACCATGAATGCCTGGAAAATGACCGACCAGATTTGGCACTTCACAGTGATCAATGAGGTCGATCGGCTTAATGCGGACGAAATCGGTAATGTCCGTTGTTTCATGGACAAGCATTTGGATCACAAGTTCATCCTGACGACGAACCATGTCGGAAAGCTCCCTTCGAATTTCCAGAACCGATGCTCAGCCCATCATGTCGACATGGAACCTGCCGCCAGCGTCGCCCACAAGGTCTGCCAAGTTTTTGCTGACCATGGCAAGTTTATCAGCCCCGCTGATGCACTGGTCCTTGTGAGCGCGTCAAAGGGAAGTTGGCGTTCCTTGGAAAACCTGGTTCACCAGTTCCTATAATCAAATTGGCCCCGCGAAGTGCGGGGCCACTTCACCCAAACATTGTGGGCTAACCAACAAACCTGAAAGAATGGCAATGCTGACCTATGCGTCGAAATACGTAGAAATCACGAATATGACGTCGCCCATCAAGGCCGACCTCGAGAGCGACCTGCGGATCGCTGCCCTCAATAAGACTAGACGCACAAAATTATTGGAGCACGAATTTATAGTTGAATTCCAACCTATCTGGCATGACAAGCCTTTGGAACACTATCCTTTAGATAATGATCAAGATACACAATCTGGCAAAATACCCCAGTTTGCTTGTGAAGGGATGGGCAAAAACCGAACCGTCGACCAGATATTATATCGGAAAATCGTAGCTTGGCGCACGGACAATATGGATGTTGCAAGCTTAATCCCAAATTTTGAACCCGAAATCTGCCTTTTTGTGTTCCAGGACTTCACGTTCCATAACAGCCCCGATTTTCTGGAGATGTATGTGCGAGAGGATTATCTTCAATCGTCTCAAGGGCACAAATTTGCGCAATTCGTACTTCGTGCAAAGCTCAAGGGCGAGGTAATTTAGCTCGGTATTCGGAATGTAAGGAACTACGCAGTTTCTTGCATTCCTGGGCATGCCATTGATTTAGTTGGTACCTTTATCCATCAATCGCGCATTTATAGTGATGCACGTAACGTTTTTCGCGCGAGCGTGTTGCAAGGTTATTTTTCGCTGGCTTGGGCCCCAGGCAGCTTTGGAGCCGGTGGCGGATGCACCGCTTTTGGCATGTCCACCGAAATCCGACACTCTGTGCGCATCCCAGCGGCCGGCACGCAGCTCCCAGCTCACCACTGAAGGCGCGCACCGAGAGCCCGAAGAACTTTCAAAATAAAGGGAGTGCAGGGGAAACGCAGTTACTTGCCACCTACACCATCCGTGTCTGCATTATTTGAGGCCAACCAGCTTGGCGGGATTAGGGCGTCTTCACCCCGCCAATTTCCCACCTCCTCGATGTTCTCAATGTCGCCCCAAGTGCTGTGATCCGCGTGGTCGAGAATAATCAGTTGGAGACCGCCGAGCGCCTTTTGGACGTGCGCAACCGCTTGGAAGATTTGCCTCGTTCGCTGCAAATCCTTGCTCCGTGAAGAATTGTCCACGCCTCCATCCTTAGCGACGAGCCGCTCGTACGTGTCGCTTGGGAAATACACTTGGCTCGGCTGGTCGATGACCAGGAAACTTGGAACAGGGTTTTGTGCGCCGCGTTTCAAGAAAAGGGCGTGAAGGGAGAGCATCGCGGCTAGGTGATAGGCCATCCAGTTCTCGCCGCTGCCGATCTCGAAAAGGAAGTCTGGTTTCTCGCCTTCCGCGCGCTGGAATTTGATGTTGAGTTCGCGCTGGTCCAAGCTCGGTGTGCCGCCGGCGCCGTCAATACCGAGCAAGTCGATGAAACGTACGATGCCTTTAGAGATGGACGCGTGGACGTCAGTTTCCCGTTGATCATGCCGACCCTGGTCCAGAGCTCTATCGAGTTCTGCGATGCGCCGACGTAAATCCTCGGCTTGTTCTCGGAGGCCTCCTTCGCTTTCGACTTCTCCAACCATTCTCAGCGCTTCCTGAGTGCTGCCGAGGAACCGGTACACATTCTCAAGGCTTTGCGATCGCCCGTGCTCGGCATCAACCGTTGCTTCCGCTGCGACACGAGAGCGGCGCAAATTCACCAGCACCTGTTCGTCCTTCAAAAGCTGCGTCTCGACGTCAAGGATTTCCTTGTCCACTACAGGTGGAGTGGCAGTGGTGCCAGCGATCAGGTCCTCAAGCTCCGAAATCGGGCCCTCCAGTTCCGCTAGTGCGCGCTGGGCCGCACCTGTGTCAGACCCGCACAATATACATTCATGCGCGACGATGGCCTCCTTGAACCAGCCAACGCCACGGACACGCTGCTTCTGGTCTGCAAGAATTTCGCCATAGTCGGCGACCGAACCACGGAGGCTACGCAAGCGTCTCAAACGCCGCTTTCCATCGGAGATATTACGGTCGGATGTTCGTTCCAGTTCGCGCAGATCTCGCAACCGGTCGACCGCCACCGACACGCGCCCAGTCGCATTTACGGTTTCGCCTCCGGCCGCGACGACCTGCTTTAGGATGTCGATGACCTCGTCGAGAGATTCCGGCAAGGGACCACTGGGAAGTAGACTGAGCTCCTGTGCGTGGAAGAACGCGACGGTTGCGTTCCCGCGCCATCTTTCAAGCGCTTCGCGCCGCAGGCTGAGGTCGGCCTCGACACGCCGGAGCTCGTCTTTCAGAAGTCGTCGGGTGTGCAGCTTCACCAAGTCCTCGTTGGTGAGGATGCCCAAGGCGAGCGGCATCACACTGCGCAGCTTTTCTCGATGCTGCGAGGTGTCGGCCTTGAAGAACAGCGTGTACGGATTAGCCACCACGTGCTGCGGGAGGAAGTTGAACGCTGCCATGTCCCGGAAGCTCGCACGCCCGCCAAAGCCGCGACCAGCGGGGTCGGTGTCTAGGTTGGACAGCTGCGACAGGTCGTCGAACAGCTGCTTGACGCGTTCGGTTCGAGCGTTCGGACGCGGCCTGCGTAGAAGGGGCTGTGCGACCTCCTCGCCCTGCAAAAGCCAATACTGGTCGGAAACCTGCCTGGCCTGGGGCTTCTCCCGTGCCAAGCGCATCGGGCCGACGTCTGTGTCAAGTGTGAGGCCATACCACGACGCCTCGTCCCTTATTTCCCCTACAGGAATGGTGCTGGTACCCGCGCCGAGAACTTAGTCGATGATCGAGATGACTGAAGACTTCCCGGTCGAACTCCATCCTGAAATCACGCTAAGGCGCTTTGGGTCGAAAGCGATTATCCGCGGCTCTAGGTTCGGATCTTCCGGCCAAATGATGAGTTCTCGAATATGAAGCTTCATCAGAAACGCACTCCCATGCGGCTTCGAACTGTTGCTAAGTCTTCTCGAGCGAACCAAGCGCCCAACCGCCTTGCCGCGGCAACGCCATGACCGGTATCTGCTTGGACATCACGAAGCGCCTTGGGCAGGTTCGTCCCTAATGCGGGAAAGATAGGCAAACCTTCCCCGCCCTCGCGGCCAATGATCCTGGCTGCCACGCCGACCTGCAACGCCTGCATGCATGCTGGCAACGCTGCTTCCAGCCTAGGCTGTACCCCCGCAATAAGCTCGGGCACATCCGAAAGCGCTTTTAGTAGGCCACTTTCCATTTTCATCGCATAGATTTTTTCCACGCTGGCGGCGTGAAACAACATGCTTGTTCCGATCACCATGTGCGTGAGGTTCGGTGATCTCCCATCGCCCTTGTCGGCGAAAGATCGCGCCAGGCTCCATAGCAGGCACGCGAGATAGGCCGGATTTCGCAGAATGAGCTCTTCATGATCTTCCCGCATGTCAATTGCCTTGGAACTCTGGGTCCCACCAGACCTGGTTGTCGTCGGCCAGTCGGTGGTAGTGACCGGAGGTCACGTAGAGTTCGTCGCAAGGGTGGCCGGCGAGGTCCTCTCTATGAAAATACGTAGTGTCAGCGAACACGTGCTGGCCACGCAGGACACGATCCTTACCAGCGTGGTCGAGACGAACTTTCCGCGCGACACTTTGCCAGCGCTGTTTGAGCCGATTGCCCCGATCGACCCATTCCTGAGGCGGAATTTCACCCTCATTGACCAGCCGATGCCTTTCGACGTTGAACTGGAGAAAGTGTTCGATGGCCTGCAGCACTTCATCGTCATCGATCTTGATGCGGCCCAGATGGTCGACAAAGGCTCGGCCTCGCGCGCTTGCAACCTGTTCATCACCTACCATCACTTCGGAAGACGGCCTCGGCAACAATCGGCGCCGAGCCGTCCTCAGCCTGACGGCGTCGATCTGACGTAGGCATGCTTCCTTGGTGATTATACCCGCAACGCCGGACCCCCAAGCGCTCTGGAGCGTCTCGACCAGCCAACCCATGAGGTCGGTAAGAAATGCGTCGCGATCGAAATCCGGGCCTATCCCCAAATGCGTCGCGAGTTCGGGTCGCATGGCGTTGTAGTCGAAACCCTCCACCACCTCGATCCTCGCGACGAGATCGATCAGGTTTGGCCCCGGAAAAGCCATCACATCATTGATGATCGCTTGAATTTTAGATGGCTTCTTGGCCTTTCCGCGACCGGCCTGCGAAGCGGTGGCCATTGCCGTCGTAATCGCAGTCGCTCTATCTGACAGGCTACCCGACGCCCGCAGCGCATCCACAATCGCGCCCGCTGCCTTCGCGTTGGTGACGAGTAGATACTGAGAGCAGAGGGAGCCAGAGGCGCGGTAGTCGTTCACCCATATTTGCAGCGTCCGCCAGAGATCAATGCTGCGGTCGGCGAACATCTCCTTTTCGCCATCCAGCGTGTTCTTGTACTGCTCACGCATTGTTTCTGTGCCGTTCTTATGCCGCGAAACGTCGTCCACCAGTTCCACGGCTACCGACTCGCCATGCCCGCATAGAGCGAGATGGAAGAGCGCGCGCTCCAGCTGCAGGAACACTCCTTGAATCATCGGTTCTGCGGAATGAGCGGATTGCTTCGCCACGATGTTAAGAAACCTCCTATTCTCCGAGACGTGCAAACTATTGATCACACATAGAACTAGGATGAAAACCAAGATCGATGAAGCCCCGCATCTATCGTCAGTAGTCGCCCTGCTACTAGCGTGCGAGTTGTCCCCTAATTTTTAAGGGCGCATAGTCCGTCGACCACCTGAATGGCAGGGTTAGAGGGGGGGTCTTAAGCGGCTGACAAGAACGCTGCGCTTTACCGATCGACTGTGCCCGCATTGGATGTTCGAAATTCTAGTTCCGCGCTCCAAGTGCAACCAGATTGCGACCAGCCAAGGTCCGATGTGGAATCTTGCATCCCTGAAGCTGCCTGTCTGCAATCCATCCCGCAAGAGCCGGTCAGCCATCAAGTCCAGTCAACGCGCCCCACAGCCCCGCGCAGTCATCGAACTGGATGCGTCAGCCCGGCTTGTGCTCGGAATGCGGTCCGAGGCCTATTTGCCCCTTGAAGAACAAAATCGATTTGGAGTTTGATCAGATGCAAAGATTCGATCGCACATCATGCGACAGGGGGCAGGATGAAATTAGTTCGTTTGCGACTGAGCAACTTTCGGTCTTTTGGTGCGATCGCCACTACGATCGATCTGGCAAACATGACCTTCCTGCTGGGGCCGAATGGCTCTGGCAAGACCGCTACTCTGCAAGCGCTCGCCAGGATGTTCAGCCTCGACCCATCGCAGCGAAAAATCCGAAAAGCGGACTTTCATGTTCCTTACAATGAGAAAGAGGCTCCTCCAGAGAGAGTGCTCTGGATTGAGGCTGATTTCGAGTTTCCTGAGCTACTTGTCGATGATGGAAAGCCAAAGGCCGCTGTTCCTGGGGCATTCGCCCATATGCAGCTTCAGGCTGCGCCAGGACCCGCGCAGGTCCGTTTTCGCCTAACTGCGACGCTCGACCAAGATGGTGAAATCGAGGAGAGCTTCACCAACATCCAGGCGGTCGATGCTTCGGAAAACCCTGTCACACAGGCACGCGTGGCAAAGCACGAGCGAAACAGCATTCAGGTACACTATCTGCCCGCTCGCCGTGACCCGGCAGATCACATCTCCTATTCCACTGGCGCCCTCTTAGGGCGAGTCCTCAGGGCAGCGAACTGGGCGAAAGAACGCGCAGTCGTTGACGACCTAACCGAGAAAATCAGCTCGGCGCTCGCCGTCAATGCCGCAATGACCAACGTCACGAAGGAACTGTCTTCGTCTTGGGGGAGCCTCCACACGGGCAGCTATTTGACCAGTCCGTCGGTATTTTTCGGACGCAACGAGATTGAAGCGCTGCTCCGCCACATGAGCGTCGTGTTTGCTCCTGGTCATGAGGCCCAGAGCGTAGATTTTTCGCGCCTCAGCGATGGTCAGCAGTCGATCCTCTACCTCTCGATCGTCTTGGGTATCCACAACCTCAATCAGCGAGTTCTGGCTGGAGAGCTCAAAGCGGAATTCGACATCGACAAACTTCGCCCAGCTACGTTCACGTTCATCGCCGTGGAAGAGCCCGAAAACAGTCTTTCGTCCCACTATCTCGGGCGCGTGGTGGCTGCCCTAAAGGTGTTTTCTGCAGGACAGGACGCGCAGGCGCTCCTCGCCACTCATTCCGCTTCGATCATGCGCCGCATCGACCCCAAAAGCGTTCGCTATCTGCGCTTGGCAGCGGATCGGACAACCGCAGTGCGGTCAATCATTCTCCCTGACAAGGAAAAGGATGCTGACGCCCACAAATTCGTGCAAGAGGCTGTTCAGGCTTTTCCAGAGCTCTATTTCTCTCGCTATGTTGTCCTTGGGGAAGGGGATAGCGAAGAGGTTGTTCTGCCGAGGCTTATAAGCTCTGCCGGCACCAAGGTGGATGATGCGTCGATTTCAGTTGTGCCGCTCGGTGGCCGGCACGTGAACCATTTCTGGCGACTACTCAACGGGCTCGATATACCCTTCGTGACACTGCTCGACCTCGACCTCGCGCGCCACGGTGGAGGGTGGGGCAGAGTGCGATATGCGTGCACTCAGTTGCTCGCGTACGATGATAAAAAAGCCACGGGCCTCGACGCGGAAAATATCGGGCAAATTCCCCATTGGAATGGGCACCCACCCTTTTTGCAGGACACGCGCGGCTGGTTGAATTGGCTCGAGGGCCAAGGCGTTTTCTTCTCATCACCCCTCGATCTCGACTTTGCCATGATGATGGCATTCCCAAAAGCGTACCAAGTAGAAGCGTCTGAACTCGTTGCACCGACCGACGCAGTCCTGAAATCCGTTTTAGGAAAACAGCACGGGGATCAGGGGCAGTACGACGCCATCCAGCAGTCGTACTTCGAGGCTTATCACAGACGGTTCAAGATCGGCAGCAAGCCGGTCTGGCATATTCGAGCCATGGCGGAGCTCGATGACGAAATCCTCGTTACGAGAATGCCTCCATCGCTCAAACGCCTTGTCGGCCATGCGATGACGGCCCTTGAGGCAATCCCGGAATGATATCCGTCGATCGATGGAAGCCGGCCGATGGGCTCGTTCTGGAACCGAACGCCCTTATCGCGGCCACGATGATCGACGACAACCTCGCAGTCACCGCGGGACCTGGAGCCGGCAAGACAGAAGTTCTTGCCCAGCGCGCAGACTTCCTGCTGAGGACAGGAACCTGCCTATATCCAAAGCGGATTCTGGCAATTTCCTTCAAGGTCGATGCCAGTCAAAACCTGAAAGCCCGAGTCCGACTTCGTTGCGGCTATGACCTGGCGAGCAGGTTTGATAGCTATACGTTTCACGCCTTCGCGAAACGTATCATCGACCACTTTCGGACAGCACTGACGGGCGCCGATCAGCTTGAGGCTGACTACAGCGTAGGCCCGGTACGGGTCCAACGACAGTCTATCACGTTCAAGGACATGGTGCCGTTGGCAACCACGATCGTGCAGACCAATGCCATTGCAAGGAACGCAATCCGCCAGACGTATCGGCACGTGTTCCTCGACGAGTTTCAGGATTGCACCAAGGAACAGTATCAACTGATTAAGGCCTGCTTTCTAGACGCGCCGTCAAAACTGACGGCGGTCGGCGATACCAAGCAGAAGATCATGGGGTGGGCCGGGGCCCTCGAAGGAATCTTCAAGACATTCGCTGCAGATTTCGG
The DNA here is from genome assembly GCF_028290435.1 of Devosia sp. Classification (GTDB taxonomy): domain Bacteria; phylum Pseudomonadota; class Alphaproteobacteria; order Rhizobiales; family Devosiaceae; genus Devosia. The sequence continues at coordinate 83,548 of NZ_JAQGJV010000015.1, read as the reverse complement.
TGCCACCCCGCTAAGTCTGTATCAAAACTTCCGATCAAAGCCCCGTCTCCGGCGTATGCAGAACGCCATGGTGCGAAATATGGACCTCGTAGCAGCGTTGGACGATGCCGAACTCGCAGGCGACGAGGGTGTGATTCGGTTCATCAGAACTTCTGATGCTGTCGAGGAGGCGGAGGCAATCGCTGCCACGGTGAAACGCCGAATTGTGGATGATGGAATTGCGCCATCGGACATTGCGGTCCTCGTGAGTCGCGACCAACCGTTTTTCTGCCAAAGACTACGAGTGGCGTTGCAGAGGCATGCTATCCCGTTTCGCGAAGAGGACAGTGCTCAGGATTTTGTCTCCGAACCAATCGTTAAAGTGATTGTCGATTTGCTCTTAATTGCTGGTACGTCTGCCAGTCCAGACGCCCATCGACGTCTGATTGATCTGATGGTCTACAGTCAAGCGGCGGATGAGGAGCATGAGTACAGGGCATGGTCGCGTTGGAATAGGTTCGTTACCGAGACACGAAATACCATCGCAACCGGCGCGATCGAACATGGCAATCGTGCTGGCTTGCAAGCGATCATCGATGAGTTGTTCAAGGTAATGGGTCCCGACGCGATAGTCGCCTTGTCAGCTGACTATGTACATGGCAGCCGCCTCAACGATCTGGTCAGGCAAACTATCGATCGACTGCATGAGGCACTCGCACATGAGAAAGATGTTGGTGTCGCGTTATCCGCGTTCTCCGGTGACAAAGCGGTTCGCGTTATGTCGATCCATAAGTGCAAAGGGCTGGAGTTCGACACGGTCATTGTGATGGGTGTCGAGAAAGAGACCTTCTGGGGCAATCCTGCCGATCAGCGCGCTGCCTACTTCGTTGCGATTTCGCGAGCAAAAGAACAGCTCCTCTTGTCGTTTACCGCAAATAGGGAGCGGCCAGAAGGGTTTCCTGCAAACAGGACGTGGGACACTGCCCGACATCCACACCTCGAATTTCTAGGGTATGCGATACCATATCAATCGGGAACGCCGTAGCGTCAGGCACCTGCGCAAGGAGCGGCGTCGGCCGTGGCTGTTTTTGACAGAAGCGGACGATCCGTAAACCATCCCAATCTTGTCGTCCGTTTCGGCGCGTGCAGATGTCCGCTTTTAGAAAGCGTGAAGGTTGATCGAACAGCTGCAGTGGGGGCGTGACCTCGACGCAATACGCTGGAGACATCCGAGGAGGAGTGCTTTTGAGGGTTTGACGGTCGGCTTGCCTGTGATGAAACTGAGAATATCTGCCCTTTGGCACCTCAGGAAATCTCTCATGCCATCAGATGCATTTCGGCGCCTGACCGCTTTCAAGCTTGACCTTGTAGACATCGAGGAGATCGTCGCCTGGCACTTCGGGCATTTGACTTTTCATGACGATTGCGTGGTGTTCTCCCACGGCAGCCATCGGTTCGGCGAGATCGCGCTAACCCTCCATTTCGACAAAAAGCGGAGACTTCGTGATGCGGAAACTGGACCTGGTCTACGGGAGAATGACATCGCAGCCATCGAGGCAGGCCTCGAGGTCCTAATAGCTACGTCGCAACTCTTCCACATCCGACAACATGCATTTTCGGACGTACCAATAAGAGGATTCTACAGATACCGGGACGAATTTCAGATAATCCCTGTAAGCCCTGAGGCGCCGAAGCCGAGAGAGCTTAATGCCAAGTGGCCATTCATTATTGAATTCAACTATTTGGGGACGGAACATATCGCGATCGATGGCCGAAGACGAGCCGCTGCAACGTCCAAGCTCATCTCCCTGCTTAATGCTCTTGCTAATGCCCACATATTTCCGGTCCTACAGTCAGGAGAGAAAGATTGGGTGATGACCCCGTCAGGTGGATCCTACTACGCCCAGAAGGGATACACGCACCCGCTACCATCGGGTTCCGGGTTCATTGAAATCAAAGATTTTCCCACGGTACGACAGGTCCATAGCGAGGCATATTATCACGGGCAGGTCGACAGTTTTCAAGGGTTTACCCTGCCTGACGATGTCGATGAGATGCTCGACAACTACCACGCAATGAGTGAAGTCGATCGAGACGCTTTTGATGTCGCGGCTCACTGGTATGGCCGGTATCCGGGGTTAGAGCAGATTTCTGAGTCAGCAGGATTGGTTGCACTTGTAACCGCGCTCGAGGCCCTTGCCCCCAAGGCTGTGGACCACGCTTGTTCTCACTGCGGAAATGTCGATGGGGTAGTTCGCGGGTTCCGCCTTCTTCTCGATGAAGCAGTACCCGGCCACGAAGAAGAGAAGCACCAGTTCTATAAGCTGAGGTCCCAGATCGCCCATGGGTCGGGACTATTGCTGAACGAATTTGGGGGCATGGGTGGTGGGAGCGCTGCTCAGGTGCAGGCCTCATCCAAGTACGAGTTAGAGACGGTTGTAAGACTCGCCCTTAGGAACTGGCTCATCCCCGAGGTTCGAGAGAAAATCGAAGCAAGCGCCGCCAGCCTGCCAGCGATGCGCTAATAGCGCGAACGCGTGACAGCTACCGGGGCCGCGTCGCGCTGGCGGGTGTTCCATCCGGCATCGGGAATGACCGACTGGGGGGGGCGCTCAGCAGACATAAGGAATTCAGGAGTTCCTTACATTCCCGCGTAAGTCGTTGATCCCGCTGTGGCTCACTCTTCAGTCGCTCTAGCAGTCAAATGGCAACATAATTTTCCCACGGCGCACAGTGGGAAAGGTTAGGTTTGTGAAGCAGGCAAAGGTGCTGAACGACGCGGAACTGAAGCGCGTGCTTACCATCGTCGGGCAGGGGAAGCACGCGGCGCGCAATCGAATTGCAGTGCTCCTGTCTCATTATGCGGGATTACGCGTGGGAGAGATTGCCACACTTCGTTGGTCCGATGTGTTGGGGGCCAATGGTGAGTTAAAGCAGCAGTTTTACCTCAAGGCAGAGAACACCAAATCCAACGAAGCCAGGCCTGTCCATCTCAGTAAGCGGCTTGCCAAAGAGTTGGCCGCATATCGCGACGGCTTGCGCAAGGAAGTCCGCAATGCGGACCCGCTGATCCCTTCGCAGAAGCGTGGGGCATTCTCAGCTAATAGCTTGTGCCAGCTTTTTGGTAGACTTTACGCGGAGGCCGGCATTGACGGTGCCACTTCCCATAGCGGCAGACGCTGGTTCATTACCCGATTGGCTCATTCCGGTGTCTCGCCCAAGGTTATCATGACTCTGGCTGGACATCGCAGCCTAGCCACCACCCAGCGATACATCGACGTGAATGATGAGATGATGGCCCGAGCTGTCGAGGTACTATAGCCAACGCTCGTGACGTTGCCCTTGACTTATTTGGTGTCGAAAGTGGCGCCCTGAAATACACGTTGCCAGCGAGCGTCTTTAGTGCAGTAGACTAGACCAGTCGTTGCAGCGTGATCAAGCCAAAGCTCGGCCTGATTAACCTGCAAACCTAAAGCATCGGCCACGGCCGATGTAGTCATCGGCGTTTCAAGCAAGGGTAAAATTAGCTCCATGAAGAGATTTGTGAAGGCGCCTTGAGTATTGTTTCTTACTTCTTGGGCTCCGGTTGACCGCTCATTTTCAGAGAATAAGGGTAGTGGATTTTTGGTGTTTACGCTGGTTTGGAGAAGCGACTGAACTGTGTTTCCCTTGGACAGCCAAGTGTCGCTAATTTCATTTAGACCCTCCCGTAGCAGCGCAACGTTGCCATCTCGCGCGTCGTTGCCAGTACGGACAAAAGCTGGGGCCCAGCGATATTTTAGGTTCTCAATCGCTCCGTTCCAAGTTCCGCCCTTTATATCGCTATCCGCGACGATGGTCGCATCTCCTGCGGTGTAAATGTAGCGATTACGCTCCATGGCTTGAGCAACCGTAAAGCGTGCGTCTGGCTCAACATGGGATAAGAGTAACAGCTTTCCACTGGAGATCGCCTGTCTGTTGCGCTTCGTCAAAACAGCTTTTGAAAGCGAGTCTGCTAGTATACCGATTACATCGCCACCTCGTTCTGACGCTCCGTCCATCGCAGCTCTATCTATTCCTCTTGCGTCTCCAGACACTGTAACGACGCCTTCAGCAGCGGCACGCTCCCCAATCCCCCGGGCGAACTCAAGGCCGGCATTAGTCGCGTCGCGGGATCCCACTACGCTGATAGTAGATCTTTCAAGCAGGGCAAGCTGCCCGGCGTAGTAGAGTATGGGATTGGATCCTCCTTTTAAAAGCGATTTAAAACGCGCCGGATAACTTGGATCTGCTCGACTGACGACTTGTATGCCGACTTGTCTCCACGAGTCGATTGCAAGTGCAAGTGCTGTGCCGCGAGATATTAGCTCCTTAATCCGTTCGGTATCTATCGAGAGGTCGTCTGGTATATTTTGGAAAAGATCCGAAGGCCGAAGTCCCTTCCGATGTAGAGCTTGAGCAACACGATTAAATTCTGTGCGTGTAAGAGGTTTGGCCTGTCCCTTTCCAAATCGCCCCACAAGTAGGAGCGTAGCTTGAGCATCAGGTGAAAGCATTGAGGTCGTCATTCTGCATCACTCGCAGATGCCAATGCTAGTGCAAGGGGAAAGACTTCTCCGCTGCCTGCTGACCGCAAAAGCGCTCCGACAACAGTCATCGACCATCGCGAGTCAACAATGTCATCAATGAGCAAAACTGCTCCGTCTTCAACCTCGTCTGGGTCGACTGCAAAGGCGCCATCCAGGTTGTGTGCCTGTTGCCAACTGTTCATCATCTTCCGTTGTCGCCGTGTTTCCTGAATCTTTGAAACGGCAGGTCTAAAAGGAATCCCGAGCGCGTCGGCTAGTCGTCTCGCAAAGTCAGGTACAAGTTCACGCGATCGGAGGGATGGAATACATGTTATCCATTGCGGACGGGGGGCTGGTTGCCAGCGATTGATCATTTCGACGCAAGCCCCCACAAGTTCATCTGAAAAGTGCGCAGCTTCTTTTCCCTCTTCAACCAGCGGCGACCAGCCGGCATCGCGCCAGATTGCCAAGGCCCGGCCCTCTTCGTTGCGCAGTTCCTGCCGGATATTGCCGCGCCAGCCATTGGCATCGAAGGCGCCCGACTTCCATTGCTTTCGTGGCTCAATCGCTACCTCGCTGAGCTTGATGAACCTTGCGGCAGCATTGGTCGCAGACCGTGTAAGCCTGATGCTAATAGGCGCCTCACCTAGGCAGGCTTGGCAACGTCCGCATGCTCCTGCATGCGGGTCATCGAGCTCACTGCTGAGAAATTCCATCAAACAGCCATCTGCATTTTGATATTCTTGAACGCGCCTCCATTCTAACTGCCTTTGAGCAGACAGCCTTTGAATACGCGCTCGGTCATCAACATACGGATGTGCTGTTCTGTACCAACGACTTCCCTGTTTGGCGACCGGAGGATTGTCGACAACCGCTAAGAGCTTGAGTACCTTGAGAAGCTGCCCTTGCCGAAGGTTCACGTGTTGAGAAAATTCGCCATTATTTAGGCCATTGTCCGCATCATCCAGTGCTTGCAGTACGTTCTCGACGTCTCTGGCTGGAGGAAATGCAGAGCCAATGAAATGACGGTTGATTTCGTCATCCTCCTCACCTGCCATCAATACGCCGAAGGCGTTATCTATACCCCGGCCCGCGCGACCCACCTGCTGATAATAGTGCACTATTGATTGTGGTGCCTGGAAATGAATGACAAAAGCGAGGTCAGGTTTATCGAAACCCATACCAAGAGCATTCGTAGATACTAGGACTTTGATTTCATTGTGCAGCAAACGTTGCTCAAGAGATTCCCTGCCATCAAAATCGTCGTCTGCCTCCAGAGCTCCATAGTATGCTTCTGCAACGATTCCCTGCTCTTGAAGCCAGGCAGCAACTGACTTCGCGTCTCGCACTGTAGAGGTATAAATGATGCCGCTACCCGCAATCTGTGGCAGCGCTGACGACAACCACGCCAGACGTGATGCTCGGTCAGGCAAATCCACGGTTTGCAGTGAAATTGTTTCGCGGGTGAGCGGACCGCGTTGCAAACTGGTGCTTGCACCAAGCTGAACTAGTACGTCCTGTACCACACGATCATTTGCCGTTGCGGTTGTTGCAAGTACCGCGACATTGGGCGGTAGGTCGCGGAGCAATCGATTAATGCGCTGATAGCTCGGCCTAAAATCATGGCCCCAATCCGAGATGCAATGAGCCTCATCAACAACAATGAATTCTATGTTTTCTGAGATCGGGAGCAGGCATTCATCCATAAATTGTGGATTTTCTAGTCTTTCTGGAGAGACCATGAGTACATCAATTTCGTTATCCCTGACTCGAGACATGATCTCGGCCCAATCGTCTGGGTTTGTACTATTGATCGTTTCTGCGGATAGGCCGTATTTTCGGGCGGTCTCAATCTGATTGCGCATTAGCGATAGCAAAGGAGAAATGATCAGAGTTGTGCCAGCCCCCTCATCGCGTAGAATTCGGGTGGAAAGGAAATAAACCATGCTTTTGCCCCAACCCGTGCGTTGGACGAGCAGAACCCGTTGGCGTTCATTTGCAATTGCATCAATGGCTTCCCACTGCCCTTCAACGAAATCCGCGTTCTGATTCTCGATAGCCTGTCTCAATAGTCTGCGAGCGTCATTCCGAGTGACCATAGGGATTTACTCCGATTTTCGCCCGTTGCCGCTACTTGGTTCACGGACATCATTAGATTGGCCGTGATTAGCCAAAGTTGGTTCGCCACACTGGCTGATGACGCCCATTTCGAATTTAGCTGATGTGTGAGGACGTTGCCACGTCATTGATCCGAGTTGGCGTATTCGTAGCCGCCCTCTAGCTGCTTTGCCATTTCGTCGGGCACTACGTCTGAGTAGTACATCTCGATCATGCGCACCGACGTCCGCATGTTGATGGCCAGCGTATAGATGTCCGTGCCCTTACGGATTTGGTTCGACGCATAGGTGTGGCGGAAACTGTACGCCGTGCGTTTGCGGCCAAAAGCATCCTCTTTCAACCCTGCTGTGCTCAGCAGCGCGTTTAGGCTGTTCTTTGTGCTCTGCATGCGCTGCCCGTCCAAGTTGCAGAATACAGGCGTCTGAGGCGTTGGCTCTTTCCCGTGCAAACGCTGGTACGCATCCCAAAGGTTGATGAAGCTACCGAAGGCCTCGACATTCGGCACTAGCTGTTTGGGCGCAAAGCCTTTGCCATAGGCCTCGATGCGAATGCGGCGTTGCTCGATGGACTTCATGCGTTCGTCGGCGAAACCCACAATGTTGGCCCAGTTCAGGTTGTGCAGCTCAGTCGGGCGCATCCCTGTATTCACGGCAATGTCGATGAAGCAGAACAGAACGAGTCGCTCATATTGAATTTTGGGCAGCTGAGCCATTTCCTGCACGCGCTGCTCGGCAAGCAAAAGCAGGGTGTTGATCTCCTTGCTAGAGAACGATGGACGCTTGTTTTTGGTCTCCTTACCCATTGCCAACTGGGGGATGGCATCACGTGAGATATGGCCATGACGAGCGGCGTATTTGAAAACCGCGCGTAGGGTGACGATTTCCCTGCGCATGGTGTTTGTCGTGGGCTCTACGTGAACCGCTGGCCGTGAAAATGTTCGGCCATCGCGCTCGTAGGTGATTGCCTTTAGCGCCTTGCCTGGACCGGTTGTCCAATAGGTGCGGCGCCAATCCAGATACTCATACAGCTTGGGCTCGTTCAACGAGACAACCGTTCGGTTGCCGAAGAATGGTGCCAGATACCGATCGATGACGCCCTTGTGGGCCTTGTAGGTGTCCCGCTGCTTTGGTGTGGTTCCCTCGCTTGGCTCGATCGATGCGAGAAAGGCCTTCACCAGTTTATCGAAGGACATTTTGCCCGGCAGGATATTGTGCTCAGCCTGCCAAACGGCTTTCTGATATTCGCCACCGGCTTTCGCTTCAGCAGCAGTTTTGTCAGGCGTCTTTAGCCCAATCCGAATCTGCCCCTGACCAGGCAATGAGAAGCGCATCCAGAAGTTGGCGCTGCCTTTGCGCAGGAACACCTCATAACGCTTCCTCGGATCGTCGCTCAAATCGTCACCACTCAGAAATTACTGTGGTGTGCTGCTGCGCTAGCTTTGTGCTAACCGGGCAAATCCCGCTTCGCTAAGTCATTGAAAACGTTGACGCCAAAACAGCTGTGTTAGCACTGTGCTAGCATATGGCGGCTTCGTCAGCGAACCAAATGATTTCGTAAGTCATTGATTTTGTTAGAATTTCTGGTGCTGCCGGACAGGATTGAACTGTCGGCCTCCCCCTTACCAAGGGGGTGCTCTACCACTGAGCTACGGCAGCATCTGGCGCGCTGGAGGATCGGTTGGATCGGGCGCGGCGACGTGGGCTCTACTGCCATAGGCCTTATCTCGACGCAAGGCCAAAAAGCGCTTAAACCCCCGACCGAGACAATCTGGATGCAATGCCCATGTCCAAATCCGATGAGGCCAAGCTGCGCGAGCTAAGATTAGCCGCAAAGCTTCGCGAAAACCTCAAGCGTCGCAAAGGCCAGGCGCGGGCCCGCGCGGATGCAGATGCGCAGGCGCCTACCGCGCCGAACCCACAGATTGGTCAAGACCACGATACTGGCAAGACATCGTAAACTATTTTCGGGCGAACTGTCCGGGATCGCCTCCCCCGCTTCGATTGCCCTTCGGGCATGACTCGGATACCAAGACCGGCTTTCACCGGCGCCTGGCGCGCCAGTCAAGATTTGGGCAGAACGCCCGTCATTTCAGGATACCGATAATGGATCGCATTCGTTTGGTTGGCGGCAATGAGCTTCGGGGCGAAATCCCCATCTCCGGCGCCAAGAATGCAGCACTGCCGCTGATGATCGCCTCATTGCTCACCGATGAGCCGCTGGTCCTGCAAAACGTGCCGCGCCTCGCCGATGTCAAGCAGCTCGAGCGGATTCTGGAAAACCACGGCGTCGATATTGCGGTGCACGGCCGCCGCCGCGGCGAGGACGATGGCGCCGGCCAGCGCATGACTTTCCATGCCGCCGATATCGTCGATACCACCGCGCCCTACGAGCTGGTCTCAGTGATGCGCGCCAGCTTCTGGGTTATTGGGCCGCTGCTGGCCCGCGCCCATGAAGCGCGCGTCTCGCTGCCCGGCGGCTGCGCCATCGGCACGCGCCCCGTCGATCTGTTCCTCTATGGCCTCAAGGAATTAGGCGCCCAGATCGAGATCGACGAGGGCTATGTTGTCGCCAAGGCGCCCAAGGGTGGCCTGATCGGCGCCCATATCGTGTTCCCAAAAGTCTCCGTCGGCGCCACGCACACGCTGCTGATGGCGGCCACGCTGGCCCGCGGCGTGACGGTTCTTGAGAACGTCGCTATGGAACCCGAAATCACCAATGTCGCCGAATGCCTCGTCGCCATGGGCGCCAAGATTTCCGGCATCGGCACCCGCATTCTCACCATCGAGGGTGTCGAGCGCCTGCATGGCGCCACTGTCGATGTGATCCCCGACCGCATCGAAACCGGCACCTTTGCCATGGCCGCCGCGATGACGGGTGGCGATGTGCTGCTGCGCGGCGCCCGCGCCGAGCATCTGCAGACGGCGCTTGATATTCTGGCTCGCACCGGGGTGGAACTGACCCAGGAGGCCAATGGCCTGCGCGTGCGTCGCAATGGCAATGGCATTCAGCCGGTCGATGTCGAAACCGATCCGTTCCCCGGTTTCCCCACCGATCTGCAGGCGCAGTTCATGGCGCTGATGACCATGTCGTCGGGCGTGTCCAGCATTCGCGAAACCATCTTCGAGAACCGCTACATGCACGTGGCCGAACTCGCCCGCTTCGGCGCCGATATCCGCGTCGAAGGCCAGGTCGCCACCGTCACCGGCAAGCCGACACTCAAGGGCGCCCAGGTCATGGCGACCGATTTGCGCGCCTCGGTGTCGCTGGTCATTGCCGGTCTCGCTGCGCATGGCGAAACCGTCGTCAACCGCATCTATCATCTGGATCGCGGCTTTGAGCGGCTGGAAGACAAGCTGAGCCGCTGCGGCGCCGAGATCGAGCGCGTCGCGGGATAACGCTGCGACCGGGCAGGGGCATCGATGTTGGTTTTGCCATTGATCGTCTTCGGGTTTTACCTGATCCCGATCCTGCTCATTTGGCAGGTGCCCCGGCCCCTGTTGCTGGCGGCGCTGGTGCTGACCGTCGTCGCGCCGGCCATCTGGCTGCTCGTCACGCTCATCGGTGACGGCAGCGCCGCCGCGCGGCTGGGCCTGCCTTGGTCCGTCCTGGTCTATCTGGCGTTGGCGATTGTAGCCGGCATCATCATGGGTCGTATTGCGCTGCCGATCGCGCACTGGTTCGCTCGGGTGCATCCACGCGGCGTGGTGCCCACCTGGATTGTTGCCATCGTTTTTCTGCCCGGCGTGGCGTTTTACCTGCTGATGGGCGCACAGGCCGGAACGCTGTTCAATCCGGCACCGTAGTCTTCCCTCGGCTTCCAGCCCTAGACTATCGGCTCCCACCGCACCGCCTTGCCTATGGCACGATGCCACCCCACCCACTCGGTGTCATACCGGCGCAGGCCGATATCCATCCCGAGCGGTCACCCCAGCCGCAATGTCGCCGTGACGGCCGCGCGATCTAGCGGCGTGATTGCGATCTCAAGATGGGCCCCGGCCTGCGCCGGGGTGACACGGTGGGGGTGTGGATGCTTTTGCGGTCCTCTTGTCCAACTAATCCCCATCCCCTCCACCTCGCGCTATCCTGCTCCCGATATCTCCACAATGGCTGCGGGTTCGCGACGAACGGCCGTGGGGAGTTTGGTGGGAGGGGAATGCGGTCGCGCAATCCCTGGGCCAGCGCGACGTTCGTCTCCTGAAATAGTGGAGGCCACGTTCGGGCGGCCAGAAACCCCATCGCATGCGGCGAGGCGTTGTCTCGCTTACTACCAAACCCATGAGGCACGTCCCGCCGCATGCCGCAGTCTTTCCAAAACCGCCCGGCAATCCCGTGCGGCGCTCCCCCACGCCCAAAATTGTCGAATCCGCCAGGATGTCCTACATATCCGTCATGCCCACAAAAAAACCTGCCCCCAGAACGCCCCGCACCTCCGGTCCCAAGCGTCCGCGCCAGCCCGCCGCCGGTGAACTGCCGACGCGCGAGCAATTGCTCGAAGCGCTCGCCAATACCGATGACATCAAGGGCAAGCGTGACCTCGCCAAGGTATTCGGCATTCGCGGCGATATGCGCCGGCCGTTCAAGGCCATGCTTGCCGAGCTGGAAGGCGAAGGCGTGATCACCCGCACGCGCAAAGCGCTGCGCCGCACTGCCGCCCTGCCCGCCGTTACCGTGCTCGATATCCCGACGGATGCCGATCCTGAAAACCTGCACGCCTATCCGGCGCAGTGGAACCCCGAGGAAGGCGATCCGCCGCGCGTCACGGTGCTGAGCGGCCGCGACGCCCGTGTCGTCCCCGGCCCCGGCGACCGCATTCTCGCGCGCATCGATGCCGGCGAGGCCGAGGTCCCGGTCTACACCGCCAAGGCAATGAAAATCCTCGACAAGCCGCGCCGCGGCCAGATCGGCATTGTCCGCCTCGACAATGAAGGCGCCCGCCTGATCCCGGTCGATCGCAAGCAGAAGGAAATGCGCATTCCGCTCGGCGACCTGCTGGATGCCAAGGAAGGCGACCTGGTGGAAGTCGAGGTCAAGCTGTCTGGCCGCCTGATGATTCCCCGCGCCAAGGTCACCGCCGTCATCGGCAATCCGATGTCCGAAGGTGCCATCAGCCTGATCGCCATCCACAATCTCGAAATTCCCTTCCGCTTTCCGCCAGCGGTGATCCGCGAATCGGAAGAAGCCAAGGAAGCCACGCTCAAGGGCCGTGAGGACTGGCGCGACCTGCCACTGGTCACCATCGACCCCTACGACGCCAAGGACCACGACGACGCGGTCTACGCCGAGCCGGACAAGGACGAAAAGAACCCTGGCGGCCATATCGTCTACGTCGCTATCGCCGACGTTGCCGCCTATATCCGCCCCGGCACCGCGCTCGATCGCGAAGCCTATCTGCGCGGCAATTCGGTCTATTTCCCCGACCGCGTCGTCCCCATGCTGCCCGAGCGCATCTCCAATGACCTGTGCTCGCTCAAGGAAGGCGAGGCCCGCGCCTCGCTGGCTGTGCGCATGGTGTTCGACAAGAGCGGCCACAAGCTCAGCCACACGTTCCATCGCGTCCTGATGCGCTCGGCCGCCAAGCTGAGCTACCAGCAGGCCCAGGCGGCCATCGATGGCCGGCCCGACGACAAGACCGGCCCGATCCTCGAACCCATCCTCAAGCCGCTCTACGCTGCCTATGCGGCCATGGCGAAGGCCCGCGACCAGCGCGGCCCGCTCGATCTCGACCTGCCAGAGCGGAAAATCATCCTCGACGACAAGGGCATGGTGAAGGACATCCGCGTTCCCGAACGCCTTGATGCCCATCGCCTGATCGAAGAAATGATGATCGCCGCCAACGTCGCCGCCGCGCAGACGCTGGAGCAAAAGAAATCGCCCCTGCTCTACCGCGTCCACGACGTGCCCAGCTCCGAAAAACTGATGGCTTTGCGCGACTTCCTCGGCTCGCTCGATATCTCGGTGAAAAAATCCGACGCCGTCCGCGCCAGCGATTTCAACGGCATCCTCGCCCAGGCCCGCAAGGCCGGCAATGTCGAGCAGGTCTCCGAAATGGTGCTGCGCAGCCAGGCCCAGGCCGAATATTCCGCCGACAATTACGGCCATTTCGGCCTCAACCTCGAGCGCTACGCCCACTTCACCTCGCCCATCCGCCGCTATGCCGATCTCATCGTGCATCGCGCGCTGGTCAAGGCCATGGGCTTCGGTGACGATGGCCTCAGCGATAATGAGGGGCTCAAGCTCCCCGGCATCGCACAACATATCTCGGCCACAGAGCGCCGTGCCATGCTCGCCGAACGCGAAACCGCCGACCGGCTTTTGGCACAGTTCCTCGCCGGCCAGATCGGCGCCCGTTTCGAGGGCCGCATTTCCGGCGTGACGCGCTCGGGCCTGTTCATCCGCCTGCGCGACACCGGCGCCGACGGCTTCATCCCCGCCTCTACCCTGGGCCAGGATTACTACCGCTTCGAGCAGGAGCAGCAGGCCATGATCGGCGACCGCACCGGGGAGAAATTCACCCTCGGCGACAACGTCACCGTGCGCCTCCTGGAAGCAGCCCCCGTTGCCGGTGCCCTACGATTCGAATTGCTCTCGGAAGGCGTCCGCGGCAATCCGTCATCTGCTAAACGCAGCGGAAAGCGCCCATCTAACAGTTACGGCCCCAAGGGTCGCAGGAAGAGGTGACGCGATGGGTGTGCAGGTCAAGACCATGGAAGATCGCAAGGTCGGCCAGGCGATGTGGCGCGGTGCGCTGTGCAAATGTCCGAACTGCGGCCAGGGCCATATGTTACGCGCCTACTTGAAAGTCGCCGATAGTTGCGACGTTTGTGGCGAAGAACTTTTCCATCACCGCGCCGATGATTTCCCGCCCTACATCGCCATCATGATCGTCGGCCACCTGCTGGTTGGCCTGATGCTGCATATGGAAATGACCTGGCACATGAACCCGGCGGTCTATCTCTACACCCTGGTCCCGCTTGCCATCGTCCTGCCGCTCGCCATCCTGCCCTCGATCAAGGGCGCTATCGTGGGCATGCAATGGGCCGCGCGCATGCACGGCTTCGATCCCGCCCACCGGGACTAAACTTGCTTCACCTCTCCCTTTGGGGGAGAGGTCGACCCTCTTGGGTCGGGTGAGGGGGCCTTCCCCAAACTCCGCACCCGGTAAAGGCCCCCTCACCCGGCGCTGTGCGCCGACCTCTCCCCCGAAGGGAGAGGTGAGAAGGGTCCAGCCCACCCTTGACAATCCGCGGCAAATCCGTAGGTTGCGCCCAAATTCAAGCGTTGCCCCGTGCAGCGCCTTTTGTTCTGTTAGGATTCACAAATGGCCAAAGCCGCTTCCGTCAAGATCAAGCTCGTGTCGACGGCTGATACTGGCTTCTACTATGTTACCAAAAAGAACGCCCGCACCCAGACCGAGAAGCTTTCGTACAAGAAGTATGATCCGGTTGTGCGCAAGCATGTTGAATTCAAGGAAGCCAAGATCAAGTAATCCACGCCTGATCAAGTTGCCGTAAAATAAAAAGCCCCGCATCATCGATGCGGGGCTTTTTCGTGCTCTGTGACGTGAGCTTTGGAGTGCAGTTAACAAAAAACCACAACGTCGTGGCAAAATTTAGATGGCTCGGTTTTGGCACGGAAACTTCGTTGAGATTCGCGTCAGGCGGAGTCGAAAATGGTGATGTCCGAGAACCGGCGGAGCGTACGTTGGTACGTGAGCACCGGAAGCGCAGGACATTGCCATTTGCAGACCTGCATGGCGCGAATATCGATGAAGTTTAGTGGCTGGTCCGGAGCGGCATGTCGAAGAGGCCACTCTGTCCGCGTCCGGACCAACCGCCCTACGGACCCAAGCGTTGCGGCGGACTTGGGTGGATCGTAGGGAACTGTGAGCGAAACCACGTAGATGACTGCGGCCCGCTGTTGAGGCGAACCTACGCCACCGCAGCAAAAACTCAAGCAATACCAGACCTTTCGGCTCGGCAATGCTTTGTTAAGTATAAGAGATAACCCTAACGCGGCGGAATTGACTTATGAATCAAGCCGCATCGAACACAACGCGGTTCCGGCCTTCGCGCTTGGCACGATACAGCGCCACGTCCGCCCGCTTGATCAGTGTCTCGGGCGTATCGGCCAGGCTCTCCTGCAGCGTCACACCCACCGATACGGTGACGGTCAGCGGCCGAGCCGTGCCCACTTCGAAGCCGCGATCCGCCACCGCTTCCCGCACGCGCTCGGCGACGGCTTCGGCCTGGCCGAAATCGGTATCGGGCATCAACACCACGAATTCCTCGCCGCCAAACCGACAGGCGAGGTCGACGCCACGGATATTGCGCTTCAACCGCAGGGAAAATTCCTTGAGCACCGCATCGCCGATATCGTGGCCATGCGTGTCGTTGACGCTCTTGAAGTGATCGATATCAAGCAACATCACCGCCATGTCGCGCTCTTGCGCCTGCGCCTTGCCCAGCATCACGCCGAGATGCCGGTCGAAATAACGCCGATTATAGAGCCCCGTCATGTCGTCGGTGACCGCCAGCGCCATGGTGTTGCTGACGCTCTGGCGCAGTTCCAGCGCATAGCGCTGCCGCCGGATTTGCGTGCGCACCCGGGCCGCCAACTCGTTGCGCTCTACCGGCCGCGAAATGAAATCGTTGACCCCAAGGTCCAGCGCCCGGACCACGCGCGGCTTGTCGCCCTCGTCGGCCATCAGGATGATCGGCAGCGTGCGCGTATGCTCCAGCGTACGGATTTGCGAACACACCCGCAGCGGGTCGAAATCGTCCAGCGCCATCGACACCAGCGCCAGCTCATACTGCGCACCGGTCACCTGGAATACCGCATCGGCTGGCTGGGTCAGCACGTCGACCTTGTGGTCGCCCAGATAGCCCTTAATCCGCTCCGCATGGCGCGCATCGGTATCGATGATCAGGATCGAGCCACCCGTGGTGGTGATCTGGTCCATCACCCGCATCGCATCTTCGATGGCGATCTGCTGGCCGGTCAGTGCCCGCGCCCGCAACTCGTCGGTCAGCGACTTCAGCCGCACCAGGCTCTTGACGCGCGCCATGAGCTGCATGTCGTCGACCGGCTTGGTCAAAAAGTCGTCTGCGCCCACCTCCAGGCCCTTGACCCGATCCGAAGGCTGGTCGAGCGCCGTGATCATCAGTACCGGAACGTGATGGGTCTTTGGATTGGCCTTCATCCGCCGGCAGACTTCGAAGCCGTCCATATCCGGCATCATCACGTCCAGCAGCACAATATCGACGTCGGAATTATTGCAGATTTCCAGCGCCTGCGGCCCCGACGAGGCGGTGACCACTTCATAATATTCGGCCGTCAGCCGCGCTTCCAGCAGCCGCACATTGGTCGGAATGTCATCGACGATCAGTACACGTGCGGTCACTGCAGAGCCCCGGAAATACAGCCAGGGCCCGTAGCGTCCACCACAGGCGTCCAGCTTACCTTAAGGGGCCGTTTCTGGGCCTCTTAAGCGGGACCAATGTAGCGGGCAATAGTTTCCAAAAAGTGAGGCACGGAGATCGGTTTACTGATGTAACCCTCGCAACCGCCTTGCAAAATGCGTTCCTCGTCGCCCTTCATCGCAAACGCGGTGACGGCGATAACCGGAATGTGAGCCAGCTCGTCATCGTCCTTGAGCCATTTGGTCACCACCAGCCCAGAAACCTCCGGCAGTTGGATGTCCATCAGGATCAGATCGGGCCGATGCGCGCGCGCCAGATCCAGAGCCTCCATGCCATTGCGGGTCTGGATCACTGCATAGCCACGCGATTCGAGCAGATCGTTGAAGAGCTTCATGTTGAGCTCGTTGTCTTCCACGATCATGACTGTCTTGGGCATTCGTCCTCGCTTGCGCTTATCAGCGCTGGCAGCACTTCGTTTTGCCGCCTATCTCGGGTAACATTGAATCTCTTTACAAAACACCAAATGAGCCTGCCGGTGCCCATCCAGAAGTCCGTCTCGATCGATGCAACGCAACTGGCTGAACTTTGCCTCGGCTACCTGGCCGAAAACAGCGACGAACTGCTGCGCTTCATGGACTTTGTCGGTTACGATCCCGCTTCGCTTCGACTTTCCGTCGGGTCCACCCAACTGAATTCTGGTCTCATCGACTACTTTGCCTCAAACGAATCGATTCTGCTCGCTCTGTGCGCAAATGCCGGGATCACCCCCGAACAATTCATGCGCGTCTGGGCCAAGCTGAACCCGGCGGGATGACTTATGAGTGCGCCCTGGCTCTGCCGCGATTGCCTGGAGAGCGGCCACACTGCCGCCGCCCCGGCGCGCTGCCCGACCTGCGGCTCCCCACGCATCCGCAGCCATGACGAGCTGTTCTCGCTCTCCATCGCCCATGTCGATTGTGACGCCTTCTACGCCTCCGTCGAGAAGCGCGACGACCCCAGCCTGCGCGACAAGCCGCTGATCATCGGCGGCGGCACGCGCGGCGTCGTCTCCACCTGCTGCTATATCGCGCGACAGTCCGGCGTCCGCTCCGCCATGCCTATGTTCCAGGCCCGCAAGCTGTGCCCCGATGCCGTCATCATCAAGCCCAACATGGCCAAATATGTCGAGGTCAGCCGCCAGATTCGCACCTATATGGATGCGCTAACGCCCTTGGTCCAGCCCATCTCGATCGATGAGGCCTTCCTCGACCTCACCGGCACCCAGGCCCTCCACAAGGCCCCGGCCGCCGTGGTGCTCGCGCGCTTTGCCAAGGCGATCGCCAACGACATCGGCGTCACCATTTCGGTAGGCCTAAGCCACAACAAATTCCTCGCCAAGCTGGCCTCCGATCTCGACAAACCACGCGGCTTTGCTGTCATCGGGGCCGCCGAAACCCTCGGCTTTCTCGCCCCCAAGCCCATCAGCATGATATACGGCGTTGGCAAGGTGTTCACCGAAACCCTGCGCAAGGATGGTCTCGTCACCATTGGCCAACTCCAGGAGGAGCCGCCGGAAAACCTGATGCGCCGCTATGGCGAGATGGGTGCCCGCCTCGCCCGCCTGTCGCGCGGCCAGGATAGCCGCAAGATTTCCAGCGAAGGCGAGATGAAAACCGTCTCGTCCGAAACCACGTTCAACAGCGATATCAGTTCGCTCGAAGCCCTTTCCACCGAACTGCTGCAAGTCACCGAGCGCCTGTCCGAACGCCTCAAAGCCAAGAACATCGTCGGCGACACGGTGACGCTGAAGCTCAAATCTGCCGGTTTTCGCTTGCGCACCCGCGCCCGCCACCTGATGATCCCCACGCAATTGGCCAATGTCATCTACGAGGCCGGACTGCAATTGCTGGCCCGCGAGATCGACGGCACCGCTTTCCGGCTGATTGGAATCGGCGTTTCGGGTATCGATACTGCCGACGGCACCGATCCGGCCGATCTGCTGGAGCCGGCAATCGCCCGCAAGGCGGCGGCCGAACGCGCCATGGATCGCGTTCGCACCCGGTTCGGGCGTGACGCGGTGGTGCGCGGCAAGCTATACAAGCTCAAGCCGGTGCTCGATCCGGCCGAGGCCGATACCAGTCCGGAACACGCTTTAGACGTGTCCGACCCCGACCAAACGCAAGGTAAGACGCGATGACCAGCCCGATCGAAAAGCTCCGCCAATACGGCTACGAACTCCCCGCTCCCCGCCCTCCCGTCGCCAGCTACGTGCCGGTCACCCGCGCTGGCAACATCGTTTATGTCTCCGGCCAGATCTCCAGCAGCGAAGCCGGCGTCATCACCGGCCGTCTCGGCGACAACATGAATGTGGTCCAAGGCGGCAATGCCGCCGAACTGTGCGCCGTCAACATCCTGGCCCAGGTCGTCCACATCGGCGGCTTCCGCCTCGAAGACATCAAGCAAGTGCTCAAGCTGACGGTCCTCGTAGCGTCCGACCCCGAATTCTTCGAGCAGCACCTAGTCGCCAACGGCGCCTCCAACCTCCTGGTCGGCGTCCTCGGCGACAAAGGCAAACACGCCCGCGCCGCGTTTGGTGTTGTGGCCTTGCCGTTCGGCGCTGCGGTTGAGATCGACGCGGTCTTCGAGGTCGAAGGTTAGAAAGCGACTGAGCTCTCCGTATTCCTCTCCCCATCGGGGAGAGGGTGCCCGAGCGAAGCGGAGGGCGGGTGACGGGGAATCTCCAGCCAAACTCAGACCGAAAAATCATCACTGGCGGCGAGCACCCCCTCATCCGGCGCTGCGCGCCATCTTCTCCCCGATGGGGAGAAGAATAGAAAGTCCGGCGACTGATCGTCGTTCTGCCCTGTAACACACCCGTCACATTCCCCTGCCACTCCAGACCCTTCCCACACCGATGAGGTCCCATATGACCACCGCTCTTTTCCCCCGCCCCATCGCCCATCGCGGCCTGCACAATCGCGCCGCCGGCATCATCGAAAACAGCGCCGCCGCCTTCGAAGCCGCCATTGCCGGCAATTTCGCCATCGAATGCGACCTGCAACTGACCAGCGACGGCGTCCCCGTCGTCTTCCACGATGACGAGCTCGAACGCCTCACCGGCAAGACCGGCCCGGTCTCGGCCATTTCCAGCGCCGAACTCACCAGCACGCCCCTGCTCGGCAGTGCCGCCGGCAATTGCCCACAGCGCTTCACCGATTTCCTGTCCCAGGTCGGCGGCCGCACCTTGCTGCAGATCGAGCTCAAATATCAGCGCGACGTCGCCGGCACCCAACTCCTCGCCCGCGCCGCCGCCGAACTGCTGAAATCCTACGAGGGCCTGGTCACCGTCGAATCCTTCGATCCGAACCTCTTGACCCAGATCCGCCAGTTCGGCTTCACCGGCCCGCGCGGCATCATCACCTATGATTACGAGCCCAATGAGTGGGACGCTCACCTCACCACCGACCAGCGCTACACCCTGCGCCACCTGCTGCACTGGCACGAAACCCAGTTCGATTTCATCTCCTGCGACAAGGATGCGCTCGAACTGCCCGCAATCAAGTTCTGGCGAGCGCTCGGCAAACCCGTGACCGCCTGGACCATTCGCAGTAAGGTTGAAGCCCTTGCGGCTGCTCCCTACATTGACCAGATTGTTTTCGAAGGGTTCGATCCCGAACTTGCCAGATAATTCCTATACGGCCACTATCCATAACTCGACCGCGGCCATCCCCGCCGCGGTCTGGAACAGCCTCGTGCCGTCCACCAATGGTAAGCCGGACAACCCCTTCCTGGACCACGCCTTTTTCCTCGCCCTTGAGCAATCCGGCTGCGCCACCGGCAAAACCGGCTGGCAACCCCAGCACATCACCATCGACGATGCCGACGGCAAGCCGATCGGTCTGATGCCGCTATTCCTCAAATCTCATTCCATGGGCGAATACGTCTTCGACCACGGCTGGGCCAATGCCTTAGAGCGCGCGGGCGGCTCCTATTACCCCAAGCTGCAATGCTCGGTGCCGTTCACGCCGGCCACCGCGCCCAAGCTGCTGGTGCCCTCGGGCGATGCCGCTATCGAAGCCGCCCTGCTCGCCGCCGCACAGCAACTGGCCATCCAGCGCGATGCCTCCTCGGTCCACGCCACCTTCGTGCCCGAAGCCGAAGCCGACCTCATCGAGTCGGACGGCTGGCTCAAGCGCGTCGATACCCAGTTCCACTGGCACAATGAGGGTTTTGCGACCTTCGACGATTTCCTCGAAACCCTCTCCTCGCGCAAACGCAAGACCATCCGCCGCGAGCGGCGCGACGCGCTGGCCGATGGCCTCACCATCAAATGGCTGACCGGGAGCGACCTGATGGAGCACCATTGGGACGCCTTCTACGATTTTTACGAGGACACCGGCGCCCGCAAATGGGGCCGCCCCTACCTCAATCGCAAATTCTTTTCCTTGCTCAACCAGACCATGGCCGACCGCATCGTCTTGATGCTGGCCTATGACGGCGACACCCCCATCGCCGGCGCCATCAACTTCCTCGGCTCGGATCGCATTTTCGGCCGCAACTGGGGCGCAATCCGCGAAGTCCCGTTCCTGCATTTCGAGCTGTGCTATTATCAGGCCATCGATTTCGCCATCCAGCACAAGCTTCAGGTCGTCGAAGCCGGCGCCCAGGGCGAACACAAGCTCGCCCGCGGCTACGCCCCCGCCAGCACCTACTCCGTCCACTGGATCGCCCATCCCGGCCTACGCGCCGCCGTCGCCGATTTCCTCGAACAGGAACGCGCCTCGGTCGAACACCAGCAGGAAATGCTGGATCAATACACGCCGTTCCGGAAGGGCGAACGGACGGACAAGTAGCGGCGCGGCACTATCGCCCCTTCCCTCCGCCCTCCAACGGCCTTATCTAAATTCCATGATCTGGGACATAATCGCGTTCGCGCTCCAAGCATTTTTAGCCTTCGTTGTCTCGACGGCGCTGTTCGATGCCCTGCATTGGGTTCTCCACCGTTGGGAGACCTCGCGCTTCCAACTGCTACGCACGTTCTCGTCCTGGCATTGGGTGCACCACAAGTTCCTCGGCCTCGATATGCAGATCAACCCGGCCTATGCGCGGGCCAATATCTGGTTCCATATCCTGCCCGAATACCTAACCTCGATCCTCGGCACGCTGATCTTCCTGACTATTTTCCCGTGGCCGCCCATCGTGGTGGTGGTCGTCGTCCGCACCGTGATGCTGGGCATGACCCTCAAGGAAGAAGGCCTCGACTACAACCACATGTCGATGTCCCGCGTTGGAGGCCAGCAGGGCCTGCTCTGGGTGGATAACAACTACCACGCCATGCACCACGTCTATCCGCACAACTTCTTCTCGTCCTTCAGCAACATCTTCGACCTGATCGCCGGCACTTCATGCCAGATCAAGGGCCGCCACTTCCTCATCACCGGCGCCAGCGGCGCCTTCGGCTCCGCCATGGTCGACCGCCTGACCAGGGCCGGCGGCATTGTCGAAACCGCCAAATCCGGCACTGACTTCTCCCCCGGCAACTCCGCCGCCATGCGCGAAAAACTCGAGCGCGCCGACGTCCTGATCCTCGCCCACGGCGCCAAGACCGACGACGCCTGGAACGCCAACTACGTCACCTTCGCCGACCTGATCGACCTGTTCACCGACCTCGGCAAAACCCGCCTTGCCCCGCCCGAAGTGTGGGCCCTGGGCTCCGAAGTCGAGTTCCACGGCGATATGGGCATGGCCGAGCTCAAGGATTATTCCGCCTCCAAGCGCGCCTTTGCCCTCCGCGCCCGCGATTACTATCGCTCCGACGCCCTGCTCTATCGCCACATCGTCCCTTCCTCCTTCACCTCCCCCATGGGCAAAGGCGCCATGAGCGCCGGCACGGCCGTCTCCATCGCCCTGTTCTTCATCCGTCGCGGCTTCAAATACGCCCCCGTCACCCTCACCGGCCTGGCTCTCCTCAACTACTTCCGCTTCCGCTATTTCCAGAAGCCCGCCGCTGACGAATTGAAACCAGCCGAATAGGCGCATCCTCACTCCGCGAGAGAGAATCATGACCTACGACCCCTCCAACATCTTCGCCAAAATCATCCGCGGAGAAATTCCGGCCCATAAGGTCTACGAGGACGCCACCGCTCTCGTCATGATGGACATTTTTCCCCAGTCCCGCGGCCACCTGCTGATCATCCCCAAGACCGCCTCCCGCAACTTGCTCGATGCTGATCCTGCGACCCTCTCGGCCATCATGCCGCTGGTCCAGCGCGTCGCAAAAGCTCTCCTCGCCGTCACCGCTGCCGATGGAATCCGCTTCGCCCAGTCCAACGAAGCCGCCGCAGGCCAGAGCGTCTTCCACCTGCATTTTCATCTGATCCCGTCCTATGACGGCCAAACCCTTGCCCCCCACGCTGGCGGCAAGGGTGACGATGCCGAACTTGCCGCCCTCGCCAAGACTATCGCGGCGCACCTGGGCTAAGTTTGCAGCCGACCAATGAACTGGTTGCCAGGTCGCCGATTTGGCTAAACACTCTTTCCAGCGCTCCAAGGCGCCAAGCAATGGGATGGTGCAACAATGTTCAAAGCCTTGATACCCGCCATGATGGCAATTGGTTTGACGGTGAGTTCCGTGCAGGCACAGACGACAGAAGAGACGATCAACTACCCCGTCGATGGCCTTAGTATCGTCGGCACCCTTTCCGTTCCCGCCGGCCACCCGGCGCCGGTTATCCTGCTCCTGCATGGCTTCGGCGGCAGCCGCGACGAACTGGAAATACCCTCGGTCAAGGAAGGCATCTACACCCGCACCGCCCGCCTGCTGGCTGACGCCGGCTATGCCAGCCTGCGCATCGATTTCCCGGGCTCGGGCGATAGCGGCGGCGAATTCGCCGACATGACCTATTCCGGCCAGATCGCCGCCGCGACCGCCGCGCTCGATTTCCTCAAGGCCGACCCACGCGTCAATAGCAGCAAGATCGCCGTGATCGGCTGGAGCCAGGGCGGCCTCGTCGCCAGCGCCATTGCCGGCCGCACCGGCACTCCACTCGCAACCGCCCTCTGGGCCGCCGTCGGCGAGCCCGAGGTGACCTTTGCCAAGCTGCTCGGCGCCGACAAGATCGCCGCCGGCCTCAAGACCGGCGCGACACCGCTCGAACTGCCCATGCCCTGGGGGTTCTCGCTCTACCTCAAGCAACCCTATTTCGAGGAAATCGCCACCACCCACCCGCTCGAAGAAATCGCGGCCTATAAGGGCCCGCTCTTTGTCGCCGAGGGACTGAATGACGAGGCAATCCCGGTCGGCACCGGCGAAAAATTCATCGCCGCCCATGACGGCCCGGAGGAACTGTGGATTCGCCCCATGGACCACGGCTTCAATACTGCCACCGGCGTCCAAACCCTGGACGAAATGGTCGCTGCCACCGTGGCCTTCTTCAAACCCTATCTGTGACGCACGAGGCCGGGAGCGATCCCGGCCTCACCCTCCTGCCCCATCGGACCCCGCGTGACCCCCGCCCCCAAGCTCAGCCTCGGCCTCCTGCTCACCGCTGCCGCGGGGTTCATCGACGCCATCGGCTTCATAAAATTGGGCGGCTTCTACACCTCGTTCATGAGCGGCAATACCACCCAGCTTGGCGATGCGCTCGTCAATGGCGTCTGGTCGGTGGCGCTACTGACGGCGTCGCTGGTGCTGCTGTTCTTCCTCGGCAGCTTCGCTGGCTCGGCGCTGGCGCTCACCAGCCGCCACTGGGGCCCGGTCCTCACCCTTGCCTTGGTGCTGCTCGCCCTCGTCACCGCGCTCTCGCTTACGCTGGCTGGCTATCCCGCCTCGCAGGCCATGCTGGCGCTTGCCATCGCCGCCGGCGCGCAGAATGCCGTACTGCTCTCGGAAGGCTCGGTGCGCCTCGGCGCTACCTTCGTCACCGGCACCTTGTTCGTCGCCGGCCAGGATCTGGCCCGCGCCTTGCGCCATGAGGCTCCGCCCTGGCGCTGGGCGCAGCACCTGTTGGTCTGGGCGTCGCTGCTCGCCGGGGCCGCCTTTGGCGCACTTGGCTATCGCACTCTGGACATTTATGCGCTGGCTTTGCCCTTGGCAGTCTATACCGCGTTCCTGCTTGGCTTTGCGCTGCTGGGGCCGCGCGCCGCCAAACTCTGACCTCACGCTCCACAGTTGAACTTTTTGCCTGCCGCCGGCTTATCTCCTCACCACGTCGCACGAGGAGATGACCATGACCGAACCAGTCTACGATGACGAGCGATCGCCGAAAGGCGACCATAATCGCCGTATCGCCCTCGGCTTCAGCCTTGAGGAATTCGCCGCCGAGGCCGGGCTGATCCCCGAGGCCCTGCGCGAATACGAAACCACCGGGCCAGATGACGATTTCAACCTCGCTGTCGCCCACCAGGTTGGTGTGACCCTGGACCGGCTAGAGGCGCTTGCCGAACAGCCGGAAACCAACCCACCGACGTTCATCTAGAAGCACCACGACGCGCATTAGGCCTTAGGCACTGAACCACTTCACTTCCTTCCCGCGGGCTTGACCCGCGGGCCGCTCTCAACACGGTGCAAGCGGCCAGAGGCCGCGGATCAAGTCCTCGGGAAGAAGAAGGAAAGAACGGTAGGTGAGGATGCATAGGGCTAGGCACGAGCCTTAAATCCCAAAAACAAAAGGCCGGGATCGCTCCCGGCCTTCCGCATTCTCTCCAAGCTTGCGCTTAGTTGTCTTTTTCGACAGTCGCCTTGCTCTTCTTCGGGCGCGGCAGGGCCTTCGGCTTGGCTGGACGCGGCGGCACTGCCACCAGTTCCAGCTTGGCCTCGGAGCCTTCGCCGACAACGGCAACCGTTACCGAACCACCGTTCACTAGCTCGCCAAACAACACCTGCTCTGCCAGTGGCTTCTTGACGTATTCCTGGATCACTCGGCCCAGTGGGCGGGCGCCCATGCGTTCGTCATAGCCGTGCTCGGCCAGCCAATCGGCAGCTTCCGGCGTCAGGTTGATGGTCACGCCACGCTCGGCCAACTGGCCTTCAAGCTGCAGCACGAACTTCTCGACCACGCGACGCACAACTTCGCGCGGCAGCGGAGCGAACGAGATGATCGCATCCAGACGATTGCGAAACTCCGGCGTGAACAGGCGGTTAATCGCCTCTTCGTCGTCGCCCTGCTCGCGCTTGCGGCCGAACCCGATCGGGCTCTTCTGCAAGTCCATGGCCCCGGCATTGGAGGTCATGATCAGGATGACATTGCGGAAATCCACCTGCTTGCCGTTGTGGTCGGTCAGCTTGCCGTGATCCATCACCTGCAACAGGATGTTGTAGAGATCCGGATGCGCCTTCTCGATTTCATCGAGCAGCACCACGCAATGCGGATGCTGGTCCACGCCATCGGTCAGCAAGCCACCTTGGTCGAACCCGACATAGCCCGGAGGCGCGCCGATCAGGCGCGACACGGTATGCCGCTCCATATATTCGGACATGTCGAACCGCAGCAGTTCCACACCGAGCGTATCGGCGAGTTGCTTGGCGACTTCGGTCTTGCCGACACCGGTCGGGCCGGTGAAGAGGTACGAGCCAATTGGCTTTTCCGGTTCGCGCAGGCCAGCACGCGCCAGCTTGATCGCTGATGCCAGCGAGGTTATCGCCACGTCCTGCCCGAACACCACGGTGCGCAAGTTGGATTCGAGACTCCGCAGCATCTCGGAATCCGACTTGGACACCGATTTTGGCGGAATGCGAGCAATCGTGGCGATGGTCGCTTCGATGTCCTCAACGTCGATGACCTTCTTGCGGTCCTCTGCCTTGAGCAGCATCTGGCTGGCGCCGGTCTCGTCGAGCACGTCGATGGCCTTGTCCGGCAGCTTGCGGTCGTTGATGTAACGCGCCGAAAGCTCGACAGCGGCGGTCAATGCTTCGTCGGTGTACTTGATCTTGTGGAACTCTTCGAAATAAGGACGAAGGCCCTTCACGATCTCGATCGCATCCGGGATCGACGGCTCATTGACGTCGATCTTCTGGAAGCGACGCACCAGCGCCCGATCCTTCTCGAAGAACTGGCGATATTCCTTATAGGTGGTCGAGCCGATGCAACGGATCGCGCCGCTCGCCAATGCCGGCTTGAGCAGGTTCGAAGCATCGAGCGCGCCGCCGGAGGTCGCGCCCGCACCGATCATGGTGTGGATTTCGTCGATGAACAGCACGGAATTGGGGAGCTTTTCCAGCTCCTTCATCACCGCCTTGAGGCGTTCCTCGAAGTCGCCGCGATAACGGGTGCCGGCCAGCAGCGAGCCCATATCGAGCGAATAGATCACCGCTTCCTTGAGCACTTCGGGCACGTCGCCTTCGACGATCTTGCGCGCAAGACCCTCGGCGATAGCCGTCTTACCGACGCCAGCGTCACCCACATAGATCGGGTTGTTCTTGGAACGGCGGCACAGAATCTGGATGGTCCGCCGCAGTTCGGCATCGCGGCCGATCAGCGGGTCGATCTTGCCGGCTCGCGCCTTGGCATTGAGATCGACGCAGAAATCGGCCAAAGCCGAGCTCTTGGCGTTCTCGCCGCGGCCACTTCCGCCTTCGCCATTGCCTTCACTGCCGTCCTCGGCTCCGCGCACTTTGCGTTCCTCGCTGGCACCCGATTTGGTAATGCCGTGGCTGATGAAATTGACCGCGTCCAGCCGGCTCATGTCCTGCTGTTCGAGGAAGTATGCAGCATGGCTCTCGCGCTCGGCGAAAATAGCGACGAGCACATTGGCGCCCGTCACTTCTTCGCGGCCCGAGGATTGGACATGGATGACAGCGCGCTGGATCACGCGCTGGAACGCGGCGGTCGGCCGCGCGTCCTGGCCATTGGCCACGATCAGGCTGTCCAGCTCTTCATTGATGAAATCTTCAAGATCGCTCTTGAGCGCATCGACATCGACATCGCAACCGGTGAGCACCGCAATGGTCTCCCGGTCGTCGGTGAGGGCGAGCAGCAGGTGCTCGAGGGTTGCGAACTCATGGTTGCGCTCACGCGCCAGGTTCATCGCCTGATGCAGAGCCTTTTCAAGTCCGCGAGAAAATGAGGGCATCTGATGTTCCTATTGCTTTTCCATCACGCATTGCAGCGGATGCTGGTTTTTGCGTGCAGTATCCATGACGCGCGTCACCTTGGTTTCGGCGACCTCGTATGGAAAGACGCCGCATTCACCCACCCCCTTTTGGTGAACGTGCATCATGATCTGCATGGCCTCTTCACGCGATTTGTTGAAGACGTCCTGCAGGACCAGAACGACGAATTCCATCGGCGTGTAATCGTCGTTCAGCAGCAGCACTCGATACAGGTTCGGCCGCTTGGTCTTGGTCCGCGTTTTGGTCGCGGTTCCGGTTTCGGTGCCGCCCACTCCGCCCCCGCCAGCGCCCTTGCCGCCGTCGTCGTCCTTCGGCCCAGCCCAGGCGGGAACCGCGGACAACCGCAGGGCGGCGTCCACTTCGGGATTCTGGGCGAAAAGGCTTGATGGCGTCATGGCAATACATCTGTCGTGGGAGAAACGAAGCAGCGTGGTGGACCCATTATGTAGGCAAAATCCAGCCGGTGTTAAGGGCCAATCCTTCTCTAATTCGTGACCGGCAAAAACGCCCGGAAATCGGGCGTTTATCAGCGTGGCACGGGCTCGCCAGGATAGTCGGGCTGCATTTGCGGCTCGGCCAGACGGAATGGTTCGAGCTGGCGACACCGATCGGCGATTTCCGTCACGCGCTGGTAATCCGTCAGATCGATTCCGAGCCGGCGACCGTTAGCCACCTGCGGAACCATGAATAGATCCGCCCAACCCGGCTCTTCACCGAAGCAAAAAGGCCAATCGGCCGATCGTGCCGCCAGCAATCCCTCCAGCGTGGCAAAGCCCAGCCCCAGCCAATGGGCCACCCATTGCTGCACCTGGGCTTCGTCGGTGCCCATGTTACTGCTCAGGAACCGCCGCACCCGCTGCACCGTCAGCGCGTGCATCTCTGCGGCAACCACGGAACCAAAGGCGATCGCCTGCGCCCGCACCACCAGATCGGCCGGCAGCAGCGCCCGTTCGGGAAAGGCCGCCTCTAGATAGTTGAGGATCGCCGCCGACTGCGTGATGACGCGCCCATGGACCTCCAGAGCCGGCATCAGGGCCTGCGGATTAATCCGCGCATACTCGCCGGGCCCAAGCGTCGACACCGCCACATACTCATAGGCGATGCCCTTGAGGTTGAGCGCGATACGCACCCGCTCCCCAGCCGAATTCTGCGCCCGGGTATAAAGCTTCATGTCCATTCTTCCCGCTCGTCTCTGCACATTAGCTGCCTCTCGATCACACTCTCACCCAAATCGTTCGCATTTTACGGATTCGTAACGCGCTGTCGCTAGATTGCGCCAGTAACGGGTGAATTGGCGGATGGGGGCATCGTCAGGCCTCCGGCTTTGTAAATTGTGTACGGGCGGTGTTCGCGCCCGAGAGTTATGTTGGAGTACCGGGTGGCTTCCCAGGCGAAATCCCCTTGGCGCGCAGTTCTTATGCGCACCCTTGCCGCAGTCCTTGTGTCCTTCGCCATCCTGGCGCCCATGGTCGCGCCGGCTCAGGCCATTGAAAATCTTCGTAAATATGCTGGCATCGTGGTCGACGCCAAATCCGGCAAGGTCATGTACGAGGAAGCCGCTGACTCCAAGCGCTATCCCGCCTCGATCACCAAGGTGATGACGCTCTACATCCTGTTCCAAGAACTGTCGGCCGGTAACCTGAGCCTGACCACCAAGATGACCGTGTCGCGCCATGCCGCCGCTGCCGAGCCAACCAAGCTGGGCCTGCGCGCCGGCGCTACCATTTCGGTGGAAGACGCCATCAAGGCCATCGTCACCTTGTCGGCCAATGACATGGCCCGCGTGATCGCCGAGCACATTTCCGGCTCGGAAGAAAAATTCGCCCAGCGCATGACGGCAACTGCCCGCGCGCTCGGCATGCGCAACACCACCTACCGCAATGCCTCGGGCCTGCCCGATGGCGGCCAGCTCACCACAGTGCGCGACCAGGCCGTTCTCGGCATCGCCATCTATCAGCACTTTTCCAACTATTACGAATTCTTCCAGACCCGCAGCTTCAGCTATGGCCGCCGCACGTATGGCAACCATAACCGCGTGCTGGGCTACATGGACGCCGTCGACGGCATCAAGACCGGCTATATCAATGCCGCCGGCTCCAACCTGCTGACCGCCGCCCGCAAGGATAATCGCCATATCGTCGTCGTCGCCTTCGGCTTTAACAGCGGCGGCGCCCGCGACCAGAAGGTGCGCGAACTGGTCGCCACCTATCTGCCGAAAGGCCGCCAAGGCAATTATCTGCAAACCGCAATGATCCCGCAACCCGGCCGCCAGGGCAATATCCAGGTCGCCGTGGCGCAATCGCCCGCCGAGACGCCCGCCGCCGGCACCTTTGTCATGCCCATGCCCCTGCCTGGCTTCCGCCTGGCTCAGCTCGTTGCCGGCAACGGTGCCCAGCCCCAGCAAGTGCCGTTCCAGCAGGCCGTGCCCGAAGTCACCCTCGCCAGCGTCGCGCCGCAGCCCGCTCCCATGCCCGCCGATCTGGGCCTGCAGCCGGCCGTCCAGGCCGCCAACACGCTCGCTGCGCCGAGCCAGGCGCCATCGCCCGAATATCCCAGCCAGGACGTCATCGGCGCCTGGCTCAGCGATACCTATAGCCTTGGCGCGCCGCCGGCTGCGCTCGGGCAGACCGCTCCGTCCGCGCCGCTGCTGCCGCCCGTCGGCGTTGGCGCCGAGGGCCAGCCTGTCGATCTGTTGACCAGCGGTTCCATCGGCACCGCCGCCAATGACAACAAGGCAGCCGTGCCGCCCGGTGGCTGGATCGTCCAGATCGGCGCCGCCCCATCCGAGTCCAATGCCCAGGGCATGCTGACCGATGCCGCCGGCAAGGTCGCCACCCTTGGCGATTTCCGCTCCTACGTCGAACGCTTCGAAAAGAACGGCAAAGTGTTCTACCGCGCCCGCTTCGTCGGCTTCGGTGGCCGCGATGCCGCGACCGACATGTGCAACCGCCTCAAGCAGCAGAACCTCTCCTGCCTGGCAATGCAGGGCTGATCGCCAGCCCAACCGTAGCGGACCTGCCGCTGCGGCGATTGAAACGACAATGAGCCGGACGCGCCGTGTATGGGCGTCAAATGTTCGGCCGATAGGGAAGCAAATTGGTGCCTGTGTTTGGAGTAGCCCAATGAGCGAACGTACTGCCTTGAACGAGTTGGCCAATTTCGTCGGCCGTTCCAAGCTTGCCTCCCCCGATCCTAAGGTGCGCCGTCGCACCATGGACGGGATTTCCGCCCGCCTGCTGCATCAGCGCCGCACCGTCGGCGAGCTGCTGGCCGCCGTGCTGGCCCTCTCCTCCCGGACCCGCCGGGTCGTACAGCCGCGCGTGGCCATCGAGATCGACGTCTTCGCCCCCGGCGGCAAGCGCGCCCTCGATCTCACCTTCGGCCAGGACTGAACCGCTTCATTCCCGGTTCACGCAGCTTGGGCTAGCCATCCCTCAACCGGAGGCTGCCAATGTCCAAGCTCACTCTCGCCGCCTTGCTCTGCCTGCTGGCTAGCCCCGCCATGGCCGCCGATTGCGACGGCCTCAGCGACCTGCGCGGCGACAATCCGCATCCCAAAACCTATCAGGTCTCCGGCCCCGGTCTGCTGACCATGCAACCCATGGCCATCGAGGGCTGCCCACGAGGCGGCGACGCCTGCGCGCCGGTCAGCCGCCAATTACATCCCGGCACCGTCGTCATCGTCACCAGCACGATCGGCGACATGGCCTGCGCCTCGATCCTGGGCGATGCCCCCAACTACATGCTCATCAGCGCCCTGCTGCCCAGATCGGCCCTGGTTACGGCCGATTACTCCGGCGCGGTCTGGACCGGCTCGTGGCGCTATTCCATCGAACAGCAGATCGTCATCAAGGGGGCTCCCGAAGGCAAGATCGCCATCGACGGCACAGCCACCTGGGGCATGTTCGATCCGCTGCGGGTCTCCAGCGGCAGGGTCAACCAGGGCAGCATCGTCGCCACCGTCCAACCCAAGAAGGGCAGCGTGGCCTTCACCCAGGACTATGACGAGACCCTCTTGCCCTACGATCCGGCATCCACCAGCTGCTCGGTCCGCATGTGGCAACTGGGGCCCTATCTAGCCGTCGCGGACAACAACGCCTGTGGTGGCATGAACGTCACCTTCACCGGCCTCTATGCCCACGGCAGTTGGGCCGATTAGGCCCGCAGCTTGGCCACCCTGATATCAGTAACATTGCCGAGCAAAGGCGTTGCCGGCGCCATCGGCTTGGCAATTGCAACCACCGCGCGATTGCGCCCGCTGGCTTTGGCCTCGTAGGTCGCGGCATCGGCCTCGTTGAGCAGGTCTTCCAGCACATACCCGCAGATATCCGTCGATGAAATGCCGATGCTGACCGTGCCACGCACGGAGCCGCCCAGCACTTCCACAGTGGTCGCCTGGAACGCCTGGCAAATCCGCTCTGCAGTCGCCTGCGCCTCGCGGATGGTCAGCCCCGGCAGCAGGCAGCAGAATTCCTCGCCGCCCATGCGGTAGCGGAAATCGTCTCGACGCAGAGCGCCGTCGAGCACCGCCCCGAATTCCACCAGCACACGATCGCCGGCATCGTGCCCAAAGCGGTCATTGATCGACTTGAAGTGATCCAGATCCAGAATCAGCAGCGCCAGCGGCGCTCGGTTATACTTCTGCCGGCGCATTAGCCGCTCGGCCTCGGTGGCAAAGGCTCGCCGGTTGGGCAAGCCCGTCAGCGCATCGCTTTCCGCCAATGTCCGCTGCGTGGATTCGCGGCGTTCCTTGGTCATGCTGATCATCAGCACCGTGAGGAACATCGCATGCACGAACGTGATGAAATTAAACGCCGCCGTCGCCAGTGGATGGATGCTCAGCCCGCCAAGCGGAAACGGCAAAGCACCCACCGAGACAATGCGGAACGCAAAAAATAGTCCCGCACTAACGTGAAATGCGATGGCTGCCTTGCGTGATGGCAGAATTTCGAACCGGCCGCGCCAGAGTTCCAAGCCGCCCAGCAGCAGGAAGGTCGAGGCCGGGATTGAGGCGATCACCACCCGAAGGCCCAGCATATTGCTGAAATCGGGAATGAGGAATGAGGACAGCCACAGCGCGGGAGCCATGACCAAGGCCCACCACACAGCCTTACGGCGCTCGAACGCCCGCGCGCCCGTCCACATGCAGCCGAAGCACAGCAGCAGCAATGCGGTGGCCACGCCGGTATTAACGAAGGTTGGGCCACTGGCGCGCGTCCCCAGCAGGATCGCCGCCGATGCTCCGAGCACATAGCTCAGTCCCAGCCAGCCGAACCATGGCGCGCTGCGATCCTGGCGCCACATGTAAAACAACACGAAACCGAGTACGCAGATTACCGCGCCCGATGCAGCCACCAGTGTGAAGTTGTCGATGGCCATCCGGGCTCCGCTTCGTCCAGCGCCGCTACCGGCTAGAAGCCGGCAGGTCGGTCACTCGAACAATAGCGGCCAGACTCGTTTCACTCGAAACGGCCACCCGCATGTTCATCCTATGGTGCGATGGTTTCCGCAACCTGAACGGGGCGACCCCGATAGGGATTTCTTTGTATGGCTCGAAACCTAGATTTCGCTGCCCAGCATTTCTTCAAAGCCCTGCAAATCCGAATCGCCCGTCAGATCTACGGCCCGCCCCGGCTTGCGCATCGGCAAATGCAGCGCCGCCACCAGAGTGCGATATTCCTGCCGCGCGCTCATATGCGACATTGAGGGCAACCCGCCCAGCAATTCGTCATCAAGGGTATCGAACACGGTCATTCCCGTCGGAAACAGCGAGCGAAAAATCACCCGCTCGGCGATGCCGTCCACTACCCGACACCCCAGCCGCGCCGCGATTCGCTCCAGCAGCGTCTGCACCTGCCGCGTATTGCGCGACGACAACATGGAAATGCGGTTGCGCACCAGCACCCAGTCGATGCTTTGGCCATCGACCGCCATCCGCTCCGAACGCGCCCGCTGCACCAGCCGCGCATAATGGCTCATCTCGGTCGGTTCGCCGCTGACCGGATCGATATGGGCCATCACGTTGATATCGATCAGGCTGTCATTGACCGGCGTCACCAGCGTATCGGCCAGGCAATGCGCTAGCCGCGTCATATGCGTGTCGAAACCCGGCGTATCGATGATGAGGAAATCCACCTCATGCTCGACGTCCCCGATCGCCTGCCGGAACAGGTCGAACTCGGCGCCCTGGTTTTCCTTTATGGAATCCCCGCGTGCCAGCGGCAGGTGATAATGAATGGGATGCAGCAGCGTCAGGCCCTTGTTCCGGGCCCAGTCGCGGCGGTTACGCACGTAGTGCGTCAGCGTCTGCTGCCGGCTATCCACATCCATGGTAGCGACCGTATGGCCCTGGTGCAGTAGGTAAACGGCCAGATGAAAAGCGGTCGTGGACTTGCCCGACCCACCCTTCTCATTGCCCACGACAATGACATGCGCCCCGTTCCGCGTCATCCGACACCCCAAATCACTCGGCGCGGAGTGTTGCCGCTTCCCCCGTCGCATACAAGGGGCGGCAAACCGCTTAGAGGCTGTTTGAAAACTCGCTTTGGTGAGTCAGCTGCCGTGGTTTTCGAGAACCGGAGCGCAGCGTACGTTTGGTACGTGAGCACCGGAAGCGGAGAAAATCGCGGCAGATGGCCGCCAAAGTAGAGTTTCCAAACGGTCTCTCAGGGACTTATGCGGATAGAAGCATCGGCTCGGCCGGCAGGTCCGCCTTGGGCTTGATGATCGGCAGGTGCATCGCCGCCACCAGGTCGCGATACTCGTTGCGCGCCGTGATATGGGACACCGAGGACGGCCCGCCCATCAGATCGCCATCCAGCGGATCGAACACCGTCATCCCCGTGGCAAACAGCGAGCGGAAAATCATCCGCTCGGCAATGCCATCGGCAACCCGGCAGCCGAACCGCTCTGCGATCCGCTCCATCGTCGCATGCACCTGCTTGGCATTGCGCGAGGCCAGCATGGAAATGCGATTACGCACCAGCACCCAGTCGATGGTCTTGCCATCCATCGCCAGCCGCTCCGCGCGAGCGCGCTGCACCAGCCGCGAATAATGGCTGGCTTCGACCGGACCGTCCCCGCTCGGATCGATCCGCGCCAGCACGTTGAGGTCGATCAGGCTATCATTGACCGGGGTCAGCAGCGTATCGGCCATGCAATGCGCCAGCCGCGTCAGATTGGTGTCGAAGCCTGGCGTATCGATGACGAGGAAATCGACATTGTCCTCGACCTCGGTCACTGAACGGCGGAATACGTCGAATTCGGCCTTCTGGTTTTCCTTGACCGAGTCGCCCCAGGCCGATGGCAGGTGGAAATGCCGCGGCGTCGGCACCGCCAGCCCTTTTTCCTTGGCCCAACTGCGCCGGTTGCGCACATAGTGGGTGAAGGTCTGCTGCCGGCTGTCCGCGTCGATCGTAGCGACCCGGTGCCCCTGATAGCTCAGATAAATGGCCAGATGGAACGCGGTGGTCGACTTGCCCGACCCGCCTTTTTCGTTTCCCACCACAATGACATGCGCGCCTTGACGCCCCATCGCTATCCCCAAATCACGGAATATTCCTTGCCTTGCAGACAAGGCCGTTATGGTTAACAGCGCCTTAACATCATCCCCGCGAAGGCGGGGCAACGATCAAATATCGGCCTTGACCACGGCCCCTTCGCGCCGCTTGGCGAGAAGGAGCTGCGACCGCAGGACCCGTTGCCAGTCAGCTCAGGCCGAGTCGAAAATGTTGGTTCTCGAGAACCGGACCGGAGCGTACGTCGGTACGTGAGGACCGGAAGCGCAGAGAACCGGCATTTGCAGACCGGCATCAGCTGACTGGCGACGGGTCCTAAATCAGCCCCAGCCGAGCCAAGTCCCGCGCAATCTCTTCCGCCCCTTCATTGCCGTTCGCCGCCAGGTCCGGCGGCGCATCGGCTGGCGGCAGGTAGCGCCAGCCCTGGACCGGCCGCTTCGGATACGGCACCGTCCGCACCATGTCGGGGCTCATAATGATGTCGCAGTAATTCTTGCCCTCGCCGTCGGTGTATTGAGCCAGCCGCAAGATCGGCTGCCGCACCCCGATCACGCCGGCAATCACCCAATAGATCGAAGATTTCCCCTCCATCTCGGCGGCGCGCTTGGGCATCATCCGGGTGCGGTGTACATGCACGTCCTCGCCATAATCGGCGTCCCACCAATGCGCCCGCTCATTGCGATAGCTCTCCAGCTCCTCGATGCTGGATACGCCGACGCATAACTTCACCATATGGATCATGCCAGCACGCCCCGCGCCACGCGGCCCTGAATGACGTCGATCTCGTCGTCGTCGACGATCCACGGCTCATGCAGCGCCAGCCCCAGCCATTGCTGGAAGGCCGGCAGGCTGTAGATCGCCTCGACATAGGCGCCCGCACAATCCGACACCGCAAGCCCGTACGTGCGGATTCGCGTCGCCACCGGCGCGAACATCGCGTCCGCCGCCGTAAATTCGCCAAACAGGAACGGCCCACCCGACTTGGCCAGTAGCTCGCCCCACAGCGTTTCCAGCCTGTGCATGTCCTTGGCCACCGACTCCGGCGAAACCTTGCCCACATGCGAGGCCCGCAAATTCATCGGCGCATGGCCACGCAGGCCCATGAAGCTGGAATGCATTTCGGCGCTTACCGCCCGCGCCATGGCCCGCTGCTGGATATCTGCGGGCCAGATCGCCTTGTCGGGAAACCGGTCGGCCAGATACTCGATGATGGCGATGGTTTCGGGCACCACCAACTCGCCATCGATCAGCACCGGCACCTTGCCGGTCGGCGACCGCTTCGCCAGCGTCTCGCGCCACCCCTCGCCAGACAGCATCAGCACTTCGTCCTCAAACGGAATGCCGAAATGTGCCAGCACCAGCCACGGCCGCAGCGACCAGGTGGAATAATTGCGATTGCCGATGAGCAGCTTCATGGATTTGTCTCCTAGACGAGCAGAAGGGCGCCCCGTGGCTGGGCGCCCTTCCTTGTTCGTTTCGCTAATAAGTGGGGTCCTAAACCCCGGCGACGACGGAAAAAACCAGTCCCATTGAAAGCAGGCAAACCAGTGTCCAGGTTGCAGCCCGCCAGATATTGGCCTTTGGTTGACTTCGCATATGCCGCTCCTTGTCAGCCTCATCCCCCGCGAACTGCCAGTGGTGTGACCCCCCTAGCAGCACCCGGTCATAAAGCGTTAACTGCGACATAAACTCTTGGCAAGCGGCAGAGTTGCCACACTCCACAGCGTTGCGGAAGATTTCCTTAACCGTCCGACATCACAGTCTGTAAAGGTTTAATGACAGTTTGCCGCCAGTCAGGCGAACAAATCGCCGCCAAAAAAACGCCTTGGTCCTGCCACTTGTCCCCAGCCTCGCAGAATCACCAGAGGCTCAGAACAGGTGGAACCACAGCCCCGCAATGCCGAGGAACGCAAAAAACCCGACCATGTCGGTGATCGTGGTCACGAATACCGAGGAGGACACCGCCGGATCGGCTTTGGCCTTGTCCAGCGCTACCGGGATCAGAATCCCCGCCGTTCCGGCCACGATCATGTTGATGACCATCGCCAGCCCGATGACGATGCCCAATTGCACATTGCCGAAGCGAATTGCCGTCACCAGCCCGATCAGGATGGCGAAGATCACGCCATTGACCACCCCAACGACCATTTCGCGCGTGATCAGCCGGCGCAGCCTGCGACCGTCCAGTTCGCGCATCGCCAGCGCCCGCACCGTCACCGTCATGGTCTGCGTGCCCGCATTGCCGCCCATCGAGGCCACGATCGGCATCAGCACCGCTAGCGCCACCATCTGCTCCAGCGTGGCATCGAACAGCCCGATCAACAGCGAGGTCAGCACCGCCGTGATCAGGTTGACCACCAGCCAGGGCGATCGGCTGCGCACGGTGTCCAAGGTGTTGTCGGAGGTATCTTCGTCGCCGACGCCGCCGAGCAGTTTCATGTCCTCGTCGGCTTCTTCGTGGATAACGTCGACCATGTCGTCGATGGTCAGCACGCCGACCAGCCGCCGGCTTTCGTCCACCACGCCCACTTCGACCAGATCGTAGCGCTCGAAATCGCGCGCGGCTTCTTCCTGGTCTTCGCTGGCATCCACCAGGATCACCTGGGTATTCATGATGTCTTCGATCCGCGTCTCGCGGTTCGAGCGCAGGAATTTATCCAGCGGGATAGTGCCCTGCACCTGGTAGCCCGCATCCACCACGTAGATCTGGTAGAATTCGTCCGGCAGGTCCTGCTCGCTGCGCAGATAGTCGATGGTCTGCCCCACCGTCCAGAATGGCGGAATGGCGATGAAATCGGTCTGCATCCGCCGCCCGGCGGATTCCTCGGGAAAGTCCAGGCTGCGCTTGAGGCTCAGCCGCTCGAAAGTCGGCAGCTTGGACAGGACCTCTTCGCGGTCCTTGTGCTCAAGATCTTCGAGAATGAAGACGGCGTCGTCATTGTCGAGGCCCGACACGCCGCGCGCGATGTCGGCATTGGGCAATGCCTCCATCAGTTCGACGCGCACGCTCTCGTCGATCTCGGTCAGCGCCGAATAATCGAAACGGTCGCCGAGCGTCAGCACCAGAGCCAGCCGCTCGTCGTGATCCAGCGATTCCAGCACGTCGCCGGTATCGGCGGCATGCAGTGGCTCCATCAGCGCGACGACGTCCTCGACCTCGCCCTCGGCTAGCGCCTCGCGTAAATTCCATAGCCAGGTCGCACTGATGCGGTCTTCGCTGTCGCGAAGCATATTGGCATTGATCCCGGTCTCGGTTCCGGGTGCAGTATCTGGCTCTGTGCTCATTGGGAGCCCTTTGCGTGTCGCAGGTTTCAGGGGCATTCCAAGCCATAGCCAATGCTGTTCCGATGCGCCAGACTCAGGCAGCGCCTTTCCGTCCGCGCACGATCATTTTTTACAGGTCGCATCTTAAGGCGCGGCCGGCGCATTGTGGCCGCAGCAGAAGGAGTTGATCGCATGACCGATCTTGACGCCGCCTTCAACCGCATCGTCGCCCTGGCCGAGGCCCGCGGCCTGCCCGGCCTGGCGCGCTCCACCAGCTATGGCACTCCTGCTCTCAAGGTCGCCAGCAAGTCGTTCTGCCGCCTCAAGGACGCGCAGACGCTGGTGCTGCTTTGCCCCGCGGAACAGAAGACGCTGCTGATGGAAATTTCCCCCGAGATCTATTTCGAAACCGACCACTATGTCGGCTGGCCAGCGGTGCTGGTCCGTCTCGACGTCATCGCCGACGAGGAACTATCGCTGCGGCTGGAAGACGCCTGGCGCTCTAAAGCGCCCACAGCCTTGGCCCAACAACGCCCGCTCACTACGCGCGCGCCGGACTGAACATCAAGGTAAAGGGCAGGCAATTCGCCGCAACCCACTGCAACCGCCAAGAATCGGCAAAAACGCCTGCCGGTTTTCCGGCGTCAGCCGCCCGGCGATTATTGGCCCGCGCGCCCTGTGGCTCGGAACAATCTTGTCCGGCTATGCAACGATTCAGCACCTGGCGCCATTATGGTCGCATCTTTGCCTTATTAGGCCACGACGTTCACGTGCGCTTGAACACAAATTCAAAAGCAAATCATAAGGTGACTAATGTCCAAATTCCTGCTCGTTCCGGCTGCTTTCGCGCTTGCCCTGACCCTGGCCGCTTGTGGCGGCGACGCACCGAAG
The DNA here is from genome assembly GCF_028290435.1 of Devosia sp. Taxonomy (GTDB): domain Bacteria; phylum Pseudomonadota; class Alphaproteobacteria; order Rhizobiales; family Devosiaceae; genus Devosia. Next base: position 44,724 of record NZ_JAQGJV010000015.1, on the reverse strand, counting down.
AATGCAACGCCCCCGGCAGCCGAAACCACGGCGCCTGTTACCACCCCGGCACCAGCCACTCCGGCGCCAGCAACGCCAGCTCCGGCAACCACCACTCCGGCTCCCGCCGATACGATGGCCCCCGCACCGGCCGATACAATGGCCCCGGCGCCAGCCGCGCCATAAGCCAAACAAAAGGCCGCCCTTCGGGGCGGCCTTTTTCTTTGTCTAGTCGGCCATCGCATGGGCCGGATCAACCTTCACCGGACCCTTCGCAGGTCGCAACAGGAACACGATCGGCATCGACACCAGCGTCACGATCATCATCAGCTTGAAATCGTCGAGGAAGCCCAGCATCGCGGCCTGCTGGCTGATCATGCCGTTGAGCGTGCCGACGACATTGCCGAACCCGCCATGAGCCGCCGCAAAGTCCCGCAGCGGTGCTGAATCCAGCGTAATTCGCGCCGTCAGCTCGCTGTAGTTCACCATCTGCATCTGCGCCAATACGGTCGTGACGATCGAGATGCCGACGCCCTGCCCCACGTTACGAACCAGGCTAAACATCGCCGTCGCATCGACGCGGTACTTGGCCCCGATAGTGGCAAACGCCAGCGAGTTTAGCGGCACGAACACAAAGCCCATCCCCACGCCTTGGATCAGCCCTGATATCAGGATCGGTCCGCTGCCCATGACAATGTCGAACTGGGTCATCATGTAGAGCGAATACCCCATCAGCAGAGTACCGCCGATGATCAGGATGCGCGGATCGACCTTGGCCACTAGCCGGCCCACCACGATCATCGACACCATGGTGCCAATACCGCGCGGCCCCATCAGGATACCGGTTTCGATCACCGGGAATCCCATCAGGTTCTGCAGCATCGGCGGCAATAGCGCCAGGCCCGAGAACAGCGTGATGCCCGTGGCAAAGATCAGGATCAGACCCATGACGAGGTTCCGATCCTTGAACATCGCCAGGTCGATAAACGGGTTCTCGGCCGTCATGCAGTGGGTGACGAACACCCACAACCCCGAGATGGCCAGCAGCAGATAGGTCCAGATTTCGATCGAGTTGAACCAGTCGACGCCCTGCCCGCGATCGAGCAGCATCTGCGTCGAAGCCACGGCCAGCGCCAGCATGCCGAAGCCGAAGAAATCGAAGCGCCGGATCTTGATCACGGTATTGGGCATCAGCCCGAACAGCATGAAGAACGCCAGCGCGCCGACCGGCAGGTTCACCAGAAACACCGCGCGCCAGTTGAACGTCTCGGTCAGCCAACCACCCAGAGTCGGCCCGATGATCGGCCCGAACATGATGCCGGCGCCGAACAGCGCCATCGACTGGCCCAGCTTTTCGCGCGGATTGATATCCATCATCGTCGCCTGCGCCAGCGGCACGAGGAACGCGCCACAGACGCCCTGAACCACCCTGAACAGCACCATCTGCACGAGGTTGCTGGCGACGCCACACAGCAACGAGGCGCCGGTAAAGCCCACAATGGCGATCAGCAGCAGGTTGCGCCGGCCCAGCCGGTCGGAAACCCAGCCGGTCAGCGGCGTGGCGATGGCTGCCGCCACGATGTAGGACGTCAACACCCAGTTGATCTCATCCTGGGACGCACCCAGGCTGGCGCGCATATGCGGCAGCGCCACATTGGCGATCGTGGTGTCGAGCACCTGCATGATGACCGCAACCATGATCGCGGCCGTCAGCAAGCCCTTGTTCTTCACCACCACTGTGGGCAGCGAGTCGGGTATCTGTTGCGCCATTTTTATGCGGCTTTCCGCTCTGTTTCAGAGCACGTGCAAAATCAAGCACCGGCCCACACGGGCCGGCGCAATCATCAGGAATTAAGGCGCTTTGAGCTTTAGAGCAGCTTGTCCAGCACGGTTTTGCCCGTATCGACCGCCACGACGGCGCTCATGCCGGCGCGCAGCAGATCGGCGTCCTTCTGGTCGTCCAGCTTGACCCGCACCGTGATGCGTTGGGTCACCTTAACCCAGTTGCCCGTGGCATTCTGCGCCGGGATCAGCGCGAACTGCGACCCCGTCGCCGCCCCGATGCTGTCCACCGCGCCATGCAGCTTCAGCCCCGGATAGGCATCAACACTCACTTCGACCGGCTGGCCAAGCTTCAGGCCATCCAGTTGGGTTTCCTTGAAGTTGGCTTCGATCCAGGTGTCGGTCGATTTGATCAGGCTGGCGATCGTCGTGCCGGTGGAAACGAATTGCCCGATATTGAGGCTGGCCATCTGGCTGATCACGCCAGCCGCCGGAGCGACGACCGTGGTCTTGGCCAGGTCGCGCGCCGCGCTTTCGCGCGCTGCGATAGCAGTCCGCACCGCAGGGTGCATATCAGTCTGGATATTTGGATCGCCGGCCAGTGCCGCCACCGTGCCCGCCAGGTCTTGCTCCGCCAGCGCCACATCGGACTTGGCGTCCTGCAGCGACAGCTTCACGGCATCCAGGCTCGCCGTCGCCGACACGCCCGTATTGACCGAAGTCTGCTGGCGATCGAACTCACCCTGCCGCAGATCGAGCGTCCGCTGCGCTGCCGTCAGCTTAGCCTGCGCAGTGCCATAGGCCACGCGCAATTGCTCGACATTGACGCGCGCCGATGCCAGCGCCGCTTCGGCCTGGTCCATGGCGATGCGATAGGGTTCGGGATCGATCTTGAACAGCACGTCGCCGGCCGCGACCTCCTGATTCTCCGCCACGTCCACTTCGGTTACGCGCCCGGCGACGTCGGCCGACAGCGACACCTTGACCTGCTGCACATAGGCGTTGTCGGTGTCCACGAAACGCCCGCCATTCAGGTAAAAATACGCGCCGCCCCCGGCCAGCACCAGCGGCAGGCCGAACATCAGCAGATTGCGGCGAAGCCTGCCCTTCTTCTTGGGCGGGGCGACAGCCTCCACCGCTTCCGGCGCCGGCGGCACTGCCGTTACGGGCTTTGGGGCAGCCACCGGCGTGGCATCGGCTTCGGCATTCTTCTTCATGGGAGCGTTCATTTGTCTGCGTCCTTTTGCCGGTCGCTCTGACTGGTCAAATTGTCGAAAATCTTGTTGAGGGAGCGGACCAAAACTTGCCTGTCCGCCTCCGAAATGCCTTCGAGCATCGTCTCGTGCAGCTCGCCCGCCACAGCCTTCATCGCCTCAACCATGGCCGTAACCGGCGGCGTCGCCCGCACGATCTTGGCCCGGCTATCGGCCGGGTCCGGCAGCCGCTCGATCAGCCCGCGCGTCTCCAGCAGTCGCAATATCTTGCTGGTGGTCATCTGATCGGTCTCGATCAGCGCGGACAGAGCCGCCTGCGAGAGCCCGTTCGATTGCACCAATTGCCCCAGCGCCCGCCACTGCGGCAGCGTCATGTCCTGCAACCGCGCCTGCTGCTCGAAAACCCGGCGCATCTGCTTGGTCACCGAGAAAATCAGTTTGCTGATCGGCGCCACGTCGGCGATGCCGCTCGTGGGTTTGCAATCCAGTGTCTGAGTATCTTGCTGATCCATAGTCGCACATATAATAAGTACACTTAGTAAGTCAATTGCACCCATACGTCGTCTGTCATGCGGGCGTCGCATAGCTGCGCCGACGGTTAAGCAAAAAACAAAGGCCACCCCGAAGAGTGGCCTTGTGCATCGTCCTGAAAGTAGAGCTGCTTACTTGATCTGGGGGTACAGCGCTTCGAATCGCTCAGCCGCCTTGGGTGGCACCTTGACGGCCTTGACGGCATCGAGGTTGGCCGGCGCATCGCCCACAACCACCAAAGCCACCATGCCCATGCCAAAATGCGGCAGGCACTTGATTCCGTAGGCGCCGGGAACCGTGAACGTCACCGTGACGTCCTTGCCCGAAGCGCCCTTGAAAGGCTCGGCGCCATCGGGAAGCATGCCCGGGATTGTCTCTGCATTGTGCCCCTTGTCCGTTGCAACAAAGGTCACCGTATCGCCGGGCACGATCGTGGTCAGCGCGGGTTCGAAAACCATCCTGGCATCGTCGCTGCCCTTGTTGAGCATCTGCACCTGATAGTCCGCCGCCATCGCCGACGATGAGAACAGCAGGGCCGCGCCAAAAATTATCCGTCCAATATGCATCATAGTTCTCCTAAAGCAGATTTGGATGATCATGTTTTCCGTGAGTGGTCAACGCACCGGCGCGTGACCTGGCCATCAAAAAACCAATGAAAGCTATTGGAGTTCCGGAAACAAAAAAGCCACCCCAAGGGGTGGCTTGTTTTCGTGTCGCTTTCGAAGGCGACTGGTGCGGTCGAGAAGACTCGAACTTCCACATCTTGCGATACAGCGACCTCAACGCTGCGCGTCTACCAATTCCGCCACGACCGCACGCCATGGTAGAGCTTCCCCCTGCGGCGAAGCGTGATGGGCATGTAGCAAAGCTCATCCGTAACCTCAAGCGGTTAAATTGCCTAAGATGAGATAGTGCGTAAGAGAATTGTGGATGTCCCAGTCAGCACCAGGCGCGTCGAGCTTTGGGGCAGGCCGAGTCGAAAATGCTGGTCGTCGAGAACCGGAGCGGAACGTACGTTCGGGTACGTGAGCACCGGAAGCGCAGACGACCGGCATTTGCAGACCGGCATCCCCCAAAGATCGATGTGCCTAGCCGCGGCGGTAGACTTTTTCGGAGATGAGAACCCGCAACCGCCCCTCATCCACGCGCACTTCGCCATGCGCGACCAGCGTATTGTTCGCATAAATCCGCAGCGGGTCGTTCTCGGTTGTGTCCAGCTCGATCACCGCACCGCGGCCCATGCGCAGCAGATGATGCACCGGCATCGTCGTCGCGCCGAGCTCGACGGTGATGTCCACTTCAATATTGTCCAGAGTGCTCATAGATATGTCTCGAACCTTTGTCCGGCGCGCCACCTGGCGCTGTCGAAATTCAGGGCCGCTTCAGCTAAGCTGCACCGTGACTCTCGGGCGGAATCTCTCCGGGTAATCTTCTGGCAACTATGGTTATCAAAGTGTTAATGCCGCGATCCGACATCGAGCCCCCTGCTCATAAAATGCTGCGGGCCGATGCCAAACCGGTCGAGTGGATCATTTCCGCCACGCCCGTGCCCTACCCCCAGGCGCTCGACGCCATGCGCGCCCGCGCCGCCGCCATCGCGGCCGGCGAGGCGGCCGAGGCCGTCTGGCTGCTCGAACACCCCCCGCTTTACACCGCCGGCACCTCGGCCCACGCCGATGACCTGCTGTCCGACCGCTTCCCGGTCTATGATGCGGGCCGTGGCGGCCAGTACACCTATCACGGCCCCGGCCAGCGCGTGGCCTACATCATGCTCGACCTGCGCGAGCGCGGCCGCGACATCCGCGCTTTGGTGCAGTCCCTGGAACAATGGGTCATCGACACCATGGCCGCCTTCAACATCCGCGCCGAACGCCGCCCCGGCCGCGTCGGCGTCTGGGTTGCGCGCCCCGACAAAGGCATCGGCCGTGAGGACAAGATCGCCGCCATTGGCGTGCGCGTCTCCAAATGGGTGACTTTCCACGGCATTTCGCTCAACGTCTCGCCGGACCTGAGCCATTACGACGGCATCGTCCCCTGCGGAATCGCCGACCAGGGCGTCACCAGCTTCGAGGACCTCGGCCATCTCGTCTCCCTGCCCGAAGTCGATTCGGTCCTCCGCCAGACCTTTGAGGCGCAGTTTGGGCCAACTATTGCCGTCTCAGCAGAGCTGCCAAGCGCGTGAGATTTGCCAGCGCCGCCCCAAATAGTGCAGACATGGCGAAACCGGCCTGAATCGTGGAGACCGAAATGACCCTGGATGACCTCAAGCGCCTGTTTACGAGACAAACGCTGTTCAAGCTCGACTCCATCTTGTCACCGCGCCTGGTGCCGATCCTCTACGCGCTCGGCCTCTGCGCCATCCTGCTCTGGGCCATTGGCCATCTGTTCTTCACCTTCGGCTCCGGCTTCGGCAATGGCCTTTGGGGCCTGCTCGAAATTGCCGTCTTCAGCCTCCTGTCGTGGATTCTCCTGCGCATCGGCTGCGAGGCCTTGCTGGTCTATTTCAAGGCCCACGAATCCAGCAGCGACAGCGTCAACCGCTCGCGCTACTCGGCCTCGCTGCTCGATGAAGTGCGCGACGCCATTCGCGACCTGGCCGAAGAAGGCGAAGACCGCGACTACGCCGAGGCCGACGAATACATCACCCCGGCAACCGAACCCGGCCCCTATTACCCGCAGACGACGCCGGCTACCCCACCGGGCACGCCGCCCCTGCGCGCTCCCGCGACCGAGCCCGGCGAAGTGTTCAAGCCCAAACGCACCGCAAAGCGCACGCCGACACCAAGGACTTAGAGTTCGCGAAGGCGAAACCTCCTCTCCTTTGCGTTGATCCCTCCCCCACTCGATCCTTCCCGGTGGCTTGACCCCGCGGGCCGCTCTCACTACGGCCCAAGCGGCGAACGGCCCGCGGATTAAGTCCGCGGAAGCCCGGTAGATGCCGTAAAAAAGCCGCCGCGAACTCAATCGCGGCGGCTTCTTCATCTTCAGGCCAAAAAGACCCTACTTCTTGTTGACGCTCCACGCGCCCGGCCCTGCAAACACCAGGTACAGGAACACGAAGCAGAACAGGATCGCCGCATCGCCGCCATTGTTGGACGGGAACACGCTGTTGGGAGCATGCGCCATCCAATAGGCAACGGCCATTTCGCCGGCGGCGATGAAGGCGGCGGGGCGCGTGAAGAAGCCGACGAGGATCAGCAGGCCGCCGACGATCTCGATAAGGCCGGCCAGACCGAACAGGCTCATCAGCGGCGGGGAGAATTCCGCTGCGGGAAAGCCGATAAGCTTTTGCGTGCCATGCAGGATGAACAGGATTGCAGCCACGATGCGGAGCACCGCGAGGGCCTGCGGCGCGTAAACGGAGAGACGATCGAACATTGGTGGACTCCTTAAGCGTTTCCAGGAAAAGTGCGAAGCGGTTTTCCGGTTCGGAAGCGCGGCTCAGTTGAAGCAGTTCATCTTCGATGAGCTGCTGCGGATATGACGGCGCCACCTCAACTGACGCTCGAATATCTTCCCCACTAGCTCAGTCCATTGCAACCCATAACCTGCACAGTAACGATCACACTGTTCACCGATCCCGGCTTTCAACCCTGCGTGTTCACCGCTGCGCACACGCCAGCCCCGCGACAGTCACATTGCGTAACCGTCAGATTTTCTGTATGACGCCGCCAACCTTCGAACATTGGAATACAAGCTCACATGAGCCAAGCGCCAAAAATTGGCCTCGTCAGCCTCGGCTGCCCCAAAGCCCTCGTCGATAGCGAGCGCATCATGTCCACCCTTCGCGCGCAGGGCTATTCGTTCAGCCGCGACTATGCGGGCGCCGATATCGTGCTCGTCAACACCTGCGGCTTCCTCGATAGCGCCAAGCAGGAATCGCTAGAAGCCATCGGCGAAGCGCTGGCCGAAAACGGCCGCGTCATCGTCACCGGTTGCCTCGGCGTCGAGGAAGAGCTGATCCGCAAGACCCATCCGTCCGTGCTCGCCATTTCTGGCCCGCATCAGTACGAGAACGTCGTCAGCGCCGTGCATGAGCATCTGCCGCCGGTGCCGAACCGCTTCGTCGACCTGGTCCCCGAACAGGGCCTCAAGCTCACGCCGCGCCATTACGCCTATCTGAAAATTTCCGAAGGCTGCAACAATCGCTGCTCCTTCTGCATCATTCCCCAAATTCGCGGTGATCTGGCTTCCCGCCCCGCTGCCGGCATTCTGGGCGAAGCCGAAGGCCTGATCCGCGGCGGCGTCAAGGAACTGCTGGTCATCTCCCAGGATACCAGCGCCTACGGCGTCGATATCAAATACGCCGAGAGCAATTATCGCGGCCGCCCGGTCAAGGCGAAGTTCTATGATCTCGCCAAGGAACTCGGCCAGCTCGGCGCCTGGGTCCGCCTGCACTATGTCTATCCCTACCCGCATGTCGATCAGGTCATGGAGCTGATGGCCGAAGGTCTGGTCCTGCCCTACCTGGACATCCCCTTCCAGCACGCCTCGCCAAAGATCCTCAAGGCCATGCGCCGCCCGGCCCATCAGGACAAGACGCTGAATCGCATTCTCAACTGGCGCGAGCAAGTGCCTGATCTGACTGTGCGTTCCAACTTCATCGTCGGTTTCCCGGGCGAGACCGAAGAAGATTTCGAGATGATGCTCGACTTCATCGAAGAAGCCGAAATTGACCGTGCCGGCTGCTTCAAATACGAGCCCGTCACCGGCGCCCCCGCCAATGAGCTCGCCGATATCGTCCCCGACGACGTCGCGCAGGATCGTTTCGAACGCCTGATGGAAGTCGCCCAGAACGTCTCGACCGGCCAGCTCGCCAAAAAGGTCGGCCGCACCATCCAGGTGCTGGTCGATGATGTGCAGCCCGACGCCAACAAGGCCATCGCCCGCTCCAAGTGGGATGCTCCCGAGATCGACGGCCAGGTCATCGTCTCCAACGCCACCGGCATCAAGCCCGGCGACATGATCGACGTCCTGGTCACCGACAGCGACGAATACGACCTCTTCGCAACGCCCGTGAAGGCGCTGAACTAGCCTGCAAAATCGATGTCACCCCGGCGCAAACCGGGGTGCATCCCGCGACGCTCGATCTCCACTAGGTTGACCACCGCAAAGTGCGTTGCGCTTCGGGTCAGAGCGAGTCGAACCGAAGCTCCGCGCAAGCGAACACGGTGGGCCTCGAGAACCGGAGCGGAGCGTACTCAAGTGCGTGAGCACCGGAGGGCAGCAAGCCGCCGTTTGCAGACCGCCCTCACCCGAAGCCCAATGCACTTTTGTCGCGTGCGCCGCGCCAGCCCGTGAGCCGATCCCGCCCGGCGAGCTTGGCGCCATACAGCGCCTGATCGGCCCGCCCCACCAGCTCTACCGCCCCGCGCAAATCCTCGTCCGGACGATAGCACGCAATGCCGATGCTGGCCGTGACAATGCCCTTCTCGCTGCCGGCATGGGCCATCCCCAGCGCCCGCAAGCCCTTCAGAAACTCATCGGCGATGGCGAACGCCCCGTCCTCGTCGGTATCGGGTAGGATCGCCACGAATTCCTCGCCGCCATAGCGCGCCGCCACGTCGCTCGACCGCTTCAGCACCCGCTTGAACTCGGCACTCACGGCGCGCAGGCACGTGTCGCCTTCCTGATGGCCATAATGATCGTTGAACGCCTTGAACCGATCGATATCCATCAGCAACAGGCTGATCCAGCTCTTGTCGCGCGCGCTGCGCGCCAGTTCGCCCTCCAGCGCCTCGTCGAACGCCCGCCGGTTCAACAGCCCGGTCAGCCCGTCGGTCACCGCCTGCTGCTGCAGCAGGTTGGTCAGCGCCCGCAGATTGGTCTCCGCCGTCTTGATCTTGGTGATATCCGACACCACCACCATGCTCGCCCCGTCGGGAGACGCGCTGGTGCGAAACTGAACCCAGCGTCCGCCAACCAACGGCACGTCATGTTCGGTGGGCGTATACAGCGCCGCCTCCGTCAGATTGACCCATTCTTCCAGATCATCCACTTCCAGCACGGTCTGCTCGCCGCGTTGCGCCGACGCCCGCAAGATATCGCGCACATGGTTGCCCGGCACGCGCACATCCCGCGTCAGTGGAAAGCTGTCGCGATATTGCTCGTTGCTGAACACCATGATCCCGTTGCGGTCGAACACCGCCACGCCGTCGGCCATCTGCGCCATCGCATAGGACAACTGCTGCTGGCTTTGCTCCAGCGCCAGCTCCAGGTTGCGCCGCTCGGTCACGTCGCGATTGAGGGTGATGATTCCCGCCGCCGCGCCGCTGTCATCGAACAGCGGCACCTTGAGCGTCGACAGCCACTTCGGATTGCCGTCCAGATCGGGCAGTTTCTGTTCGATGCTCGTCATCACGCCCCTGGCCATGACGTCCAGTTCATCCTGCCGGAAGCGGCTCGCCACCGGCGGCGCATAGAAATCCGCGTCGGTCTTGCCGATCAGTTCGGCCGCGCTTTTGGCATGCATCAGCGCCGCGGTCGCCGGATTGGCGGCGATGAACCGGCCATCGCGATCCTTGACGTTGAGGCTGTCCGGCAGCGACTCGATGATGGTGCGGTAGGTCTGGTTTTCGCGCACTGCAATGCGCCGGCGCTCGTCATAGAGCAGCGCCAGCCCCGCCAGCAGGCTCGATATGAAATGCAGCACGGCGCTTGGCACCGCTGTCTGTGCCAGGGCAGCATCGCGATGCTGGCTCGGCAGCACGAACACAATGATGATGCCCATCGCCGCTATCAGCAAGGCGAGAACCAGCACATCGCGGCGCCGCAATTTGCGCCCGCGCGCCGCGGCATAGAGCGCCAGGCTCAGCCCTACGGCCACCGCGATACCGAGGCACCCGCCCCACGCTCCCGCGCCGCCCATATAGAGCCGATATCCGGCCGCAATCAGTGCTGCCGTCAATCCCGCCACCGGCCCGCCAAACAATCCCGCCGACGAAATCAGCGTCGTCCGCAGGTCGATAAACACGCCTTCATCCAACATGAAGGCGCTCAGCATAGCCATCACTGCGCCAATGCCGAACAGCGTTCCCAGCGCAAGGGCGCGCACCCACGGCGACCAGCGGTCGAACATGGCCTGTATATAGGCCCAGCTGGAGACGAAAATCGTCACCACTGCCAGATTTGCCAAGAGTCCGTACCAGACGGGATGCATTCGGTATTTCTACTGACTGTTAAAAATGGGCACTATGTCACTGAACCAGTTTCGCATTTTGCCTATAACGAATGCTTACGCTTTTGCCCGGCATCCACCATTGTCACCCTGTAATCGGTCTCATATCAGCCGGTCAGGCCGCGCCACGCCACCAGACACACGCAACAATTTCGCCTGAGACCTCGTTCCCGCGCAACGCCATTGCCCCTCCCGGCAACATCGTAAATTAGTCATCCACATCAATGCTTTACGTTTGACGCGCCCAAACCCGCTGCTAGGTTCCCTCCACCTTTCCCGCACAGCCCTTCGGAGCCCGCGTCACATGAAGAAGTTCCTCGCCATCGCCGTGGCAGCCCTGGCGTTGGGCGGCACGCCCGCTTTCGCCCAGCCAACGCAGATTCTCAACGTCTCCTACGACATTTCCCGCGAGCTGTTCGAAGCCATCAACGCCGCCTTCATCCCCGCCTACAAGGCATCCACCGGCGTCGATCTCACGGTCGATCAGTCCCATGCAGGCTCGTCCGCCCAGGCCCGCGCCGTGCTTGAAGGCCTGCAGGCCGATGTCGTCACCTTCAACCAGGTCCCCGATATCCAGAAGCTTGCCGATGGCGGTTTCGTTGCGGCCGATTGGGCCACCCAGTTCCCCAACAACGCCTCCCCGTTCTACTCGTTTCCGGCCTTCCTCGTCCGCGCCGGCAATCCCAAGGGCATCAAGGACTGGGGCGATCTCGCCGCCGATGGCGTCCAGGTGATCTTCCCCAATCCCAAGACGTCCGGCAACGGCCGCTACACCTATCTGGCCGCTCGCGCCTGGGCCGATGAGGAATATGCCGGCGACGAAACCAAGGTCGAACCCTTCCTGACCAAGCTGTTCGCCAATGTGCCGGTCTTTGAAACCGGCGGCCGCGCCGCCACCACCGCCTTCACCGAACGCCAGCAGGGCGACGTCCTCGTCACCTTCGAAGCCGAAGTGCAAGGCGTGCGCAAGCAGCTCGGCGCCGACAAGTATGACGCCGTCATCCCCAGCGTCAGCCTCTTGTCCGAGTTCCCCGTCGCCATCGTCGACAAGGTCGCCGATGCCCGTGGCAGCCGTGATATCGCCAAGGCCTATCTCGATTTCCTCTTCACCCCCGAAGGCCAGGAGATCGCCGCCGCCAACTTCCACCGCGTCAACAATCCCGAAATCCTGGCCGCCCACGCCGCCGATTTCCCGGCCATTCGCCTCGTCACCGTCGAAGACGCATTCGGCGGCTGGAAGAAGGTCTCCGAAGAGCATTTCGCCGATGGCGGCCTGCTCGACAAGGTGTTCGTCAATCAGTAAGCACCTGAGCAATCATGACTCTCGACGGCGTGGCACTAAGCCACGCCGTTTGACTTGATGGGATAGTATGGCCGCTCGTCGCTCCAAGCATCTCCTGCCCGGCTTTGGTGTGACCCTTGGGGTCACCATGCTGTATCTCGTCATCATCGTCGTGCTGCCGCTGCTCGCCATGCTGCTCAAGGTGGGCGGCATGGGCTGGCCCGAATTCTGGCGCATCATCTCCATGCCGCGTTCGCTCGCCGCCTACCGCGTTACCTTCGGCTCAGCTCTCGCCGCCACCGCGTTCAACGGTGTTTTCGGCATGCTGATGGCCTGGGTACTCACCCGTTACCGCTTCCCCGGCAAGCGCCTGCTCGATGCCCTGATCGACCTGCCCTTCGCGCTGCCCACCGCCGTCGCCGGCCTGACCCTCGTCACGCTCTTTTCCCAAACCGGTTGGTATGGCCAGTTCCTCGAACCCCTCGGCATCAAGGTCAATTACTCCCAGCTCGGCATCATCGTCGCCATGATCTTCACCTCGATCCCCTTCGTGGTCCGCACCGTCCAGCCGGTGCTCGAAGACCTTCAGGTCGATCTCGAGGAGGCCGCCAAGACCCTCGGCGCCACCAATTGGCAGGTCTTCACCCGCATCATCGCCCCGGTCATCCTGCCGGCCTTCATGGCCGGCTGCGTTCTGTCCTTCGCCCGCAGCCTCGGCGAGTTCGGCGCTGTCGTGTTCATCGCCGGCAACCTGCCCGGCCTCACCGAAATCGTCTCGCTGCTGATCTTCATCCGCCTCGACGAATACAATTACGAAGCCGCCGCCGCCTTGGCGCTGATTCTGCTGCTGACCGCCTTCGCGACCCTCTTCATCACCAACGCGCTCCAGGCCTGGCAATTGCGCTACACCGACCGGACCCGCTGATGACCGAGCTCGTCCACCGCCGCAGCCTCGCCGAACGCATTTTCATCGCGCTGGCCTTCGCCGTCTCCGCGCTGGTTCTCATGGTGCCACTTGCCGTTATCTTTGCCTTCGCCTTCCGCGAGGGCGTCAGCGTCTACTTTTCCAACATCCTTGAGCGCAACACGCTCCACGCCATCGGCCTGACGGTGCTGACCTCGCTTGTCGTCGTCCCGATCAACGTCGTCTTCGGCGTCTGCGCCGCCTGGCTGGTCACCCGCTTCCGATTCCCCGGCCGGCAATTTCTCATCACCGTCATCGAGATACCCTTCTCGGTCAGCCCCATCGTTGCCGGCGTCATCTACCTGTTCCTCTATGGCGGCCAAGGCCTGCTCGGCCCCGCGCTGGCCAGCGTCGGCGTCCAGTTGATGTTCACCGTCTCCGCCATTTTCCTCGTCAGCCTGTTCGTCACCGCCCCCTTCGTGGCGCGCGAACTGATCCCCCTGATGCAGCAACAGGGCTCCGAGGACGAGGAAGCCTCGCTCTCCCTCGGCGCCAATGGCTGGCAGATGTTCACGCTCGTCACCCTGCCCAATATCCGCTGGGCCCTGCTCTACGGCGCCATCCTCTGCAATGCCCGCGTCATGGGCGAGTTCGGCGCCGTCTCCGTCGTCTCCGGCGCCATCCGCGGCCAGACCAACACCCTGCCCCTGCAGATCTCGCTGCTGTTCAACGACTTCAACGTCACCGGCTCCTTCGCCGCCGCCTCGGTGCTCGCCTTGGCCTCGGTCATCACGCTAGTGCTGAAAACCGCCGTCGAATCCAAAGGCTGGCGCTAGAAGCTCACCTGCAAGCCGAACTGCGCCTTGCCCGACGTCCGTTCGCTGCCCAAGCCCCTGGTATAGCTGGCATTCCCGAACACGCTGACCTTCGGGGCCAGCTCTGCGCTAAAGCCAACGCCCACCTCTACCGCCGTGTCATCATGCCGGGTTTCCAGCCGGTCAGCATCGAGCATCGTTTCGGTGCTGCCGAAATCTTGCCAAAGATTGGCGAATAGCGCCGGCTCGATAAACCCGTTTTCCAGCGCAATCCGGTTGTCCAGCCGCACGCCGATACGGCCGGTCGCCCCGCTGGCCTGGCTGAAGCGCACATCGGCAAAGCTGTCCGAGGTCTGGTCCAGCCACAAGCCCTGCCAGATGATCTGACCCTGCGGCTCCAATGTCCACCCGCCCGCCAGCGGCAGCGGATACCCCGCCTCCAGCGACGCTATCAGCCCAAGGCCGGACACATCCACACCCACGTCCCGCGTCGAAGTCGCGGACCCGCCGAGCCAGGAGCCCATCAGCACGCCGTCGACATACCAGCCGGACGGGCCGACCTGGGTCAGATACACCCCGGCCTGCGTCGAATTGAGATTGAGTGTGCCGACATCATAATCGGCCCAACCCAGCGCAAAGCCGCGAATGTCGCCACTCATGCCCGCCATGCCGGTAAACACGCCACCGGTCGTCCGGTATCCGTCGCTTTCCGTGTTGAGCAGGTCGAGCCCGGCCTGAACGCCATAAGTCTGCCCATCGAACGTGGGCGCGACCGTGGCGGTCCAGGATTGTTCGGTGCGCTGCCCATAGACTCGCAGCCAGCCCGGCTGCGTGTCATCCACGACATTACCCTGGCTGCCCCGGCGCTCGTCCAGCGTCCCCAGCGCTTGTAATCCCAGCGCCAGCGCCGCGACCGGCACCACCGCATAAGTGGCCGCTTCCAGCCGATAGAGCGGCACCGCCGCGGCCCCCGCCAGCAGGTCCGCCGTCGGCAGCCGGGCCTGCGACGTGGGCGGCACGATCGACAGGCGCCCCGCAGATGGCGCGGTTCGTGTCGGCGCCGCCACGCCAGGGTCCAGTACCGGATCTGGATCGATCGGCTGCGGCGCGATCGGCGGCACCACCGGCGGATCGGCCGGCACCACCGGCGCTTCCACGTCCGGCACCGGCGGCCCGGGATTGATCACCGGTCCCGGATCGGGCGGCGTCGGCACTGGCTCATTCACCGGCGGCGGCGGTGCGGGCGGCGGTGGCGCCGGTGGCTCGGGCGGCGGCGGCGCTGGCGGCAGCGGCACGTTAATCAGGCTGGAGCGCAGATACCAGTTCTCCCCTGTGTTCGCCTCCACGCCACCTTTGAACAGCAGGTATTCATAAGCCCCCGCCGCCACCGCCCGGTCCAGCGCGAAGGCGTCACCATTTGTTGTCCCGCCATTGATTGCCTGCACCACCATGATGCCGCTCTGGCTAGTGCTCGCGCCTGGTCCGCCCGCATTGACGATGCCGAGCCCCGTCAGCCCGCTTGCCGTCCCAACCGAAATAAGCAACCGGTCCGACGCCGAGCCGTCAGTGCCCAGATAGGTATCGAGCACCACCGAGCCATTCAGGCCTACATAATCACCGCTGATGGTCAGCCGGTCGGTTGGCGTAGTGACCGCGTGGCTCATATAGATCGTGCCCGCATTGCTCACGCGCGCCAGTCCCGCCCCGAACGGGCCGATCGCCGCATTGCCATTGACGATAATGTCGCTGGTCGTATCGATCCCCAGCGAACCGGTCAGCGTATCGCCGCCTCCCAGCACCAGTGGCCGTCCGTCCAGCGTGAACGACGAACCGTTGGTCAGCTCGATAGCCTCCCAATTGGTATAGCGCGCGCCATTGGCGCTCTGCGTGTCGTCGAAAATCAGCACGTCCGTCGCCGGCGTCACCACGCGCGCATCGGTGCCCACGCCGCCATCGATCGACGGCGTCACCGAAAGCGTCGCTTCCCGCAGGCCGCGCAAGGTCGCCAGGTCCCCGTCTTGCCCCATCAGCACACTGCCGAACACCGCGCCGCCGCCGTCCCAGGTCAGCTCGTCATTGCCGAAGCTCATGCGGATTTCGCCGCCCACCGTCCCACCGCTCAGCCGCATGATATCGTTGCCGCCACTGACGCTGATATTGCCGCCTACGGTGCCGCCAGACATGTCGATGGTGTCGAGCCCAAAGCCCGTCACCAGGTTGCCGTGGATGCGCCCGCCCTGCAGATAAAAGAAATTGTCGGCCAGCTTCATGTCGACCCGGCCGATCGTGCCGCCACTCATGACCGCGTAATCGCCGTCCTCGAACGCTCCGGTGATGCTCCCGTCACTCATGTTGAAAGTGTCGTAGCCATCGCCCTGCTGCAGCGAGCCGATCTGCCCGCCGCTCATGGTGAAGTCGTCGATGCCGTTGCCCTGGCTCACGGCCCCCGTCACCTGCCCCGAGGCCATGGTCACCCGGTCCGCGCCGCCGCCGAACGTGACATTGCCATTGATCACCCCGGCGCCGCCGGCTGGAAAGGTCAGGCTGTTATTGCCGCTCGGATCGCTCAGTCCCCCCGATACGCCGCTATCGCAAATATAGGCGTCATCGCCCGCCGTCGGGGCGAACACACAGGCCGCTTCCGCACCGCTCGACCACAGGATCGTGGTGATGGCTGTCGCCGGGACAAGCAGGCATACGCGTCGAAAGCCGAGCTCAAATCGCATGGTGTGACCCCAGCGGTGAGACATACGCAATAAGTTCGACGCTGGCTTCAGAATAACCCAGCCGGAAAAAAACACCAGCCAGTGGCTGGTTTAGCTCAATCCGGCCGCTACCTGTAGACCTCAAACACCCGGGCGCTGCCCTTCGCGCTCCCTTTCAAATGATTTGGGGCGCCACCGGCGCCCCATCATCCTACCAGCTCTTCAGCCCCAGCAACTTCTCCCCCAGCGGGTTCAACTTCGCCGTCTGCGCATGCTTCTTCTCCCACTCGCGCGGGTCCCCCGGGAACGCATCGCGCTTGGGCGAATCCAGTTCCCGCCACAGCCGCACCCGCTCGGCACGGTCGATCACGTCGCCCTCATTGGCCGGATACATCGAGATATACTGCGCCATCCGCACCCGGTCCTTGGAGTGGTTCGGCCGCACGCCATGGGCCAAGAGCGTATTGAAGATCATCAGGTCGCCCGGCTCCATCTCGATATTGGTGATGGTCAGCCCCGTCGTATCCGGATGCATCGGATCGCGATCCGCCGGCTGCGTCTTCACCCAGGTATCGAAGTTGTAGAACAGCTCCGGAATGCACTGGAACCCACCGACGTCCCCATCCTGCTTGACGAGGCTCAACACCCCCTGCACGCCGATCGGCAACGGATCGAGCGAGGTGTCGCTGTCCCAGTGGATGAACCCGTTCGGATTGCCATGCACCTTCTTGGGCACATTCAGGTTCGCCCGGTCGATCGACACCCACAGCTCTTCCAGGTCCCAGATGTCCACGAACGCATCGTACATGCGCTGTTCCATCCGGTTGTCCCACAAGTACTGGTGGTTGTAGATTTCCACCATGCCGGTGCCGTTGAGCTCCTTCATGAGGTGGTCGCGCCGCTGCGGGGCATACCAGGTGCTCTGGTCTGCCGGATTCTTTTCATCAAAATCCCAGAGTAAAGCCTTGAGCCGCTCGACATTTTGCTGCGGAACCGCATTTCGAACAATCACATAGCCCTTCGTCACCCAGTGCTGCCAGTCGGCTGGGCTCAGCACTCTCAGGGGCAGCTTCTTGACGATATCCTTGAGCTGCGTGGTCACGACCTGCGTCGTCGGATGGCTGTCGCGTTTGGCTTCGGCTTGCATGAAACTCTCCCATGTCTCGTCCCCTCAGGACTGTTCGATGGGGTTAACCTACCGCCACGCCGCCACCAAAGCTTGCCTTGGACCGGCAACTATTGATACTATTCTGGCGTCCACGACTGCTCCGGTGCCAGATGAAGCCCTATCTCGAACACCTCACGGTCACTGACGACGCCTCCTGGGCCATGCTCAACCGCCGCCTCGACGACGCCATTCCCTTCCAATGGCATCACCATCCCGAATACGAACTGACCCTCACCCTCAATTCCCGTGGCCAGCGCTTCATCGGCGACCATATTGGCCAATACGACGATGGCGACCTCGTCCTCATCGGCCCCTACCTGCCGCACACCTGGTCGTCCATCGACCAGCCCGATCCGGCCCAGCCGCACATCGCCCTCGTCATGTGGTTCCTCCAGGACTGGGCCGATCACCTGACCGCCAAATTCCCCGAGCTGCGCAACATCGGCGCCATGCTCACCCGCGCCGCCGCCGGCCTGCGCTTTTCCCCCGCGACCGCCGCCGCCGCCCGCCCCCTGATCGAAACCCTGTTTCAGCGGCCCCCAACCGAGCGCTTCCTGCTCCTGCTGCAAGTCCTCAGCCTGCTCGCCGCCGACCGCGCCGCCACCCCCCTCGCTGCCACCGCCCCCAATGCCACCGGCCCCACCGCCGACCGCACCCGCATCGACCGCGTCCTCAACCACATCCACCAAAACTTCGCCGAGCCGCTGACCATCGCCACCTTGGCCGATATCGCCGCCCTCAGCCCCTCAGGCCTGCACCGCACCTTCCTGCGCCACACCAGCCAGACCGTCAGCCAATACCTGATCCGCCTCCGCATTGGCCGCGCTTGCGCTCTCCTGTCCTCCACCGCCATCCCCATCGGCCAGATCGCCGGCGACGTCGGCTATGACTCCCTCGCCAACTTCAACCGCCAGTTCAAAGCCCTCAAGCAAGTGACTCCGCGCCAATACCGATTGGCGTTTGTCTGACGCGTTATTCTGCGGCGGCTGGTGCCCACAGCGTCTCCCGCCGCTCCAGCGCCACCGAAATCCCGAACAACATCAGCCCGCCGACTGCCATCACTGCGCCGACGACCCCGGTCGACCCCCAGCCATAGCCCGCCGAAATCGCCATCCCACCAAACAGTGCGCCCAGCGCATTAGCGAGGTTGAACGCCGCGTGGTTCAGCGTTGCCGCCAGCGTCTGCCCATCCGCTGCTACGTCCATCAGCCGCGTCTGCAGCGCCGTGCCGATTGCCACCGTGAAGCCGACGCACAGCACGCTCAGCGATGCCCCCAGTACCGATTGCGCCATGATCGGTATCGCAGCCAGCACCAGCACGTTGAACGCCAGCATCCCGCCGATGGTCCGCATCAGCGCCTTGTCCGCCATGGCCGCGCCGACAATATTGCCCAACGTCATGCCCACCCCGAACAGCGCCAGCACCAGCGGCACCCAACCGATTGGCACACCCGCCACTTCCGTCAGCAACGGCACCACATAAGTGAACACCGAGAACATCCCGCCGCAGCCGATCGCCGCGATGCCCAGCGTCAGCCACACCTGCGGACGCTTGAGCGCACTCAATTCCTTCAGCGGCGACGCCCCGGCGACCAGCGCCATCGGCACCACAAATCGCGCGATCATTGCAAAGGCCACAACCCCGATCACGCCCACCCCGGCGAAAGTCGGCCGCCAGCCCATGCCCTGTCCCAGCCACGTCGCCACAGGCAGGCCCACCAGCGTCGATATGGTCAGCCCCAGCATCACCCGACCCACCGCCCGGGCCCGATAGCCCACATCCACCATCGAGGCCGCCACCAGCGCCGCAATGCCGAAATAGGCCCCATGCGGCAGCCCGCTGATAAACCGCAGCACGATCAGCGACGCATAATTCGGCGCCACCGCGCTGCCGAAATTGCCCAGCGCAAACAGCACCATTAATCCCAGCAGCAGCGGCCGCCGCCCCAGCTTGGCGCCCAGGATAGCCACCAGCGGCGCCCCCACCACCACGCCCAACGCATAGGCGCTGATCACATGCCCCGCTTCCGGCGCGCTGATTCCAAGGTCTGCTGCAAGGTTAGGCAGCAATCCCATGATCGCGAACTCGCCAGTCCCGATTCCAAACGACCCCACCGCCATCGCCAAGATCGCCAGCTTGGCCCCCGTGGTGAGGCCGCTCGCTACAGATGCAATATTAGACACGGCGCATACTCCGGCGACAGTCAGCCTCGGCTGAAACCGATTTGTCCTGTCGGCAATGTGGATTAGCCGGCTCGGGAGGAGCGGGGCACGCCATAGGTGTACGTGCCTCAACCGGCGCGCCGCAATCGCCAAATCCGCATTGCGGCATTGCAGCGCAGCGGACCGCGTGCCACCCGATCAAAGATCAAGCAGTCCCATCGTCGCCCTTGAGGGCGTCGACGCGGCCC
This sequence comes from Devosia sp., assembly GCF_028290435.1. Lineage (GTDB taxonomy): Bacteria > Pseudomonadota > Alphaproteobacteria > Rhizobiales > Devosiaceae > Devosia. Next base: position 24,756 of record NZ_JAQGJV010000015.1, on the reverse strand, counting down.
GTAGGGCAAATCGCTCCATGAGAGCTACGCTCGAATGGCTGGTCACGGGTGAGGTGGCAACACACTCGATCCCAGAATTCGAACTTCGCCTCACCTCGCTCCAATTCAGCCCCAGTTCACCCACCAACTGGCACTCCCGCTCCAAACAACCCCGCCCGGAGCGCGCGCCATCGCCACCAGAATCCTCGCCATCGCCCACATCCTCGTCGGCCTGGCCTGCTCCGCCATCGCCATCCCCTTTATCGGCCTGTTCCTCACCGATCCTGGCGCCAATCCCGGCTACCGCGCCACCGGCGGCGGGTTTATCCTGCTGTTCGTCGTCTACTTCGCCCCTAGCGTCATCGGCGGCATTGGCCTGCTGTTCAACGCCCGCTGGTCGCGCCTGCTTCTTCAGGTTCAGGCTTTCGCCTACCTCTTCCTGATCCCGCTCGGCAGCGCGCTTGGCGTTGTAACACTCGTCGTCCTCTTGGGCGGCCAAACGCCCTCCGGCGCGACGATGGATCAATCCGGCGAGGCCGTACCCGCCCCCGGAACGCTGCACAGATTCCTCAACCACCCGCTCGGCAGCGTCGGCAGCGTCGTTGCCGCGATGGCTATTGTCGGCCCCGGATTCATCATCGCCATAGCCCTGCTCTACCACCTCAACGAACCCCGCACGCCGCCCGAACTTGACCAAGCCGCCATCATCGCCCTCCCAATCTTGCTCGTCGCCGTCTTCGTGCTGATCCGCTCCATCCTCATGTCCGACGGCACTACCGCGCCCAATTGGGGTGGCATCGATTTCTTCTACGTCCGCCGGCGCCGCTGGGCTCAGATATCCCGCCTTCGGACCCAAGCGGAACACCAGCGCGTCCAACACCTCGCCGCCGACCCTGTCCTGCGCAAATACGCCGACCTGATCCGCGCCGGCCAACATTGGTCCGACGGCCAGATCGAATATGATCTGGATCCAACCCGCCTCGTCACTTGCATCCACATCCGGCGCATCGAGCGCGCCATGCGCGATGCCGGCATTCCCATTCGCCCGCTTTACGGCGCCCTCGCTCACGCCGCTTGCTGCGTCGATGGCCCGCGCCTCCAAGCCCGTTTCGAGATAACCCACCCCGTCTGGTTTAGCGACGACATCGCTGGCGACCGCCCCTACGACCCCGAAGGTGCCGGCATCATGTGCAGCGAACACGGCTCCGGCATCTGGCTCCTCCACCCCCGTGATGCCAAACCGGAAACGCCAATCTTCCCCACGCTGCCCCACTGAACCATCCGTCTCGTGGGGCGGGCCAGGGGTGGGGGGACGTTTAGCCCCAATCCAACCATTTCCCCGGGTCACCCCGCGAAAACCGAAAACCTCCGCTTCACGCCCTACCCTTGAGTAAAGCCCCGCCGTGGGGGTAAGCCTGTTCAACCTCGATGCGATCGGCACCCACCTTGCACACCACCCACACCATCCCCCTGTCCCATCACCGCGCCCTCACCCTCGGCCCCACGCCCACCCTCATGGGCATCCTCAACGTCACCCCTGATAGCTTCTCCGACGGCGGCGAACACGCCCTCCTCGACGCCGCCATCGCCCATGCCCACGCCATGATCGCCGAAGGTGCCGACATCATCGATATCGGCGGCGAAAGCACTCGCCCCGGCGCCGCCCCGGTCTCGATTCAAGACGAACTCGACCGCGTCATCCCCGTCATCGAGGCCCTCGTCGCCGCCGGCATCACCGCGCCCATTTCCATCGACACCTATAAGCCCCTGGTCGCCGACCAGGCCATCCAGTCCGGCGCCGCCCTCATCAACGACGTCCACGGCCTGCAAGGCGCGCCCGAAATGGCCGACATCGCCGCGCTCCACAACGTCCCCGTCATCGCCATGCATTGGGACAAGGCCCGCGATCTCACCAAACCCATCACCGATGAAGTCCGCCGCTATTTCGATGCCACAATAGCGCTGGCCGAGCGCGCGGGGATAAGCCGCACAAACCTGATCCTCGATCCCGGCTTCGGTTTTTCCAAGTCGCTGGCCGAGAACTATCAACTGCTTCAAGAAATCCAGCATGCTTGTTCAGGAACCACCCAAAACGACCACTTTCCGATTCTGGTCGGCACCTCGCGAAAATCCATGATCGGCAAACTGCTCGGCAATGAGCCGCACGAGCGTCTCGCCGGCACCATCGCCACCAACGTGCTGGCCTACTCCAAAGGCGGGCATATCTTTCGCGTCCACGATATCCGCCCCAATCGCGACGCCCTTCGCGTGGCGCAAGCAACGCTGTATGGTCCCCCCGAAAACCCGAGGTGACCACATGGCCGATCCTTTCACTGGCGACCGTATCATCCTGAAAGACCTGGGCTTTTACGGCTACCATGGGGTCTTCGCCGAGGAAGCCAAGCTCGGCCAGCGATTCTTCATCGATCTGGAATTGGGCGCCGATCTGTCGGCCGCGGCTGAAAGCGACCGCCTCTCGTCCGGGATATCCTACGCGGATATCTATGACGTGGTGAAACAGAGCTTCGAAGACCGCCGCATGAAGCTTCTGGAAGCCGTTGCCAATAACATTATCGAGGCACTCTTCCAGTCTTTTCTAGGGATTAACTGGGTAATCCTGCGCATCCGCAAACCCGAAGCCCCCATCGCCATGGTCCGTGGCGAAGTCGCCATCGAGCTCCACCGCGTCCGGAAATAGTCAATGATGTCAAAAGCTTGGCTCAGTCTTGGCGCCAATATCGGCGATCCACCGGCCCAACTGGCCGATGCAGTCGATCGAATCATTTCGCAGCCGCAGATCGCCCTGATTGCGACCTCGACCGTCATCACCACAAAACCCTGGGGCAAGACCGATCAACCCGACTTCGCCAACATGGCGATGAGCATTGTCACCAGCCTCAAGCCATTGAAATTGCTGGACGTTCTGCAATCCATCGAGCTCGCCATGGGTCGCGAACGTATCGAAGTCTGGGGCCCGCGCCTTATAGATATCGATATCATCGCCTATGACCGGCGGATCGACTTATCCCCGCGCCTGACCCTGCCGCATCCCTATGCGCACGAACGCGATTTCGTCCTCGATCCCCTGCGCGAGATCGATCCCGAAACCGCCGATTGGGTCATCGCCATGGCAGCCAGCAAAGCCTAATTGCGCAGCCATTCCACGACGTTAGCGGCAGTATCGAATTCCAGCCGCCGCTTGGCACGCCGCTCGGCCGCCTCTTCGTCCTGCCCCCAGGCGCGGATCTGGTGATCCTCATCCACATGCGCCGCCGCCCACACCTGGTCCGGCGTAAACAACTTATGCAACAGCCCGATCGCCAGCAGTCCCGACCCCGTCAGCCCGGTGATCGACACCAGCGCCGTCATCACCAGCAGTCCCTCGGCCTGCAGCGAATCGCCTAGCCGCGCCAGCGTCGCCGCCGGCTGCGCCTGGTGGATAATTCCGATAGTGGGTTGAAAACTCACGCCAAAATGGCGCGCCAGCGTTACCAACGACGCGTCCCAGCTTGCTTCCTGTTCGTCCACCAGCGTCTGCGGGGCCTCGGCCCGATACAGCAGTGCATCGCCCGCGGCAAACTTCAGCACCTCGTCGCGGAACGCCGGGATCATCTTCTCCCCGCTCTCCAGCGCCGAATTGATCAATCGTACCATGGGCATAGGATCGGGATTGACAAACTCTCCCTGCGCCGCCCACTCCGCCGCCATCACCGTGGCGATCTCTGCGACCGGCACCACCACCGCGATCTTGCCCGGCGTCTTCACCGGCCGCCCATCCAGCGCCACCGTGAACCCGCCGTCCACCGCTAAGACACTGACCTCCTTATAGAATCGCTTCGGCAGATCCGACTTCACCCGATGATGCGCCCGGCCAAGACCCGCGTCAGCATGCTGGTGGGCATCTTCAAGCTGGTCACGCATCGCTCAACTCCAATACCGTCCTGATCGCCGCATCGAGGTCCTCATAGCGATCGATCACCGCGTCCGCCCCGGCCTCCAGCAATTCCGCCGTCTCATGATAACCCCATGAAACCGCAATAGCTTTCGCGCCCGCAGCCTTGCCCATCTCGATATCGAACGTGGTATCGCCGACGATCACAGTCTGCTCGGCCGTCGCCCCGGTCTCGCTCATCGCCCGATACATCATCCCCGGATGCGGCTTGGACGGATTATGGTCCGGCGTCTGCAGCGTCACGAAATAGTCCTCGATGCCATGCAGCCCCAAAATGCGATGCACCCCATTGAGCCCCTTGCCCGTGGCAATGCCCAGTTGCGTATCCGGCCACAGCCGCAGTCGCTCCAGCGCGGCCAGGGCACCGGGAAACAGGCCCTCTCGCCCCTCATCCGTCACCACGGAGGCGCGATAGTGGCTCTTGTAGCTTTCCACCAACCGCTCGATCAGCCCCGTATCATCGCTCTTGGCCAGCCGCCCCAGCGCCACCGGCAGCGATAGCCCGATCACCCGCCGCGACTCTTCCGGCCCCGGCGCTTCCAGCCCCGCGCCCGAAAATGTCGCCGCCATATGCTCGGTGATCAGGGCCTGCGTGTCGATCAGCGTGCCGTCCATATCGAACATGACGAGGATCATGCGCCCTCCTCCTCCGGGTCCTGTTGCTGGATATCGTACCGATCGGGATCGAAGCCCAGCGCATCAAAACTCTGCCGCATGTGCGGCGGCAGCGGGGCCGAAATATCCAGGCGCTTTCCGCCCCTTAGCGGGAACGCGATACGTCGCGCATGCAGATGCAACGCCTCGCCCAGCCCCGGCGCGCCCTGCCAGTTCTCAATATTGAAGTAGCGCGGATCCCCGATGATCGGCGTTCCCAACTGCGCCATATGCACGCGCAACTGATGCGTACGTCCGGTCACCGGCTTCAGCGTCACCCAGGCAAAGCGCCGGCTGGCCGTATCCGTGGTCGAATAGTAGGTCGTCGAATGCTGCGCGCCCGGCGTGCCGTTCTTCACGACAACCACCTGCTCGCCATCCATGCCACCCTGCTTGGCGAGGAAACACGAAATCTCGCCCTGCTGCGGATGGGGATTGCCGGCGACAACCGCCCAATAGATTTTCCGCGCCGAACGCGAACGGAACACCGTGCCAAAATGACTAGCCGCAGCATGCGTCTTGGCAACAACCAGACAGCCCGACGTGTCCCGGTCCAGCCGGTGCACCAGGCGCGGTGGCTCGCCCTTCTTGTTGGGCAGACTTTTCAGCATCCCGTCGAGATGGCGATAAGTGCCGCTGCCGCCCTGCACCGCCAAGCCGCTGGGCTTGTTGAACACGTAGATGTCGTCATCCTCATAGAGGATCAGGTCGCGCAGGAAATCGGCGTCCTCGTCGCGCACCTTGACCGGCTTGACCGTTTCGGGATCGTCGATAGGTGGAATGCGCACGGTCTGGCCAGCAACCACTCGCGTACTGGTCGTCACCTTGGCCTTGTCGACCTTGACCTCGCCATTGCGGATCAGCTTTTGCAAACGCCCGAAACCGAGCTGGGGAAAATGGTGCGCGAACCAACGGTCCAGCCGCATTCCATCTTCGTCCTGGCTCACCAGGCGCTGTTGAACCGCACTCATACGGGCAGGCCTCTTGTCATCAAAAGCCCCAGATATAGGCAGACGACCGAAACCACAACCGACAACACCACATAGGTGCCCGCCTGCCCGATTTCGCCGCGCTCGATCAAGGCAATCGTATCCAGCGAAAACGAGGAAAACGTGGTGAACCCGCCCAGCACGCCGACCGCGAGGAATAGCCGCCCTTCAGGTGCCCAGCTCGGCATGGCCTTGGCCATCCAGCCGACCAAGAGCCCCATGGCCAGCGAGCCGATAATGTTGATGAGCAGCGTCGCTAATGGAAAGCCGGATGGCCACAGACGGCCTACCAAGATTGATGCCCCGTAGCGAGCCATGGCGCCGATACCCCCGCCGACGCCCACCAATACCACGCCAACCATTACTCGCCCCCGCCGCGCTTTTCCGCCCGCAACCGTTCGAAATATTCGATCCGCTTGCGATATTCCCGCTCGAATCCGCGCTCCACCGGCTCGTAGAATTTCTGGCGACCGATCTTTTCGGGGAAGTATTCCTGGCCCGAAAAACCCTCTGGCGTGTCGTGGTCGTATTGATAGCCGTCGCCGTAGCCAGAGCCCTTCATGAGCTTGGTCGGCGCATTGAGGATGACCATGGGCGGCATCGGCGAGCCCGTCGCCTTGGCAACACTCGTGGCGCCCTTGAAGGCGGTGTAGACCGCGTTCGACTTGGGGGCGAGCGCCAGATAGACGACAACCTGCGCCAGCGCCAACTCGCCCTCGGGCGATCCCAGCATCTGGTAGGCGTCTCGCCCGGCAACGGCCTGCGGCAAGGCCTGGGGGTCAGCCAAGCCAATATCCTCGACCGCCATGCGGATCAGCCGTCGGGCCAGGAACAGCGGATCCTCACCGGCATCGAGCATGCGCGCAAAGTAATAGAGAGCCGCATCGGGGTCCGAGCCGCGCACCGTCTTGTGCAGGGCCGAAATCAGGTTGTAGTGCCCGTCCTGCGCCTTGTCGTAGATCGGCGCGCGGCGCTGCACCACGGTCAGCAGCGCCTGCCCATCCAGCACCTCGCCCGGCTTGGCGGAGGACAGCACTTCCTCGACCAGTCCCAGCAGCGCCCGGCCGTCGCCATCGGCCAATGTCAGTAGCGTTGCGCGCGCCTCATCGTTGAGTGGCAGCGCCTCGCCAGTCAGTTCCTCCGCCCGCTCGACCAGCAGGCCCAGGTCTTCCAGCGACAACGACTCGAACCGCAAAACCTGACTGCGCGACAGCAAAGCGGCGTTGAGTTCGAACGACGGATTTTCTGTCGTCGCGCCCACCAGCACTACGGTGCCGTCTTCCATCACCGGCAGGAAGCCATCCTGCTGCGCTCGATTGAACCGATGGATTTCATCGACGAACAGCAGCGTCTTGTGGCCTGACAGCCGCTCGAACCGCGCCTTCTCGAACACCTTTTTGAGATCGGCGACGCCGGAAAACACCGCCGATATCTGCTCGAACCGATAGCCGATCTGGTCGGCCAGCAGCCGCGCCACGGTGGTCTTGCCGGTGCCCGGCGGTCCCCACAGGATCAGCGACCCCAGCCGCCCCGAAGCGATCATCCGCCGCAGTGTGCCATCGGGCCCCAACAGATGGGTCTGCCCGATCACCTCATCCAGTACCCGCGGCCGCAATTGGTCGGCCAGCGGTCGCGCGGTGTCACTATCGATGGGGTCGGCGGAAAACAGGTCGGTCATGGCCGCATTCTATCAGACTGCTCAAGCGCATACACCGTTCTCGGGCGTCAACTTCGCAGTGATCCCCGATAAAGCGGAGATGCAAGTTTCACCGGCGGTCATGACGAAACGCCGTGCGGCCCGAGCGGCTCACGGTTTTGGAAAGACTGCGGCATGCGGCGGGACGTGCCTCATGGGTTTTGTAGTAAGCGAGACAGCGCCTCGCCGCATGCGATGGGGTTTCTGGCCGCCCGAACGTGGCCTCCATTGTCTCAGGAGACGAACGTCGCGCTGGCCCAGGGATCGCGCGACCGCATTCCCCTCCCACCAAACTCCCCACGGCCGTTCGTCGCGAACCCGCAGCCATTGTGGAGATATCGGGGGTGAGGATAGCGCTGGAATTGGTGGTGGGGAAAAGATGGGGAACGCCGATAAGTCAGATGGGCTTGTGATCATCCAGGCACTCCACCCCCACGGTTCTTCCCGCGGGCTTGACCCGCGGGGCGCTCTCCGCAAACACTGGCCATGGTGCGCGCTGATCGTGGCCCGCGGGTCAAGCCCGCGGGAAGGACAGTGGGTGGGGGCGGAACGTGCCGCAAGGGAGGGGACGGTGGCGCCGATGGATTGTGGCTAAACGACACCCCCACCCTAGCCCTCCCCCATCAAGGGGGAGGTGACCGCTCCACTCGCGGGGCGGGATGGAGTTCAATTCACGCTGTTGAACTCAATTCACCCTTACTCGTCGGCAGACTCCGGGGAGGTTGGGTGGGGGTTCGAGAGCAGCCTGCCGGCCTAGGCCCGCCTAGCCACTCACAATGCTGCGCAACACCTGCCCGCTACGCTCCAACGTCACCTGCCATGTGCGCACGCGCTGGGACGCGGTCTGCTCGAAGGTCTTGGCCGTATCCATCGCCGCATCGTTCAGCGTCATCAGGACATCGTCAACCTGCAGGCCCATCTGGTCCGCCGGCGACCCCTTCGCCACCACAGTCACGATCACGCCCTTGGCGTCGTAAGGCAGCCCCTTGGCCTCGGCGAGGTCCGGCGTGATCTGCCGCACTGTGGTGCCCGAAAACCGTGAATCGCCATTGATGGTCGCCAGCATATCCGGCGTCGGCACCGGCGCAGCCTCGACATTGAACGGCACGTCGTCAGTCTTGCTGCTGCGCAGCCGTTGCAATGTCGTGGCCTTGCCGATGGGCTTGGTGGCCAGCCGGAAGTTGAAGGCGCTGGGATCGTCGATCGCCACGCCATCGACCGACAGGATCACATCGCCCGAGGCAAACCCGGCCTTGGCCGCAGGCCCATCCGGCGCCACCTCGGTGATCAGCGCACCATGCGGCGCCACCATGCCCAGGCTGCTGGCGATATCGGAATTGACCGCCTGCATCTTGGCGCCGAACCACGGCCGCACGATCGCGCCGCCGCGGACCCCGGCATCAGCAACCAGCCGCGCCATATTGGCCGGGATGGCAAAGCCGATCCCCACCGAACCGCCGGTTTGCGAATAGATCGCCGTATTGATGCCCACCAGATGTCCGTCCAGATCGACCAGCGCTCCACCCGAATTGCCCGGATTGATCGCGGCGTCGGTCTGGATGAAGAACTCGTAGTCCGAGCTTTCCACTCCGGTGCGCGCCAGACCCGAGACTATGCCGCTGGTGACCGTCTGGCCCACCCCGAACGGATTGCCGATCGCCAGCACCAGGTCGCCGACCTGCAGCGCATCGGAATCGGCGAAAGTGATCGCCGGGAAAGTCGCGCCCTTGGGATCGCGGATCTTGAGCACAGCCAGGTCCGTCTGCGCATCCTCGACCGCCACGTCGACCGCGAACTCCCGGCCATCCGACAGCGCGATGCGCACATCGGTCGCCCCCTCGATCACGTGACGGTTGGTCAGGATCATGCCGGAGGCATCCACGATCACTCCGGAGCCCAGCGATTGGGACTCCCGCGGCCGCGACTGGAACTGGCCCTGCCCGCCGAAAAACCGCTGGAAGAACGGATCATTAGCAAAGGGCGAACTGGATTGCTGCTCGATCGTGGTCGCATAGACATTGACCACCGACGGCGCCACGGCCTTGACCACCGGCGCGAAGCTCAGTTTGACCTGCGTATCGCTGGACGGAACCGCCACGTCCGGTGCTATGGCTGCCGCCAGGGTCTCGTTGCGCGTGGTCAGCGGTACCAGCGCCAGCGTGCCACCAATAGCCAGAACTGCAAGAGCGCCAATTGCCAAAGCCAAACTGCGCGGTGTCATCGGACCAACCTCCGGATTGATACGTTCGGGGGCAACCGAACGCTAACATTTCCGCAGCAGAACGCCCCGATTCCGGCGCCATTAAGGTGTCATTCGAACCCTACAAAATCGTCATAAATAAACGTTTGCGTGAGGGGGCATGCGGCCCTATATGCAGCGCTCTTCTCACCGCTTTTTGCAGCCCCAGAAAGGCAAGATGTCCATGACAGACGAGCCGAACCACGTGTTCCCGAACACCTCCGCCCTGATCGCGGCGGAAGCCCCGGATTTCCCGGCCTTCCTGTTCTCCGAACGTGAGCTGCACAAGGCCACAAAGGTCTTCAAGAAGGGTTTTGACGGGCTGCTGACCTATGCCGTCAAATGCAATCCCTCGCCCCACATCATCGCCCAGCTGCACCGCGAAGGCCTCAAGGCCTTCGACGTCGCCTCCAATACCGAAATGGAACTGGTGCGCGACAACGCGCCCGGCGCCGTGATGCATTACAACAACCCGATCAAGAACAAGCGCGAGATCGCCCGCGCTTATGAAGAGTTCGGCGTCCGCTCCTTCACCATCGACCATCCCCAGCAGCTCGACCAGCTCGCCGCCGTGGTCTCGCCCTCGCGCGATGTCGAGGTCACCACCCGTTTCAAGGCCGGCAAGGCGCTGAAATCCTACGATTTCGGCATCAAGTTTGGCGTCATGGAACAGGGCGCGGCCGAAATCGCCACCATGGTCGACCAGATGGGCTACACGCCCAGCCTCTGCTTCCACGTCGGTAGCCAGTGCGAAGACGCCTATGCCTATGAGCGCCATATCGCCGCGGCCGCCCGCATCGTCGAGGAAGCCGGCATCGAGCTGAAGCGCCTCAATATCGGCGGCGGCTATCCGGCCCCCTACCCGACCAGCGAAGCCCCGCCGATGGACTATTACTTCGAAACCATCGCGACCGCCGTCAACGATCACTTCGGCGAAAAGCGCAAGCCCGAGCTGATCATCGAGCCCGGCCGTGCCCTCGTGACCTCGTCCACATCGCTGTTGCTGCGCGTAAAGCATCAGCGTGGCGGCCAGTCGGTCTATGTCAATGACGGGGCCTATGGCAGCTTGATGGAAGTCAAGTTCATGCACTTCACCCCGCCGGTCCGCGTCTGGCGCGGCGCCCGCGTGCATGACAATGACGCCGAATTCTCCGAATTCACTGTCTGGGGCCCCACCTGCGACAGCTATGACGTGCTGCCGCAGACCTTCACCTTGCCGTCCGATATCGATGAGGACGACTGGATCGAGTTCGGCCTGATGGGCGCCTACACCCAGGCCTCGCTGACCCCGTTCAACGGCTTCGACCGCCGCGACCAGTTCTGGGTCGACGAGGTCTATACCGGCAAGGACGTGCAGCCGGAGTAAGCTCGGCTTGCCAGCATAGCTGTTCGGGCCTATAGCGCCCGTCCCCAATCCGAATATGGGCTGCTCCTAAGGGAGCGGCCTTTTTCATTGGTGCCTCCGCCGACCATTATTCGCCTTTTCCACCCCGATCCCCTCAAACATATCGGAACTGAAAATGCTCACTGTCCCGCCTCTCGAAAGCTTCGGGCCGCGTATCTGCGTCTGCGGCCCATCCAATGCCGGCAAATCGACCCTGACTGCCGCCATCGCTGCCCATATCGGCGCCGAAGCAATCTTCCTCGATATCCTGCGCCACCAGCCGCACACCGACTGGGTCATGCGTCCGCAATCGGAATTCGAAGCCGCCCATGCCGAAGCGATAGAAACAGAGCGCTGGGTGATCGAGGGCAACTACATGAGCCTGCTGCAGCAGCGCGTGACCCGCGCCACCGGCATCATCCTGCTCGGCACCGATCGCTGGACGGCGTTCGGCCGCTATCTGCGTCGCACCCTGTTCGAGCAGGAACGCCACGGCATGCTAGCCGGCGCCCAGGACAGCCTCAAATGGGATATGATCAACTTCATTCTCATCGAGCAGCCGCGCAAGCGCCAACGCGACATCGCTCTGTTGCGCGCCACCGGTCTTCCCATGGTTCAGTTCGATTCAATGAAAGAACTCCAGGCCGCCTACACGGCTTGGGGCCTCAATCGTAAAGACCTCATGGCCGCTGGGCCACGAGGTCTTCCATTGAGGTCGTTTTAGAGAACACCGATCTGGCGCCCAGACGTCAGGCAATCGGTCGGGATCGTATCGTGAGCAGCGCCAGAATGGCGCCGACAAGCGCGATCCCGCCTGCGCCGAGGAAGGCGGTCGAGAACCCATTGGTGAGCGCGGCCGCATTTCCGAGTTGATCGGCACCGTAAGCGGCAGCAACCGCCGTCATCGCGGCCAGCCCCAAGGCGGAACCAACCTGATAGCTGGTGTTGACGATGCCGGCAGCCAACCCGCCCTCTTCCGGCCGTGCCGCCGAGATCGCGGTGCCGAGCGAAGGGATAAAGGCCAGCGACATACCGAGCGCTGCCAACAGGGAGGCCGGGAGAACATCGACCCAGTAGTTTCCATCTGGTTGAACCAGTGACAGCCAGCCCATGCCGAGTGCCAGCAGCAACAAGCCGACAACGATCGGCGTCTTGGTTCCAAAACGCGCTATCACCCATGGCGCTAGCACCACCATCGCGATCATGGTCAGGATCGTCATCGGCAACAGCGCCGCTCCGGACGGAAATGCCGTGTAGCCCAAGACCTGCTGAAGGTAGAGGTTGAGGAAAAACCACATCGGAATCCACGCGCCGGCGAGCAACATCTGTGCCAGGTTCGCCGCCCCAAGGTTCGGCGTGCCCAGGATCGACAGCCGCATCAGCGGCTCGCGCCGGACAGTCTGGGCGATCACGAACGCAATGAGCAAGACGGCAGCGATACCCAAGGCGATCCAGGTCTCGCCCGATCCCCAACCCACCTCTGGGGCCCGGACGACGCCATAGACAGCAGCGCCGAGACCAAGGGTCACCGTGAGCGCTCCGAAGATGTCGATCGACCCACGGCCGTTCCTCGTCCCCGCTGGCATCAGCACCCTTGCGCCAATGATGGCGATAACCGCGATCGGTATGTTGATGAAAAACACCCACGGCCACGAGATGTACTCGGTGATCACGCCGCCGAGAAACACGCCCGCAGTGCCGCCGGCCGGCGCCGCTGCGCCGTAGAGCGCAAGCGCCCTGGTCAATTCCTTGGGGTTGGCGCCAAACAGCATCATCAGCAAGGTAAGCGCTGATGGTGCGATCAAGGCAGCGCCGATACCCTGGACCGCACGGCCAGCGAGTTCGACCCCGACATTGCCGGCGAGACCCGCAACCAGCGAGCCTACGAGCAGGATGAACCAGCCGCCACCGAACATTTTCCGCGCACCGAACAGGTCGGACATGCGACCTCCAAGCAGAAGCAGGCCACCAAAAACGACCACGTAGGCGTTAAAGACCCAGGACAGGTTGTGCTGTGTGAAACCGAGATCAGCCTGCATCTGAGGCAGTGCGACGCCGATGATCGAGGTGTCCATGATAACCATGAACTGTGCAGTGGCGATGAGGCCAAGCGCCCACCATCGGGTTCTGCGGGCATAGGTCTTCGTTGCTGTAGACATGAAATGTTCCATTGAGGTTCGACGATTCCATGAGGGTGGGCGTTCCAATCATGGGAAGGTCAACCCCAATACATCGCCTCAAAAGCCTTCACTGGAAACCACGCCGAGCAACGTCTCAAACACGGAAACTTCAAGATTCAGGGATGCGGGACATGGCGCTTTGGCACATTCGCCGACGCCGCGCGGGACTGCGGGAACGCCGACTAACGCTGGCGTTTAGGCTTTAGCAGATTGAGCGCGATCAAACTTTCCGCGCTCGCCAGAATGGCCTCCTTGCCCGAAATGAAGGCCCGGCCGAGCAGCATCTCGCCCTTGCTGCGGTCAAAGTGCTTCTCGTTGCCGATGTCGTTGATGATCTGCCGGGTCGGCCCACCAAAGCAGGCGAGCAGCTTGATGATCCAGTCTGGCACGGACTTGGACGTGACCAACCGCTCTGGATACGCCGCGCGCAGGATATTGGCGACTTCGGGAAACGGGACATAATCCGAGGTGGCGAGGTAGCGCTGTCCCGCCGAATCCGGTCGCTCCAGCGCAGCCACATGCATTGCCGCCACGTCGCGCACATCGACGATGGGAATCCATTGCTGGGCATGGCCGGTGTCGTGCCTTCCAGCAGCCCCGAGACCATCCCCAGCGAGATGCTGGCGTCGTCATCAACTGCTGGTCCAAGAATGGCGCCGGGATGGATCGTGGTCAGCTCAAGGCCCTTTTCCTTGGCGAACGCCCAGGCCACCTGCTCGGCCCTGGTCTTGCCGATGCAATAGGCCCAGGTAAACTTCATGCCCTCAAGTTTGGTGAAATGCTCTTCGGTATAGATGCGCTTGCCGCTGGTGTGGCCCTGCCCGTAGCCGACCGTGGCGATCGACGAGGTCAGGATCACCCGCTTGATCCCGGCCTCGGCCGCGAAGCGCAGCACCCGGCGCGTGCCTCCGACCGCCGGCCCGATCACCACATTGGGATCCCTGGGCTCGATGGCGAGGATTTGCGCCGCCACATGCATTACCGCGTCGACGCCCACCATGGCATCGGCCCAGCCCGCATCGTCCATCAGATCACATGTGCAAAATTGTAGCCGATCGTCGCCGCCCAGCGCCCGGGCCGCCGCCCTGCGCACGGCCTCGGCCTTTGCGGCCGACCGAACAGTGCCGCGCACCGAATGGCCGGCGCGGAGAAGTTCGATCACGGTCCATTTGCCAACAAACCCGCTCGCGCCCGTGACCAGAACCAGTCCTTTGCCCGCCATCGCATCCCCCAAAGCAATGATGGCCAAGCACAACAAAAAGCGGCCGCGGATTATCCGTGGCCGCCCAAAATCATTCCGTCAAGTCGAAGCAGTCTTACGCTGCGACGGACTCGTCTTCGTCTTCGCGCGTGAACACTGGACCGCTATCGAGGCCCTTGGCATTGACGTCGCGATCGACGAACTCGATCACTGCCAGCGGCGCGTTGTCGCCGTAGCGGAAACCGGCCTTCAGGATACGGATATAGCCGCCCTGACGTTCCTGGTAGCGCGGCCCGAGGACTGCGAACAGCTTGGCCACCTGGCCCTCATCGCGCATCTGCGCGATGGCCTGGCGGCGAGCATGCAGGTCGCCGCGCTTGCCCAGCGTGATCAGCTTCTCGACGATCGGACGCAGTTCCTTGGCCTTGGGCAAGGTCGTGACGATCTGCTCGTGCTTGATCAGCGCGGCGGACATATTGGCGAACATTGCCTTGCGATGGCTGGCAGTCCGGTTAAGTTTGCGGCCTGAATTACCGTGGCGCATGGTTGTCTCCTAAAGTGCTTGGCAGCGCGGGATCAATAATGATCTTCGTAGCGCTTGGCGAGGTCATCGATATTCTCGGGTGGCCAATTGGCAACGTCCATTCCGAGATGAAGGCCCATCTGCGCGAGCACTTCTTTGATTTCGTTGAGCGACTTGCGGCCGAAATTCGGGGTCCGCAGCATCTCGGCTTCCGTCTTCTGGATCAGGTCGCCGATATAGACGATGTTGTCGTTCTTGAGGCAATTGGCCGAACGCACCGAAAGCTCGAGCTCGTCGACCTTCTTGAGCAGTGCCGGGTTGAACGCCAGTTCCGGAACGGAATCCTGCGTCTTTTCCTTGCTGGGCTCTTCGAAGTTCACGAACACCGACAGCTGGTCCTGCAGGATACGCGCAGCATAAGCCACGGCGTCATCCGGCGAGATTGCGCCATTGGTTTCGACCTGCAGGGTCAGCTTGTCCTTGTCCAGGCTCTCACCCGCACGGGTCGCATCGACCTTGTAGGAAACGCGGCGAACCGGCGAGAACAACGCATCGACCGGGATATAGCCGATCGGAGCGTCTTCCGGACGGTTCTTGTCGGCCGGGACGTAGCCCTTGCCGGTGTCGACCGTAAACTCGATATTGATCTCGGCGCCGTCATCAAGATGACAGATGACGAGCTCAGGGTTCAGCACTTCGATGTCGCCGGTGACCTTGATGTCGCCGGCAGTCACGGCCGCGGGGCCGGATTTGGAGAGCTGCAGGCGCTTGGGGCCTTCGCCGCCCATCTTCAACGCGATTTCTTTCACGTTGAGCACGAGATCGGTCATGTCTTCACGCACGCCCGGAAGCGACGAGAATTCATGCAAGATGCCGTCAATCTGGATTGCAGTCACTGCGGCGCCCTGAAGCGACGACAGCAGCACGCGACGAAGAGCGTTACCCAGGGTAAGCCCGTAACCGCGCTCAAGCGGCTCGGCAACAACCGAGGCCACGCGCGCGTTATCGCTGCCCGAAACAATCTCCAGCTTGGTCGGCTTAATCAGTTCTTGCCAGTTCCTCTGGATCGTCACAGGTTGTGTCCTTTCAAAATCGCGGCCTCGCCCAGGCCGCTCCGCCGCAAACGCAATAAGACTCCCGGCCGCGCGGCCGGGAGCTTCTAAACCGTCTAGATTAGACGCGGCGCCGCTTGCGCGGACGGCAGCCATTGTGCGGGATCGAGGTCACGTCGCGGATCGAGGTGACGTTGAACCCAGCCGCCTGCAACGCCCGGAGTGCCGATTCGCGGCCCGAACCAGGACCGCGTACTTCGACCTCAAGGGTCTTCATGCCATGTTCCTGGGCCTTCTTGGCGGCGTCTTCAGCAGCAACCTGAGCGGCATAAGGGGTCGACTTACGCGAACCCTTGAACCCCATCACGCCCGACGAGGACCACGAAATCGTGTTGCCCTGCATGTCGGCGATGGTGATCATCGTGTTGTTGAAAGAGGCGTTCACGTGGGCAACACCCGACGTGATATTCTTACGTTCCTTGCGCTTAACGCGAGTCGTTTCAGTCTTAGCCATGTAATTCCTCTATTCGATATCGGCGCTGCCGTTAGCCATCCAGCCCCAGCAGCTACATCGAAGAACCCGAAGCGGGTTCTTACTTCTTCTTGCCAGCGATCGCCTTCGCCGGGCCCTTGCGGGTACGAGCATTGGTGTGGGTACGCTGACCACGAACCGGCAGGCCACGACGGTGGCGAAGGCCACGGTAGTTGCCCAGATCCATCAGCCGCTTGATATTCATCGCCACATTGCGGCGAAGGTCACCTTCCACGACGTAGTCGCGGTCGATGGCTTCACGGATCTGGATCACTTCCGCGTCGGTCAACTCGTTGACACGACGATCGGCCGGAATGCCAACCTTGGTGCAGATATCCTCGGCGAACTTGTCGCCGATCCCGTGGATATACTGCAGCGCGATGACAACGCGCTTATTCGTCGGGATATTGACGCCAGCAATACGGGCCACGTCTGCTCTCCTTCATTCAACACCTGCCATCACGGCGGTGTCCTTAAACAACAAGGGACCGGATTTCGACCCCCAACCTGCGTGAGGAACCGAATCCAGCCCAATAATCCATGAGACTGGTGCGGTTCATAAGGATAAGACAGGGCAGTGTCAACTGCCCCGGCCAATCCAAAGCTTTCAGTTTTCGATGGCTGCCTTGATCGCAGCAGTTACCTGCTCGACCGGTGCCATGCCGTCTACCGTTTTGACCAGCCCATGCTGGCGGTAGTAGTCCACCAGCGGCGCCGTATCGCGATTGTACACTTCGAGCCGCTTGCGAATGACGTCCGGATGATCGTCCGGGCGGTTGCTTTCCTTGGCCCGGTTGATCACGCGTTCGACCAGGACCTCGGCATTCGCCGTCATCTCGATCACAGCGTTGAGCTGCATGCCCTTTTGCTCGAGCATTTCGTCGAGCGCCTCGGCCTGGGCAATCGTGCGCGGAAAGCCGTCAAGGATAAACCCGTTATGGCAATCAGCGGCATCGAGACGTTCCGAGACGATACCGTTGACGATATCGTTGGAGACCAGGTCACCACGGTCCATGACGGCCTTGGCCGCCAGGCCCATCTCCGTCTTCGCCTCGATGGCCGACCGCAAGATGTCGCCAGTCGACAGTTGGGGAATACCGTAAGCTTCGACCAGAATCTTGGCCTGCGTACCCTTCCCCGCTCCCGGCGGTCCCAGCAGGATCAACCTCATCGACGCTTACCTCCCCCACCAAGACGGGACTTCTTAACGAGCCCCTCATACTGCTGCGCGATCAGATGGCTCTGGATCTGGCTCACTGTATCGAGCGTCACCGTCACCATGATCAGCAGCGAGGTGCCACCGATGAACTGGCTGACCGCCAGCTGGTTGTGGATGATCTCGGGTATCAAGGCCACGACCGTCAGGTAGAGCGCGCCGACAACCGTGATGCGCGTCAGCACATAGTCGATATGCGCCGCCGTGCGTTCGCCCGGACGCACGCCCGGAATGAAGCCGCCGGAGCGCTTCAGGTTATCCGCGGTCTCCTGCGGATTGAACACGATGGCCGTATAGAAGAACGAGAAGAAGATGATGAACACGGCGAACAGCGTCAGATAGAGCGGCTGGCCACGGCCGAGCATGGCCGTCACCGTCTGCAACCACACCGGCGCATTGCCCTGCGCAGCGAACGACGCGATGGTCGCCGGCAGCAGCAGCAAGGACGAGCCGAAAATCACCGGGATAACACCCGAGGTATTCAGCTTGAGCGGCAGGTGCGAGGTATCGCCCTGGAACATCTTGTTGCCAACCTGGCGCTTCGGATACTGGATCAGCAACCGGCGCTGAGCGCGTTCGAAGAACACGATACCGGCGATCACGACGATAGCCAGCACAAGAATGAAAATGCCAGCAGCAGCCGGCAAGGCACCTGTACGGCTGAGTTCCATCGTCTGCACCAGCGTTGTGGGCAGATTGGCGACGATACCGGCGAAAATGATAAGCGAAATACCGTTGCCGACGCCGCGCGAAGTGATCTGTTCACCCAGCCACATCAGGAACATGGTGCCGCCGACCAGGGTAATGACCGTGGTGAAACGGAACATCCAGCCCGGATGCAGCACGACGCCCTGGCTGGCTTCCAGCCCGATGGCAATGCCATAGGCCTGCACGGCACAGAACACGACCGCCAGATAGCGGGTATACTGGTTCATCTTGCGACGGCCAGCTTCGCCCTCTTTCTTCATCGCTTCGAGACGCGGCGACGCCGTGGCGATCACCTGCACCACGATCGACGCGGTAATGTAGGGAATGAGGTTCAGTGCAAAGATCGCCATGCGCTGCACGGCACCGCCGGAGAACATGTTGAACATGCCGATGATGCCCTGCTGGCTCTGCTCGAAAGTGGCCTGGAAAGCATCCGGGTCTATACCCGGAACCGGAATGAAAGTACCCAGACGATAGACGAGCAGCGCGCCTAGTGTGAACCAGATGCGCTGCTGCAGGGCTTTCGCCTTGGAGAATGTCGAAAAATTCAGATTACGAGCTAGTTGCTCGGCTGCGGACGCCATGTATCGCTCCCTATGGCTTCAAGGCCAGGTGCGCTCGGAGCGCTTCAGGATGCAGATGCATCTGTATCCCCAACGCAACAAACCAGAAGAGCACACCCAACCAATGGCCGGATGTGCCCGTGCCGATAATTAACCAGCGTATGGAGTCTTCTTCCACGTCGCCTTGGTCGGGATGATATCGAGCTTGCCGCCGGCAGATTCAATAGCTGCAGTCGCGCCGGCCGTCGCATAGTCGACCTTGAAGGTCACATTCTTAGCCGTGAAGCCAGCCGAGCCGATCAGGCGCACGCCGTCCTTGGGACGACGGATGACGCGCGCAGCGATCAAGGCAGCGGCGTCAACCACGCCCTTGATGTCCAGCTTGCCGCTGTCGATATAGGCCTGGATACGGTCGATGCGAACCTCGTTCCAATCCCCTGGGTTCAGGGCATTGAAGCCGCGCTTTGGCATACGCATGTGAAGGGGCATCTGGCCGCCTTCGAAGCCGTTGATGGCAACGCCGGAGCGTGCCGTCTGGCCCTTGCCGCCACGGCCGCCGGTCTTGCCCTTGCCCGAGCCGATGCCACGGCCGATCCGCATGCGGATCTTGTTGGCGCCTGGATTGTCGCGAAGTTCGTTCAAACGGGTCATTACGAAGCTACCTTCTTACTCGCCGATAACACGGACGAGATGCGGGAGCTTACGGATCATGCCACGCACTTCGGGCGTATCGATCAGCTCGCGCTCTTTGTTCATCTTGTTGAGCCCGAGACCGATCAGGGTCGCGCGCTGCACTTTGTCGCGGCGGATCGGCGAGCCGATCTGCTTCACGACGAGGGTCTTTTGTTCAGCCATGATATCTCTCCGTCCGGGTTACCGGATCAAGCCTCGACTGTTTCGCCACGACGGGCTTGCAGTTCCGAAACCTTCAAGCCACGACGCGATGCAACCGAGCGAGGGCTATCGACGCGCTTGAGCGCATCGAAGGTGGCCCGCACCATGTTGTAGGGGTTAGCAGTCCCCTGCGACTTGGCAACGATGTCGTTGATGCCCAGCGTCTCGAACACGGCGCGCATCGGACCACCGGCGATGATGCCGGTACCCGGAACGGCGGCACGCAGGATGACCTTGCCAGCGCCGTGACGTCCGGTGACGTCGTGGTGCAGGGTACGGGCGTCGCGCAGCGGCACCCGGATCATCTGGCGCTTGGCCTGTTCGGTTGCCTTGCGGATTGCCTCTGGAACTTCACGGGCCTTACCGTGACCAAAGCCAACGCGGCCCTTCTGGTCACCGACCACGACAAGCGCAGCGAAACCAAAACGACGGCCACCCTTGACCACCTTGGCCACACGATTGATGTGGACCAGGCGATCGACAAATTCGCTATCGCGTTCTTGAACGTCTCTGCTCATAGTATCTTCTTTCTCGCGCCGTGGATCAGAACTGCAGGCCGCCCTCGCGGGCAGCGTCTGCTAGGGCCTTGACCCGGCCATGATAGATGTAGGCGCCGCGATCGAAGATCACTTCGGCAACGCCGGCCTTGGAGCCGCGCTCGGCAATCAACTTGCCAATCGCTGCAGCAGCCTCGGCGGTAGCACCGTTGCCAACCGACGCCTTGACGTCCTTGTCCAGCGTCGATGCGGCGGCCAGCGTACGGCCTGTCGTATCGTCGATGATCTGGGCGTAGATATTCTTGTCCGAACGGAAAACCGACAGACGCGGACGACCGAAGGCACGAGCCTTGAGCGCCTTGCGGACACGGGCCTTGCGGCGATCCGCTCCCTTTGCACTGATAGCCATTGCAGGCGCTCCTTACTTCTTCTTGCCTTCTTTGCGGAAGACGAACTCGCCAGCATAGCGAACGCCCTTGCCCTTGTAGGGCTCTGGCTTGCGCCATGCACGAATGTTCGCCGCAACCTGGCCGACGGCCTGCTTGTCGATGCCGGTGATGACGATTTCCGTCGGCACTGGCACGGCAAGGGTGATTCCCTGAGGGGCTTCATAGATCACTTCGTGGCTGAACCCAAGCGACAGCTTGATGTCCTTGCCCTGAAGGGCAGCGCGATAACCAACGCCCTGGATGTTCAGGCGGCGTTCGAACCCGGCGCTGACGCCCGTCACCATGTTCTGGATCAGAGCGCGCGTGGTGCCCCAGGCTGCCTTGGCAAACCGGGTGTCGTTCGCAGGCGACACAACCAGACCAGCTTCGGTCTGCTCGACATTGATGGCGTCCATGAGCGCGATGCTCAGTTCACCCTTGGGGCCCTTGGCGGAAACGGTGCGACCATTAATGGTCACCGTAACGCCGCTAACCGGGGCTACCGGCTGTTTGCCTGTACGTGACATTCGTAGTTATCCTTGAGTAATCGTCTTACCATGCCTTCATTAGAAGACGCGGCAGAGTACCTCGCCACCAACGTTGGCAGCCTTGGCTTCGTGGTCGGCCATCACACCCTTGGGGGTGGAGAGGATCGAGACACCCAGGCCATTGGCAACCTGCGGAATATTCTTCACCGAAGCGTAAACGCGACGGCCGGGACGCGAAACGCGCTCGATCGTGCGGATAACCGCTTCATTATCCGAGTACTTGAGTTCAATCTCGTACTCGGCAGCGCCGTTCTCGAACTTGGTCTCCGAGTAGCCGCGGATAAAACCCTCGGACTGGAGAACGTCCAGCACCCGACCGCGAAGGGTCGAAGCCGGCGTCGAAACGGAATTCTTACGGCGCATCTGCGCATTACGGATGCGGGTCAGCATATCGCCGATGGGATCTGAAAAGCTCATCTGTCTTTTTCCTTACCAGCTCGACTTAACCAGGCCTGGGATCTCGCCCATATTGCCCAGCTGGCGCAGCGCGATGCGGCTCAGTTTCAGCTTGCGGTAGAAGCCGCGCGGGCGACCGGACACTTCGCAACGATTGCGAACGCGGACCTTGGCGGAGTTGCGCGGCAGTTCCGCCAGCTTGAGCTGGGCGGCGAAGCGCTGGTCTGCCGGGATCGACTGATCCTTGGTCAGAGCCTTCAAAGCAGCGCGCTTGGGCGCATACTGCTTGGCAAGTGCCTTGCGCTTGTTGTTCTTTTCGATGGAGCTGGTCTTGGCCATGTCCTGATCCTTATGCCTTCCCCTGCCCGCTTACGTGCGGAAAGGGAAGTTGAAAGCCTTGAGAAGCGCACGCGCTTCGTCATCACTCTTGGCCGTCGTCGCTATGACGATGTCCATGCCCCAGACCTGGTCAACCTGGTCGTAGTTGATTTCCGGGAAAATGATGTGTTCCTTGATGCCCATAGCATAGTTGCCACGGCCATCGAACGAATTCGGGTTCAAACCGCGGAAATCGCGAACACGCGGCAGTGCGATGTTCACCAAACGGTCGAGGAATTCATACATGCGCTGCTTGCGCAGGGTCACCTTGACGCCCAGCGGCATGTCTTCACGCACCTTGAAGCCGGCGATCGACTTGCGGGCATGAGTGATGACAGGCTTCTGGCCGGCGATCTTTTCGAGATCGGCCGCAGCGGTCTTGACCTTCTTGGTGTCGTTGACGGCTTCGCCAACGCCCATGTTCAGCACAATCTTGTCGAGCTTGGGCAGCTCCATGACATTCTTGTAGCCGAACTGCTCGGTCAGAGCCTTGCGGATATTTTCTTCATACTCGACCCGAAGGCGAGGCATATAAACTGTATCAGCCATCGATCACGTCTCCGGTCGACTTGGCGACGCGCGATTTGACGCCGTCCTTGATCTGGAAACCGACGCGAGTGGCCTTGCCATCCTTATCGGCGAGCGCGATGTTGGACAGATGGATCGGCGCTTCTTTGGTGAAGATGCCGGCATCGGTCGACGCGGTCTGCTTGGTGTGGCGCTTGACAAGGTTGATACCCTGCACGAGCGCCTTGGTTTCGGTCGGAATGACGGAAAGAACCTGGCCAGTCTTGCCTTTGTCCTTGCCTGTCAGGACGACGACCTTATCGCCCTTCTTAATTTTGGCAGCCATTACAGCACCTCTGGTGCGAGCGAGATGATCTTCATGTGGTTCTTGGCGCGAAGCTCGCGTGGAACTGGTCCGAAGATACGGGTGCCGATCGGCTCTTTCTGATTGTTAATCAGAACCGCGGCGTTCTTGTCGAAACGGATCACCGTGCCATCGGGGCGACGGATATCGAAGGAGGTGCGTACGACGACCGCCTTCATAACCTGACCCTTTTTAACGCGGCCGCGCGGAATAGCATCCTTGACCGACACAACGATAATGTCGCCAACCGACGCGTACTTGCGATGCGAACCGCCCAGCACCTTGATGCACATGACACGACGCGCGCCGGAATTATCCGCGACGTCGAGATTTGATTGCATCTGAATCATGACTGGATGCCTTCTTGTTAAACCGACCTACCGTCCCCGGAACTGCCGATCTTGACCTATATCTTACGCCGACGGCGCTGCTGCTGCAGTCGGAACAAGCGTCCAGCGCTTGTTCTTCGAAATTGGCGCGCACTCTTCGATCCACACGATATCGCCGATCTTCGCCACATTAGCTTCATCGTGCGCATGGTACTTCTTGGACCGGCGCACAACCTTCTTCATGACGGGATGCGTAAAGCGGCGCTCGACGCGCACCACAACCGTCTTCTCATTGGTGTCGGAGACAACAGTCCCCTGTAGAACGCGTTTTGGCATGGTCGCCGCTCCTTACTTCGCTGCGTTCTTCTCGGCCAGGATCGTCTTGATCCGCGCGATATCGCGGCGGACCTTCTTGACCTGGGCCGGGGCTTCGAGCTGCTGGGTAGCACGCTGGAAACGCAGGTTGAACTGTTCTTTCTTCAGGCTAACGAGCTGATCCTTCAGCTCATCCGGGGTTTTGGCCCGCACATCTTTGGCAGTGGTCATAACCGCGCCCCTCAGTCTGCAATGCGGGTAACAACCCGCGTCATGATCGGAAGCTTCATCGCGCCGAGGCGAAGGGCTTCCTTGGCAACGTCCTCAGGGACGCCGTCGATCTCGAATACGATACGGCCCGGCTTGACGCGAGCGGCCCAGAGTTCAACCGAACCCTTGCCCTTACCCATACGTACTTCGGTCGGCTTCTTGGAAACCGGTACGTCTGGGAAAATGCGGATCCAGACACGACCCTGGCGCTTCATTTCGCGGGTGATCGCGCGGCGAGCCGCTTCGATCTGGCGAGCAGTCACGCGCTCTGGCTCAGTTGCCTTGAGGGCATACTGGCCGAAAGCCAGGTCAGTGCCACCCTTGGCAACGCCATGGATACGGCCCTTGTGGGCCTTGCGGAACTTGGTCTTCTTAGGTTGCAGCATAATGAACTAACCTTCTTATGCGCGTTCGCGGTCGCGATCGGGCCGCGGAGCACGCTGCTGACCTTCGCCGCCGCCGCTATTGCCACCTTCGGTAGCACGGCGTTCGTGGGCCATCGGATCGTGCTCGAGCACTTCGCCTTTGAAAATCCAGACCTTGATACCGATGATGCCGTAGGTGGTCGCGGCTTCGGCAGTACCATAGTCGATGTCGGCACGCAGCGTGTGCAGCGGAACGCGACCTTCGCGGTACCATTCGGTACGAGCGATGTCGGCGCCACCGAGACGGCCACCAACGTTCACGCGGATGCCGCCTGCGCCCATGCGCATTGCGGTCTGCACCGAACGCTTCATGGCGCGACGGAAAGCCACGCGGCGTTCCAGCTGCTGGGCAATGCCCTGGGCAACCAGCGTCGCATCGGTTTCCGGCTTGCGCACTTCAACGATGTTGATGTGCACTTCGCTGTCGGTGAACTTCTTCACCTTGGCGCGGATCTTGTCGATGTCAGCGCCCTTCTTGCCGATCACGATGCCCGGACGGGCAGTGTGGATCGACACGCGGCACTTGCGGTGCGGGCG